>NZ_JACCFM010000001.1:2400000-3110122 GCF_013410665.1 Leifsonia psychrotolerans | reverse complement strand
GCCGGTGCCGCCGGACGACACGACCGATACACCGCCGTCGGGGCCGCAGGCGGGCGCGCAGCGCCTCCTTTCCTAGCAAAATAGTGCCCGGTCAGGCACTTCTCAGAACTTTGCCAGCAGCGACCCTGGCCGCTTGGCTCGCACCCCGCTGCGTGCCAGTCGTCGAGCGGATCGGCGCGGTGACTCTGCGTGCGCACCGCCAGCCCGGCTGAGGCGATTGTCGGGCCCCGGCCCGGTCGATCTGACCACAACTGAGGAATCGTCCAGATGGCTCGTGAACACTGGAAACTTCGCGCCTGGCCACCCCGGCCGTGCGCCACGATTCGCGACACGATCAGGCAGCTGCCCGCGTCTGTGCCGCTCTAAGGTTGCGCCACACACATGCAGAACGCAGAATCCCAGCACGAGAACGCCCAAAACGACGGCATCCACGCCCCCCGCCTGTCCCGCCTCACCCGCACGGGAATCAGCGCCGAGAAGCGCCAGAGCCGGCGCACGCGTCTGGTCATCGCCTCGACCGCTATCGCGGCATCCGTGCTCGTAGTCGGCTCCGGCGTCGGTATCGGTCTCGCAGCCCCCAGCAGCCTGGTCACCTCCTCGACAATCGCTCCGCACACCGGCCCCGACGTCTACGACGTGCTGGCCAAAGGCCAGGCCGACCTGCGCGCGCAAAACACCATCAGCATGGCCACTGCGGTCATTACCACCGTGCAGGGCAAGACGGATGCCACTCCCCTGGTTTCGTCGGTCGCCTCCCTTTCGAAGTACAAAGCGCTTGACGCCGAAGCGGTCGTCAGCCTCACCAAACAGACCACGACCGCCGCCCAGAATGCCCAGGCCGCCGCCGCCGAGGCCGACCGGGTCGCCGCCGAGCAGGCCGCCGCAGCTGCCGCCGCCCAGGCCGCCGCAGCCGCCGCAGCCCAAGCAGCCGCCAACTCTCCCGACGCGGCCCGGGCGACAGCACGCGACATGGCCGCCTCCAGCTACGGGTGGGATGGCTCGCAGTTCAGCTGCCTCGACCAGCTCTGGCAGAAGGAATCAGGCTGGTCATACACGGCCTATAACGCCGACGGCGGCGCGACCGGCATCCCCCAGGCACTGCCGGGCAGCAAGATGGCATCAGCGGGCAACGATTGGGCGACCAACGCGGCCACCCAGATCGCCTGGGGACTCGGTTATATCAAGGGCTCGTATGGCACTCCGTGCTCGGCCTGGTCGCACTCGCAGGCCATGAACTGGTACTAAACCGCTCCGCCCGGCCCGCGGCGCGGCACAGCTACGGCACCGTTACGGCACCGCTACGGCACAGCTACGGCACAGCTACGGCGCCGGCTCGGCCGTCGGCTCGGCTGGCGGGGGCACCGGCGTCGGGCAGACCCCCGCGGCCTGCATTGCCGCTACCGCGTCCTCCGCGCTCCACGGCACGGCCAGCTCGGGAGCCTTCTGGCCTTTCACCGCTGGTTGCACCGCGGCGATGCTGGCCAATTGCAGCGCGAGCGAGTACGCGAAGTTTGCGCCCGCGGTCGAATCGTTGAGCATCACGACGATGGTCAGACCGCTGGACGGGTCGGACAAGCCGGCGGTGATGAACCCCGGGATGCTGCCGTAGCTGCCGCGCAGCGGTCCGACCTGCGTGGTTCCGAGTCCGTTGGTTTTCCATTCGGGCCCGTTCGGACTGGGCACCGTGGCCCATTGAGCTTTCGCCGACTTCTTCGAGAGCAGACTCCCCTCGGCGAGCGCCTGCGTCCACACCTTCATGTCACCAATGGTTGAGATCACACCGCCGGCCACTCCGAACATCGAGTTCGACAGTGACGTCTCGTCGAGTTTGGTCTCACAGACAGGCTGACCAGCGGCCATTGCCGCAGCGTAGCCGTTCGGGTGCGAACCGGGAATCACCAGGTCATCGGGCGCGGGGAAGCTGGTGCCGGTGAGGTTCAACGGCTCAAAAATGTACTTCTGGTACAGCGTGGGCCAGTCCGTGTTGGTAGCGGCCTGCAGCGCCATGCCGAGCAGAACGATCCCCGTGGTTGAACTCGCCCAAGCCGAACCCGGCGCCACAGGCGTACCGGCCCCCATCCCGGCCGAAATCACCTCGAGCGGCGGCCACTGGCGCTGCGGATTATTCACGAACTGCCCGTGGAGGGAGCCGTAGTAGTCAGGCAGTCCCGACGTTCCCTGACACAGTTGCCCGAGGGTGATGCCGTCGATGTCTGGCATGCGCGTGAGGTACTTCGACACCGGGTCGGTCAGGGCCACCCGCTTCTCATCGACCAGCTTCAGCAGCACGGTGCACGTCATCGCGGTGGTGTTCGTGCCGATTCGGAAGGTCATGTCGGCTTTCAACGGTCGCGAACCGCCGGCCGTTGTCGTTCCGGCGAGGCTTGTCCATTCGCCGGCCCACGGTGCCCAGACGCCGACCTCGGCACCGGATGCCCCGGCCAGGGTCATGGCCGCGGCCAGCGCGGCATCCAACTCAGCCGTGGCCTCGGCTGAAAACGGCGTGCCCGGCTCGTTGTGACTCGCCGGCGCATCACCCGCGGGCGGCGTGCAGCCGGCCAGTAGCAACGACGCACCCACCACGAGTGCGAGCAGGCCGAACCGCCGCCTGTCGTTCTCATGTTTACTCATGGCACCCCCGCGCAGCTGCTAATCCTTGAAGGATTCTATCCGGCCCGGTACGTCGGCCACGTCATCCGCAGGAATGATCAGTCACGGTTGCATCACGCCTCAGAATCACGCCCCCGTGCGACGCGTGATCTGCATGAAACGCTGCACATTTTCGTCGACGATGATGTCAGACGGGCGCAGTGGTCGGTTGAGGTAGAGACCGTCGAGACTGGTCAGCCGGCTGAGGGCCACGTAGGTCTGTCCGGGGCTGAAGACTCGGGCGCCCAGGTCGACGATCGCGCGCTCGTACGTCGCCCCCTGCGACTTGTGGATCGTCACCGCCCACGCCAACCGCAGCGGAAACTGGGTGAACTCGGCGACGACGTCTTTGCTCAGTTTCTTTGTGGCGGGGTTGTAGGTGTACTTGAACTTCTCCCACACGGCCGGTTCGACCTCATGGGTTTCGCCGTCGATGTCAACGAACACCGTCGCGTCGATCTTGGTCACCGTGCCGATCGTGCCGTTCACCCAGCGCGGCCCGCCTTCATGGCCGGCATCGTTGCGCAGGAACATCACCTGGGCGCCGACCTTCAGTTCGAGGGTCTCATCGGCCGGGTAGGTGCGGCCACCGAATTCCCCGGTGACCTCGGCCTTCGCGGTGAGTGACCGCCCCGAGAGCTTCTTCAGAGCGGATGCGTTGATGCGGTTCACCGCGTCGTTGCGCGTGGCGAGGGTGATCACTCCGTCGCTCGGCGGAGTGCGGGCACCGGCCGCATTGAGAGCACCGGCGATCTCGGCCGTGACCTGGCCATGCCGCACGGCGTTGAGCATGTGCTTGAAGTCAGCATCATGTTGCCGATGAATCTCGGTCAACTCGAAAATGCGCAGCTCGGCGTCACGCCACACTTTGGCGTCGAAGAACCAGAGCGAACGGTAGGTGTCTGTGAAATAGGCGCGCTCATCGGCGTCGCCGGGCACCGGGGCCAGCTGATACGGGTCGCCGAAGAGCACGATCTGCACTCCCCCGAAGGTGTCGTGGGGGCGCTGACGGGCCTGGCGCAGGCTGCGGTCGATCGCGTCCATCAGGTCGGCGTTGACCATCGACACCTCATCGATCACCAGGGTGTCGATGGTGTTGAGCAGTTTGCGTACCTGATCAGACTGGTCGATGACGTGGTCGGCGATCACGCCGATCGGCAGGCGAAACAGCGAATGGATGGTCTGACCGCCCACGTTGAGCGCGGCCACACCCGTGGGTGCGGCAATCACGATCTGCTTGCTCGTGTTCCAGGACAGGTGGTTCAGCAGCGTCGACTTGCCGGTGCCGGCACGTCCGGTGATGAACAGGTTCTGCTTGGTGCCCTCGATGGCAGCGAACACTGTGGCTTGTTCGGGTGAGAGCGCGATCTCTGGCACTGTGAACTTTCGATAGCGGAGTGGACATTCCACTGTAACCGCCAGCGCCGACTGCCGCTGGCGTTCTCCCCACCAGGCACGTGTTACGCACGGCCGTGCGACCCTGGATGTCGTCTGACGGCTCGCTGCCAGAGAGGCCCAGTTACGATGAGGTGTGAGCACAGGGGGCAACGCAGGGCGACAGAGTCGGTGGCGAGCGATTCTCGGAATCGTCATCATTGCGGTTCTGCTCGTTGTCGCGCTCGGAGCGACAATCGGTTCACTCAACCGCGACCTCTATAGCGCGGGCGGTTTCGTGCAGCAATACCTCTCGGCGGTAGCCCGGGCCGACACGCACGGCGCTCTCTCACTGCCCGGGGTCATGCCCACCGCCGCCGAACTGAAGAAGGCGGGTCTTCCGGCCGACCTGCCGACCACGTTGCTGCGCGGCTCAGTGCTCAGCCCGCTGGACGACATCCGTTTGGTCAGCGATACCGAACGCGAGCCGGGCCTGCACACCGTTTCCTTTGCGTTTACCCTCGACAAGGCCCCAGCCAACATGGATTTCACGGTGCGCAGTACCGGCGTGTTCGCCGGCGTGTTCACCAGCTGGCGGTTCGAGACCAGCCCCCTTGGCGTTCTCCAGGTCGACGTGGCGCACCAGTCGTTGTTCACGGTGAACGGGCTTACGCTCGACACGCGCGCTCACGCCGCGCCGGATGCCCCCGCCACATTTTCGAATCAGGCCAGCTATCTCGTGTTCGCCCCGAACCTCTACGAGATCAAGCACGATACCGCTCTGCTCACCGCGCCAGAGCAGAAGGTGCCGGTCACGAGCACCGCGGTGACGCATGTCACGGTCGATGCCGAGCCGAACGCCAGTTTTATCTCGCAGGTGCAGGCGGAGGTCGACAAGTTTCTGGACGCCTGCGCCACCCAAGAGGTGCTGCAGCCCTCGGACTGCCCGTTCGGCATCGTCATCGATGACCGCATCAAGGGCGTGCCCACCTGGTCGATCGCCGACTACCCGCCGGTGACTCTGGCGGCCGGTGAGACGGATTTCGAGATGCCCGACACCGAGGGTCAGGCCCACATCGTCGTCGACGTGCAGTCGCTCTATGACGGCGACCTCTCGACGCGTGACGAGAACGTGCCCTTTGCGATTGGGCTGGGCGTTGGCATCCGCCCGGATGGCTCGATCGCGATCCAGCTGCACTAGGCTCGCCCTCGACTACCCCGCGCGTCGCCCTCCCTCTCCCTCCGAGCCCACGACTACCCCGAGCCCTCGACTACCCCGCGAGAGTGCAGTTGTTGTTGCTTCGCGCACGCTGAGAGCCCAACAACTGCACTCTCGCGAGGCCTTGACCACCGGACAGGTCGCATCCGACGGCGCGGCGAGTCAACCCGCGGAAGCCAACCCGCGCGGCGAGCTAGCCCGCGGAAGCCGCCGACCACCGCCAAATCAGCACCAACAAGAACACCGACGCGACCGGAGAACGACCCAGAACTACCGGTCGCGCGCCGCCAGGCCGGCCAGGCGTGCGTTGTAGGCGTTCAGCTCGGCGTCGCCGGTGCGATCCGCGTTGCGGTCCAGCCGCTTGGTCTCTTTCTCGTCGCTGCGACCCCATTGGATGGCCACGGCGATCGCCAGCGCAATAGTCGGAAGCTCTCCCACGCTCCAGGCGATGCCACCACCCGCTTGTTGGTCGACAAGCGCATCAGCGCCCCAGCCCATTGCGCCGTACCAATCGGCCAAGAACAGCCCGGTGCCGGTCATGATCGCCAAGCCGAAGAAGGCATGGAAAGCCATCGTGCCGAGCAGCAGCAACAACCGGAACGGGTACGGCAGGCGGTACGGCACGGGATCGATGCCGATCAGCGACTGCACGAACAGGAATCCGGTGATCAAAAAGTGCACCGTCATCCACTCATGACCGATGTGATCAACCATCGCCCAGCGGAACAGCGGCGTGTAGTAGAACACCCAGAGTGAGCCGACGAACATCCCGGCGGCGACCAGCGGGTTGGCGAGAATCGAGGCTGGCTTCGAGTGCACGGCCAGCAGAATCCATTCGCGGGCGCCGCGGCTGCCGTCCTTGCGCTTCCGGATGGCGCGCATGGCGAGAGTGACAGGAGCCCCCGGCACGAGCAGAACCGGCACCAACATGGTCAGCGCCATGTGAGCGAGCATGTGGGTCGAAAAGAGGTACTTCTGGTAGACGTTCACGCCGCCGCTGGTGATGTAGAACAGGGCGATCATGCCCAGAACCCACAGCACCGTGCGGTAGACCGGCCAGCTGTCGCCACGCCGTCGCAGTCGCCACACGCCAACCAGGTAGAAGAAGATTCCGAAGGCACAGAACAGAACCCAGGCAAGGTCGATGTTCCACTCGGTGAAGTAGCGCGCGAAGGTGAGCGGGGGCGGCAGCGGATCGCCGGTGAGAATCTGTGCCGGAGTCGCCGCCGGAATCTCGGTCGCGACGACCTGCGCGACGGGTGTGGCCGACTTCGCCAGCGCGACGGCGACGCCGGAGGCCACACCCATGAACCCGAGTTCGCCCACGACCAGCCACCAGAACCACGGCCGGGTCGGCGAGGCGCTCTGCTGCATCCGCTCGATGAAGAAGCGTCGCTGCAGCACTCCGAAGCAGCCGAGAACGAGCAACGCGGCCACCTTGGCCAGAACGAGAAGCCCATAGGGGGTGAGAAGGTTCTCGAGTGTTCCCACACGAAGCGCGGCGCTGACGTACCCCGACACAGCCACGACGATGAAGCACACCAACGCAACCGACGAATAGCGGGCGAGCACTGTGATGAGACGTTTGTCACCCAATTGCTTGCGCAGAAGGATGATCGTCAGAAGCCCACCCAACCAGACGGCGGCGAAAGCAATGTGCAGCCCGAGTGCGGTCACGGCCGCGTTGTGTCCTGAGGCGCCGGCTGCGTGGCCTTGCTGGGCCATCGGTACAAGGGCCACGACCGACAAGATGGTCACGAAGATGAGCGCCGTGTGATTGCGTACCGCGAAACACAGCACGGTGAGTGTGGCGCCGATCAGCGTTGTGATCAGCCAGGACTGCCCGATGGCGATCTGAGTGAAGAATTGGCCGGCCGTCGCGCTGAACCGGTCATCGAAACTCAACGGCACATTGGTGACCTGCAGCATCGTGAAGAAGCCCGTCAGAGCGGATGCCACGGTGAAGAAGGCTGCGGATGCCGCGGCCACGTCGAGCGCGGCATTGAACTCGCGCTCTTTCGGGCTGAGCGCAAAGAGCGACAGTACCAAGCCACCGATCATGCCGGCAGCTCCGACGTTCACCAGAAGCTTGGCGATCGGCAGGCCCCAGCGCACCACGGCTCCGGGATCGGCCAGGGCTTGGGCGGCTGCTCCCCCGCCGATGGCGAGCCCGGCCAGAGTCGACAACAGCGCAGCCAACAGAAGAACGGCTGGACCGATGATGCGAACAAGACGAAGCACGAATCAAGCCTAACCGCCGCAGCCTGGGCAAAAGCCCGCCGCACGGGCAGAGGAACGAGTCGGGCCGGGTTGCGGGGCATCGAGTGTGCGCCGCCGGGATGACGTCACGCGCCGGCGCCTGCGCGGATGCGCAGATTCAGGCGGTTGGCGCACGCTAGACCATGCGCGAACCGCGCGAGCCTGCGCAAACTCGCGCGAGGCAGTCACCCAGGTGCTGACCCAGTACGCCGAGCTGCGTTAAACACGCAGAGGGCGTCGACTCGCGTCGACGCCCTCGTGTCAGTAGTTCGAGACTACTTGGCGGCAGCCTTGAGCTTGCTACCAGCGGTCAGCTTGACGCGGTGGCCAGCAGCAATGGCGATCTCTTCGCCGGTCTGCGGGTTGCGGCCGGTGCGAGCGGCGGTAGCCGTGCGCTCGACGCCGAGCCATCCCGGGATGGTGACCTTGCCGTCGTTGGCGACGGTGTCGGCGAGGGTTGCGAAGAATGCATTCAGAACGCTGTCAACGGCGGCCTGGCTCTGTCCGGAGTCAGCGGCAACCTTGGCAACGAGCTCGGTCTTGTTCAGCGACTTGTCAGCCATTGAGTGTCCTCCTCGGACCTTCGTCTGTTTACACAGCAATTTTGAGAGGCGGAAAACGCTCGGAAGGAGCGACTCCGCTGGTCGGTTCGACCGCGTTGAATCTAGCAGAGTTCGGTGTAGTTCCCCGTATTTACGGCGTTTTCTAACGATTTCTGTCGGCGTTTCGCCCGAATTTGGCCCAGATTTCGCCCAGGGCTGACAAACTCATGGCGTCGGGCAGCAATCATGCCCCAGATGCGAAAAGGGATGCCGACGAATGTCGGCATCCCTTTCGATGCGTGAGCGACTACCGAAGTAGACGCCCAGCCGTTACCAGCTGGACTTGGTGATGCCGGGCAGTTCGCCGCGGTGTGCCATGTCGCGGAAACGCACGCGCGAAATTCCGAACTTGCTGAGGTGTCCACGGGGACGACCGTCAACCGCGTCGCGGTTGCGCAGGCGCACCGGAGACGCGTTACGGGGAAGCTTCTGCAGGCCCTTGCGGGCGGCCTCGCGGGACTCGTCGGTTCCAGCCGGGTCGACGAGAGCCTTCTTCAGCTCAAGGCGCTTGGCGGCGTAGCGCTCAACGATCACCTTGCGCTGGTTGTTCTTGGCAATCATGCTCTTTTTAGCCATGTTTAGCGCTCCTCACGGAAGTCAACGTGCTTGCGCACTACGGGATCGTACTTCTTGAGCACGAGACGGTCGGGGTTGTTGCGACGGTTCTTCTTGGTCACGTAGGTGTAACCGGTTCCTGCCGTCGAACGCAGCTTGATGATCGGACGTACGTCATGAGCCTTAGCCATTAGATTTTCTCCCCACGTGCGAGCAGGTCTTTGACGACCGACTCGATGCCACGGGCATCAATAACCTTGATTCCCTTTGCCGAAAGCTGCAGCGTGACGCTGCGGCGAAGCGACGGAACGAAGTACGTCTTCTTCTGGATGTTCGGGTCGAAACGACGCTTGGTGCGTCGGTGCGAGTGCGAAATGTTGTGTCCGAAGCCGGGAACGGCTCCAGTCACCTGGCATGTTGCTGCCATGGTTTTCCTCCACTACCGAAGGGCGAGTGCCCTTCCCAAGATCTCTTGTCGGCGAACAGCATCCGCTCACTTCACACAGCACAGCTTCGAAAAGCAGAACTTCGAGAGGGGAGAGGATACGACGCTCGCAATGCACGCACAGATATGCGCAGCAGGGGTCAACCTTACGCGTTCCGGGCGTGTCGTGCAAACCGGCCCCTCGGCATCCGCCTCGCGCAAACTAACACCGCGGCATCCGCCTCGCGCAAACCGGCCCCGCCCGCCCCGACACCTCTCCGCATCGCGCTCCCGTTCCCTGTCCCGCGATTCGGACTTACGGATGCCGCACAGCGTGTCGCGCGCGCGGCACGCCGCACATTCCCCGAAATTCCAAATCGCGGGACAGGAACCGAGGGGTTAGTGGTGGAAGCCGGGGGAGGGGCGCTCCGTCGACATCGGGCCCTCGAGCGCGTCGAGGAAGGCCGTCTCGGCCTGGATGGCGGCCAGCAGGTCGGCGGATGTCCATGCTCAGCCCATTGCGCACCACAATGCGCCGCACCGTCACGTCGGCCAGATGGTCGGGCCGTGGATAGGCCGGCACCTGCCACCCCTTCATCCGCAGCCGGTCTGACAGGGGACAGAGGTTCCAGTTCTCTGTTTGACCAGGGGTTTGCTGCCAAGCGAAGACGGGAATGTCACTTCCGTCGCTGACGAGCTGGAAGGCATCCATCGCGCCGATCCCCACCGAGAGAAACAGAGTGATGTCGTGCGAGCCCTGCTGAATGGCCGTATATCCGTTGCGCCCGAGGTTCAAAAAGAGGTCATACTGCAGCAACACTTGCGCGCCCGGTCGCGAGAAATTCAAGGCCAGGATGGGCATTTCGCCGCCGCGATAGCTGACCCGAAAGATCAGCTTGTCGGGGAGCACATCGAGTGAGCGCCAGACGACCCAGCCGAGACCCGGATAGACCAGCCCGTATTTGTGGCCGGAGGTGTTGATGGAGTGCACCCGAGGGAGTTGGAAGTCCCATACGAGATCAGGCTGCACGAAGGGGCCACCATGGGCCCGGAGGCCCCATCCACGTGAATAGGAACGTTGTGGCCGGTCGCCGCCTGAATGGCGTCGAGCGCCGCTCAGATCTCGACGACCGGCTCGTAGCTGCCCGTGTACGTGACGCCGAGAATTGCGACGACGCCAATCGTGTTCTCGTCGACATAGTTGGCCAGATCGTGGCCGTCGCGCATCGGATGCTCGGAGGAGCCGACGGTCGAGGTTCCAATCGCGTTGGCTGCGTTGGGGGAGTGCCACAGGTCGGCAATGATGCACCAAGACCGCTCTTCGATCGCCGCCGTCTGCGGGTACTCGTCTTTGTTGATCAGGTTCTTATCGAACATGTCCGCGTAGAGCTTGTCGGCGAAGTCGTCCATCCAGGTGGTCACGAAGGTCGCCAGATTCAGTCGTGCGTTGCCATCGAGCATCGTCTCGTCGTGCACAAGCCGGTAGGCGGCCTCGGCGTCGATGCCTTCATCGGGGATGGTGTTGTGTGTGTCGGCCATCAGAATCCACCTTCCGCGCGGGTGTCCGGGTCGCCGTGCGGCGCATCCGGCCGTCACGGTTGACCCTGGCACGCCTCGCCACCGAAAGCGAGGTGTGCCCCGCGCCTGCTACCCGCGCAAGCCTGAGCGGCGGTCGACGATTTTGCGCTGCAGGTACTGGGCGAAAATGAGCGCGAGCAGGATCGAGAACATCACGTTGGACCAGAAGGGATCGATCCGGACGGCGATAAGCGTGCCGAACGGCGACATCACACTCGCGGCCAGCCCGACGATCAGCGCGGCGCGCAAGTCGACGTTGCGGCGACGCCAGTTCGCAAGTGTGCCGGATAGCGAGCCGGGAATCATCATCAGCAGCGAAGTGCCCTTGGCCACCAGGTCGTTCGCACCGAAGAAGAACATCAGCACCGGGACCACGATGATCCCCCCGCCGACGCCCAGCAGCCCGGAGAGGATGCCGGTCACGAAACCCGTCACTGCCAGCAGAATTCCGGTGAGCAGGGTCATGCCGATCTCGTTGTCGCGCTCGGGAACCACGAACCAGAGGCTCACGATCACCACGAGCAGGAACGAGAGGAAGAACCACTGCAGCAACTTGATCGGCAGCTTGGCCAGCAGCATGCTGCCGACCTGAGAGCCGCCGATGACTCCGACGGCGAGCAACCCGGCCGCAACCCAGTCGACATGCCCCTGGACGGCATAGCTCGTCGCGCCGACGATCGCGGCGGGCAGGATGGCGGCGACCGAGGTGCCGGCGGCCAGTCGCTGCGGCATGCCGAGAAGCAGCACGAGGGCGGGCACGATCATGATGCCACCGCCGATGCCGAAGAGTCCGGACATCAGACCTCCCAGCAGGCCGATGATCAGGAGGGGGAGGAGTCCCGGGCGGTGCTGGTTAGTCATCAGTTCTGTTTCTGTGCGTGTCGTCGGGGTGGGGGCTGCGCGGTCGGCGCGGGCTGGGCTCGAAGTGCTCATCGCGGCCTAGCCGTTGTCGTTGTCAGTGTCATTGTTGTCGTCGTCATTGTTGGAACCAGCGGATCCGCGGGCGCCGACGACGATCGCCGAGCCGTCCGAGCGCGGGTCACTCGCTGCCGTGTATCCGTCGGAGTCAACCCGAATCAGGTTCGAGTGTCCCAGCAGTTCGTCGTGGCGCGGCACGCTTTTGATCGCGAAACCGGCCTGCTCGATCGCGCTGCGCACGGCTTCGGGCACATCAGCTTCGACGGTTGCGGTGAGCCGGGTGTCCCCGACGTCTTGCACACCGATCACCCAGCGCGGCGCCGTGGTCGCTTCGTCGGGTGATGCTCCGGCGAGCGAGCGTAACAGAAGATGCGCGTGAATCTGCGGCTGGGCCTGCCCGCCCATGGTCGCAGCGACCCAGGCCAGCTCGTCGCCGCGCAGCACAAGCACGGGCATGAGCGTGTGCCGTGGCCGTTTGCCCGGCGCGAAGACATTGGGGGAGTCATCCTCGAGCGAAAACGAGGTTCCCCGGTTCTGAAACAGGATGCCCGTGCTCGGTTCGAGCACGCAGGCCCCGAACCCGAAGTAGACCGACTGCACGAGCGACACAGCCCAGCCATCGGCGCTGATGGTGCTGAGTCCGACGGTGTCGCCGGACGGCCGACCGGCTAACGCCACTTCGCTGTCGCCCAGCGGGCTCGCCTCCATAAGTTCGAGGCCGCTGAGCCCGCCGCGGCTCGGGTCGGCGAGAAGTTCGTCGCGCACGGCGTTATTGCGTGCGAACAGGGTCGCCGTGACACCGGCATCCGCCCCGAGGGGGTCGGCGACGCCCTGCGCCTGCACGGCCTGAAGTGTGCGCAGCAGCGAAAAGCCCTGAGTGTTCGGCGGACTCGTCAGCACCCGGTACGGCCCGAAATCGGCCTCGATGGCCTCGCCGCACTCTGATCGGTACGACGCCGTGTCGTCGAGGCTGATGGTCGAACCGAGCGCCCGGATGCCGGCCACCCAGCGCGCGGCCAGCGCGCCACTGTAGAACTCGTCTGGCCCACCCGCTTGGATGCCGCGCAGGGAGGCGGCGAGCTCCGGCTGGACGAGCGGCGACCCTTCTGCCAGCGGTTCGCCGCCAGGCAGGAAGACTGCCGCGCAGCCGGCATCCGTTTCGAGGTCTGCGCGCTCGTCGACGATGGCCGCGGCCACCGATCGAGCGGTCGGAACCCCGTCGGCGGCGTACCGCACCGCCGCATCGAGGTGCTCACTCCAACTGCGGGTTGCGCCCAGCGCGTGCAGCAACTCCCAACCGCGCACCCCGCCGGGGACGGTGATCGCGTCGACGCCGCGTGTCGGCAGTGCGGTGCCATGGCGCTGCTGCAGCACCTTCAGCTGTTGGGCGCGCGGCGCGGGACCCGTCGCGTTGATGAAGACCACGGTGCCGTCCGGTTTGCGCACGAGGGCCACGAGGTCGCCGCCGAGCGCCACGTTGTTGGGGTAGACGACACAGAGTGCTGCCGCCGCGGCCAGGGCGGCGTCGAGCGCGTTGCCGCCGACCTCAAGCGCGGCGGCCCCGGCCTCGGTAGCGAGGTGGTGCGACGTGGCGATGGCGCCGCGCGCGGTACGGGTTGAGTGTGCTGTCGACATCGCGTTCAACGAGTCCTCTCCAACGTCGATGGAACCGAGATGTTTCTGGTTGCGAAATTCGTGCGCGGCCCGACCCGCTCGGCTACGGCCTCCAGTACGCCAGGCTGACGCCAGTCCAATGAGGGGACGCTGTCGCGCAGGATGCGGGTGTACTCGTCGGTCGGATTCCCGAGCACCTCGGCCGTCACCCCCTGCTCGACGATGCGCCCGTGACGCATTACAACAACATCGTCGGTGAGGTGGCCGACCACCGCGAGATCGTGGGAGATCAGCACATAGTTGGTGCCCGTCTCGCGTTGCACATCAGCGAGCAGATTGAGGATCTGCGCCTGAATCGAGATATCGAGCGCGGCGACGGCCTCGTCGAGCACGATGATCTCTGGCTGCACGGCGAGGGCCCGGGCGATGGCCACACGCTGGCGTTGCCCACCCGACAGGTCGCGCGGCGTGCGCTCGCGCTGCACCGCGCTCAACCCAACCAGGTCGCACAGTTCGGCGATGCGTGCTTCACGAGCGGCCGCCGCCGTGACACCGTGGATGCGCAGCACTTCGCGCAGACAGGACGCGACGGTCTGCCGGGAGTCGAGCGAGCCAAACGGGTCCTGGTAGACCATCTGGGTGAGTTTGGCGCGCCGCCGCCTGGCCGCCGCCGACCGCGCGGGAATCGTCATGTCCTCTCCGCACACCGAGACGGTGCCGGCCGTCGCCTTCTCGACGCCCATCAGCATCCGGGCAATGGTGGACTTGCCGGAACCCGACTCGCCGACAATGCCGAGGTTGCGCCCGCTGGCCATGCTGAAACTTGCACCGTGCACCGCAACAATGTCGCGCCCGCCGCGCCGAAACACTTTGCGCAGGTCGCGCACCTCGATCAACATGTCATTCTCGGTCATCGCCCGGCCACCTCCTCATCGATTTCGGCCCGCAGCTCGTCGCTGATCGTGGCCAGTCGCTCCTGACCGCGCTCGAGGCTCGGCCGGGCGCTCAGCAGTGCCTGGGTGTACGGATGCCGCGACTCGTAAATTCGGTCGGCCGGAAACTCGTCGACGATGACGCCGCGATACATCACGTAAACCCGGTCGCACAGTGCCGCAGCCAACTCAAGGTCGTGGGTGATGAACATCATGCCGATACCGCGCTCGCGCACCTGTCTGCGCAGCAGTGCGGCGACTTCGGCCTGACGGGTCACGTCGAGGGCCGTCGTCGGCTCGTCGGCCAAAATCAGCCGCGGGTCGGTGGCCAGGGCTGCCGCGATCACCGCGCGCTGCAGCATTCCGCCCGAAAACTGGTACGGATAGGCCCGCAACTGGTGCTCGGGGTCGGTGATCCCCACCTCGTCGCAGAGTGCGTAAATGCGCGCGAGGGCATCCTTCTTGCTCATCCGACGGTTCGTGCGGAGTGCCTCGGTGAGAAAGTCACCGACCGTGTGCACGGGGTTCACGTGGGCGCGCGGGTCCTGGTAGACGATGCCGAGTTCGCGATCCCGAAAACTGCGGTAGGCCCTGCGGGAGAGCCGGGTCAGTTCAGTGCCTTCGTAGTCGATCGACCCGTTGGCGTTGATGCCCGTCGGCAGCAGCCCGGCGATCGCCTTGAGGGTCATCGACTTGCCGGATCCCGACTCGCCGATCACACCGACGATCTCGCCGTGACCGATGGTGAGGTCGATGCCAGAGACGATCACGTCGCCGGCATCCGTACGCAGCGTCAGGTTTGACACAGTCACAAGACTCATATCCGGATCTCCTTCACCTTGCCGACGCGGTCGGCGAGCCGGTCGCCAATGAGCGACACCGCGCACACCGACAGGATGATTGCGGCACAGGCGAATGCGGATTCTTCCCAAAAGCCCTGCAGCAGTCCGCGCTGGCCTTCGGAGACCATCAGACCCCAGTCGGCTGTCGGCGGCTGGACCCCCATGCCGAGGAACGACATGGCGGCGAGGTCGATCATGGCGTAGCCGTACGAAACGGCGACCTGCGCCATCGCGGTGGGCAGCACGGCCGGCAACACGTGGAACAGTGCGATGCGCCAGCGGCTCTGCCCGACGCCGAGGAGCGCGTCAATGTAGGGCAGCACCATCTCGCCGACCGCGACATTCCGCACCATCCGGCCGATGTACGGCACGTAGGCGATGGCCAGCGCGACAACGACCGGGGTGATTCCCGCCCCGAACATCGCGACCGCAAGAATGGCCAGCAGCATGCCGGGGAAGGCGAAGCCGATGTCGAGCAGGCGGCTGAGCAGCCGGTCGACCACTCCGCCGACGACGGCGGACACGATTCCGATCGTCGTTCCCAGCACGCCGGCGACGAGCACGATCACCGCGGGGGCGACGAGGCTGGTGCGTGCGCCGAACAGGATGCGGCTGAAAATGTCGCGACCCGAGCTGTCGGTTCCGAGAATGGCGCCCGGCTCCATCGGCCGATAGGTGCGGTTGAAGTCGGCCACCGTCGGATCAATCTGGGTGAGCAGGGGAGCCAGTGCCGCGGCCGCCACGAACACGGTGAGCATGCTGATCGCAACGATCAACGGGATGTCACGCCGACGGCGGACACCGGGCAGCCCGGCCGGCCGCGCGCGCAGAAGAGTGGTCGTCATCGGTTCACCACCCGCGCCCGCATACGCGGATCAACCGTCACCTGCAGAATGTCGACGAGGAGCGCCACGACCACCACGAAGGCGATCAGCAGCAGGGTGATCGCCTGCACCACGGCAAAGTCCTTTCGAAGCACCGTCTCGGTCAACAGCATTCCGATGCCGTCGAGCGCGAAGGCCTTTTCAATCACGATCGAGCCGACGACCAGGCTCGTCAGGGTGACGCCGACGACCGTCGCGATCGGCGTGAGGGCGTTGCGGACCACGTGGTGGGAGATGGTGCGCGCGCGGGGGAGACCCCGACCGATCGCGGTCTGCACATGGTCGCGCTGCGCTTCCTCCCGGAGGGCGGAGCGGGTGACCCTGACCACGTAGGAACCCGACGAGATCGTCAGGGCGATCACGGGCAGGGTCAGGTGGTAGATCCGACTGCCGAGGTCGTCGCCGACCCCGAAGGTGGGGAACCAGCCGAGTCCGACGGCGAACAGTGAGATCAACAGCAGCGCGGCGACGAATGACGGCACTGCGACGCCGACCGAGGTCACGCCGAGCAGCACGTCGCCGAGGCGACGGCCGCCGAGCGCCGACACCACACCCAGCCCGACGCCGACAACGACAATGACGACCAGGCTCATCCCGAGCAGCAGCGCGGTCGTGCCGAGGCGCGGCTCGATCAGGTTCCAGACGGCGTCCCGGTAGGTGATCGACTGGCCCAGGTTGCCGGTGAGCACATCGCCCAGCCAGGCGATCCAGCGGAACAGGAATGGCTCATCCAGGTGGTACTGCTCGCGCAGCGCCACGATGGTCTCCGGACTGACCGTGCGATTGCCGATGAGGATCGCGATGGGATCCCCGGGGGCGAGAAACAGCGCCCCGAAGATGAGCAGTGACGACGCCAGAAGTGTCGCTGCCCCTTCGGCGAGGCGGATGGTGATGAATCGAAACATGGTTCTCTCCGGGTGGGGCGGCGTCACGCCGCCCCACCGAGATCGTCCTTCCTTACGGGGTGCCGATATTCGCGGCCCACGGGTAGTAGAGCGCCGCACGAGAAGCCGTTGCGCCGGTGATCCGATCGTTCATGTACACCCGGTGTTCCGGCGTCACGATGGTGATGAGCGGCAGGTCCTCGACCAGGCGCTTCTGACCGTTGATCAGCAGTTCTGCGCGTGCCGCATCGTCGGTGGTACTGAGTGCCTGGCGCACGCTGTCGGTGAGCACCGGGTCGTCGTATGCACCGTAGTTGTAGGCGCTGAGCGGCGTGAACTCGCTCATCGACACCACGGGGTCACCGACGCCGGCACCGTATTCCTGCACGAAGAAGGCGTCGAAGCCGGCGCGGGCCGCTTCGTCGAAGTAGAGCTCGGTGAAGGATGTCGTCGGCATCGTCGTGAAGGTCAGGTCGAGTCCGGCCTGCTTCGCCGCAGCACCGAGAATCTCGGCGGTCTTCGCCTCGGCCTCGCTGTCGGCCGGCATCGCGATGGTGAGGCTGGTTCCGGTCAGGTCGTTGTCGGCGATGAGCTTAGTGGCGGCCGCCACGTCGAACACCGGGGCAGGAAGCGCGTCGAACGCGGCCTGCCAGGCATCCGTTTCATAACCCCAGGCGCCGGGCTGGATCGGGGTGAGCGATGCCGTCGCTGTTCCCCGGAAGACGGTCTTCGCGATGGTGTCCCGATCAAGCAGCAGGCTGAGCGCCTGGCGCACGGCCAGATTCTGCATCGGGCCGATCTTCTCGGTTGGTCGAATGGCCATCCAGTCTTGCGAGATTCCGAGCGAGAGCGTTCCCGTCGTGGACTTGGCGAGCGTCTCGGTTGCCGAGAGCGGCGTCGCGTACGTGCCGTCGAGGTCACCGGAGACCAGGCTGTTGGTGATCGTGGTCTCGTCGGTCACGAAGCTCAATGTCAGCTGCTTCACCAGCGGAACCAGCTCCGGGTCCCAATACTTCTCGTTCTTCGTCATCGCGATGCTCGTACCGGAGCGCCAGGAGTCGAAGGCGAACGGGCCGGTGCACATGATGCCGCCTTGTGCCGTTCCGTAGGCTTCGCCCTGCGTCTCGACGAACGCCTTGCTGCCGATCACCCCGGCCGCGGTGCCGAGCATCCGCTCGAACAATGAGTCGGGCTGGCTGAATCGCACGGTGACGTCGGTGGCCGAGGAAGCAGTGATCGACTCGACATTGTCATAGAACGGAACACCCCAGTACGAGCCGGCATCGACCTCGAGATGGCGGTTGAGACTGAAAGCCACGTCGTCGGTGGTGAGGGGAGTGCCGTCCCAGAATGTGACGCCTTGGCGAAGCGTGAACACCGTCGTCAGCGCGTCGGGGTGGTCGATCTTCTCGGCCAGGGCCGGACTGAGGCTCAGATCTTCGTTCTGACGAATCAGCCCCTCGCACATGTTCGCCAGAGCAAGGTTGCTCGAGTCGTCGTAGGCGTAAATCCAGTCGAGCGAGGTCGGTTCGCCGGTCTCAATGTTCCATTTCACCGTGTCGACCTCTCCCTGACCGGCTGGCGTCGTTGCCAGTCCGCGGGGGATGTCAACGGCGGATTCGGCGGAGTTGGGCCGGGGTGCACCGGAGCATCCGGTGAGGAAAAGCGCGGGGACGACCAGTCCGGCCACGGCAAGACGTGCTGCGCGTGATCGTTTCATGGGAATGTTCCTCTCGTGTTGGTACGGTGTTCGGAAGGTCCTGCGGGACGGGGAGGGACGGGGAGGAATGGTGCGGGTGCTGCGGGTTCAGCAGATGCAGCGGTGCTGCGGTGCTGCGGGTTCTGTCGAGAGGCGGCTTAGGAGGCGCGCCAGAAATCGCGCACCGCGACGAGGTCTTCGACCCCGTCCGGCGTGATGACGAGGTTGCGTTCGTAGGTCGCCCCGGTGTCGCCGACGAAGCAGAACTGCTCGACCGACACGACCATGCCGGCCTCCAGCACGAGTGCCGATTCGTCGCGAATCCACGGCGCCTCGAAGCCGAGTCCCAGGCCGTGACCTCGCGCGGCGAACTCGGCCTTCTCGGGATCGACGCCGGCAGCGCGCAGCAGGGCTGACCCGGCCAGCGCGGCGTCGCCGAGCACGACGCCCGGACGTAAGGCCGCAACGACGGCATCCACCGTGTCGCGGGCGAGCCGGTATGCGTTGTCCTGATCGGCGGTCGGGAGCCCGCCCACGACGACGCTGCGCGCCAAGTCAAAGAAGTACCCGGCGAAACTGCCGCTGATATCGACGGTGAACAGGTCACCCTCGACGAATTCACGCGTGCTGTGAATGGGGAGGCGGTTGTCTTCACAATCCCCGGCCGCCTGGAAGGTGTACACGAAGGCGTTTGCCAGCACGGCCTCGCGGCGCGTGACGACTTCGGCCATGGCCGCTACGACTTCTGCCTCGCGGGCACCGGGCCTGATCCGGGCGAAACCGGCTTCCAGCGCCTCGTCGGCGATCGCCGCAGCCGCACGCAGCAACGCGATCTCGGCCGCGGACTTGCGCAGACGCAACGACTCGACGATGGCGTTGTCTTCGCTCACGGCCAGGGCCGCGTAGGCAGGCTCGACCGCGAGGTGCAGCGCATGCTTACCCGACATGGCATCGGTGGCGACAAGAACGAGCGAGCGCACAGCGGGCCGGGAGGCCAGCGCTGCAGCGATATCGCTCACCAGTGTGCGTGGGCCGACGCCGTGGCGAAACACCGATTCAGTGATCCCGAATGCGGCATTTTCGGCGCCTTCCTCGTCGGAGAACAGCACGACGTCGGTGGCTGTGACAAGCACCGCGCAGAGACCGCGGTCACTCCACACGCCGTCAAGGTCCCGGATCGTTGGGAACACCGGGTAGTAGCCGGTGAGGTAGCGCACGTCGGCGTAACGATCAACAGATCCACCCCCGCGACCCCACACGAGTGCGGCATCCTGCCCGCTTTCAGAGAGGCGCGAGCGCAGGGCTGTGATTCTGGAAGAATATTCCTCTGCAGAAATGAGATCTCGGGGCATCGCGTCCATTCGCTTCCTTGCGTCGGGGTGGGGGTGCTCGTGCGTTGTGCTGCTGATTTTCACTTGGTTAGTCCAACAGTCAATTAGTTCTGTAATCTAGGGGATGATCGACGACGCGTCAATGTCACCCAGTACGCTCGCAACTGAAACCACCGCCCGGCGATACCCACGGAGGAAGCAATGCTCGACTGGAGCCAGTTCCGCCCCGCTGAGTCCATCTCGCTGCCTGACCGCATCTCGATTGACATCGAGCGACTCATGCTGGATGGCAAACTCACCGAGGGCGACAAACTGCCGTCGGAGCGCGAACTCGCGTCGATCTTCTCGACATCGCGCGTCTCGCTGCGGCAGGCTCTGCGTGAGCTTGAAATTCGCGGGCTGATCGACCGCAAGCCGGGCCGGGGCACCACGATCTTGTCGCGTGGCCATGCGGCATCCTCCGAGTCGGGCCAACTCGCCAATCGGCTCACCAAGCTCGAGCCTGAGATCGCACAGATCATCGAGTTCCGTGCTCTCATCGAGCCACCAACCGCCGCACTCGCCGCCACGCGGGCAACCCCGCGCGACATTGTGCAACTCGAGGAACTTCTGGCGTCGATGACGACAGACATCTCAACCGATCGCTACGTCGAGTTGGATAAGGCATTTCACCAGGCAATCTCGCGCTCGACCTACAACCCTCTTCTGTCGGCCGTGAGCGAACGTCTCGCCCACGATGTCGCGCCGGTGCGCGACGCCCGGATGCAGTCAGACCAGCGCCGCCTCAACTCGATGCAGGAGCACGAGGAGATCCTCGACGCGATCCGCAGTCATGACTCCGAGCGCGCTGAGATCGCGGCCCGTTTTCACATCGAATCAATCTCCGCCGAGATCTCGCGGCGCCTGAACACTGCCGACCCGTCGTCCGCCACCGCCGAAGCGATTCCGCCCGCCCAGGCGTGACGCCCCGGGCGGCCCGGCCCGGTGGTAGCCGTTCCGCCCCGCGCAGGTTGTGGCGCAGGGCGCACGGTACAGGGTGCGCCGTGCGCCACAACCTGCGCGAGTCGCAACTCGCGCACGGCAGCGCACACCGGCCGTCATAACCGAAGGCAATCGACCGTTATCCTGTCCCCATGGGGGAAACACCGGTCCGTACCTCGCCCTTGGCGCGGTCACTTCATGTCGCGCTCGTACTTGTGGCGGCGACCGCTGCACTGCTCGGCGGGGGACTCTTTGTCTTCGGCGCGGGCGAGTTCGACTGGAGCGTGCAGCTCTATCTGGGCATCTACATCGTCTATCTCGCCGTCGGCGTGACCGCCTGGTGGCGGCGCCCGGGAAACCGCATGGGCACAATCATCATCATCGGCAGCTTCGCCGTGCTGATCGCCGGATTCGGCAACACCTCCGTGCCGACTTTGCATGCGATCGGCGCGATCGGTGCAACCCTCGTGCTCGCCGTGTTGATCCACCTCCTGCACGCCTTCCCGTCCGGACGACTGCGAGGCGCCGCATCCAAGACAATCGTGATCGCCGCCTACGCCAACTCCGTGCTGCTGCAGGCGCCGAGCTATCTCTTCATTCCGGATGTCGCCCCGAGCTTGCACATCACTGCTTTGCCGGCCGTCGCCACCGCCGCCGACCTCGCCCAGAGCTTTGTCGGGCTACTCATCACCCTCGCGACCGCCCTGGTGCTGGCGCGCCGCATGCACAACGCAGACCACTCGCACCGCCGCGTTCTGATCCCGCTTTTCGCCTACGGGTTGTTCGCCGTGCTGTTCATTCCGTTCAGCTCTGGTGTGCTTGAGGGGCTCTTCGGGGTCTCACCCACCCTCCGTGGGGTACTGCAGCTCATCATGCTCGGGGGAGTGCCGATCGCCTTCGTGCTCGGCATGATTCGCGGCGGATTTTCCCGCACCGCCGGACTGACCGAGCTGGGCAGCTGGCTGGGTTCAACCGGCACCGAGCGCAGCCAGCTCAACGAAGCACTGTCGCGCACGGTGGGCGATCCCACGCTCGAGATCGCGTATTGGGTCGACGAACGCGGCACCTACATCGACGCCCAGGGTGCCCCCGTCGCTCTGCCCGCCGCCGCCGAACGCCGTGCGGCCATCGATATCGAACTCGACGGGCGCCTCATCTGCGCCATCATTTACGACACCGGGCTCATCGCCGATGCCGACAGCGTGCGCGCGGCCGCCCGACTCGTGGCGCTGGCGCTCGATCGGGCCAGGCTCGCGGCCGAACTGAACGCGAGCGAACGCGCGCTGGCCGACTCGCGCGAACGCCTGAAGCGAGCGGATGCGACCCGGCACGACGGCGGCAACAGCGTCGAGGCGCTCACCCGCCGCCAGCGCGAGGTGCTCGCTCTGATTGCCGAGGGCCGCAGTAACGCGGCCATTGCACGCGAGCTCGTGCTCACCGAGAAATCCGTGGTCAACCACGTCTCCCGCATTTTCGATGCACTCGACCTTCCCGTCGAGGCCGACGACCACCGTCGGGTGCGCGCGACGGTGCTGTACCTGTCGCGCTGACGAGGCTGCGGATGCAGCGTCAAGCTCGCGCAGCGTCAGACGTGCGCAGCAGCCGCCAGACGTGCGCAGCGTCAGGCGTGCGCAGCGTCAGGCGTGCGCAGCGTTAGACGTGCGCAGCAGCCTGCGTGCACCCGGCACAGAGGCCGAACACGTCGACGACGTGGGCCGCCTGCGTGAAGCCGTTTTGGGCCGCGACGTTCTTCGCCCAGGTCTCAACCGAATCCGCTTCAATTTCGACGGTGAGCCCACACTTGCGGCAGATCAGGTGGTGGTGATGATCGTTGGTGCTGCAGGCACGGTACAGGCTCTCGCCCTCGGGGGATTGCAACGAATCGGCATCGCCCGTCGCGGCGAGGGTGGCCAGAGCGCGGTAGACCGTGGCCAGGCCGATCGGTGACCCCGTGGCGTGCAGCGTGGCATGCAGGCCTTGCGCGCTCACGAAACCCTCGGTGTGGCCGAGGGCCTCCCGCACCGCCTCCCGCTGCCAGGTGTTTCGCTTCATGCTCTCAACCGTAACCGTCCCAGCGAGCGAAGGCCGAGCGCCACCAGAAAGAACCCAGCCGCCACCAGCGCAATCGCGGGCCCGGCAGCCACGTCGAGCCCGCGCGAGAGCAGCACGCCACTGAGCCCGGATGTCGCGCCCACGATGGGCGCGATCACGAAAATTTGCCGGGTGGTTCGGGCCACAATCCGTGCGGCCGCAGCGGGCGCGGCGATCAAGGCGATCGCGAGGATCGCACCCACCGCGGGCATCGCCGTGACGACCGTGGCCGTGATCAGGGCAAGCACGAGCAGTTCGATCGGCCATTCCCGGTAGCCGGCCGCGCGAAACCCGCCGCGGTCGAAGGTGCTGAACAGAATCTCTTTGCCGAGGAACACAATGGCCGCCGTCGAGACCACGAGCACACTGCCCACGAGCAGGATGTCGCCGGTCGAGACCGTCAAAATCGAGCCGATCAGAAACGAATCAACCTGCACGGGCAGCGAAGGGTTGAGCGTCTGCAGCAGCACCCCGAGCGCGAATCCGGCCGTGAGAACGATGCCGGAGGCGACTTGGCTACCTTGCCGGTTCGTGCGCCCGATCAGGGTCATGATGCCGACAATGGCGACGCTGGCCAGGGCCGCGCCCAGGGGAATGCTGATGCCGAGCATTGCCGCGGCGACCGCGCCAGGGAACGTCGCGTGGGTGAGCGCCTGCGCGAAGAAGGTGCGCTGGCGCAACACGACGAGCGTGCCGACCAGGCCACTGAGGGCACCGATCAGAACGGCGGCCAGAAGCGCTTTCTCGAAGTAGCCCATCAGCGTGCCACCGGCTTGTCTGCGGGGGAGATGCTGGCCTGTGTGGCCGTGTCCGTGGCCGTGTCCGTGGCCGTGCCACCGGCGCCACCGAGCCGATCCCCCCGCCGGGCACTGCTGCGGCCCCGGCGTATCCGGTTACTCACGAGGCGCGCCACGAGCGCCACGGCGTAGCCCGCCACGAGCACGAGCACAACCGTCGCTCCGCTCGGCAGGTCGATGCCGGCCGAGACGGATGCCTCGAAGCCGAGCGTCAACCCCAGCCACGCGGCCAGTGCGGCGAATCCGGCCGCGATCGGGAACAGCAGCCATAGCCGCACGGTCACCAGCCGCGCGACCGCGCCGGGCACGATCAGCACGGCCAACACGAGCAGGTTGCCGACCGCACTGGATGCCGCGACAACGACGAGCGCGATAGCCACGTTCAGCACGAGGTCGAGCACGAGCGGCCGGTAGCCGGTTGCCGCGCTGCCGGTGCGGTCGAAGGCGCGAAAGACCTGCTCCTTGAGAGTGAGCGCCACGAGCAGCAGCGCGATGGCGCAGATCACGATGGTCTGCACGACCT
The DNA here is from genome assembly GCF_013410665.1 of Leifsonia psychrotolerans. Taxonomy (NCBI): domain Bacteria; kingdom Bacillati; phylum Actinomycetota; class Actinomycetes; order Micrococcales; family Microbacteriaceae; genus Glaciibacter; species Glaciibacter psychrotolerans. The sequence goes on along the minus strand of NZ_JACCFM010000001.1, from coordinate 3,085,966 downwards.
CGGTCGGGGTGACGGTGAGCAGTCGCCCGAAGAGCAGCGCCTCGAGTTGGCCGGCATAGTCGGATTCCTGCGAGACCACGATGATGCCCACGCTGAACATGGCGGTGAGAACGATTGCGATCGCGGCATCCGATGAAACGGCCGTGCGCACCAGCAGGGTGAGCACCACCGCGGCAATCACGGCGGCAATCATCGCCCCGATGAAGAGCCCGTCGCGTCCGCCCCAGACAAAACCGATGGCGATGCCCGGAAAGACAGCGTGCGTGAGGCCGTCGCTGATGAATTCGAGGCCGCGCAGGTTGACGAGCACGCCCACGACACCCGCGACGAGGCTGAGCACCAGCAGTACCGTCAGCGCCCGTGCCATGAAGGGGAACGAGAACGCGTCGACGAGGGGGAGTCCGACCGCGGGCAGCGCAGCGAGGTGCGCGAAAGCACCCATCTCAGTGCCCTTCGTGGCCGGGCAGCACGACCGTGTGCTCGTCCATCTCGATCCCGACCTCCTTGAAGGCGGCCTGCACGTTCGCCAGCGTGAGCACGTCGTTGCGCGGTCCGAACGCCACCTGCGTGCCGTTCAACAGCAACACCTTCTCGCAGACCGCTCGGGCCAACTCGAGATCGTGGGTCGAAACGAGCACGGCCACCCCGTCGGCCTTCAACCGCTCGAGCGTGCCGATCAGCGCGTCGCGGTTCTTCTGGTCGAGCCCGTTGAAGGGCTCGTCGAGCAACAGCAGCCGGGGGCCGGATGCCACGGCGCGCGCCAGCAGGCCGCGCTGCTGTTGGCCGCCCGACAGTTCACCGAACCGGGTCTTGGCGCGGTGCGCGAGGCCGACGGCGTTCAGGGCGTGCGCGACGGCCTGCCTATCGCGCCTGCCGGGCAGGTGCAGCCAGCCGAGACTGCGGTAGCGCCCCATCATGACCACCTGCTCGAGCGTGATCGGAAAATCCGGGTCAAGCTCGCCGGCCTGCGGCACGTAGCCGATCGCACCGAGAGGAGCGGGGAAGGAACCGAGCACGCTGACCGTGCCGTGCGTGCGGGAAATGAGACCCAGGATGCCCTTGAGCAAGGTCGACTTACCCGAGCCGTTCGGCCCGATCAGGGCGACGGCCTCGCCGGCAGCAATGTCGAACGCGATGCCCTCCAGCGCGGGCGCCTTGTCGTAGGCGAAGGAGGCGTCAGAGACGCTCAGCACCGTGGAAGCTGGCACTGTGGCATTCGTGTGGGGAGCGTTCTGATTCACGGCTCCCACTATTTCAGGTCGGCGGGCACGGCGCTGGGCGTGACGCCCCAGGACTGCAGAATGAGGCGCACATTGTGCAGTTGGCTGGCGATGTAGGTGGCGCCGTCGCTGCCGGCCGGACCGAGCGAGTCGCCGTAGAGGGCGTCATCGCCCGAGTAGACGGCCACGTGGGCTTCGCTCGCGATGGTGTCGGCGGTCTTGGGGTTGATCGACGCCTCAGAGAAGACGGCCTTCACGCCGGTCTTCCTAATCGATGCGACGAGCGCATCGATGGCTGCGGCACTCGGTTCGGCGTTGTCGTCGAAGCTCGGCATGATCGAACCGACGTAGGTGATTCCGTAGGCGGCGGTGAAGTAGCCGAAGGCGTCATGGTTACTCACCAGCAGGCGCTCGGCGGCCGGGACCTGGTCGATGTTGCTGCGGATCCAGCCGTCCAGCGCCGCCAGACGGATGTCATAGGCCGCGGCGTTCGCGGTGAACGCGGGCGCCGAGGCTGGGTCCGCCTTCTCGAGCCCCGCCGCGATGGTGTTCACCATGACGCGGGCGTTGTCGACCGAGGTCCAGATGTGCGGGTTGCCGGCCGTGTGGTCGTGCGCGGCGTCAGCGTGAGCGGCGTCAGCCTGGCCGTGCGCGGCATCCGCGGCGTGACCGGGGTCGTTCTCGGCACCGGACGTCTCGATCGCGATTCCCTCATCGGAGTCGACGGTGATGCCGTGAAAGCCCGATGCGTCAATAGCGTCAGTGAGCCATTCTTCGAGACCGACGCCGTTGATCACCAGCACGTCGGCGTGGCCGAGCGCGGCGAGGTCAGCAACCGACGGGTCATAGCTGTGCGCGCTCTGGTTGGGCTTGATCAGCTGGGTGAGGTTGACGCCGGGGGCGTCGCCGATCACGGCACGGGCGAAGTCGGCCACCTGCGTGGTGGTTGCGACGACCTTCAGGCCGGAGTGGGCCGTGGCATCCGTGCCAGATTGGCCAGCGCCGGCCGAGGTAGCGCACCCGACCAGGGTCAGCGCGGCGGCCACGGCGAGGGCGGGCAGGGCGAGGAACGTGAAACGCATTCTGCGAGAATACGCTTATTGATAATGATTGTCAAAAGCAACAGTGCGGATGGCGCGTGCGGATGGCGCGTGCGGATAGCGCGTGCGGATAGCGCGTGCGGATAGCGCGTGCGGATAGCGCGTGCGGATAGCGCGTGCGGATAGCGCGTGCGGATAGCGCGTGCGGATAGCGCGTGCAGCCGCACGACCCGCACGGATGCCGCCCTCGCCCACCCCGCGTACGCCACATCCGCCACCGCGTCGCCTGAACGCCGCAGACGCTTCGCCCCGAACACCGCAGACGCCTCGCCCCATTTCGCCGAGTTCATCCATACCGGTCCAGTTCGACCGGCACGCCAGGCAAACTCGACCGAAATAGGGAGACTCGGCGACGGAGCCCGCCGCAGCGGGGAAACTCGGCGAAGCGGGCGGCCGCAACAGGGAGACTCGGCGAGTTCAACCGCGCACGCGAGGCACGCGAGGCACGCGAGGCACGCGAGGCGCGCGAGGCACGCGATGCACGCGAGCGAGGCCGCGACGTCAGTCCAGCAGCAGCGCCGGCTCCTCGATGATGCTTGCCACATCGGCCAGGAAGCGGCTCGCCACGTCGCCGTCGACCACCCGATGGTCGAAACTCGCGCCGATTGTCGTCACGAAACGCGCCCGCACCTCGCCGTCGACGACCCACGGCTTCTGCTTGATCGTGCCGAGCGCCACAATGCCGGCCTCGCCCGAGTTGAGAATCGGCGTACCGGTGTCCATGCCGAAGACACCGATGTTGGTGATCGTGATGGTGCCGTTCGACATCTGCGCGGGGCTCGTCTTACCGTCGCGGGCCGTGAGTGTGAGCTCCTCGAGCGCCTGCGCCAACTGCAGCAGGCTCATCGACTGAGCCTCCTTGATGTTTGGCACGATCAGGCCGCGCGGGGTCGCCGCGGCGATGCCCAGGTTCACGTAGTGCCGCACGACGATCTCTTCGTCGGTGAAGCTCGAGTTGACCATCGGGTTGCGGCGCACGGCCCAGATCATTGCCTTGGCCATGATCAGCAGCGGCGACACCTTCACCCCGGCGAAGTCGGTCGATGTCTTCAGGCGCTTGACGAATTCCATCGTGCGCGTGGCATCAACGTCAACGAACAGGCTCACATGCGGCGCCGTGAACGCACTCTTCGCCATGGTCTGCGCGATGAGCTTGCGCACACCCTTCACCGGAATATGCTCCTCACGGTCGGTCGGCCATGCAGGCGTCTCGATGTTGCGGAACACGCTCACCTGGGTCGCCTCACGCATCACGTCTTCGCGCGTGATGTCGCCGATCGGCCCGGTCGGAGTGACGATCGACAGGTCGACGCCGAGATCCTTGGCCAACTTACGAATCGGCGGCTTTGCCAGCACGTGACTCGCGGATGCTCCCACCCGGGCGGGCGCGGAGGGTGCCACCGGGGCTGCTGTCGCGACGGTCGGGGCGGGGGAGGCGGGGGCAGCCAGCGACTCGTGCGCGATCGTCGCCCCGCTGTGCCGGATGCGTCGGGTAGCCATGGTGGCAGAGCTGCCGCGGCCAACGAGAACGGCCGGCCCGCTCTCCTTCTCGGTGGAGATCGTGTCGCTCGTGTCGACGGCGGCCTGCGCCAGCTCGGGCGCGGAGGCCGACGCTGACGCCGAGGATGCCGAGGCCGAGGTCGACGCCGACGCGACGGTCGCGGACGCGGCATCCGCGCCGGACCCGGACCCAGCACCTGCACCAGCACCAGCACCCGCACCCGCGTCGACCGCGTCGACGATGGTGATGATCAGCGTTCCCACGTCGACGGTCGTACCGGCCGGCACGAGAATCTCACCGACGACGCCCACATAGGGCGAGGGCAGTTCGACCAGCGACTTGGCCGTCTCAATCTCGACGAGCACCTGGTTGATGGTGATGGTGTCGCCGGGCGCCACCTTCCATTCCACGATTTCGGCCTCGGTCAGCCCTTCGCCAACGTCTGGCAGAGTGAATTTCGACACGCTCATGGTGTGCCTTTCTAAAGGTTGATCAGGGAAGTGGTCATCATCAGTAGGCGAGAGCGCGGTCGACGGCTTCGAGAATGCGGTCGGGGCTCGGCAGAAAGTGGGTCTCGACGGATGCCGGTGGGAACGGGGTGTCGAAGCCCGACACCCGCAGCACGGGCGCCTCGAGCCGGTAGTAGGCGCGTTCGGCAATCGTGGCGGTGATCTCGGAGCCGAGGCTCACGAAGCCCGCCGCCTCCTGCGCCACGACGGCACGGCCGGTCTTCTCGACCGAGGCCAGGATGGGCCCGTAGTCGATGGGGGAGAGGCTGCGCAGGTCGATGACCTCGAGGCTGATGCCCTCCTCGGCGGCAATGTCGGCCGCCTGCAGCAGCACGCTGACCATGGCGCCGTGGCCGATGACGGTCACATCGGTGCCGGTGCGCACCACACGGCTGGAGTGCAGGGGGGTGCCGCTTTCAACGAAGTTCACCTCACCCTTCGGCCAGTACCGGCTCTTCGGTTCGAAGAAGATCACCGGGTCATTGCTCGCGATGGCTTCCTGCATCATCCAGTAGGCGTCGTGCGGGTTTGATGGGCTCACCACGCGCAGGCCGGGGGTGTGCGCGAAGTACGCCTCGGGGCTCTCCTGGTGGTGTTCGATCGAGCCGATGTGCCCGCCGTAGGGAATACGGATGACGATGGGCATGGCCAGCTCGCCCTCATGGCGGTTGCGCATACGGGCCAGCTGCGAGGTGATCTGGTCGAACGCGGGGAAGACGAAGCCATCGAACTGAATCTCGCAGACGGGGCGGAATCCACGCATGGCCAGGCCAATTGCGGTGCCGACGATGCCGGACTCGGCCAGCGGCGTATCGAGCACGCGCTTCTCACCGAACTCGGCGTGCAGGCCCTCGGTCACCCGAAAGACGCCGCCGAGCGGGCCGATGTCCTCGCCCATCAGCAGCACCTTGGGGTCGGCGAGCAGGCTCTGGCGCAGGCCCTGGTTGAGGGCCTTCGTCATGGTCAGGGTGGCGGATACCGCGGCGGGCGCCACCGAAACGGCCTCGGCCGAGCCGGTGGTCGCTGCGGCCCCGGTGCTGGTCAGGGTGGTAGTCGCGGTCGTATCGCTCACGCGTTGCCTCCTTCGAAGGATGCCTCGTAGCGGTCGAGCCAGGCCTTCTGCTCGTCGATCAACGGGTGCGGTTCGGCGTAGACGTTGTCGAAGATCACCGACTTCTCGGGACCTCGAATCTCGAGGGCGCGCGTGCGCACGTCCGCCGCGTAGTCGGCGGCTTCCTCGTCGACGCCGGCGAAGAACGCTGCGTCGGCGCCCTTGCCTTCCAGGTAGGTGCGGAAGCGCACGATCGGGTCGCGGGTCACCCAGGAGGCCGTCTCGGCGTTGGTGCGGTACTTGGTGGGGTCGTCGGCCGTGGTGTGGGCACCGACGCGGTAGGTGAGCGCCTCGATCAGGGCCGGGCCCTTGCCCGAGCGCGCGTCGTCGAGTGCCTTGGCGGTCACGGCGTAGCTGGCGAGCACGTCGTTGCCGTCGACCTGAATGCCGGGCATGCCGAATCCGCTGGCCCGCTGATAGAGCGGCACCCGCGACTGACGGGAGACCGGAACCGAGATGGCCCAGCCGTTGTTCTGCACGAAGAAGACCTGCGGGGTCTGGTAGCTGGCCGCGAAGACCAGCGCCTCGTTGGCGTCGCCCTGCGAGGAGGCGCCGTCGCCGTAGTAGACCATCACCGCGGCATCCGTCTCGGGGTTGCCCGTCGCGGTCGAGCCGTCGAGCTGCATGCCCATGGCGTAGCCGGTAGAGTGCAGCGTCTGCGAGGCGAGCACGAGCGTGTAGAGGTGAAAGTTGCCGTGCTCTTCGGGCGTCCAGCCGCCGAGGGTGACGCCGCGCAGCATGCGCAGGATGTCGACCGGGTCGAGGCCGCGGATCATGCCGACGACGTGCTCACGGTACGACGGGAAGATGTGGTCCTGCGGGCGGGCGGCATACGCCGAACCCACCTGAGCGGCCTCCTGGCCGTGGCTCGGCACCCAGAGGGCGAGCTGGCCCTGACGCTGCAGGTTGGCGGCCTCGGTGTCGAAGCGGCGCACGACGGCCATGTCCCGGTAGAACCGGCGGTGGTCGTCGTCGGTCAGCCGGTCGAGGTAGGGCAGGTACTCTTCTGCCGCCGCGGTGGGCGCGAATACGCCGTGCGGGTTGAGCAATTGCACCGTCGCTGCGGAGGTCTCGGGCGCGCCGGTTTCAGGCTCGGGAGTGTTGTTCACAGGGTCTGCCACCGTACTAACTTAGCTGTCGTGTTGATGAGGTCGTTGGTAGAGCATTCACAATCTCTTTCGAGATCTGTAGGAGTTTCTCCATCGCTTCCGCCTCGCCGATTGAAATGCGGATGCCCTCCGGGTGAAAGGCGCGCACGATGAGGCCGGCCGCGCCGAGCTGCTCGGCAACGGATGCCGTGTGCGCGCCGGTGGGCAGCCAGAGGAAGTTGCCGTGCGGCTGCGGAATCTGCCAGCCCTGGGCGGTCAATTCGCGCCAGACATCGTCGCGGCGGGCCGCGAGCACGCCGACACGCTCCATCAGGGCGGCCTGCTCATCGAGCGAGGCGATCGCGGCGGCTGCACCCTGGCCCGTGACCGAGAGCGGAATGGCGGTGGAGCGTGCGGCGTCGAGAATGCCGACCGGTCCGAGCGCGTAGCCGACGCGCAACCCGGCCAGGCCGTAGGCCTTCGAGAAGGTGCGCAGCACGACGAGGTTCGGGTAGCGGGTGAGCAACGGCGGCCCGGTGACGGCGCCGGGCTCCGTGACGAATTCGCAGTATGCCTCATCGAGAATGACGAGCAGGTCACTGGGCACGGATGCCATGAATGCGTCGAACTCGTCGGCGGTGACGATGTTTCCGGTGGGGTTGTTGGGGGTGCAGACGATGACGACGCGGGTGCGGTCGGTGATCGCTGCGGCCATCGCGGTGAGGTCGTGGCCGTGGTCGGCGCGGTTCGGCACCTGAACACTCGTCGCCCCGGCGACGGTGACGAGTGAGGGATAGGCCTCGAAGGAGCGCCAGGGGTAGACGACCTCATCGCCGGGGCCGGCTGCGGCCAGAATCAGTTGGGCGAGAATCGCGACCGAGCCGGATCCGATGTGCACCTCGTCGACGCTGCGGGCATAGAGGGTGGCGAGCTTTTCGCGCAGGGCTAGCGCCGTGGCATCCGGGTAACGGTTGAACGCGGTCTCGGCTGCGACGGCGTCGATCACGCCGGGCAGCGGGCCGAACGGGTTCTCGTTGGAGGACAGCTTGAATGCGGAGGTTTCGGCGGCTTTTCCCTGGCGGTAGGCGGGAAGCGCAACGATCTCGGGACGCAGTCGGACTGATGGCTGGTCAGATGAACTCACTTCTTGAGTCTACGACGGGGCATATTCGCTCGATCGCATGTACTGTGCGGCCCGCCCGCCGCCCCACCCCCTCGATCGCGCACGGGCACGGGCACGGTGCCATAGTAGAGGAATGGCCAGATTCTTAATCAAGCTGATTCTCAACGCGGTTGCCCTGTGGTTCACCACGCTCATCGTCGCGGGCGTTCACGTGCACCCGTACGCGTCAAACACCACCGCGACGGTGCTCACCTACCTGCTGATCGCCCTGATCTTCGGCGTTGTGAATAGTGTTGTCGGAACCGTTGTAAAGATCGTCGCGTTCCCGCTCTACATCCTCACGCTTGGCCTGATCTCGTTCATCATCAATGGCCTTCTGTTGTTGCTCGTCGCTTGGATCTCGGGCCTGTTCGGCTTCGGACTCGAGATCGATGGCTTCTGGTGGGGTGTGCTCGGCGCCCTGGTGCTCGGCTTCTTCAGCTGGCTGCTCGGCCTGCTGGCCCGCCCGGTCAGTCCGCGCGAAACTCGCTAGCCGCGCCCCGCCTCAGTCCCGCTGATTTGGGAGCGAGGCCGTCCCGAAATCCGCTCACAACCCTCACTCCAACGGATGCCCGCGGCACGTCACTCAAGGGCGTCATAAACCTGCAGAAACGTGTCGGGCAGCCGCAGCCGGCAGTACTCATCCACGACCCGGAACGCGTCCTCGACGTCCTGTTCCCGGTTCTCAATGAACACAAGTTTCTTGCCGAGCAGGCGCGTTGTCGTTACATCACCCGGGGCCATGAGAAAGAAGGCAAGTGAGGTGAGTGGCGGCTCCATGATCCCGAACCCCACCACAAATGAGTCGTAGAGAAGAAACTTGACGTTCCCGTTCTCGCTTACGCCCGGGTCATACCGTTGAGTCGCACGGTAGAGGGCCCGAGATCCAAAATGGTTCTGTACTTTCTGGCGGAGATCAAAGAGGCCCTTAACATACATGGTGTTCACTTTCCGGGAGGCAGCGCGAAGTGGGTTTCAGGGAGGTACTCGTAACCATTGATTTCAAGATATTCAAGCTCTTGAGCCAGCATCGAGTCTGGGAATTTGGATGGTTCGTGAGTGAAACGCACGGGGAGTTTCTTCTCGATGATCTCATTCAAAAATGGCTTGTTCAGAAGCTCGTACATTTCGTTGTTCGTTAGATCGAACTTTTTCTGTGTCTCGGCCCATTTTGAGCCGTCCAAGCTGAAGTGCGCATCACCAGCTCTACCCGCAATTTGCTCGTAGCTCGCGGGGCCTTTGGGTACAAATTTTCCGAGCGTGGCCTGATCGGCATCCATGTTGTGCAGAGTGTCGTTGTAGATGTCGGCCAGCTCATCAACGGTCATCTTGTCGACACCATTGATTTTCACCTTGCCGTTCTTGACCGTCACCCCGGTGCTCGAACTCAACAATTTGGTCATCGCGCGGAGTTTTGCCGCGGCGCTGAGTCCTTTGAGGCTCTTGAGCCCCCGAAGTACGCCCCCGCCCCCGACGAAAAGTGACGCACCGTTAAACAAGACGCGTCCTACTCCACCGCCTGTGTAACCATCCCAGTGATCGGCTGCAATGAATCCATTCCACATTTCCAGTGCCGCACCGCCGGGAACAGATGCCTGTCGGGTGTCTTTCAGAGCGCGTCGTACGCCTCCAGAAACCTGTCCGGTAACCGCAGTCGACAGTATTGATTTACAACTTCAAAGGCATCTCGAAGGTCCGTCTCTTCATTCTCAATGAACGTTAGTTCCTTTCCGAGAACCCGAGTAGCGGCGATATCCCCACCGAAATCCAAGAAAATGCTGAGTGACGTGTACGGGGGTTCCATAATCCCGAATCCGAACACAAAAGAGTCATAAAGCAGGAATCTGACCTCCCCGCTTTCGCTCACACCTGGCGCGTCATACCGACTAGTCGAGTAGTAGATTGCCCGCGAACCGAAATGGCGCAAAACCTTCCGGCGGAGATCCGATAAATTCTCAACGTACACGTAGATCAGTTTCCTTCGAATGTAGCGAAGCGGGTTGCGGGGTCATATTCATAGCCATTTAGCCGCAGATATTGAAGTTCCTTGTACAGCGACGTACCCTTTTGTGCATTGGGGTCGTGCGTAAAACGCACGGGGAGTTTCTTCTCGATGATCTCATTCAAAAATGGCTTGTTCAGAAGCTCGTACATCTCGTTGTTCGTTAGATCGAACTTTTTCTGTGTCTCGGCCCATTTTGAGGGGTCCAAGCTGAAGTGCGCATCACCAGCTTTACCCGCAATTTGCTCGTAGCTCGCGGGGCCTTTGGGTACAAATTTTCCGAGCGTGGCCTGATCGGCATCCATGTTGTGCAGAGTGTCGTTGTAGATGTCGGCCAGCTCATCAACGGTCATCTTGTCGACACCATTGATTTTCACCTTGCCGTTCTTGACCGTCACCCCGGTGCTCGAACTCAACAATTTGGTCATCGCGCGGAGTTTTGCCGCGGCGCTGAGTCCTTTGAGGCTCTTGAGCCCCCGAAGTACGCCCCCGCCCCCGACGAAAAGTGACGCACCGTTAAACAAGACGCGTCCTACTCCACCGCCTGTGTAACCATCCCAGTGATCGGCTGCAATGAATCCATTCCACATTTCCAGTGCCGCACCGCCGGGGTCGTTGACGATACTGTCAATGATTCCCGGCCACACTTCTCCAAAGGAGTCGGTCCAACTATCGCCGCCGTTGAACAGTTCGTCCCAGATGTATGGCCCTGGGGTGAGATCCCACACGCCCACAGCTGTGTCGACTCCTTGAAGGATGAATCCTTCGACCAGGGTCCCAGGAAACATGACAATCTGGTCCCACACAGAGATCTCTGATGACTTCCCGCTCGTCGTGTTTGCCGCGGCTTGGACTTCTGCGGCAACCTCGTCGCCGGTTTGAGCGAGTCGGGTCCTAAGAGCATCGACCGCCAGCTGGGCCTGGGCTAGGCGCTGCGCACCCGGATCGTAATAGGGGCGAAGGATCGCTCCTGGCGTTCCGGGTTCGGCCAGTGCCACCTTCTGGACAGCCTCGAAGTAGTCCTGCTTGGCTTGTGTGGTCGCCCGCTCTGCCAGAGCCGCTTCGCCGATAGCCGCGTCAAGCTCAGCACGAGTTGCCACGAATGCGGACTCGTAACGCATGAGCGCGGCTGCGGTTCGGTTGAACGCGGCCGGGCCCACACCGAGTCTGGCCGCTTCGAGTGGTGCAACCGAAGAAAATGATGACGCGGCCTGTCCCTTCCACGACGGAGCTTGGACGGCCTCCCACATTTGCGCCCCGTTTCGGGTAGGTGCAATACCGGCCCCCGTGCATTCCACGGCACCCGCGATCGCGAGGGGGCTCCCCGGAGCCAACTCTTCGACCGTGCTGCGAGCGGTAAGTAGCGTCACTTCGCTCCGCCCAAACGTCCTATTTCTTTCGCGAGGATCGCGTCAGCCTTTTCAGAATCGGCAGCGGCACTCTCAAGAAAGCGACGTGTGTTCTCGGCGCTGGCTTCCCTCAAACGGATCTCCCCGGACCAGGCCTGTTGAAATGCGGTCACAGCAGCGGCCAGGCCGGCGTGTCCGAAATCCCCGGCCGCGAGCTGATGAATCGGGTGGCTTTTGAGCGCTGATGCAATGGAGCCCGCGCGCGCGGACGCCCCGCGGAGTTCCTGCGGGGAGCTCTCAAACGTGTTCATGATCGCTACACTCTCTCGAACGCCTGAGGCGGCCCACCTATGGTTCGGCCGTCTTCGTCAATCTGCAGGTTGATCGCAATAGGTGGTGCGCCACCCGCCAACGGTGGGGGATCCTCACGGGACGCAAGGTCAACGGTCGCGGAGTGCGGACTCCCCGGATCGATCACAAGAAAGCGTGCTCGAACGGGGAGCCCGAAGATCTTCGCTCCCGTGAGGCGCATCCAATCAAAGCCGTCAGTGTCACGGTCGGGCCCGAGGGCCGATTCTTCAATGAACCTGGTCAGCAGGGCATCGGACGAGAACACCGGTGTCACCAGTTGCTCGTTCACGCGGTAAACGGGAGCACCGAAATAGTCAGGCTGGAGAAGATACATCTCGCACAGGTCAAAGATCTTCCACAGCTTGTCGACGTCTGCCATCCCTCGCACCCACAGCTCGGCGAACTCAAGCACCAGATCCCGCGACGCTGAATGAACGATCGCAGAATCTTCAGGAACTGAGTTGCCGAAAGGGGCTGCACGTGCCGAGGGCACGCCCGACGATTCGATCACTGCCGGCTACTGAATGCGCGACGCGATCTGCGTGTCGAGGTCCTTCATCGCCGTCGCGATGCCCTTGAGGAACGTCTCAATCTCGGTGAGCTGCAGGATCACCGTGTTCGCACTCGAGGTGTACTTCGTGTACGCATCATTGAACTTTCCCGACGCCTGGTCGGTAACAAAGCCCGACGAAACCAGCTGACCGATCTGCGTCTGCAAGCCCTGAAGTTTGGTCGTGATCTCTTCACGACCGGTTCCCAGCTGCCCCGCGGCGGCCTCAATCTCGCCGTAGCTCACCTTGATGTTCGACATTTGCGATGCTCTCTCTCAATTGACGTTTTCAGCTTGCCGCGATCGCCGAGCAAAACCGCCCCCCGGTCATCAACGCCAAACCCCCAAGCCCGGCGTAGCTTCACGCTAAACACCGAACATTTCCGACGCTACAACGCCGCAAACACGGTGGCAAACCCGATCCCCCCCAACAAGGGTAGAGCCTTCAGGCTTTAGCCAATTTGGGGGTGCGGAACGCCAATTTGGATGCCAGACAGTCGCCCGCCGGTGGCCAAGAAGCCACGGCCCGGCGGGAAATTTGCTCGTCTGGCATGTGTGAATGGGGTCGTAAATATGCTTGGAGCATCATTCGCGTCGGGTTGCAGCGCGAGCGCCCACCGCGCACCTCGCAGCGGACTCGCAAGCTCCCACACCGCGCCCAGGGTGGCGTTCTCCCCCTCAACAATCACCGTCAGCTCGCTGCGGCGGAGGAGCTTGAGCAACTGCGCCAGCGCCTGCTCGTTCCCCGTGCCATCGAAGCCGCCGATATCTTCGATCACGACCACACCACGATGCCCCAGCGCTGGGAAGCCCTCGGGCGCAGCAGGCACTTGCTCAGGCTCAGGCTCAGGCGTTCCGGTGATGCCGATGAGGGGCAGCGCATTAAACGCGGACGCGGATCGAACCTTCCCTCCGAGGGCAAGGGTGAGTCGTTCAATCACGGCTTCCCGTTCGTCCGGCGAATCTGCGACGTTCTGCCACACGGAGAGATCACGAAGCGCCGATCGTCGTGGTGAGATCAGGAGCGCATCTAGGGGTTGCCCGGAGGCGCGTGCCTGCTCGGCAAAGGCTTCGAGGAGTGACTTCACTGCGGTACTGCGACCAGATCCCGCTGGCCCGGTCACCAGCAGGAGCCCCTCGGTCGGTGCCGCAATCGGCAGAAAACTCACCGTGTCGATCGCGAATGGCACCGACGATGAGTCTGACGCCGAAATGTCTGCGCGCGCGATGAGATTCGGGATCTCCGGCACGTCAGCAGGTTTCACAATACCCATCTGCTGCTGCTGCAACTGCAGAAGGGCGAGCGCGGTTTCGGTGTCGGCGGGGTCCTCGCTTGCGCCAGGCAGCGCCCACTGAATCTCCTCCTCCGTGCCAATACGCACAGCGCGCCCGGCCGGAGCGCCATCGAAGATCGCCGGCGAGACGTTGAGCGACTGATAGTCGCTCTCGGCGGGGAGACGAAGCACAAGCCGTTCCGGGATGGTGGCGGCCAACGACTGCGGGAACCCCCCGGAACGCTCGCACGTAAACACGACGTGCATGCCGACGTTCCGTCCGGCGCGCGTGATTTCAATGAGGTCTGCAAAAGGCGTTGACCCGCCACCGAGGTGCTCGTACGTATCCCTGAAGGCCGCAAAGCCGTCGATCAGGAGCAGAATCGGCGGCGATTCGTGCTTCGCCGCAGCGCGCTCCCCGGCGACTGCCTTCAGCATGCCGAGAAGCCTGACCACTCGGTCTTTCTCCTCCGCGGGAACGATATCGCCGGTGTTCGACAGCGTGGTCAAGGTCATGAGCCGGCCTCCGCCGGCGTCAATGCCATAGATCTGAGTGTGCGGATCCGCGGCGATCGAAGCTACGGCGACCGTTAATAGTGCAGTGGTTTTGCCGCTGCCCGCACCCCCGTAAATTGCGACATTGCCCAGCTCACGCAGATCGATCACATAGGGCGCCTGGCGTTGCAGATGCGGCTCGTCGATGAGGCCAAGCACGATTCCGGGGCTGGGATCTGCCGTGCAAAACTCGGCGATCAACGTGCTGAGCGGAAGCACCTCAGGCAATTGATCAACCCACGGCTTTCGCGGTGCTGCCAGGTTCGCTGTCGTCGCGGCGCGTTGAATGTTTGCGGTGAGTGCCTCGATATCACGCGGCCCCCGCTTCGTATTCTTTTTCTGCGCCCGGATCTCGGGCTGAAGCACCCACGGTTCTTGCTCACCAAAACCGAGCGTGCGGATCTCAACGGGTTCTCGGTGTTCGACTTCGGAACGTCCGCCCAAGTATCCGGTTTGGAAGTGAATGAGCCGTCCCGCTCCAATTTTCACGGCCCCCCGACCCGGGGTTTCCGGGGCGAACTCTGCAGCGTCGGTGACCCCCAACACATCACTACTGTCGGCGGGATCGGCCATGCGAAGTCCGATCCGCAGATTCGTGTTTGCGCGGAGATTGTCTTTGATCACACCGGCTGGGCGCTGGGTAGCCATCACCAGGTGAAGCCCGAGCGAGCGCCCCCGTTGCGCGACATCGATCACGCCGTCGACAAAGTCTGGAATTTCGCTGACCAACGCGGCAAATTCGTCGATGACGATCACGAGAGTTGGCGGCGCGTCAGGGTCTGAACGGCGTTCCAGAGCAATGAGGTCTTTCGCACCCTTTTCGGCCAACAACTCCTCGCGGTAACGCAGTTCCGCACGGAGTGAGGCCAACGCTCGTCGCACGAGGTGCGTGTTGAGGTCGGTGACCAGCCCCACGGTGTGAGGAAGATCGGTGCAGTCGGCGAAGGCGGCCCCGCCCTTGTAATCAACCAGAAGAAACGTGAGCCTGTCCGGGGAATAGTTGGCGGCGAGGGACAAGATCCAGGTCTGCAGGAATTCCGATTTTCCGGAACCGGTCGTTCCGCCAACGAGGGCGTGCGGCCCATGCGTGCGTAAGTCCAGGGCAACCGTGCCAGAACTCCCTTGGCCAACGATTGCGGTGAGTTGCCCGGGGTCGCGTTCTCGCCCGGACTCCCACGACGCCACGAGGCTATCGCTGCCGCGCCAATTGGCGAGCACCGCATCACTCGCGCCCAACACATCGCTCGGAAGGATCTGCCCGAGCGCAACACTGCGCGGAAAGTCACTCTCGTCGAGCACGCGCGCCCCTGCATCGACGAGCGGAGCGATCGCACGGCCAAAACTCTCAGCGAGTGCTGTGTCCATCGAATCGAGGTGGCTGAGCGCCACGGCCTCTCCCTGCCGCACGAAGTGCACTTGCCAGGAATCCTCGCGGGTCTCGATCGAGGTCCGGCAGGCCGCCGGCACATCCCTCAGATGCTCGGCGAGCCAAATCACATGAACGCCGACATCCGCCCCATCTTCAGCGATTCCGACCAAGCGTGTGCGATCGACCATCGTCGTAGCGAGCACAAGAACGATCACGGCGGGGGTTGGTGCGGGGGCCGACACCGGGGTGAGCCGCTCGGTTGAGTCAGAGGCGCTGTCATCGACACGAGAGCGCACCGTGTTGCCCTTAGCTGCTTGAGCGCGAGTGGCGATGAGCCCTTCCAGAGCGGTCAGGAGGACAGCGGAGCTTCGAAGGTCATCGGCAAGGTGCGGCGCCTGGAGAGGGCTATAGGCGGAATCGGCGTGCGGAAGCCATTTCAGCCAGGCCCATTCCCGACCGGAATGCTGCTGATCGGCAAAGGTTGTCAGCACCAGGTCTGCCGGCGAGTGCAGCGCGAGAAGCTGAACCAGGAGGGAGCGGGCCACGGACTCCGACCACAATCGCGGGCCGGCGATGCCGAGGCTTCCGCAGCGATCCATCCGCTCGAGCACGGGAACGTCGGAGACAGCGGAGTACTGATCCCGCAGGTCCGTGAGCTTCTTCCAACTCTCGGCGGGGATCTTGCCGCGCGCGGGAACCTCAATGAGCTTCCGACTGGGCAGGGTGGCCTTGCCGAGGCGCAACTCAAGAAACGCCCGATGCTCCGGCCTCCGCGTCCACAACAAGCTGCTCGGAGCGGATGGCAAGGCGAGCAGATCTGCAGGCGGCACGCTTTCGGCATTTCGCGCAGCCTGCTCGACCTCGCGGGCCTGAGCGAGTTCCTCCTGCGCCAGAACCAGATTGTCCTCGAACTCACGCTGTTTTGCCCGGTAAACCCGGCCCCGCGAAAGCCGGTTATCCAGCCAGGTGCCAACCATGATGATCGGTGATAGCGCAACGAAGACCAGGCTCAGCATATTTCCGGTGGCCAGGAACAGCACTGGTCCCATCACGAGCGGCGCCAGCATTGCAATCAACGGAAAACGGGACGGTTCCGGCGGGTCCGGCGGGGCAGGCAACGCGGTGAGTTCAGGCGTGTACACCGGGTCAACACGGGGTGACTGCAGGTGGGAGACGAACGCATCACGGTGGGGTTCGGCTGATGCCGGGGGACCCACTTCGATTCGAAGTGCGATATCGCCCAGTCGAACAACGCAGGATCGGGTGACCTCATATCGCTGCACCTGCCGGACGTTGCTATTGTCGGACCCGACGAGGAAAATTCCGTTGGCCGAAGCGAGATCTTCGAGAATCAGCTGTGCGCCGTCGGTCCGTAGCACCGCGTGACGCCGCGAGACGCTCGAGTCGTGAATCTCAATCCGGTTGCCTCGATCACGACCGATGAAGTTTTCGCCGGGCACGGCGAGGAATATCACATCCTTCTGCTCCCCGGTGAGCACCGTCACCGTGGCGACCGGGGTCCTCGTCCGTTGCCCGTCACCCGCGTGCGACTCCAACACTGGTTCAACCGAACTTCCCGATTGAATCCCCGATTGACCGAGCGGGTCGCCGGCGTCGAGGATCAGTACCGGCCGGTTCGGAAACGTCGCCCGCAGCGTGAAGGACGCGTGCCGATGCGCTGCGAAAGGCAGCAAGTGCGGGTTCCCGGCGCCCGCCCGAACGAGACCCCGGGCCACCTCGCCCACTGTCGCCGTCACATCCGCCGTCAAGGTCACGTCTTGATCTTCGGGACGACGTCCGCCCGGATACTCGGTAAGAGACACACGGAGTTTCATGACTTCACTGCTTTCTGAGAAAGATTACTGAACACATGAGGCACGCTTCCTAGCCACAGTGCCCAGCTCGCGCTGTCATTAAGCGGTCGAACACAACGCACTAACGCGCAACCTTTGCCTCACTGCCACGCCCCTCTGAGAAATCATCCCGATCACGTTTTTCGAACCCGTGCCAGCTGACAGACCGCCGGCCCTGCCGACCAGGTGACGAAGCACCGGGAACTTGCTGTGCAACACTCACCGCCCCGATGAAGACCCGAGACCGATGCCCCGCGCCGGAAACGAAGCCTGATCACACCCCGCCACAGTGCCTTCACCCTGTCACTCGTCAGGGATCACCGGATCAGACCACTTCGGAAACGGAACGAAGCCGCCTGGAACCGTCAACGTCGGACTGTCTGATGTGTCATTGGGAATTCGGCCGACCACCGTGTCAAGAAGGGTGTTGCTATCGCCCCAGAACACATAACTGTAGACATTGAGGTTGTACTGCCCGTTGGACTGCACGGTGTAGCTAACCTGGTAACCGTCACCGGTCTCGGCCCGAACCACGAAATCAGAACCCCGACTTGACACAGTGGTGTCCCAGTTCTGCGACTCGAAGTACGCGATCATCGGATCAAGATCCTCCCGCGCACCCGCTGCTCCCGGCATTCGGATCGAGCGCGTACTCTCAAGAAAGTAGCTGTTCTCAAAGTCGGCACCCGGAGGAGGATTGAGGCCGAACACTCCGGCAGTCGGGACGAAAGCCTCGGCCAACCAGCGCCACTCGCCGTCACTGATCTGCAGCTGAGCGCCGGTCATGAGCTCTTGAACACGCTCATAACGCTCACCAAAGAGATCGAACTGCTCCTCCGGAGTGAGCTGCATGACTTCAGCCCGCGTCATACCCGCCGCGTCCACGGTTCCATGAGTCACAGCATTCACGATTACCTCCTCCACAGCACACCCAGCCAATCCCACGCCAACCAGCACAACCGAAATACACATCGCGATAGCGCGCGACTTGTTCCTCACCGCCACGTCCCCCTCTGAAAAACCATCTCGATCTCATTCTTCAAACCCGTGCCAACCGGGATGGTGCAGCCGCTCTGAGGCTGCAGCACTGCCGAGGTTCGGAGACGAACCGTCCGCGGGTTGCCGTCACGCAGATCCGCAGAACACGAAAGAAGGTGCCCGCATCCCAACCTCAGCGGAAGACCCCGCACGCCCAGCGAAATTTCGCGCAAATCACCGAATATTTTCGACGCTACAGCGCCGCAAACACGCTCGCAAACCCGGTTCCCCCCAACGAGGGTAGAGCCTCCGGGCTTTGGCGCAACAGGTTTCGGGGGACCCCGATCTGAATGCCCCATAGGCTCCCGCCGCCGGCCGAGAAGAAACCACGCCCCGGTACACCCCGGCCGCAACGGGGAGCACCTCGCCATCAGACCATGAACTCACCTGAGTATTTGGGTTCCTGAGCGCCACGCGTATTCCGCTTGAGCTCCATCCTGCTGCTGCCGAGCTCTACTCGCTGAGCGCCACCTGCTATTTAGTGTGAGCGCCACCGTGTCTGCGTTCCTGAGCACGTGGACGGCGCGCTTATCCTGCGGCGGCCAGCACCGAGGCCGATAACTCGCTTCAAAGTGGCCGCCAACGGGCACCGCCACGGCCACATTGGGGGCTTTCGATGGCCACCAAGAAACACGCGTTGAACGACCGCAATCCGTCGGCTGTTGGCGATCCCGGTGGTCATACCGCGCTTCTTCCGACGACTGGCGCTCACCCAGAATATTTGCTGGCCTCAAAAGTCAATATTCAGTGGCGCTGAAAGTGAATATTGGGTGGCGCTCATCCCACCAAATACTCACTCTCCCAACGAATCCCACTGACCCCATTCCGGAAGCGGCTTCCAATGCGGAGTACTGCCGGGCCCATCCAGCGGCGTGTTCTCACTGAACGCAACAACGCTGAACCAGTCGTCAGAGTCATCACTCGCAAAACGCGCACGAGCCTCGTCCTCGGTAAAGGGCTGCCCAATTCTCCACAGCTTCCAATTCCAGCCGCGTCAATACCCAAATCTATTCATCTACGTCGTGTTCATAGACCGATGCCCGAGCAGTCAATTTAAAGCGCGTCATACACCTGCAGAAACTTGTCCGGCAGCCGCAGCCGGCAATACTCATCCATCACACGGAACGCGTTCTGCACGTCCTTCTCTTGGTTCTCGGTGAACAGGAGATCCTTGCCGAGAATCTGAGTGGTGGTAATCCTGTCGGTGGCAATCAGAAAGAAGGCGAGCGATGTATATGGGGGGTCCATGAACCCAAACCCAAACGCGTAAGAATTATAGAGCAGGAACTGCGCGTACCCTTCATCACCTTCTGTCGCGTCGTCAGGCAGGTGATCCCCGCAAAAAAGGGCCTTCGGCCCGAAGTAGCTGAGTGCTTTTTGGCTCAGATCAAACAAGTCTTCAACGTACATATTGATCATTTTCCTCTATAGGTCGCGAAGCCGGTTTTGGGGTTGTACCTGTAGCCGTTGAGATTTAGATACGCGATTTCCTTTCCCAGCATCGACGTTGGATCGCTGCGGGGTCGTGCGTAAAACGCACCGGGAGCTTCTTCTCGATGATCTCATTCAAGAGTGGCTTGTTCAGAAGCTAGTGAGTATTTGCTCGAGTGGGGGCCGCCCCGGGGATGACCCAGGCCACCAGCGACTTTCATTGACCTCGTCCGCGTGCGTGCGTGCGCTCCAGGTCGGCACCGCCGAGGGCAAAGGCAGGCAACGCCTGCGCGCGGCAGCCCCTCATCAGCCCTTCTCGCAGCCGCGGCCCGTCAGCCTGCGCGCACCACGCGACTCCCGTCTCTGCTCACAACGACCCGCCGCTCCACCATGAACTGGCACTCAAGGGGCGGCCCCAAATCCTGCGAATCTCTCGCAGACGCTGTGGCCCCCCAAGGCAATACTGCTGGCCCCCAGAGCGGCAAATACTCAGCTAGTACATCTCGTTGTTCGTTAGATCGTACTTTTTCTGTGTCTCGGACCATTTTGAGCCGTCCAGGCTGAAGTGCGCATCACCAGCTCTACCCGCAATTTGCTCGTAGCTCGCGGGGCCTTTGGGTACAAATTTTCCGAGCGTGGCCTAATCGGCATCCATGTTGTGCAGAGTGTCGTTGTAGATGTCGGCCAGCTCATCAACGGTCATCTTGTCGACACCATTGATTTTCACCTTGCCGTTCTTGACCGTCACCCCGGTGCTCGAACTCAACAATTTGGTCATCGCGCGGAGTTTTGCCGCGGCGCTGAGTCCTTTGAGGCTCTGGAGCCCCCGAAGTACGCCCCCGCCCCCGACGAAAAGTGACGCACCGTTAAACAAGACGCGTCCTACTCCACCGCCTGTGTACCCACCCCAGTGATCGGCTGCAATGAATCCATTCCACATTTCCAGTGCCGCACCGCCGGGGTCGTTGACGATACTGTCAATGATTCCCGGCCACACTTCTCCAAAGGAGTCGGTCCAACTATCGCCGCCGTTGAAGAGGCCCTCCCCACCCCACGGACGAGACCATCCCGAGATTGCCAACGAGACACCATCCAATTGATACCCGCGGCACGTCACTCAAGGGCGTCGTACACCTGCAGAAACTTGTCGGGCAGACGCAGCCGGCAGTACTCATCCACGACCCGGAACGCGTCCTCGACGTCCGGCTCCCGGTTCTCGATAAAGAGAAGATCTTTTCCGAGTAGTACTGTCTCGGAAGTCCTCTCGGCGAGCTCCAACGAAAAGCCCAGAGCCGTGAGCGGCGGCTCCATGAATCCAAAATCAAACACGAAGGAATCATAGAGAACAAACTTTACGTACCCGTTTTCGCCTTTCTGGGGGTCGTCTTCGTAGGTCGCGCGGTACGTCGCACGAGGCCCGAAGTGACCCTGTGCCTTGTGTCGCAAATCAGTCAAACCGTCGATGTACATAGTGGTCACTTTCCTGGGGGATACGCAAAGAGGGATTTCGGCGAGAATTTGTAGCGATTGTCGGTCAGATATTTAAGCTCACGACCCAAGAATGTGCGAGCGTTGGCCTCGAGGTCGTGGGTAAAACGCACCGGGAGCTCCTTCTCGATAATCTCATTCAAAAATGGCTTGTTCAGAAGCTCGTACATCTCGTTGTTCGTTAGATCGTACTTTTTCTGTGTCTCGGCCCATTTTGAGGGGTCCAAGCTGAAGTGGGCATCACCAGCCTTGCCGGCAATTTGCTCGTAGCTCGCGGGGTCTTTGGGGACGTAACTTCCGAGCGTTGCCTGATCGGCATCCATGTTGTGCAGAGTGTCATTGTAGATGTCGGCCAGTTCATCAACGGTCATCTTGTCGACACCATTGATTTTCACCTTGCCGTTCTTGACCGTCACCCCGGTGCTCGAACTCAACAATTTGGTCATCGCGCGGAGTTTTGCCGCGGCGCTGAAAACCATGGCTCGGCGGGAGGTATGCCGAACATTACTGCGCTCCACCCCACCGACATGCCCTGTCTCGGAGCCAGCACAGCGAACGCTCGCGCACCCTCGGCAGCTACGGCACCCGGCTTCCCCGCCAGAGCGTGCCGGCACCCGCATCCGAGCCCACCGTCTTCGCAAGGAGCCCCCGAAACGACTGCAGGCGCGGCTCGGGGGAGGCGTCGATCCGGCGGGCCGTCTCGGCATAGGCCGTCATGCCGTGCGCGGGCAACGCCACACCGACGGGCAGCGGCGCGGTCGCGAACGCCTCGCGACGCACCACAAGCCGGGCCGCCGACGCCGCGGTCGTGCCGCCCAGCACCGGAACGAGGTCATCGGTGTGCTCGACGGCAACCGTTGGCAGATTCGCGCTCACCGGCACCGAGCCACTTGGCGCACCGAAGGTCACCACGGCCACACTCGTGAACTCGCCGGAGTTCGCCACCTGCGCGGCGATCAACCCGCCCTGGGAGTGCCCGACCTCGATCACCGGGTCGCCGGGCCGAATTCCGGCCGCGCGCATCGCCTCAAGCACCGCGCGGTACGACCCGGAGGCCTGCTCGGCGACGGCCGTCACATTCGACGTGAGATCCCACGGCTCGTCGGCTGAAACCGCATCCCACTCTTCGGTGCCACCCACATAGACCACCCAGCTCGGCGCTCCTTCGTCACCGTAGCGCTCGATGCGCACCTGCCCGCCGCTCGTCGACAGCGACGGAATCCGGCTCGCCAGGTCGGCCAGCCCGGTCGGCGGCCGAGCTGGTGACGGCGGACCGAGTACGGCGCTCGGCACGATCGCGACCGGTGTTTCCCGCAGCACACCCAACGGATGCCCGAGCGCGAGCGCCCCCGCCGCCGATCCCGACACCCCCCGCAGCCCGAAGCCCTCGTCGCCGAGCATCATTGCCAGGGGCAGCGGCAGACCGGCCAGGCCAGCCGCCGCATCATCGAGCGAGGACACCGCCACGCGCAGCAGCGAGACGAAGTACGGGTTGGTGATCGCGCGGGCCTGCTCGGCCCTCGACGCCGCCGACCCCACGGAAGTCGAGCCCGCCGCCGAACCCGCCGCCGGCCCAGAACCGGCTGAACCGGTTACGGAACGGATGCCATCGCCGCGCGCAGCCCGGGCCCGGATTGCCGCCACCACCGCAACGCTGCCGGCGGCCAACAGCGGCCCCGACGCGAGCAGCGCGAGCTGCCCGAGTCGCCCCAGCAGATAACTCGACACCGCGCCGACCGACCGCGTCCGCATCTCGGCCGCCCGCTCGGCCTGCCCGTATCCCTCGGCCGCCGTGGTCAACGCTTCCGCCAACTCCTGGGTGCGCTGTTCGACGGCATCGAGCGCTCGGGTGGCCGCCCAGACCTCGAGCCCCGGATCGGCGGGCGTCCAAGCCGGGGCCGGAACCACGCTCAGGCCCTGAACCTGCGCCAGCCGCTGCCGCCAACCCAGCACGTCTTCGTGCAGCGCACGCAGCATCGCCTCCTGCGCAAGAAGGGTGTCGGTGCCCACCAACGTGCTGCCCCCGCCCGACACGACGAGACTGCCCGGCGTCGGCTGCACGACTGGCCCGTCCGAGGCCGTTCCACCCGAATCCGATCCGCCCGACGCGGTGTCATGCGGCGTCACCGCTGAAACCGAGGATGCCCCGCGCGCGCCGCCGGGGCCGCCCAGCGTCGTCCCGCTCCCGGGTTCGTTCGGCCCGCTCACGCACTCACCCCGCCGCCCCGGCCCGCGCGATCAGCGCTCGCACGGTTCCGCAGGCGTCGTCGAGCTGCCTCGCGATCCCCAACAGATCGCTCCAGAGCCCGTTCAGGCTGTTCGCGTAGCCGCGCTCGGCCACCGAACACCAGGCGTAACCGGGTGCACCAGTTACGCCGATGCGTAGGCAGTGCGCCCGCGTCTCGATCTGCCCCCGCACCTCCGTGAGCAGCCACAGCTGCTGCCTCAGCGCTCGCATCCTCTCCTCGGCGGCCAGCCCTCCCAGAATGCCACCGGTCAGCATGCTGTTGTCGCCGAAAGTTCCCTCCGTGAGCTCACCCATCGTTCCTCCCGTGTCGCCTCGCCCAGGCCGGCCCCGGCACCGTTCGCGCTTCAACCTCGTTCGCGATCGTTCGCGCTCCGTCATTGCCGGTCATCGACGCCGTCCGTGTCGCTGCCAGGCTGACAGCCCAACCGTCGTCGAAGTCGACACCACGAACATCCGTGAACATCGCCTCAGATCAGAGGCTGTGCAGAGAGCAAAAGTGCAACAGAATGGAGGCATGAATTTTGAGGCGCTCAGCCCTGACGAAGCGACGCCCTTTCGAATCGTTTTCGTGTGCACCGGAAACATCTGCCGGTCACCGATGGCCGAGGTGATGCTGCGCGACCTGGTGACGCGTTCAGGCCTTGGCCGACTGATCACCACGAGCTCCGCCGGCACGGGCGATTGGCATGTGGGGGAGCAGGCCGATGCCCGCACGGTCGCCGCTCTGGCCAAAGCCGGTTACGACGGCAGCCACCACCGCGCCCGCCAATTCGACCCGGCCTGGTTTGCCGACCTCGATCTTGTCGTGGTGCTCGACCACTCCCAAGAGCGCGTCCTGCGCAACTGGGCACCCACCGAACACGACCGCAGCAAGGTGCGCCTGCTGCTCAGTTTCGACCAGAAACAAGCCGAACTTCGCGACGTTCCTGACCCCTACTATTCCGACGATGCGTTGTTTGACTCGGTTTTAGGCATGATTGAGAGAGCAAATCTTGCGCTCTTCACACAACTCGCACCCGCAATCAGACAGGGAGTCCGATGAGTCCACTACCCCCCCAGGTGATCAGCCCGCTCGATGGCCGGTACCGCGCCGCCGTTACCGAACTGGGTGAGTACCTCTCCGAGGCGGGTCTCAACCGGGCTCGCGTTCAGGTCGAGGTCGAATGGCTCATCGTTCTCACCGACCGTTCGCTCTTCGGTTCCACCCCGCTGGATGCCGCCCAGAAGGCCGCCCTGCGCGCTCTCGTCACCGACTTCGGTCAGGCCGAAATCGACGAACTGGCCGAACTTGAGGCCACCACCCGCCACGACGTCAAGGCCGTCGAATACCTGGTGCGCCGCCGCCTGGCCGCCCTCGGCCTCGACTCGATCGCCGAGCTCACCCACTTCGCCGCCACCAGCGAAGACATCAACAACCTCTCCTACGCGCTCACCGTCAGCGCGGCCGTGCGGGAGGTCTGGCTGCCCAAGTTCCAGTCGGTCATCGACGCGCTGCGCGCCCGTACCGAAGAGTTCCGCGCGGATGCGATGCTCGCCCGCACCCACGGCCAGCCCGCGACGCCCACCACCATGGGCAAAGAGCTCGCCGTCTTCGTCTACCGTCTGGAGCGCATCCAGAAGCAGATTGCGGGCAACGACTACCTGGGCAAGTTCAGCGGCGCCACCGGCACGTTCGCCGCACACGTCGTAGCCGAGCCCTCGGCCGACTGGCCGACCATCTCGCGCGAGTTCGTTGAAGGCTTGGGCCTCGGCTGGAACCCGCTGACCACCCAGATCGAGTCGCACGACTGGCAGGCCGAGCTGTACTCGCGCGTCTCCCACGCGAATCGGGTGCTGCACAACCTGGCCACCGACATCTGGACCTACATCTCGATGGGCTACTTCCGTCAGATCCCCCAGGCCGGCGCGACGGGCTCGTCGACCATGCCGCACAAGATCAACCCGATCCGGTTCGAGAACGCCGAGGCCAACCTTGAGCTGTCGAGCGCCATTCTCGATTCGCTCGCGGCCACGCTGGTCACCTCGCGCCTGCAGCGCGACCTGACCGACTCCACGACACAGCGCAACATTGGTGTCGGCTTCGGCCACTCGGTGCTCGCGCTCGACAACATTCTGCGGGGCCTGGGCGAGATCGACATCGACCGGGTCATGCTGGCCGACGACCTCGACACGAACTGGGAGATCCTCGGCGAGGCGATCCAGACCGTGATCCGCGCCGAGGTCACCGCCGGGCGTTCCAGCATCGCAGACCCGTATGCCCTGCTCAAGGAGCTCACGCGCGGCAAGCGCATCGGGCAGGCCGATCTGGTGGCGTTCGTGTCGGAGCTCGAGATCGGCGACGACGCCAAGCAGCGTCTGCTCGCGCTGACGCCGGCCGGCTACGTCGGCCTGGCCGATTCGCTCGTCGACAACCTGAAGTAAGGGCGCGACCGCCTTCAGCACTGAGTCACGTAAAGACGACCGTCGTTCCGCAGGGTGACGGTCGTTTTTGCGTACCTCACGCGCGGCCGATGCAGGGCAGCGGATGTCGGGTGGCGGATGTTGGGTGGCGGATGTTGCGGGATCTCGCCGATGCATCCGCCGAGCTACTGCCTTCCGGTCCAGTTTCCCCCGCGCGCCAGGCGAATTCGACCGCAACGGGGGAAGTCGGCGCAAGCGGGTGCGAGACAGGGGTGAGACAGGTGCGAGACAGGGGTGAGACGGGTGCGAGACAGGGGTGAGACGGGTGCGAGGCAGGGGTGAGGGCGGGCGACAGTGTGGACAACAACTGAGCCGCAACCAGCGATGCGGGTTACAACCGGGAAGCGCGCACCGGACTACTTGTTGCCGTGGTTCTGCTCTTCGATGTCAGACTTCTCGGCGGCATCCGGCTTGATATTGAGCGCGAACATCGCGATCACGACGAGCACCACGATAAAGGCGATGCCAAACGCGATCAGCGACAGCATCATTTCACGCGTTGACAGCAAAATGATGAGCCCGACAAAGACGGCCATGACCCCTGACAGTCCGATGAGTTCGGCGGGCTTCAGCCGATCTGAACGGCTGGGCTTGTGTGGAGTGTTCGAGGTCACAGGATGTCCGATTCGTTGACGGCGGCTGGAGCGACGGCGGCTGGAGCAACGGCGGGAGCCGCCCACTTGAGCGAGAGCCCTCCGATGGCGAGAAAGACGCCGAGAATGACGAAGTAGGCGCCAAGCAGACCGACCGACACGACAGCGTGCGGGGGAAGCAACAAGAAGGTGAGAGCGAGTATGGCGGTCAAGCCGCCCATCGACATCCAGTCCCGCGCGGTTGAAGCACGTGCGCGCACTCGCACGCCGCTGTAGAGCTCAATGAAGCCGGTGACGGCGGCCCACACGCTGACCAGGTACAGGAAGAAGCCGAGCCCCCCACCGTGGAACGCCAGGGCGAGCGCACCGAGAACCACCCCGACGAGGCCCTGCACCACGAAGAGTGTGCGCTGGTTCGCGTCGGTGAGGGTGCGCCAACTCATGACCGCGATGAAGAGCCCGCTGAGCACGGCGAACCCGCCGAAGACGAGCAGTCCGAGTTCTGCCGAGTGGTCGGCGTTGAAGGTGATCACTGCCGCGGGGATCAGGGCGAGAATCGCGCGACCGACCGGAACCGTCCAGTATCGCCCCGCGGTGGCGGTTGCTGCCTGGGCATTCGCCACGCGAACCTCTTTCGTAGTCAAACGGATCTCCAGTCTACGCTCGCCGGGTGAGCGGCGCGAAAGGAGGTCCCGAGGAGGCGATGAGGCCACAGGCGGCTGGAAGGTCGGCAGACGACGGCGTCAGTGTCGCACGTCTGTGGGACGGTGGCCGCCCGACATCCGTGGCCATTCGGCCGTTCCGCAGGCTGCGAGCCGCAACGGGAGCGCGGCGATGATGCCCACCCAGACGGGTCCGCCGATGTAGCCGAAATAGAACAGGGTGATCGCGGTGACCGTGAATGGGTTGGCCCGTGGGGCGACGGCGTCCCCGGCGATCAGGTGAAGAACCTGGTCGCCCAGTCCGAACGCGAGTGCGGTGGCGGTCACGGCGGCGATCGACGCCAGCGCGCCCCGCCAGCCGAGCCCGATCCACCCCACGGATGCCGGAGCAAGGCGCCACAGCAGCAGGCAGAAGAACAGAATGAACGCCACGATCACGACCAACATGGGCGCGTTCAGAAACAAGGTGAGCGCCGTGCCCACGCGGTCGGCCAGCGCGCCGGTGCTGAGCGCCACGCTCGCGATGATGCTCACGACGATCGTGCTGCAGGCCACGAGCGCCGCATAGCGGACTGCCCCCAGTTTCGCCCGACGTCCGTCGACCTGTTTCATATCGTCACCCTTCACCTGCGCGACGCCTCCCGCTACGCCTCCCGCGCCGCTCCCCGCGACGCTTCCCGCGAATCAGAGCGCCTTGACCGCCCCCAGAAGTTTGGTCAACGAGTCCTTGGCGTCGCCGAACAGCAGCGTCGTCTTCGGGTCGTAGAGCAGCTCGTTTTCGATTCCCGCAAACCCGGGCCGCATCGACCGTTTGAGAAACACCACCTGGGCGGCATCACCCACCTCAAGAATCGGCATCCCGAAAATCGGTGAACCCGGTGAGGTCTTTGCGGCCGGGTTCACGACGTCATTCGCGCCGACGACCAGCACGACATCCGTGTTCTTGAACTCGGGGTTCACCTCAGCCATCTCTTTCAGTGACTCGTAGGGCACATTGGCCTCGGCCAGCAGCACGTTCATGTGTCCCGGCATGCGCCCGGCCACCGGGTGAATGGCGAAGACCACGTCGATCCCGCGCGCCTCGAGCGCCGTGGCCAGCTCTGCCACGGCGTGCTGCCCCTGGGCGACGGCCAGGCCGTAACCGGGCACAATCACCACGCGTTGCGCATAACCGAGCAGCACCGCCACGTCGTCGGGGGTCGATGAGCGCACCGGTCGATTGCTTTGCACCGTCGACCCGGCCGTGGACCCGCCCCGGAACGCTCCAAACATGATGCCGCTGACCCCGCGGCCCATGGCGGATGCCATCGCCTGGGTCAGGATCGTTCCGCTTGCTCCCACGAGGGTACCGGCCACGACCAGCAGCACGTTGCCGAGCACCACGCCGGATGCGGCGACGGCGACACCGGTGAACGCGTTCAGCAAGGAGATCACGATGGGCACATCGGCGCCGCCGACCGGCAGCACGAGCAACAGCCCGGCGACCAGGCCGAGCACGAGCAGGATGATCGCCCAGAGCGCCGATCCGGTGCCGATGATGAACCCACACGACACGAGTGCGGCGACCACGACGAGAGCGCTCACCCAGCGCATTCCGGGAAACAGCAGCGGCCGAGTGCTGATCAGTTCCTGCAGCTTCAACACCGTCACGGCCGAACCCGAGAACGAGATGGCGCCGACGAGCATCGTGAAGACAATGGCGAGACGAACCCACGGGTCGGCGTTGTGGCCGAGTTCGAGCACGGCCACCAACGCGGCAGCACCGCCACCGACGCCGTTGAAGAAGCCGACAAGTTGCGGCATCTGAGTCATCTGCACGCGCCGGGCGATGGGTGCGGCGATGGCCGTGCCGACCGCGATTGCAATCAGGATGTACGGAAGGTTGTCGAGCTTGGTTGAGAAGAAGACGGTGATCACCGCGAGCAGCGCACCACCGGCGCCGATCAGGTTGCCGCGGCGGGCGGTGCGGGGCGAGCTCAACCCCTTGAGCGCGAGAATGAAGCAGACGGCTGAGGCCAGGTAGAGAAGCGCCGTCCATTCCGGCGGGAGCAGGCTCACTTTGTTTCCCCCTTCGGGCCGGATGCCGCGTCGGTACGCCCGCGCCCCCGGAACATGTGCAGCATCCGGTCGGTGACGACGAAACCGCCCACCATATTGGCGGTGGCGAGCACGACGGCCACCAGGGCGACGGCCAACAACCACGGGTCTTCGGCCTGCCCGGCCACGATGATCGCGCCGATCAGAATGATGCCGTGAATGGCGTTCGCACCCGACATCAGGGGCGTGTGCAGAATGCTCGTCACCTTCGAGACGACCTCGAAGCCGACAAAGACCGACAGCACGACGATGGTGAGCAGGGTCACCGGGTCCATCAGGCACCTCCTTCGCGCAGCGCTGCCGCCGTGGGTTCGTGCCGCACGGCGCCGGCCGTGGTCAGGCAGGCGGAGGCGATCACCTCGTCGGTGAAGTCGGGGGAGACCACCCCGTCGTGGGTCATCAGGGCGAGCAGGTTCGCGACGTTCTTGGCGTAGAGGCGCGAGGCGTCGCTGGGCATGGCGGATGCGGCATCCGTCAGCCCCACCAGGGTCACGGTGCCGCCCCCGGCAGTGGTCGGCACCAGCACATCGACCCCCGCGACGACGCCCTCGACGTTGCCACCGGATTCAGCGGCCAGGTCGATCACGACCGAGCCCGGCTTCATGCCGGCGACCATGTCGGTCGTCACCAGCAGGGGTGCGGCCCGGCCGGGGATCGCCGCCGTGGTGATGAGCACGTCGGCGGCGGCCACATGGGGCGCGAGCAGTTCGCGCTGGCGCACCGCGCGGTCGTCGCTGAGAGCGCGGGCATAGCCGCCGGTTCCTTCGGTCGCCGCGGCATCGAGGTCGAGGTCGACGAAGGTGCCGCCAAGCGAACGCACCTCATCGGCCGACGCCGGACGCACATCGTTGGCGAACACGCGCGCGCCAAGCCGTTTGGCGGTGCCGATGGCCTGCAGGCCGGCGACCCCGGCGCCGAGCACGAGCACGCGGGCGGGTGGGATGGTGCCGGCCGCGGTCATGTAGAGCGGGAAGAATCGGGGGTATCGGCTCGCCGCCTCGATCACGGCCCGATATCCGGCGACCAGCGCTTGGGAGCTGAGGGCATCCATCGACTGGGCGCGGGAGATGCGCGGCACGAGTTCGAGGGCGAACGAGGTGACCTGGGCTGCGGCCAAGGCTGCGACGGTGGGGAGTTCGGAGGCCGGGGAGGCCAAGCCCACGGTCACGGTGCCGGGGCGCAAGGCGCTCGCCTGCGCGGGGCTGAGCGGGCGCACGTGCAGGAGAACGTCAACGTCGGCGAGGTTCAGTTCGGGCACGACGCGGGCGCCGGCATCCGTGTAGCTCGCGTCGGAAATACCCGATTCGACGCCGGAGCCGCTCTCGATGCTCACCTCGAGGCCCAGAGCGACGAGCTGCCCAACCGTGTCTGGAGTGGCGGCGACCCGGTGTTCACCGGGGCGTCTCTCCCGTGCAATCCCGACCTTCACGCATACCTCCGCTCTGCACGAGCGGCCGCGAGGCATCCGGAATCCCGGAAGACGTGCGCGGCGTCGCGCACTGGTGTTCGTAGCGTAGTGGCCACGCGGCCGAAATGGGCAGAAAGGCCCGGAACACCTGCCCGCCACCACGTTCGCGACGATCGCCACACCAAGCTCGCTGTTCGTCGTCTGGGAGAATGGCAATAGGGCTGATGGGGCAGGCATCGAGATGAGCGACCGGGAGAGACGTGATTCACGACGTTGAACTGCACGGATGGGGCATCGGGCTGGTTCCATTGCAGGTTGAGCATGCCGCCGAACTCGCCACACTGATCGATGCACACCTCTGGGCCGGTATGACGACGCCGTTCCCGCGCACTGCCGCGGACTACGCTCAGTATGCGCGCTTACAGATCGACGCCCCCAACATGCTGGCCTTCGCCATCACGGATGCCGCCACCGGCGAACTGCGTGGTTCGACCAGTTTCTACGATCTATCGCTTCAGCAGGGGCGCGTCGAGATCGGCAGCACCTGGTATGCGCGGCAATTCTGGGGAGGCAACACCAACCCGGCAGCCAAGATGCTGCTCTTCAGTCATGCTTTCGAGACCCTCGCGCTGACCCGCGTGGCGCTGCGCTGCGACGCGCGGAACACGCGAAGTGCGCGTGCGATCCTGCGCCTCGGCGCGACATCCGAGGGCGTGCTCCGTTCCCATCGCCTCGCCTCAGACGGCACCCGCGGCAACACCGCCTACTTCTCGGTGCTTCACGCCGAGTGGCCTGCGGTCAAAGCGGGCCTCGCCGAGCGGCTGCGCGGCGCGTAGCTGGCGGCAGCCGTCGGCTGCGGCCAGAGTTGAGTCGCGACAGAACGTGATCGGCGGGTGCCGCCCGCCCCGCTGGTCGAGCCCGTCGAGACCCCACGGCCCGGCCCCACCCCGCTGGTCGAGCCCGTCGAGACCCCTCGGCCCGGCCCCACCCCGCTGGTCGAGCCCGTCGAGACGGCGACCCGACCTTCAGTCTCGGCGGTGGGTGTCGGTGCGGTGGCGGTTGGCGTCACGCCAGGTGCGGGTCGGGTCGATCCAGGCCGGGGCTTTCACTTGCGGGCGGCCGTTGACCATGAGGATCTCCCAGCCGGAGGTTTCGATGGTGTGATGATGTCGCCAACACAACGCCACACCATTGTCGACTTCGGTGGTGCCGCCTTTGCTCCAGGGGATCACGTGATGAAATTCGAGCCACTGTGCGGGTGCATCGCAGCCGGGAACGCCGCAGCCGCCATCGCGGGCGAGGATCGCCCGGCGTTGGGCACGGTTGAACAGTCGTTGCGGATCGGTCAGCGTGAGAACCTCACCGTTCTGGCCAAAGAGAACCGTTTGGGTGCCTCCGGCACACATCATCTGATCCACCGTGCGAAGTGAGATGGGGGCGTCGACGCCGTCGATCCAGCCGACACCGCGACCGGCTTCAATATCGTTCACGTTCACATGCACCACCACCGTCGGCGGTGCACCACCAATGCTGGGAGTGTTATCGGCTTGAGCGAACTGGGTGAACATGCCGCGCAGAATATCGGCCCGCTTCTCACCAGCGGTGCGGGTGTCGACGTCATCGAACTCGTGCCCGGGCGACCCGGGAAGAGGAACCTCGGCTGAGGCTGAACCCTGACCGTGGTCGTCGTGGTCGTGGTCGTGGAGGTGCTCGTCGTATACGTCGTGTCCGTCGGGACCGTCGTGACCGTCGTGACCGTCGTGAGAATCGAGCTCGGCTTGGTCGTCGCGTGCCTGGTCGCGGGCCTGGTCGCGGGCTTGTTCGGCGGCGGTGGGGAACGCGGGGGTTTTGCGGGCGGCAATGAACGCGTCGAAGGTGAGGTTCATGATTCCGTACAGATCGGGAGTCACCCCGCCCCGCACCGGATACACACCGTCTTTGAAGCGGCCGAAACTGATCGTGCTCGTCGCCTCACCCTCGACCTCGTTCGGTGCCACCCCGTCGGGGTCCAGCGCCGCCTGCCACTGCAACATCTGCACCCGCAGTGAGTCCGCCGAGAACGCAAAGCCCGCGCCCGGCTCACCCTCATTCTCGGCCGTGATCGTGCCCGTCGCCGCAGACACCAACGCGCGTTCCGCAGCCGCAAGATCATCGGGGGCAACACGCGGGGAGATCTCGGCCAGACCGGACATGATCACCTCCGCCGCATCCACCCCCAGCAAGCCCGAAGCGACCGCGGCACCCACCGTGGGGAACAGTGCGGGGATGATCGTGCCGACGTGTTGGGTGTCCCGCATTCGCAGACCGAGGGCGCTACGCCGTTTCGCTTCCCGGCCAGAAATGCGGGTGACCCGGGTGATCAGGTCGATGCCACTGGTACAGCCCCGCTTCGCCGCGAGGGAGTCGCGGCCCAGCCACCGGCCGGAGCGTTCCTCGACCGTCGCCGCCACAGCCACCCGTCCCGCATCAACCAGCCGGCCCACACCTTCGAACGCACCGAGCACACCGAGTAGGTCGTCGTCAGTGAACGCCTCGGGGCTGACGGTGCCGAGAACCGCCAGAGAAGAGCGGGCCTGTTCGACCGCCGCCAGCACCATGGCCGCGGTCGGTGCCGCTGCACCCGGGGCGGGTGTCGGCTCCGGGGCGGAGACGGGGGGTGGGGAGGTGATTGACATAGCTCTATTCTCCCAAAGAACGAACATGATTACGAGCTTTTCTCAGTATTGGTGCATAACTTCTCGAAGCTGTGTCTGTGGAGGGATCGAGAACTTAACCGGTCGAGACCCCGCCCGGGGGTCTCGAGGCGGGCTCACGGGATCTCGACGAGCTCGATCAGCGGGAGGGGGCTCGATCAACGGCGTGGGCTCGATCAGCGGTGTGGGCTCGTTCAGCGGTGTGGACTCGATCTGCAGAGGGGGCGCGGGGTCGATTGCCGAACCGTCGGTCGAGCTTGTCGAGACCTCACTCGGGGGTCTCGAGGCGGGCTCACGGGATCTCGACGAGCTCGATCAGCGGGGCAGGCTCGACCAGCGGGGCAGGCTCGACCAGCGGGGAGGGATCGATCAGCGGGGAGGGATTGACCAGCGGGGTGCTGCTGCGCGACGCGTAGCGAGCGGCATCCGTCAGCTTGGCCCAGCGTTGAGGCGCGGCCGGATGTGACAGGTACGTGCACAGCTCGCGAACGCGAGAGACTGGGGGAGTGACCAGCGCGCCGTTCAACCCGTCAGAGATCGGTCGCGGGCTCGCTTTCGCCTCAGCGGTCGATGACCTGACCGCTGCGCTCGATCGGAGCCCCACCGTCGTCGTCAGCGCGCCGCCGGGCACGGGAAAGACCACGCTTGTTCCGCCCGTGATCGCCGATCGTGTTCGGGGCCGGGTGATCGTCACTCAACCCCGCCGGGTCGCTGCCCGCGCTGCCGCCCGACGCCTCGCGCAGCTGGACGGCTCATCCATCGGCTCCCGCGTCGGATTCACCGTGCGCGGCGAACGCCAGGTCGGCCCGTCCACCCGAATCGAGTTCGTCACCGCCGGCGTGCTGCTGCGCCGCCTGCTCGATGACCCGGGTCTCGACGGGGTCGGCGCGGTCATCATCGACGAGGTGCACGAACGGGCTTTGGAGACGGACCTGCTGATCGGGCTGCTCGGCGAGGTGCGCGAGCTGCGTGACGATCTCGTTCTCATCGCAATGTCCGCGACACTCGACGCCGACCGGTTCGCGACGGTCCTCGGAACGGATGCGGGCGCTGCACCGATCGTGACCCAGGCGACCCCAGCGCATCCGCTCGAGGTGCGCTGGGCACCCTGCCCCACGCCTCGGCTGGATGAACGCGGGGTGACCTGGGCGTTCCTTGACCACGTGGCAAGCACCGCCGTCGCGGCACACCGCGCCCTCGTGCGCACCGATCCGACCGCCGATGCTCTCGTTTTCGCGCCGGGTGCGCGTGAGGTCGCCGAGATCGCCGGGCGCATCCGTGGCCTGGCCGCGGAGTTCGACGTGCGCGAGCTGCACGGCCAGATTCCCGCCGCAGAGCAGGATGCGGTGATCAGCGGGCGGGGCCCTGATCGTCCGGCGCGGATCATTGTCACGACGTCACTCGCCGAATCCTCTCTGACCGTCCCCGGCGTGCGTCTGGTCGTCGACACCTGCCTGTCGCGTGCTCCCCAGCGGGATGCTGGGCGTGGCATGACCGGTCTCGTCACCGGCCCGACGCCCAAGGCGTCTGCCATCCAGCGCTCCGGGCGCGCCACCCGGCAGGGGCCGGGGGTGGTGGTGCGATGCGTCGACGAGCGCACCTTCGCCGCAGCACCCGCGCACCCCGCTCCGGAGATCCAGGCGGCAGATCTCACCGATGCAGCCCTGCTGCTGGCCTGCTGGGGCGCGCCGGGCGGCATGGGTCTTCGGCTGGTAGATCCGCTTCCCGCCGTGAGCCTCGGCGATGCTCTCGCCGCACTGCGCGGACTCGGCGCGATCGACTCCGAGGGCCGCGCCACCGACGAGGGGCGAGCGCTTGCCCGCATCCCGACCGCTCCTCGCCTCGCCCGCGCCCTTCGCGCCGGCAGCGCCCTGGTCGGCGGGCGCACAGCGTCCGAGGTGATCGCGCTGCTCAGCGGCGATCTTCGCGTTGCGGATGGAGATGCCCAGGCGGCACTTAACCTGCTGCGCACGGGACGAAGCCCGGATGCCCGCCGCTGGGAGCAGGAGGCTCGGCGTCTCGAGCGCTTCGCTGGGGCGACCGGCACGGGGCCAGGCGCCGCTGCCCGAGGAAGCGCGGATCAGACCGGCCTCCTCATCGCGCTCGCATTTCCCGAGTGGATTGCGCGCCGCGTCGATCGGTCACCTCACAGCGCAACCTTCCTTCTCGCCTCGGGTACCCGTGCTGGGATCACCGGTCCGCTCGCCAGTGCCGAGTGGCTGGCTGTGGCGGACGTCACCCGGGCCCAGGGGAGAGCGGCCGCAGGAACCGGGGCAATCATCCGCTCTGCCGCCCTCATCTCTGAGAATCAGGCCGAGCAGGTGGCGCCCCATCTCTGTACCGACCGGCTCGAGGCACAGTTCGTGAACGGACGCGTCGTCGCGCGTCGTGAACGTCGGCTCGGCGCGATCGTGCGCTCGTCGGTTCCGGTTCGCGTGCAGGCGAACGAGGGCGGACGGGATGCCGTCCGTCATGCCGTCTCCGAGCACGGGCTCGGAATATTTATCTGGTCAGATGCCGCGGATGCTCTGCGGCGTCGCCTCGCCCTGCTGCACCACGAGCTCGGATCGCCGTGGCCGGATGTGTCAGATACCGCTCTGCTCGGCACCCTCGATTCCTGGCTCGGCCCCGAACTGTCAGATCTCGCCGCCGGCACGCCCACCGCGCGCATCGACCTGGCCCCGGCGCTGCGGCGCATCCTGCCGTGGCCCGCAGCGGTCGACCTGGATGTGCTGGTTCCGGAGCGGCTCGCGGTGCCCAGCGGCTCGCAGGTGCGTCTCAGCTATCCGCCGGTCGAAGATCCCGGTGCCCGACCCGTGGTGGCTGTAAAACTTCAGGAATGCTTCGGGTGGGCCGAGACGCCGCGTCTCGTCGCAGGACGCGTGCCGGTGTTGTTCCATTTGCTGTCGCCCGCCGGGCACCCCCTGGCTGTGACCGACGACCTCGCCTCATTCTGGGCGGGCCCGTACGCGCAGGTGCGCGCCGAGATGCGCGGCCGCTACCCGAAGCATCCCTGGCCCGAGGATCCCTGGTCCGCGGTGCCCACCCGGCACACCACGCGCCGCTCCGCACTGGGCTCGGGCAGAGACACGTGATGGACACCAGTGAAAGCTGAGCCAGTCAGCTCTCATCCGATGCTACGAGCCGGCCACCATGTCGGCAAAGCGCGAGTAGTGGCCGTGGAATGCCACCGTGACCGTACGGGTCGGGCCGTTACGGTGCTTGGCCACAATGAGGTCAGCCTCGCCCGCACGCGGGTTGTCTTTCTCATAGGCGCTCTCACGGTGAAGCAGAATGACCATGTCGGCGTCCTGCTCAAGCGACCCTGATTCACGAAGGTCGGAGATAGCCGGCATCTTGTCGGCGCGCTGCTCGGGACCACGGTTCAGCTGCGACAGTGCGATGACCGGCACCTGCAGCTCTTTGGCGAGCAGCTTGAGTGCACGCGAGAACTCACTTACTTCTTGCTGGCGCGACTCGACGCGCTTGCCGGAGGTCATCAGCTGCAGGTAGTCGATCACGATGAGCTCAAGGCCGACCCGCTGCTTGAGACGTCGGCACTTCGCCCGAATCTCGACCAGGGTCATGTTCGGGCTGTCGTCGATGTAGAACGGGGCGTCGTTGATGCGGCCGCGGGTCTGGGCGATCGTCGTCCAGTCGCGCGCCTCGACGGTTCCCTTGCGCATGCTCTGCAGCGGCACGGATGCCTCCGCGGCCAGCAAACGCATGGCGATTTCGCTGCGACCCATTTCGAGCGAGAAGAAAACGCTGGGCTTGCCGCTCTTGATGGATGCGGCGCGACAAAAATCGAGGGCCAGGGTCGATTTTCCCAGGGCGGGTCGGGCGGCGACGATGATGAGCTGACCGGGGTGGAACCCGTTGGTCAGCTCGTCGAGTTCGGCGAATCCGGTCGGGACTCCCGACATACCACCGTCTTTGAGCTTGGCCGCTTCGATCTCGTCGATGGCCACACCCACCGCTTCGGACAGCGGAACATAGTCTTCGGTCTCGCTGTTCGCGGTCACCGAATAGATCTCGGCCTGCGCGGTGTTGACGATGTCGAGCACTTCGCCTTCACCGGCGTACGCCATCTGAACGACGCGGGTGCCGGCTTCGACGAGGCGACGCAACAGGGCACGTTCGGCGACGATCGAGGAGTAAAAGCCGGCATTGGCGGCCGTCGGCACCAGGCTGGTCAGAGTGTGCAGGTACTCGGCGCCACCGGCCCGGGAGAGCTCGCCGATCTTGGTGAGCTCGTCGGTGACCGCGATGACATCGGTCGGTTCACCGTGAGAGTAGAGCGAGAGAATCGCATCGAAGATGATCTCGTGCTTGGGAATGTAGAAATCGGATCCGCGCACGGTTTCGACGACGTCGGCCACGGCATCTTTGCTGAGCATCATGCCGCCCAGGGCGCTCTGCTCCGCGAGCATGTCGTGCGGGGGAACTCGCTCGATCGAGCGGGCTTCTGACCCACTACGCTCGCCGCGCTCCGCCAAACCCATATGTGCGAGGGACACTCGCGCCTCCATCTATCGTTTCGTGTACTTCTTATCTACCGTGAGCCACCGACACGGGCGGCTGAGGGCACACCCCTGCTGAGAGACGCGCGCAAGCCCACCCTAAGGACGGCTCTGCACACCACCAAACATGCCTGTGGATAACTCTGTGGACAATCCGGGCGAAACGCCGGAAGGTCTGTGCACAATCTGTGCACTCTCTTGTGGATAACTTCTGGTTACGTTTTATTAAAAAGCCGTTGACCAGCTATTTAAGCTATTCACAGCTGTGTGGAAAAACCTGCTTCAAGTGTGCCTTGAACCTTGCGGTAATTCCTGCACACCTGTGCACAGATGGGTGCATAATGACCTCGAAATGCGCCCTTAACGGGGTGTAGCGGTGAACCCCGAAGGGCCACCGCTACACCGAGCACACCGCCTTATTTGGCGGAGACCACCTGAAGGGTGATCGTTGCGCTGAGCTCGTCGCGCAGGCGAACAGTCGCCGTGTGCTCGCCGGTCAGCTTGATCGGGCTGAGCTCGATCTTGCGCTTGTCGATGGCGCCCAGGCCGGCAGCGGCCACAGCGTCAGCAACATCCGAGGTCTTGACGGAGCCGAAGAGGCGTCCGCCGGTGCCGGTCTTGACGACCAGCTTGACCTTGGCGTTCTCGAGTGCAGCCTTGAGGGCCTGCGCTTCTTCGAGGGTGGCGTGTTCGCGAGCCGCGCGAGCGGCCTTGATCTGTTCGATCTGCTTTTCGCCACCGCGGGTCCAGGTCACAGCAAAGCCCTGGGGAACCAGGAAGTTGCGTGCGTAACCGTTCTTGACGTCCACGACGTCACCGGGGGTGCCGAGGCCAGAGACCTCGTGCGTCAGAATGAGTTTCGACATGTGATTACTCCCTACCGGCCCGAGCCAGCGTATGGCAGCAAAGCCATTTCGCGAGCGTTCTTAACGGCACGCGCGATCAAACGCTGCTCCTGGACGGAGACGCCGGTGATGCGGCGGGCGCGGATCTTTCCACGCTCCGAGATGAACTTGCGGAGGGTTGCGACATCCTTGTAGTCGATGACACCGACGCGGATCGACTTCGCGGGAGCGGCGTTCTTGCCGCCCTTGGCTCCGCGGAGTGGCTTGCGGCGGTCGCCGCTGCTCTTTCCAGCCATGATTTCCTTTGCTTTCTTAAGTGTGCGATTCAGCCAAGAGCCGTGAGGCTTGGCTTAGAAGGGGGTCTCGTCGCTGAAGTTGCCTGGGGTGTTCCAGACGTCTCCGCCCGAAGCGGCAGGAGCGCCGTTCGAAGCGGGTGCGCTGGGAGCCCAGGGCTCGTCGTTTCCACCGCCGGCAGGACCGCCGGTACGTGGGCCTGACGACTGCGCGCGCGTGAGCGAAGCGGTTGCGTAGCGCAGGCTGGGGCCGATCTCATCGATCTCGAGCTCCATGCTGGTGCGCTTCTCACCTTCCTTCGTCTCATACGAACGCTGCTTGAGACGCCCGGTAGCGATGACACGGGAACCCTTGGTCAATGAACCTGCAACGTGCTCGGCGAATTCACGCCAAACGCTCGCGCGCAGGAACAATGCGTCGCCATCTTTCCACTCATTAGCTGCGCGATCGAAATTGCGCGGAGTGGATGCGATGGTGAAGTTGGCAACAGCCAGCCCGTTCTGCGTGTAACGCAGTTCCGGATCGCTGGTGAGGTTGCCCACCACGGTGATTACGGTCTCGCCAGCCATGGGCTACTTGTCGCTTGCCTTGTCGGCGGCAGCTTCGGCCGGAGCTTCGGCGGCAGCCTCAGCAGGAGCCTCAGCCTTGGCGGCCGCGGCAACCTTGGCGGCCGGAGCGGCAACCTTGGCGTCGGGCTTGGCGTCAACCTTGACAGGAGCAGCCTTCGGGTTGGCAGCCTTGCGGGCGGCCTTCTCGTCGGCGAGCTTCTTGGCTTCGACAACCTGAGCGATGCCTTCTTCTGCGCGGAGAACCTTGGTGCGCATGACTGCCTCAGACAGCTTCAGCTGACGGTCGAGCTCGACCGTCGCTTCAGAAGTTGCGGTGAAGTCAACGACGGCGTAGATGCCTTCGGTCTTCTTGTTGATCTCGTATGCGAGACGACGACGACCCCAAACATCAACCTTGTCAATGGTTCCATTGGCGTTACGAATAACGTTGAGGAACTTGTCAAGGCTGGGAGCTACGGTGCGCTCATCGATCTCGGGATCGAGGATAACCATCAGTTCGTACTGGTGCATGACTAACCCACCTCCTTCGGACTAAAACGGCTGCAGAATTTCTGCAACAGGAGGGTTGTGCATGTGTGGAATGCGGAGGCCGGGAATCCGGCGCACAGACAACCTGCCAAGCGTACCCGATGAGTCCGAGGAGCGCCACTCGGGTTCGCCAGGCCACATTTTCGCCGACTTTCCTTCTTCCGGTCGAGTTTGCCGCGCGTGCGGGACGAACTCGACCGCACAGGCTTAACTCGACGGATCTCGGCTCGGCCGACGCTCTCATTCATGAGGGCGCAACCCTGCCTCAAGAAGGTGTGCTCGCAGAAGGACGGGGCTCATGGCCACTTTCCACAGCCAGCGCGACATCGCCCGGCCCGGAGCCCGGAGCCGGTCCTCTCTCACCTTCTCCTCCCACACCACGTCCTCAATCGTGCGCCCCTTCAGATACTGACTGCGTGTGTACTTGACGAATCCGTCGAATTCGCCGAGGAGCGGCATCCGTTGAATGTGGTCTTCCTTCTTCCAGGTGAAGTCGGTGATGTCGTTCCCGCCGTCCTCGCGTGGATAGGAGACTTGCAAGCGAGGCGCGGGCATCCCGCTCAAGTAGATGTTCGCGCGGCTGGCCGATTCACCCACCGAGCCCGAATCCCCGTCGGCAAAGTTCGTCGCGAGGCGGGCGGCTCGGCATCCGCGCACTGGGCCCAGACGCGCGATCTCCTCGAGCATGTCTTCCTTGAGCAGTAGGCGACCCTGTTGGCCATTCGGCAGGGCAAAACGCGAACTCAAGCCCGCATCAAGTGTCGCCACGGCCGACGCGAAGCTCGACGAGCGGGCCAGATCAACCAGCGTTCGCAATCGACTCGTCACCAAGACGCCATCCAGCTCGACCACCTCGTCATTCGCGAAAGCGTCGTGGTGCCAGATGATTCCGTTTTTGGATTCACGGATGCGCCCGCCGAGCGGCTTGAGATGAACTTCCAGCGGCCACCGACCAAGAATCGGCAGTCCCCAGAGCCGTGCGGCCGAGACGTGCGACACCACGACGTCGTCGCGTCGGGTACGGAGCGCGGCCTGGATGCGCATGATGTGACGGGCATCGTCGTCAGCGTCGTTCCAGACTTCCGTCGCAACGTAGACACCCCGCAGGAGACGCCGATGCTGCCCTCTCTCGAGTCCGCGGCGCAGTGACCGCCCATCTGCTCCGACACGTTCCAGGTCGCGGGTGAGCAGCACGTGCTGTGATTCAGATCGCGTGAGACCATTCATGCCCCGATGCTTGTGCATCGATGAGCTCATGCGGCCTCGAGCTCTGCATCTGGTGACAAGCAGTGTGTGCGAAAGCTGTGGAGGGCGCCCCTCGTGGCTGCCGGTCTCCTGCTGCCGCACGCATCCGTTCTCGCATCTGTGCTCTCGGCTATGCCAGCGTCAGCGCCAGCGCCTGCGCCTGCGTCAGCGTCAGCGCCAGCGCCTGCGCCTGCGCCAGTGCCAGTGCCAGTGCCAGTGGCCAGTGGCCAGTGCCGACTTAATCAAGTGCGGTCGAGTTCGCCTGGCGTGCAGGGCGAACTCGACCGCACAGGGCGAAATCGGCCAAAAGACGCGGGTGGGGGAGTCGAGCGAGCGCTACTTCTTCAACGCTGCGTTCGCGGCGTCTTGCGCCTTCTGCATCCCCTCGGCGACCGGGATGCGGGCCGCGAAAACGTCCTCAAGGATCGGTCCGTACGCGCCGTACGCCGCTCCGAAGTTGGCTCCCCGCGGTGCCGGAATAGTCGGGTTCGCAATCACGTCGAAGAACTTCGAAGTGTCAACGCCCTGGGCTTCCCAGACCGCTGTGTATGCCGACTGCGCCGC
This sequence comes from Leifsonia psychrotolerans, assembly GCF_013410665.1. Taxonomy (NCBI): domain Bacteria; kingdom Bacillati; phylum Actinomycetota; class Actinomycetes; order Micrococcales; family Microbacteriaceae; genus Glaciibacter; species Glaciibacter psychrotolerans. The sequence goes on along the minus strand of NZ_JACCFM010000001.1, from coordinate 3,044,286 downwards.
AACGACTCCGGGAACCGCCGCGCCGCTTGCTCCGACGAACTCGTTGCCGTCGACCGAACCGAGCCATTCGAGAACCTTCTGGGTCTCGGCCGGGTGAGCACTGGCGGCGTTACCGGCCGCGACAATTCCGTTGGTCACCGAGACGCGTCCGGCCGGACCGGTGGGGATGGAGGCCACGCCCCAGTCAAAGGATGCGCCATCCGCGACGTTTTTGAGGTTGTACAGACCCGACTGGAACAGTGCCATCTTGCCGTGCAGAAACTGGTCGCGGCTGAAGTCGCCGTTTTGGTTCGTGTCGGCCGCCGACGGGGCCACGTGGTCGCGGTTGATCAGGTCGGTCAGGTACTGAAACGCTTCGACCGTCTTCGGGTTCGCGAACGTGAACTCGTCGCCGTCCTGGAAGGTTCCACCGTTCGAGCCGATGTAGTTGAGGAACATGGCTTGCAGGTCGTTGCCCGCGTTGTAGCCGTACTGGGTGACGGATGCCGCGTCGAAGTCGGCCTCATCGGCCGTGTGCCCGGCGCCATCTTTCGTGAGTTTCTTCAGCACCGGAAGGAACGTGTCGGTGGCCGGGTCCAGACTCCAGGTGAGGTTCTCGAGAGAGGAGGGGTCGATGCCCGCGTCAGCCAGAAGTTCCGTGTTGTAGTAGACCGCGATACCCGCGTCCGACAGCTGAGGAACACCCCACAGTGCGCCGTCGCGCGTGAACTGGTCGACCACGCTCGGCTGCCAGGCGTCTTTGGCGTTGGTGCCGAGTGCGTCATCGATATTGAGGAGGTTGCCGTTGTCGGCGTAGTCCGCATAGTAGGAGTTGTTCACCCAGAACACGTCGTCGGCGCTCTTGCCCGCGATATCGGTGCGCAGTTTGGTCCAGTAGTCGGCCCACGGCACGACCGTGACGTCGACCTTGATGGTCGGGTTCTTCGCTTCGAAGGCGGCGAATGACTGCTCGTACGCCGATGCGACCTGCTCGTCCCACAGTCGCACGGTGACGGTCGTCTGGTCGCCGGCCGCCGAGTCGTTGCTGTTCGATCCGGCAAGGGCGAAGCCGGCGCCGACCGCCCCGATGGCGACGACGGCGACAGCCGCGGTAATGGCAATGATGGTCGAGCGCTTGGCCATGGGTGTCCTTCGGGTGTGTGCTGTGTGTGCTGTGTGCGTGTGCTGTGTGCGTGTGCTGTGTGCGTGTGCTGCGGCCTGCACGCCGTCGCACGGCGCCAGAGCGGGGTCTATCTGAAGCTGGTAATGGCAATCGAGCGCACGATCTGCTTCTGAAAGATCAGGAAGAGAGCGAGAAGCGGCACGAGCGCGAGCGTTGTCGCGGCCATCACGAGAGTCCAGTTGCCGTTGTACTGCGATTGGAGGCTAGCAGTCGCAACGGTGACGGGACGCCACGTGTTACCGCTTGTGATAATTCGCGGCCAGAGGAAATTATTCCACTGGCTCACGACAGTTATCAGAAGCAGTGTGGCGATGATGGGACGGCTGAGCGGAACGATGATCTCAACGAGGACATCCAGTGCGTTGGCGCCGTCGAGTCGGGCCGCATCAACGAGTTCTTGCGGGATGCCCCGAAAGTACTCACGAAGGAGGAACGTCGCGTAGGGACTTGCGAACGCGAACGGCAGCACGAGCCCCCAGAAGGTGTTGCGCAGCCCGGCCTCGGTCATCATCAGATAGAGAGGGACGACGATCACGATCGCGGGGATCATGAGGGTGGAGAGGTAGACCCAGAACACGATGTCGCGGCCGGCGAACTCGAGCCGGGCAAACGCGTACGCGGCCATGATCGAGAACACCAGTTGCGCGGCGACAAGCAGCGCCGCCACGAGCAAGGTCACGCCAATGGCGCGGCCGAACTCCGCACGACCCGTCAGCAGCTCGGTGAAGTTGTCGAGAGTGAACGGGTCGGGCCAGCTCAGCGCATTCGTCTGTGCAAACTGCCCCGAGGTCTTGAACGCGGTGAGGATGCTGAGCAGGAACGGCCCCAGCGTGACGACGGCACCGGCGAGCAGAAAAAGGTAGATGGCGAGGGTTCTAATCCATTTCATAGGTCGTCCTCCGCCGGAAGTACTGCTGCTGCACGAGGGTGATCGTGACAAGAATGACCAACAGGATGACGGCCATCACCGAGGCCCGGCCGAACGAAAACGACTCGAACGCTTCGTAGTAGATACGCGCAGCGACGACGTCTGTTCGCCCTTGCGGCCCGCCTCCGGTCAGCGCGTAGACCTGGTCGAAAATCTGGAACGTGCTGATGACCGAGGTGACGAGCACGAAGAACATCGTCGGGCGCAGGAGCGGCAGCTTGACATGCCAAAACAACGCGACCGGCCCGGCGCCGTCGAGGGTGCCGGCTTCCAGCAGGTGCTCCGGAATGTTCTGCAAGCCGGCCATGAAGAACAGCGTCACGTAGCCCACGTTGGTCCAGATCACGACAGCGCAGACGGCGGGCAGGGCGAGTCGCGGATCGCTGAGCCATTCCACACGCTGCCCCAGGAGCGTATTGAGTGCGCCATCCGTGGGCGCGAAGATCCATTTCCACACCACACCGAGCGCCAGCGGGGCACAGATCCAGGGCAACACGAACACCACTCGAAAGAAACCCGAGCCGGGTAAGCCGCGCGTCAACAGCGTGGCGGCGAAGAGCCCGAGCGAGGTTTGAACCGGAATCACGATGGCGACGAAGAGCAACGTGACCAGCAACGAATTGCCGAACACACCGTCAGAGAGCACCGCCCGGTAGTTCTCGAGGCCCACGAACCGGGCGGGGGAGATGAGGTCCCAGCTCTGAAAGCTCAGCCACACCACGATGAGGACGGGCAGCAGCAAAAAGAAGCCAACCCCGAACAGGCTCGGCGCCAGGAACGCGTAACCGGTCAGGGTGGTTGCACGGCGCGCACGGCGCTGCCCGGGGCGTCGGACCTGCCCTCGTGCTGCGCGCTGAGTGGGCGGATCCGTGGTGCTGCTAGACCTCACGTCCGGCCCACCACGCCTGCAACCGGCGCGTGGCTTCCTCCACGCCGAGCGGCCCGTCGTCGAGGCGCTGCTCAAGCAAATACCGGTAGGCCTCACCCACGTCACGTCCGGGGGAGATCCCCAGGATGCCCATAATCGCCTCACCGTCGAGGTCGGGGCGCACGGCATCCAGTTGCTCTTTCTCAGCCAGCTCGGCGATGCGACGCTCCAGGTCGTCGTACGCAAAGCCCAGGCGGTCAGCCTTGCGCCGGTTGCGTGTGGTCACATCGGCCCGGGTCAGAATGTGTAACCGCTCAAGCTGGTCACCGGCGTCGCGTACATATCGACGCACAGCGGAATCGGTCCAGGTTCCCTCGGTGTAGCCAAAGAAGCGCAGGTGCAACTCGATCAACACCGCAACGGCGTTGATGGTGTCGTTGTCGAAGCGCAGCGCCCGCAACCGTTTTCTGGCCAGCTTCGCGCCGACCATGTCGTGGTGGTAGAAACTGACGACACCGCCGGGTTCCAGACGCCGCGTCGCCGGCTTTCCGACATCGTGGAACAGCGCCGCCAGACGCACAATCAGATCGGGGCTGTCCAGGTTGCCACGCGAAATCTCGTAGTCAATCGCCTGTTCGACCACGGTCAGTGTGTGCTGATAAACGTCTTTATGGTGGTGGTGCTCGTCGACCTCCAGGCGCAGCGCCGGCAGCTCGGGCAACACGAGCGCGGCCAGACCACACTCCACCATGAGTTCGAGACCGGCCCGCGGCGTAGCCGAGCGCAGCAGCTTCGAAAGTTCTTCACAGACCCGTTCGGCCGAAATCATGCGGATGCTCTCGGCCATCTGCGCCAGCGCCTCGCCCGTCGCCGCATCCAAGCTGAAGCCGAGCACCGCAGTGAAGCGCACCGCCCGCATCATGCGCAGCGGATCGTCGCCGAAAGAGATCTCGGGGGAGGACGGCGTGCGCAGCACCTTCGCCAGCAGGTCATCGACCCCGCCGGACGGGTCGACCAGGGTGAGCTGTGGCAGGCGCAGGGCCATCGCGTTGACGGTGAAGTCGCGGCGAAGCAGGTCCTCGTCAAGGCTCGTGCCGAACACAACGTCGGGTTTGCGCGTCGTCTTGTCGTAGCTGTCGGTGCGGTACGTGGTGACTTCGACGGTTTCACCGGCGATCTTCGCACCGATCGTTCCGAACGCCCGGCCGATGTCCCAGTGCGCGTCGGAGATGGGCTTCACGATGGCCAGGATCTGGTCCGGCGTGGCATCCGTCGTGAAATCGAGGTCATTCGTTTCGCGATCGAGGAAGGCATCTCGAACCGGGCCGCCCACGAGGGCGAGCTCATGGCCGGCCGCCGCAAACGCGTTCGCCAGACGGGATACCGTGGGGGAGGCAGCCAGGTCGCCCAGTCGCGCGAGGGCTGCCGCGACGCTCTGCATACGATCAATTGTAGATGCTTGCGACGACACCACCGGTTCCGCGCAGCGTTCTCCCGGCGGGTACGCCGTAGAATCCCCTACATGGTGGCCGAGTCAATTCCCGAGCGTCGGCCTGTGCTCCCCGCTTCGTCGCGCGCAGTGATCTCACGGATCCGGATGCCGCTGTCCGCCCTCCTGGTCAGCCTTCTGGCTGCCGCTGCGGCAGTGGTGATTCCGGTATCGGCACAGGCTGCAGCCCCCTCGGCGACCCACGCGGCGGCCACCGTCAGCTCGGCTCCGGCCAGCCTGCCCACAGCGGAAGAAGCCGCCCAGAGTGGCATCACCCTGGTGCTCGCTCCCGCTACCTCGGCCGCCGTGGGGCCGAACCAAGACCTCCCGGTCACCGCGACGATCACCAATTCGACGACGTCAGCCATGACCACGGCACAGCTCGACCTGTATCTGGCCGAAGACGCCCTCACCACTCGGTCCATGCTCGACAGCTGGCTGCGCCCCGAGGCAACGTCGGGCACACCGGGTGATCTGATGTTGAGCCAGCCCCTCGCAATCACCCTGCAGCCCGGACACTCGACGACGATCGATCTGACCGTTCCCGCGGCATCCATCGGCTTGACCACCGCGAACCCGTGGGGAGCACGCGGCATCGCCGCCACCCTCACCTCGGCCGACGGCGTGCGGGTCGACGCCCGGAGTACGTTCGTGTGGTCGCTCGGTGAATCGGTCGCCCCGGTGACTCTCACGCTTGTCGTTCCGATCACGGTTCCGGCCGGATCCGCCGGGGAAAACGGTCTACTCTCGGCCGAGACACTGGCGACACTCACCGGCCCCCTCGGCCAGCTCACTCGTAAGCTCGATGCCACCTTCGACCGCCCGACGACCCTCGCCATCGACCCGATGATCATCGCGTCCATTCGCATTCTCGGCAGTTCGGCACCGGCCTCGGCCGTGAATTGGCTGGAACGTCTCGCGAACTCCCTCAACGACAGTTTTGCGCTGAGCTATGCGGATGCCGACATCGCGTTGGAAGCACAGGCCGGGGCGCCGGCACTGCTGGCCCCGATTTCGTTCGATCAGGCGATTGACCCGACACTGTTCACAGGTCCGGCCGTTGACACGGAACCCACCGAGGCTCCGGCGGCTCCGGGTGCGCCCGTCGCTCCCAGCCCGACGCCCACACTAAGTCCGGTCGTCCCACCGACGAGCGCCGATCTGCTCGACTGGAACTACTCGACAACCGGGCTGGGTTGGCCCGGCGCCGGCACCGTCAGCGTCAACGATCTGAACGTTTTCGCTGACAGTGGAATCGGCTCGGTCCTCCTCTCCAGCAACAACGTGAACCGGCCCGACAGCACGCTGACGCCGAACGCCGCGGTGCTTCTCGGGCGCACCTCCGGGCTGGTCTCGGACTCGGCAGTTGAAACGGCGCTGCGTGCCGCGGCATCCGCAGTCAGTGACGACACCTGGCGCGCCGCGATGGCCGAGGCCTCCGCCCAACTCGCCGTCGTCGCCGCCGAGCAGCCGGCGACGGCGCGCACCCTTCTGGCCACCTTCGACCGCAGCTCGTCGTCGACACCGCTCCGCCTCGGACAAACCATCCAGGCCGTGAACGAACTGACCTGGCAGAAGTCCGGAACGATCGCCGACGCCCGTGCGTCCACCCCGACGGCCGGGACAAACTTCGCCTCACGCTCCGAGCCCGACACCCGCACCGCGACCGCCCAACGGCTACTCAGCCGTGAAGCTGCACTCACCGCATTTTCGAGTTCGCTCAACGATCCGCTGGCGCTGACCGGCCCCCAACGGCTCAACGTCCTCACCCTGCTTTCAGCCTCCTGGGCCCCCGAGCCGGTTGCGTGGGAGTCGGCGGTGGCCGCAAGCATGACGGGCTCCGCCGATATTCTGCAGTCGATCACCGTCACGACCAAGGGTCCGGTTAACGTCGTCAGTAGCAAGGTGGACATTCCCGTCTCACTCGGAAACTCACTGAACCAGGCCGTCTCGGTTCGGGTTCAGGTTGTTCCCTCGAACGGCCGTCTGCTCGTCGGCGGCGTTATCGACGCGACAATCGACGCGAACTCGGCCCGCATTGTCAACGTGCCGGTCACGGCCGCGGTCGGAAATGGTGAGGTGACCCTACGGGTTGCCCTGTCCACCCCCGACGGGACCCCCATTGGCGCGCCGGCCGAGATCGCCGTCAACGTGCGGGCCGACTGGGAGAGCCTGGGCACCCTGCTCTTCGCACTTCTCGTCGTGCTCTTCTTCGGCTTTGGCATTGTGCGCAACATCATCCGCCGGCGCCGGGAACGCCACACTAAAATCGCAGATCAGGACGATTCGCGCCCCGTCGAGGAGAGCGCTCAGGCGACACCGACTGAGCAGGTTACCGACGGCAGCCCCGACACCCCCGTAGCTCCCGCACCGCCCGCACCGCGCGCACCGGACTCAGAGGACGCAGGGGATGGCTCGCGTGGCTAGCTCCGGCATCGGCCGCGCGAGTGCAATTCTCGCGTCGGGAACGATCGTCTCGCGCATCCTCGGATTCGTGAAGCTGTGGGTGCTCGCCCAGGTGATCGGCCTGTTCGGACAGAGCACCAACGCGTTCGCCGTGGCCAACCAGCTGCCGAACACCGTCTACGTGATCATCGCCGGCGGTGTGCTCACCGCGGTGCTCGTGCCCCAGATCGTTCGGGCGGCCCTGCACGCCGATGGCGGCACCGCGTACATCAACAAGCTCCTCACGATTGCACTCGTTATTCTGGCGTCGGCGACCGTGATCGCCACGCTTCTCGCCCCGGTGCTCACCCCGATCTGGGGGCTGAACCTCTCACCGGATTCACTCGCCCTCGCGATCAGTTTCGCCTACTGGTGCCTGCCGCAGATCTTCTTCTACGGCCTCTACACGGTGCTGGGGGAGGTGCTGAACGCCCGCAGATCGTTCGGTCCGTACACCTGGGTGCCCGTGATCAACAACGTCGTGGCCATCGCCGGCCTCCTTCTCTTTGCCGTCATGTTCGGCGCCGACCCGGCCGGCCAGCGGGTCGCCACCGATTTCTCGCCCGGCATGATCGCACTGCTCGCCGGCAGCGCCACCCTCGGCGTGCTGTTGCAAGCGGTCGTTCTCTACTATTTCTGGCGTCGCATCGGGCTGCGCTATCGGCCCGACTTCCAGTGGCGCGGTGTGGGCCTCGGCGCCGCCGGGCGGATGGCCGGCTGGACCTTCGGCATGCTCATCCTCACCACCATCGCCGGCATCGTCGAAACCCAGGTCGCCACGATCGCCTCGGCCGATAACAGCACCGCATCCGTTCAAGTGTTGAACACCGCCTGGCTCATTTTCATGCTGCCGCACTCGGTGATCACCGTGTCGATTGCGACGGCGTATTTCACCCGGATGAGCGAACATGCCTCGGTTGACAAGTTCGATTTGGTGAAGACGGATGCCTCGTCGGCGATTCGGGGCACCTCACTGATTATCGTGCTCGCCGCCGCGGTGATCACGGTGTGCGCGTATCCGTTCGCGGCCGTGTTCGTGCACGACGAATTCGTGCAGGTGCAGGGCACCGGAAACGTGATCATCGCGTACATGCTCGGCCTCGTCGCGTTCTGCATTCTGTTCGTGGTGCAACGCACGTTCTACGCACTCGGTGACACCCGCACGCCGTTCTATTTCACGCTCTTTCAGGTCGTGCTCGTTGTCGCCGGCGTACTGGCCTGCACTCTGCTGCCCGCCGAGTGGATCGCCGCGGGCATCGCCCTGGTCGTCACGGTCTCGGGCATCCTGCAGACCCTCCTCGCCGCGTTCTTGCTGCGTGGTCGCCTGGGTGGAATCGACGGGCGACGCATCGTGCAGAGCCTCGTCAAATACCTTGTGGCGGCCATTCTGCCCGTCATTCTCGGCCTGATCCTGCTTGTCGTCCTCGGCGGCACCCGGGCGGGCGGGTTCGCGGTGTCGGGAATTTTTGCCGCCGTCGTCGCGATGGCCGTCATTGGCATCGTCATGTCGGTGGCCTATTTCGGCATGCTGTTACTGATGCGCTCGAGCGAGTTGGCAGCGTTCGTCGAGCCACTCGTGGCCCGCATCCGTCGCTAACCAGCCCACCCCCCAATCCGAATACCGCCGTGGCTTCGAACCTGTAGTGGTTGCCGCCGCTTCCCCGGAGTGACGGAATAGCTTCCGCTTAGGATGTGTTGTAACGGTCATCGAGGAACAAACCGGTTCCTGATTGGCCCCAATTCAAGGAGAGTGCGCGTGCGCCAGATCATCATCATCGGCTCCGGCCCCGCCGGATTCACCGCCGCGATCTACGCCGCACGAGCAAATCTGAAACCTCTTCTGATCGCCAGCTCGGTAGAGGCCGGCGGCGAGCTGATGAACACCACGGATGTCGAGAACTTCCCCGGCTTCGCCGAGGGAATTCAAGGTCCCGAGCTCATGGCCAAGATGCAGGAGCAGGCCGAGCGCTTCGGCACCGAGGTTCTGTATGACGATGTCACCGAGCTTGATCTGAATGGCCCAGTCAAGAAGGTCACGTTGGGCTCGGGTGAGACCCACGAAGCCTTGGCCGTGATTTTCGCCACCGGTTCCGCGTACCGCAAGTTGGGCCTGCCCGACGAAGAGCGCCTGTCCGGACACGGAGTCTCGTGGTGCGCCACCTGCGACGGGTTCTTCTTCAAGGAGAAGACCATCGCCGTGATCGGCGGAGGCGACTCGGCCATGGAGGAGGCGACCTTCCTCACCCGCTTCGCCAGCAAGGTCTATGTCATCCACCGTAAAGACACCCTGCGTGCATCGAAGATCATGCAAGAGCGTGCCTTCGCGAACGACAAGATCGAGTTCGTCTGGAACTCCGAGGTTGTCGGCATCACCGGAACGGATGCCGTCGACGGGCTGGTCCTACGCGACACGGTGACCGGCGCCGAAGATTCCCTGGCCGTGGGTGGTCTCTTCATCGCCATCGGCAACGACCCCCGCACGCACCTCGTGCATGGCATGTTGGACCTCACCCCTGAAGGAACCATAGCCGTCGACGGGCGCAGCTCAAAGACCAGCCAGCCCGGTGTTTTCGCGGCCGGCGATGTCATCGACCCGACCTACCGCCAGGCCGTGACCGCTGCGGCATCCGGAACCGTGGCCGCCCTCGACGCCGAGCATTTCTTGGCGTCGCTCCCCGAAACGTTGCTGGCAGATGCCGGCGATCCCGAACTCGTATAACCGTTATCTACTAAGGAGATCCAGATGAGTGCACGCGCCGTCACCGACGCGACTTTCGATCAGGAAGTCATCAACAACGAGAAGACCGTTTTGGTCGATTTCTGGGCTGAATGGTGTGGCCCCTGCCGCGCAGTGAGCCCGATCCTCGACCAGATTGCTTCAGAGCACGCCGACAAGATCGACATCGTCAAGCTCAACGTTGACGACAACCCGGCTCTGGCCGCGAAGTACCAGATCACCTCCATCCCCGCGATGAAGGTTTTCCAGAAGGGTGAGGTCGTCAAGACCGTCATCGGTGCCAAGCCGAAGCCGGCCCTCGAAGCCGACCTGGCCGCCTACCTCAAGTAGCCGCAGCCGTCGTTTCACGACCCCGCCCGGCACCAGCCGGGCGGGGTTTTTTCTATCTGCGGTGCCGGTTCGGGGACACCCTGTTTCTCGGGCGTTCGAAACACACCATACGATTGAACTCTCACCAGAACGGAAGTGACGTGACAGAACAGGGCTCCCTCCAGGCCGGAAACAACCTCGACCCGTGGTACTCCCACTACGCCGAGCGCGCCGGGGGCCTGCGTGCCTCCGAAGTACGAGCCCTCTTCGCCGTGGCCTCTCGGCCCGAAGTCGTTTCGCTGGCCGGTGGTATGCCCTTCGTGGCGGCACTGCCCCAGGACCTCGTGATCGGTGCCATGGATACCGTCATGCGTGAGCAGGGCGCCGTCGCCCTGCAATACGGATCGGGTCAGGGCGTTCCCGAGTTGCGCGAGCAGATTCTCGAGGTGATGGCTCTTGAGGGAATCACAGCCAATGCCGACGATGTCGTGGTCACCACCGGCTCTCAGCACGCCCTGGAGCTCGTCAGCAAGCTTTTCCTTGACCCGGGTGACGTCGTCATTTCTGAGGGCCCCAGCTACGTCACAGCCATGGTGATCTTCAAGAGCTATCAGGCCGAGGTCGAACACGTACCGATGGACGAGCACGGCCTCATCCCCGAAGCGCTCCGCGAGCACATTGCGCGCGTGAAGGCATCCGGCAAGACCATCAAGTTTCTCTACACGATTCCGAGCTTTCACAACCCGGCGGGTGTCACGCTGAGCTGGGAGCGCCGCGTCGAGATCCTCCAGATCGCCCAAGAGAACGAGATCCTGGTGCTCGAGGACAACCCCTACGGGCTGCTCTACTTCGACCGCCCTGCCCCCGATGCCATCCGTTCGCTCGACGAGGACGGCGTGGTCTACCTCGGCACCTTCTCCAAAACCCTCGCACCCGGCTTCCGGGTCGGCTGGGCGCTCGCCCCCCACGCCATCCGCGAGAAGCTGGTGCTGGCCAACGAGGCCGCGGTGCTCTCGCCGAGTTCGTTCAGCCAACTTGTCATCTCGGAGTATCTCAAGACCGCCGATTGGAAGGGTCAGATCAACACCTTCCGCGGGGTCTATCACGAACGTAAGAACGCGATGATCTCGGCGCTGGGGGAATATCTCCCCGAACTCACCTGGACGAATCCCAACGGTGGTTTCTACGTCTGGGTCACCCTGCCCGAGCGTCTTGACTCGAAGGCGATGCTGCCGCGGGCTGTGAAGGAACTCGTCGCCTACACACCCGGCACGGCATTCTTCGCCGATGGCGACGGTCACCAGAACATGCGCCTGTCGTTCTGCTATCCCACTCCCGAGAACATTCGGCTCGGCATCCGTCGGTTGGCCACGGTGATTCGTGGCGAACTCGACCTGCTCGACACCTTCGCGGGAACCGGCAGCCTCGATGCCCTGCGCGACGGCCAGCGCTTCGCTGCCCCGCCGCCCAACATCTCCTAATCATTGTCACCGCGTCAGACCAGAACAGACCAAGGAAGAACCTGATCATGAGCGATACCCAGCCCCTCGACATCGTTGTTCTCGCCGGCGGAATCTCACATGAACGGGACATCTCGCTGCGGTCGGGGCGTCGGGTCGCCGATGCATTGACCGGCGTGGGCCATTCCGTGCGCGTGCTCGACCCGGATGCCGGACTGCTTGCCGGTCTGGATGCTCGTCGACCCGATGTGATCTGGCCGGTTCTGCACGGCGCCTCGGGCGAGGACGGCGCGCTCCTCGCTCTCTTGGAAGCCACGGGCATCCCCACGGTGGGCTCACGCAGTGCCGCTGCCGGCCTCGCCTGGTCCAAGCCGACCGCCAAGGAGCTTGTGCGTCGCGCCGGATACGCCACACCGCGGGGCGTTGCGCTCTCCAAAGAGACATTCCGTGACCTTGGAGCCGCGCAGGTTCTGGAGCGCCTGGTGGGTTCTTTGGGGACCCCACTCGTCGTCAAGCCGGCACAGGGCGGCTCAGCCCAGGGAGTCACGGTCGTCGATGATGCATCGGTTTTGCCACGTGCGATGGTTGCCGCCTTTACCTACGCTGACTCCGCGCTCGTTGAGACCAAGGTGACGGGTACTGAGTTGGCCGTCACGGTCGTCGACACGGGTGATGGCCCCCTGGCCCTGCCCGCGGTCGAGATCGCGCCTCACGGTGGCATCTACAGCTTCGAGGCGCGTTACAACGCGGGGGAGACCCTGTTCTATACGCCTGCGCGGATCAGCGCTCAGTCGGCAGCGCGCGTCGCCGAGACCGCGGTCGCGATCCACACCCTGCTCGGACTGCGCCACATCTCCCGCATCGACCTCATCGTGGATGCGGATGGAACTCCCTGGTTCCTGGAGGCGAACGTGCTGCCCGGCCTCACCGAAACCTCGCTTGTCCCGCAGTCAATCGAGGCGTCGGGCCAGTCGCTGGGAGAGGTCTATTCGGCCCTTGCTCACGCCGCGGTCACCAATAACTAGGTAGCAACGCTCGGCTCCACCGGAGGCGCATGTTTCACGTGAAACATGCGCCTCGCTCCTTGAGCTGATCGAGCCCGCACCCGTCCCACTGATCGAGCCCGTCCCGCTGATCGAGCCCGTCGAGATCCCGCAACATGGACCCGAGAACGCCCACTACTCCAAGCGGCTCCCAGGGTCTTGACAAACTTGACCAACGGGGAGGCGGACAGATGGTGGAAAGACAATCGACCTGCCTGAGCACCTCTCACTGAGCCTCTCGCAGTAGTCACCGGCAGGCATATTGCGGGAACGCCCAGCGCGGCTTAGCCTGCCAACATGACCGTGATTGACTGGTTACTCGACTCCGATCCTGCAATCCGCTGGCAGGTGATGCGCGATTTACTCGACGCCCCCAGCGCACAGGTTGAGATCGAACGCTCTCGCGTTGCCACCCACGGCTGGGGTGCGCAGATCCTCTCCCTGCAATCGCTCGACGGCAAGTGGGATGGGGGAACTTATCGCCCGGGCTGGGCCGACGACTCAAAGCCCTTCTTTGACGCGTGGACGTCAACCACGTTCGCGCTCCAGCAACTGACTGATTTTGGTTTGGATCCCGCAGATTCCCGGGCGCAGACTGCACTCGCGCGCGTGCGCGACAACGTCCGGTGGGAGGCAACCGACACACTCTTCTTCGAGGGCGAGACCGAGCCGTGCATCAATGGCCTGGCGCTCACCATCGGTTCGTACTTCGGCCAGGACATGCACAGTATCCTCGAGCGGCTCGTGACAACAGCGTTGCCCGACGGTGGATGGAACTGTTGGGCGCAATACGGGGCACGAGGCTCGTCATTCAGCACGACAATCAATGTTCTCGAAGGGCTCCTCGCCGCCGAGCGCGCATCCGGAACCAGTGCCGCTGCCACCACGGCACGCCGAAGCGGGGAGGACTATCTGCTTGAGCGGGGGCTGATGCGTCGGCTCTCCACTGGACGCCTCGTTGACCCACGATTCACAATGTTTTCCTACCCAACACGCTGGTACTACGACACCCTTCGCGCGCTCGACTATTTTCGCAGCACTGGCCAAATGCCCGACCAACGGTGCGCCGAGGCCGTGCAGCTCCTCATCGACCGACGTGACGCCGACGGTCGCTGGCGCCTCGAAAACACGCACCAAGGCCCGACTCATCTCGACTTCGGCGAGCAGGAAGGGGCGCCGAGTCGATGGATCACGCTGCACGCGATGCGCGTGCTGCGCTGGTGGGATTCTCAATGACGCTCTTCAGTTGCGCATAGCGACCGCCAAATGTTTCACGTGAAACAATCGGCGATCCCCGACGTCACCCCGTTACCGTGGGGCGCTCCGAGCGCGCCGATCATCGAGCCCTCAGCTGATCGAGACTGTCGAGATCGCGGCAACACGGTCCGAGAACATCCAGCACGCAGAGCGGCTCACCCAGGTCTCGACAAGCTCGACCCACGGACTGGCGGCGACCCGGGAAGTCGCGGAGCACGCATTCCCCGCTCCCAAAGCCTCGGCACCACCGCTGATCGAGCTCGTCGAGATCCCCGCAACACGGCGCCCGAACCGTTGATCGAGCCTGTCGAGATCCATCAAAACGATCCGAGAACATCCAGCACGCAGAGCGGCTCACCAGGGTCTCGACAAGCTCGACCCACGGACTAGCGGCGACCCGGGAAGTCCGGGGAAGCAAGCATTCCCCGCTCCCAAAGCCTCGGCACCACCGCTGATCGAGCTCGTCGAGATCCCCGCAACACGGCGCCCCAACCGTTGATCGAGCCTGTCGAGATCCATCAAAACGATCCGAGAGCATCCAGCACGCAGAGCGGCTCACCCGGGTCTCGACAAGCTCGACCCACGGGATAGCGGCGACCCGGGAAGTCGCGGGGAAGCAAGCATTCCCCGCTCCCATAGCCTCGGCACCACCGCTGATCGAGCTCGTCGAGATCCCCGCAACACGGCGCCCCCACCGCTGATCGAGCCTGTCGAGATCCATCAAAACAATCCGAGAACATCCAGCACGCAGAGCGGCTCACCAGGGTCTCGACAAGCTCGACCAACGGGAAGATCGAAGCGGACAGCGCGGACGTGGCCGACCAACATGCAGATCGGGTCACCGGGTCTCGACAAGCTCGACCAGCGGGAGAGGGTGGAGGCACGGGTCCACACGCGGGAGAGTGTGGAGACGCTGGAGGGTGGCGACAACCGCAGGTCGGGAGAGCCGGGGGAGAACCGGGGGAGAACCGGGGGAGCATCATGGGAGGGGAGGGAGGCGACGAAGAAGGGAATCTGATCAGCGGGGGTGCGAGCGAGGTGCTGATCAATTCGGGCCGAACGTTTCACGTGAAACATCCGAAGATCGGAGACCGCGTCCCACATATCGTGACGCAGAGAGTCGAGCACCGAACACTGAACTTGGTTTCATACGAAAAGGCTTGAGTCTCGGACAGGTGTCCGGAAAGTGCCGCAAAAGCAGCCCAAATCGGCCGAACTTTCGCCGAGACGAGAGGGCCCAAAAGCCAGGAGGATCGTTCCTGACGAACCGAAAACGGCTAGTTTGCGCCGAAACCGGGCTGACCCAGAATTTCGAGAATTCGGTTCAGATCCCCAATTGTTGCGAAGTCCACCGTCACCTGACCCTTCCGGGCACCCAACTTGATCTTCACCCGTGTGTCGAGCCGATCGCCGAGTCGCTCGGCAATCTCGTCGAGGTGTCCCTGACGTCCGCCGGGGGCTGCCTTCGGCTGTTTCGCACCAACCGGGGATGCCGCTGCGGCCTCTGCCGCACGAACGGAAAGATCTTCATTCACGATCTTGTCGGCCAGCGCGAGCATTGCGCCGTGGTCGTTCACCGACAGGATTGCCCGAGCATGTCCCGCACTCAGAACGCCGGCCGCCACGCGCAACTGCACCGCTTCCGGAAGCTTTAACAACCGAAGAGTATTCGTGATCTGCGGTCGCGACCGACCAATTTTCGCCGCGAGTTGATCCTGCGTAATACCGAAGTCAGAAAGAAGCTGCTGGTAGGCCGAGGCCTCTTCGAGAGGATTCAGCTGAGCGCGGTGCAGGTTCTCGAGAAGCGCATCACGCAGCATGTCGACGTCAGCTGTGTCGCGAACAACAGCGGGAATGCTCGTCAAGCCCACTTGGCGGGAAGCCCGCAAACGCCGTTCACCCATCACGAGCTCGTACTTGCCCGGACGGTCGGAGAGTGGGCGCACGACGATCGGCTGCAGAACCCCGATTTCTCGGATGCTATGCACCAACTCCGCCAAATCGCCCTCGTTGAAGACGGTACGAGGCTGAACGGCATTGGGAACGATGTCGGCTGGATTCAGATGTGCAAGCCGCGCTCCAGGCACTGCAAGCAGCTCCGGTGCAGCACCGGTCGCCGGTCGACGCGGGTTCGACGGCGACAAATCGGCCGGATCCGCCTGCGGAAAGAACACGTCGACCGGACGGGAGGACTTGCCCTCATCCAGCTGAGGGATCAAGGCACCGATGCCGCGGCCAAGGCCAGTCCGTTTCGCCATTATCGCTGGGATCCTGTCTGTGGGGCGCCCCGCCGGGCGATTTCTGCCGCTGCTTCGAGGTAGGAGAGGGATCCTGCCGAGTTCAAATCGTAACTGATTACACTCTGGCCATAGCTCGGAGCCTCAGAAACACGCACCGAACGGGGAATCAGGGTCTTGAGAACCTGTTTCGGGAAGTGATCGCGTACGTCTTGGGCGACCTGATTGGCCAAGTTGGTGCGGCTGTCATACATCGTGAGCAGAATCGTCGACACCGACAGATCCGGGTTCAGGTGCTTCTCAATCAACTCGATGTTCTTGAGCAGCTGGCTCAGCCCCTCGAGCGCGTAGTACTCGCACTGAATGGGAATGAGAACCTCACGGGCAGCCACGAAGGCGTTGATTGTGAGCAGTCCCAGAGACGGAGGGCAGTCGATGAAGACGTAGTCGAACGGCTCTTCCAGGCTCTGCAGGTAGAGGTCCAACGCGCGCCGCAAGCGCTGCTCTCGTGCCACCAGTGAGACGAGCTCAATCTCGGCACCAGCCAGGTGAATCGTGGCGGGAACACAGTACAGGGCCCCGAATTCGGGGCTCTTCTGCACCGCATCACCCAGGGGAAGATCGTTGACGATCACGTCGTAGACGCTGGCGGTATCGGCGCGATGGTCAACTCCCAGAGCAGTGGATGCGTTGCCTTGAGGGTCGAGGTCGATCACGAGCACGCGTGCACCTTGCCGCGCGAGAGCGGCCGCGATATTGACCGCCGTCGTCGTCTTTCCGACCCCACCCTTTTGGTTCGAGATCGTGAGGACACGCGTCCTTTCGGGCTTCGGCAACTGCTCTGAGGCAATAGCCTGCCGACGTCGTGTGAGTTCGGCAATTTCACGAGCCAGGGGAGTGGCCCCATCAAAAACCGAAGCGCCGGTGCTGCTGCTGTGCTGGTCGTCACCAGGATGTTTCACGTGAAACCTTTGCGTTTGACGGTCGATTGGCCACCCAAGGGTGAACCACGGTCGGACTCCCCGCAATGCGGGAAGTCGGCCGGGGACTAATCAACTGTAGCTCGAATAACCCGGGTCACATCGTTCAGCACACCCTCGCCGAGCGTAATTACTTCGACATCGGTCAACCGATAGGCGCGAATCGCTTTGCTTGCCGCATCAACCTCACCCTGCGCGCCGGCGCCCTTCATGAGAACCAGCTCACCGCCCGGTCGCAGTAGGGGGGCCGTCAACGGAATCAGAGTACGGAATGCGCTCACGGCTCGCGCTGTGACCTGGTCGAATGGACGGGTCAGTCGCACGTCTTCGGCGCGCGAACGGTTAACCGTGACATTCGCCAGTTCCAGCGCGTTCACCTGATCATTCAACCAAGCCACGCGACGTTCCATCGGCTCAATCAGCACGAAGGAGACGTCGGGGCGCGCGATCGCGAGCACCAAACCAGGCAGACCCGCCCCGGAACCGACGTCGCCCACCAAGCCGGGACGCAGCAACGGAGCCACGATGGCGCAGTTGAGGATGTGGCGACTCCAGAGGCGGGGGAGCTCCAGTGGGCCGATCAGCCCAAGTTCCTCACCCTGGCTCGCCAGGTTGCTGGTGAAGGCGCGGGCCACAGGCAGCTGCTCACCGAAAAGGGTGGCCGCGACATCTGGCTCAGTCTCTAGTAGGTCGGTCATGGTTTCACGTGAAACTAGGCAGCGGTGATGACGGTGTGGCGGGTGGCACCCTCACCCTCGGATTCCGACACGAAGCCCCGCGCAGAAACGATGTCGTGTACCAACTTGCGCTCGTATGAAGACATCGGAGGCAGTGCGGCCGATGCCGCGCCCCCTTCAATGCGCTCGATGGCCACCGTCACGAGGCCGTGAAGTTCGGCTTCTCGAGCGTCACGTGAACCGCCGATGTCGAGGATCAACCGCGAAAAGACGCCGGTCTGGTTCTGCACGGCGAGACGCGTCAGCTCCTGCAAGGCTGTAACTGTGTCGGGCTTGGAGAGCAAGCGCAGATTATCGGCGTCTGCAGCGTTCACCGAGAGGTAGGCGCGACCGTTACGGGCATCAATGTCAATGTCGCCGTCGAGATCGCAAATGTCGAGGAACTCTTCGATGTAGTCGGCAGCGATGTCACCCTCGCGCTCAAGCTGGTCGAGTGAGGGGGACTCGCTCGAGGCCTGTGCTTCAGAGTGGGCACCAGAAGTGGATTCCTCGGACACCGGAACTTCTGAATTCACAGTGTCCGTGTCAATCAGGTCGGTGTTGTCGGTCACGTTGATCTTCGCCTTCTACTTCTTCGGCCCGGATTGCTTCTTTGCGCGGTTCTTATTCACCGGCTGCTGTCGCTGAACTGGCTTCTTCGCCTCGTCAACCACAATCACGTCACCGTCGGTGGCGATGAGCTTACCCTTACGGGCGAGGCGCTCCTCGCGAGCCTTGGCCGCTTCACTCCCGGGGGTCGGCATATTGCGGATGACCAGGAACTGCTGAGCCATCGTCCAGATGTTCGAGGTGAGCCAGTAGAACATGACACCGAGCGGGAAGGCAACACCGGAGAAGGCGAAGACGAGCGGCAGCAAGTAAAGCATGATGCGCTGCTGCTTGAACATCGGGCTCGCCTTGGTCTCGGGCGACATGTTCTTCGAGACGATCTGCAGCTGGGTGAAGAACTGTGAGGCGGTCATCAGAACCACCATGGTGGCGGCGATGATCATCACTGTTGCACTGAACGGCTGTCCGGCCGTCATCAGCGTCCACTGTGACGCGAACGAGTCGTGCAACGGAGCACCGAAGAGCTTCGCATTGCCGAAACTCTGACCGAGGGATTCACTGAGCGGTCCGACGCCGGCCTTACCGTGCTGGGCATCATTGAGAACCGAGAACAGCGCAAAGAAGATCGGCATCTGCAGAAGCAGAGGAAGGCACGAACTCAGCGGGTTAGTTCCGGTGCGCTTATAGAGCTCCATGGTCTCGCGGGACATTGCCTCGCGCGAGAACTGGTCTTTCTTACCCTTGTACTTGTCTTGAATCTTCTTGAGCTGAGGCGCGACCTCGAGCATCTTGCGCTGACTCTTGATCTGCTTGACGAAGATCGGAATCAGTGCGGCGCGCACCACGATGACCAACCCGACGATGGAGAGAACCCACGTCAATCCGCCGTTGAAATCCATGCCCAGCGTGGAGAACAGCCAGTGGAAGGCGACGAGGAGAAGCTCAACCGCCCACTTCAGCGGCCAGAGAATCGTTCCAATGAGGTCCATACTTCGGGTCAGCCCTTTCCATGGCTTGGTGCGACGACAAAACCAAATCGCGTCACGGTATAGCGACGCGTACGTTTCAGGGGAACGTCATCGATGCCGCCTTCGGCCCAGGGATGGCATCGAGCCAGCCTGCGCGCAGCCAGCGCCGATCCGATCACCAAACCGTGTTCTTGAACTGCGCCGAGGGCGTAGGCCGAACATGACGGGTAGTACCGGCAAACATCGCCGTAAAGCGGCGAAATGACTGTCCGATAAACACGCAAAAGCAGCACTCCCGCATTGCGGGGGAGCAGCCACAGCGTCTTCAGGATCCAGTTCATTTCGGTGAGGCCACCATCTCTCGGGACGGGACTTTCTGCAATGCAACCGCAATTTCGGCCTGCAGAGTCGCCCAGCTCGCGGTGTTCGCCGATGGCAACGCCCGGATGACGACATCCGTTCCCGGGCGCACCGTCGACAACAGCCCGAAGCTCGCTGATTTCAGTCGACGCCGAATGAGGTTGCGGTTCACCGCGTTTCCCACATTCTTAGCGACGATAAAGCCAAAACGCACCGGAGTGGGATCGGAGTTCGCTCGCAGATAGGTCACCAGATGAGGACCTACGACGCGCTTACCCCGACGAACGACTGCTTTGTAGTCGTCCCCGCTCGTGATGCGATTGGCCGAAGCGAGCACCGGAGTGCTTAGGCGGAGAGTTCGGTGCGACCCTTGCGACGGCGAGCACCGAGGATTGCGCGGCCAGCACGGGTACGCATGCGCAGACGGAAGCCGTGCACCTTGGCGCGACGACGGTTGTTCGGCTGGAAAGTTCTCTTGCTCATTGTTCGTTCTCCACGTCTTGGATTTCCGCATGCCAAACACCGGCCGGGAAGGAAAATTGGGCAGCCGAAAGGCTGGGGTCAACTGATTAAAACTACGGCCTTGTGTAGTTCTGGTCAAACTCAGGCATTTCAGGAGCTGAATTGTCCACAATAATCGGCCCGAACTGTGCAGTGACACGCCGAGAAAATTAGTGTGGGCTTGATACGGCACCCCCAAATTGACTACCTTGATTCAAGTTATCCACAGGTTTTTGTACAGAACCTGTGAGTTGTTCCGGATTTACTCACAGGGAGTGGATAACTTTGTGAATACTTTCGTTGACGCTCAGAAGAGTGGTCAAAAACGTGCTGACGGGCACTACCCGCGAGCACCATCCGGCAAAAAAACTACAGATTGTGGAGAACCATGGCAGACGCGGAACAACCGATCGCGGATACCTGGCAGGCGGTCCTGACCACTCTGGAGTCCGACGACACCATCACCCCGATGTTGTACGGCTTCTTGAACTTGGTCGAACCCAAGGGAATCGCCGCCGGAACCTTCTACTTGGAAGTTCCCAACGAATTCACTGCCAGCATGCTCAACCAGCGCATGCGTGTGCCGCTTTTGGCTGCCATGAGCCAACTCGATGAGACGGCCGCGGTATCCACGTTCTACGTCGTCGTGAACCCCGAGCTCGAGCAGGAATCCTTAAGACCGGTTCAGGATCAGATGCCAGTCGTCGACATCGAGACGCCGGCCACGCCCCAGTCTGTCTTCGAAAGTCCTCCGCAGGAGCGCCCGCATGACACTCGACTGAACGCTAAATACAATTTTGACAATTTCGTGATTGGCCAGTCGAACCGATTTGCTCACGCCGCAGCGGTCGCGGTGGCCGAAGCACCGGCGAAGGCGTACAACCCACTGTTCATCTACGGTTCGTCGGGCCTCGGCAAGACGCACCTTTTGCATGCAATCGGCCACTACGCCATGAGCCTGTACCCGGGCATCCGCGTGCGCTACGTGAGTTCCGAAGAATTCACCAATGACTTCATCAACTCGATCGCAAACAACCGGGGTTCCCTTTTTCAGTCCCGATACCGCAACATCGACATTCTGATGATTGACGACATTCAGTTTTTGCAGGGCAAGGCTGAGACGCAGGAAGCGTTCTTTCACACCTTCAACACGCTGCATGACCACAACAAGCAGGTGGTCATCACCAGCGACCTGCCGCCGAAGGCTCTCACCGGTTTCGAAGATCGCATGCGTTCCCGCTTCGAGTGGGGCCTGATTACGGATGTCCAGGCTCCCGACCTCGAGACCCGGATCGCGATTCTGCGGAAGAAGGCTCAGAGCGAAAAGCTGCAGGTTCCTCACGACATCCTCGAATTCATGGCGTCGAAAGTCTCCTCAAACATCCGTGAGCTCGAGGGAACCCTGATTCGGGTGACCGCATTCGCCAGCCTCAACCGCACCGTGGTCGACATGGACCTCGTGCAGACGGTACTGAAAGACCTCATCACGCTCGACGAAGACAACGTCATTGCGCCCGTCGACATCATCACCAACACGGCCGACTACTTCAAACTCACGGTCGATGACCTCTATGGGTCGTCTCGGTCGCAGGCCGTTGCGACAGCTCGGCAGATCGCGATGTATCTCTGTCGGGAGTTGACGAATCTGTCACTTCCGAAGATCGGTCAGTTGTTCGGCAACCGTGACCACACCACGGTCATGTACGCGAACAAGAAAATCAGTGAACTGATGAAAGAGCGCCGCTCGATCTACAACCAGGTCACCGAACTGACAAATCGCATCAAACAGAATCACCGATACAAGTAGTTAAGAAAATATATTTTCTGTTCACAGCTGTGGATAACCCTGTGGAAAGTTAATGAACAACTGGCCTCCACATGTTGAAACTCGCCGGGCCAATGTGAAAACTCACAATTCCTGTCATTCGAGCTCCGTACCGAACTACACAAAATTCCACAGGCCGTCAACAAGTCACAGTGGTGTAGTTCCCAACGGCTGATTGAAGAATGACAAGTTATCCACAGTTTCCACACCGGTTAAGACCATTAACAATTAATTTAAGATTTCTGTCATTCGACAACCTTGACCGGCCAAGTGGCCGGTACGCCGGGCAGATCTCGAAGACGACTAGCATTGAGGCCAGCATCAATCGCCTCCCATCGACAGGAGTGAATTCGTGAGATTTCAAGCCAATCGGGATGTCTTCAGCGAAGCTGTGTCTTTCGCTGTCAAGCTCCTCCCTCAACGCACGACCCTGCCCATCCTGAGCGGTGTGCTGATTGAGGCGACCGAAAACGGCTTGATTTTGTCGTCGTTCGACTATGAGGTCTCGGCTCAGACCGAGATTGCCGCAGACGTTGAAGAGACCGGCAAGGTATTGGTTTCTGGACGTCTTCTGGCTGAAATCGCCAGCAGAATGCCCAATGCGCCGGTTCGTTTTTCGACTAATGAGTCACGAATCACGGTCAAATGTGGCTCCGCGACATTCACTTTGCTGTCAATGCCGGTCGAGGAATACCCCAGCATTCCCCAGGTGAGCAGCGAATCGGGCCTTGTTCCGGCCGAAGAATTTGCCGCTGCGATCGCCCAAGTCGCCGTTGCTGCCTCTCGAGATGACGTCACGCCGGTGATCACCGGTGTGCAGCTTGAAGTCTCTGAAAACAGCCTCGGATTGGTCGCCACCGACCGCTACCGCGTTGCAGTGCGCGAAATCAATTGGGATTCGGGGAGTAACGCGTCGACCGAGACCATCACCGCTCTCGTGCCGGCTCGCACTCTGCAGGAAGTCGGCAAGACCTTCGGCCACAGCGGGACCATCTCGGTGTCGATCACGAACACCGACGAGCGAGAACTCATCGCATTCACGGCCGACAAGAAGACAGTGACATCGTTGCTGATCAAGGGGAATTTTCCCCCGGTGCGGCGGCTTTTTCCCGCGACCGTCGACAACTACGCGGTCATGAACACCGCCGACCTGATCGAAGCCACGCGACGAGTTCAGCTCGTGCTCGAACGTGAGGCTGCGCTCCGCTTCACGTTCACCGCCGAGGGTCTCACCTTGGAGGCAATTGGGTCGGAGCAGGCACAGGCATCCGAAGCCATCGATGCGATTCTGACCGGTGGTGACACGGTCGTGTCACTCAAACCTCAGTTTCTGCTCGACGGACTGGGCGCGGTGCACTCCGAATTTGTGCGGATCTCGTTTACGAAGACAGAGAATCCGAACAAACCCGGTCCGGTTCTGATCACGAGCCAAACATCCCGTGAAGAGCCCGGCGCCGACAGCTACAAATACCTGCTGCAGCCCAACCTGCTGCTGCGCTAAAACGCCACTGTCAGGAGGAACGTCATGCACATCGGACTCATCGGTCTCGGCAAAATGGGTGCCAACATGCGCGATCGTCTGCGTAATGCGGGCATCGAAGTGACCGGTTACGACCAAAATCCTGACGTTACAGATGTGGCATCGACCGCTGATCTGATGAAGGCACTACCGACGCCGCGTCTGGTCTGGGTAATGGTGCCCTCGGGCGAGATCACGGATGCCGTCATCGATGATCTGTGCGAGAAGCTTGACGCGGGTGACCTGGTGATCGACGGTGGAAACTCCCGTTTCACCGAAGACTTCAAACACGCTGCATTGCTTGAGACGAAGGGCATCAACTACATCGATGCCGGTGTGTCGGGCGGCGTGTGGGGTTTGAAAAACGGATATGGCCTGATGGTTGGTGGTAAAGACGATCAGGTTGCGCGGGCTATGCCCGTTTTTGACGCTCTGCGCCCCGACGGTCCGCGGGAAGAAGGGTTCGTGCACGCCGGAGAAATCGGCGCCGGCCACTACGCGAAAATGGTGCACAACGGCATCGAATATGCGCTTATGCAGGCCTATGCCGAAGGCTACGAGCTGCTCGACAAGAAGTCGGATCTGATCAAGGACGTCCCCGGCGTCTTTACCGCGTGGCAGCGCGGAACCGTTGTTCGATCCTGGCTGCTCGAACTCCTCGTGCGGGCACTGGACCAAGACCCCGAATTCGACGAGATCGAAGGATTCGTCCAAGACTCCGGTGAAGGACGGTGGACGATCGAGGAAGCTCTCGCCAATTCGGTTCCCGTTCCGACGATCAGCGCCTCAATCTTCGCCCGTTTCGTGTCGCGTCAGGATGATTCACCCGCGATGAAAGCCGTTGCCGCCCTGCGCAATCAATTCGGCGGCCATGAAGTTAAAAAGGCGGACTGACCAGGAGTGCGTGTTACCCACCTCTCGCTGACCGACTTTCGAAACTACCGGCAGGCCGAGGTTCAGTTCCGGCCGGGACCCAACCTCATCGTTGGCCGAAATGGTCAAGGAAAGACCAACCTCATCGAGGCGCTCGGCTATCTCAGCACCCTCGGTTCGCACCGGGTGTCGAACGATAAAGCCATGATCAGGGCTGGCGTCGATGCCGCGATCATCCGAGCGAAGCTCGAGTACAACGGGCGCGAAATTTTGGCCGAGGTTCAGTTGAACCGGGTGGGAGTGAATCGGGCTCAAGTCAACCGATCGGTCATTCGGAGCCGCGATCTGCCGCGCTACTTTTCGAGTGTTCTCTTCGCGCCGGAAGATCTGGCGCTCGTACGCGGCGATCCATCGGTGCGGCGCCGCTTTCTGGACCAACTTCTGGTGTTACGCACTCCTCGGTTGTCGGGAGTGTTGGCGGACTACGAGCGGGTTGTCAAACAACGCAACACCCTCCTGAAATCCGCTCGAGCGTCGGGGATCAAGGAAAAGCAGCTGACCACGCTCGACATTTGGGACGAACGATTGGTTGCGCTGGGAGCGGAGATCATCGAAGAGCGCGCCGCACTGGTTCGCCTGCTCGGCGATCCGTTGCGCCTCGCCTATCAGGCGGTCGCGGGCGAAGACCATGGCCCGGCGCTCGTGCCGGCGCTCAGCATTCTCGGCGCCGATGACGATGAGTCCAGCGGTAGCGGCGGCGGAAAAATTGCGGCGCTTCCTCTTCCTGCTGCGAATCGGTCGACGACTGAAGTCTTCCGCAGCGCATTGGATGCACTGCGACGCAAGGAACTCGAGCGTGGGTTGACCCTCGTCGGCCCGCACCGAGACGATGTCGTGTTCATGCTCAACGCTCTTCCAGCGAAGGGCTATGCCAGCCATGGCGAGTCATGGTCGTTCGCTCTGGCGCTGAAGCTCGCATCCGCTG
The DNA here is from genome assembly GCF_013410665.1 of Leifsonia psychrotolerans. Taxonomy (NCBI): domain Bacteria; kingdom Bacillati; phylum Actinomycetota; class Actinomycetes; order Micrococcales; family Microbacteriaceae; genus Glaciibacter; species Glaciibacter psychrotolerans. Next base: position 3,019,054 of record NZ_JACCFM010000001.1, on the reverse strand, counting down.
AGTTGCTGCGTCGCGACTCTGCGACCGGAGACCCCGTGTTGATTCTCGACGACGTTTTTGCCGAGCTTGACCAGTCGCGTCGGCGCCGGTTGGCCGAGGCCGTGGCCGGATTCGAACAGGTTCTCATCACCGCTGCCGTGCTCGAGGACATTCCAGAAGCCCTCACCGCACACACAATCCACGTCGAAGCAGGGGCGGTGACCGGTGTCGGAGCCTAGCGAAGCGTCCCGTGTCTATTTGCGCTTCAAAGATGTTTTCGGCGACCCGTATGCCCGGCGTTCTCCCGGAAAGAAGCGTCACAGGGACCCGCAAGGATCCAGCGTTCCGTTCGGGCTGGGGCGCGATCCGCGCGGTTTGGGGGACACCCTCGCCTCGCTCACTCAGCAGCTCGGCTGGAACTCGTCGCTTTCGCAATCGGAGCTCCTCGAGAACTGGACAGAGCTGGCTGGCGAAGAAACAGCCAAACATTCGCGGCCGGCCGGCATCGACGAGGGAATTCTCACGGTGCATTGCGAGTCAACGGCCTGGGCGACTCAACTGCGGTTGATGCGGGTCGAGATTATGACGCATATTGCGACGAGGTACCCGGATGCCGGCATCGAATCGATCCGCTTCCAAGGCCCCAACGCCCCATCCTGGAAAAAGGGCCCCAGATCAATTCCAGGGCGTGGTCCACGCGATACCTACGGGTAGCTAAACAAATTCGGTCAACCTGGCTAACTAAACGCCTTAGAACGGCATTTATGACCAGTCAAGGCCGCCCGGTTTGGTAGACTGAAGAGTCGCCAGAGCGACAGAGCGGAGTCCATCTTCAGATGACAGTAGAACCTCAGACCGAGCCGGCACACGAATACGGCGCAGACGAAATCCAGGTTCTTGAAGGACTTGAAGCCGTACGCAAACGACCCGGAATGTACATCGGTTCTACCGGTCCCCGCGGGCTCCACCACCTGGTGTACGAAATCGTCGACAACTCTGTCGACGAGTCGCTGGCCGGCTATTGCGACAACATTGACATTCGAATTTTGCCGGATGGCGCGATTCGCGTCGAAGACAACGGCCGTGGAATTCCGGTCGACCTGAACAAGGCGCAGGGGCGCTCCACTGTGGAGGTGGTGCTCACCGTTCTGCACGCTGGTGGCAAGTTCGGCGGCGGCGGCTACGCCGTATCCGGTGGTTTGCACGGTGTCGGAAGCTCAGTGGTGAACGCCTTGTCGACCCGTCTTGAGGTCGAAGTGCGTCGCCAAGGACACGTCTGGCGCCAGAGTTTCGCCAACGGTGTGCCGAACGCGCCGCTCGAAAAGGGCGAGGCGTCGGATGCCACAGGCACGACGATCACGTTCTGGCCGAGTCCGGAAACCTTCGAAACCGTAGATTTCGACTACGAGACGCTGCGTGCCCGGTTTCAGCAGATGGCCTTCTTGAACAAGGGCCTGCGCCTCACCCTCACCGACGAGCGGGAGACGAGCCGCGACGACGAGGGCAAGACGCTCTCGAACTCGTTCATGTATGAACAGGGTCTCGTCGACTACGTGCAATATCTGAACCGCTCGCGTAAGGCTGATCTGGTCAACGAAGAGATCATTTCGTTCGAATCAGAAGACACCGATCGCAAGATCGCCCTCGAAGTGGCGATGCAGTGGACGACCGCGTACACCGAGAGCGTGCATACCTACGCCAACACGATCAACACCCACGAGGGTGGAACCCACGAAGAGGGTTTCCGTGCTGCGTTGACGACGCTGGTCAACAAATACGCGCGTGAGAAAGGCATCCTGAAAGAAAAGGATGACAACCTCTCGGGTGACGACGTGCGCGAGGGCCTGACCGCCGTCGTGTCGATCAAGCTTGCGGAGCCCCAGTTCGAAGGCCAAACGAAAACCAAGCTCGGCAACACCGAAGCGAAGGCGTTTGTGCAGCGCGTGGCCGGCGACCAGCTGGCCGACTGGTTCGGACGTAACCCGCTGCAGGCCAAGGAGATCATCCGCAAGGCGCTCCAGGCTGCAACGGCTCGAATGGCAGCCCGCAAGGCGCGCGAAACCGCCCGACGCAAGGGATTGCTTGAAGGCGGCGGCATGCCGGGCAAGTTGAAAGACTGCCAGAGCAAAGATCCGTCGCTGTCTGAAATCTTCATCGTCGAGGGTGACTCGGCCGGCGGTTCCGCCGTGCAGGGACGTAACCCCGAGACGCAGGCGATTCTGCCGTTGCGCGGCAAGATCTTGAACGTTGAGAAGGCGCGCCTCGACCGGGCTTTGGGAAACGCTGAAGTTCAGGCGATGATCACGGCGTTCGGCGCCGGCATCGGCGAAGATTTCAACCCTGAGAAGGTGCGCTATCACAAGATCGTTTTGATGGCCGACGCCGACGTCGACGGCCAGCACATCACGACCCTGCTGCTCACGTTGCTGTTCCGCTACATGCGTCCGTTGATCGATCTTGGCTACGTCTACCTGGCACAGCCGCCGCTGTACCGCTTGAAGTGGTCGAACTCCCCGCACCAGTACGTGTACTCCGACCAGGAGCGCGACGCGTTGCTGGCCGACGGTGCAGTGTCCGGCAAGCGCATTCCAAAAGACAACGGAATTCAGCGTTACAAGGGACTCGGCGAGATGGACTACAAGGAGCTGTGGGAGACCACGATGGCCCCGGAATCCCGCACCCTGCTGCAGGTCACTCTCGACGACGCTGCGGCGGCCGACGAGATCTTCTCGACCCTGATGGGCGAGGACGTCGAGTCCCGCCGAAACTTCATCCAAAAGAACGCGAAGGACGTGCGCTTCCTTGACATCTAACGAAACGCCCACCGATATGTCGGGCGACAACACCAGCGACAGCACGGCCGCGTCCGACGCGGCCGCTGCGCACCTGATTCAGCACGGCAGGATCGACCAGGTCGACCTGCAGCTCGAAATGCAGCGCTCCTACCTTGACTACGCCATGAGCGTCATCGTCGGGCGCGCGCTGCCCGACGTGCGTGACGGGCTGAAGCCCGTGCACCGTCGCGTGATCTACGCCATGTATGACGGTGGTTACCGTCCCGACAAGGCATTCTCGAAGTGTGCCCGCGTCGTCGGCGATGTGATGGGGCAGTTCCACCCGCACGGCGACTCGTCGATCTACGACGCACTCGTGCGTCTCGTTCAGCCGTGGAGCCTGCGGTACCCACTCGCTCTTGGCCAGGGCAACTTCGGTTCCCCAGGAAACGACGGCGCAGCAGCCCCGCGATACACCGAAACGAAGATGGCGCCGCTCGCACTCGAGATGGTGCGCGACATCGACGAAGACACCGTCGACTTCCAAGACAACTATGACGGCCGCACTCTCGAGCCCACCGTGTTGCCCGCACGATTCCCGAACCTGCTCGTCAACGGTTCGGTCGGTATTGCCGTGGGCATGGCCACCAACATTCCGCCGCACAACCTGCGTGAGGTTGCATCCGGTGCCTTGTGGCTGTTGGAGAACCCCGACGCGAGCCGCGAAGAGCTGCTCGAAGCCCTGATCCAGCGCATCAAAGGACCCGACTTCCCGACCGGCGCCCAGATTCTCGGCACCAAGGGGATTCAGGATGCCTACCGCACCGGACGTGGCTCGATCACAATGCGGGCCGTGGTCAGTATTGAAGAGTTGCAGGGTCGCACCTGCCTCGTCATCACCGAGCTGCCGTACCAGGTGAACCCCGACAACCTAGCGATCAAGATCGCCGATCTGGTCAAGGATGCCAAGGTCACGGGCATCGCCGATATCCGTGATGAGACCTCGGGTCGCACCGGTCAGCGCCTCGTCATCGTGCTCAAGCGCGATGCCGTCGCCAAGGTCGTGCTGAACAACCTCTACAAGCACACGCAGTTGCAGGACAACTTCGGCGCGAACATGCTTGCGATCGTTGATGGTATTCCGCGCACCCTGCCGTTGGACGGCTTCATCAGCCACTGGGTGACCCACCAGATCGAGGTCATCGTTCGGCGCACCCAGTTCCGGCTGAACAAGGCTGAGGCCGACGCACACATCCTGCGCGGCTACCTCAAGGCGCTCGACGCCCTCGACGATGTCATTGCGCTCATTCGCCGGTCGCCGACCGTCGACGACGCCCGTGAGGGTCTGATGGCTCTGCTTGAAGTTGACAAGCTGCAGGCGGATGCCATTTTGGCCATGCAGCTGCGTCGCCTCGCGGCGCTCGAACGCCAGAAGATCATTGACCAGGCAGCCGAGCTTGAGCGTCAGATCGCCGAGTTCAAGTCGATTCTGGCCAGCCCGGAGCGCCAGCGCACGATCGTCAGAGAAGAACTCACCGAGGTCACCGACAAGTTCGGTGACGACCGTCGCACCGAGATCATGTTCGGTTTTGACGGCGACATGTCGATTGAAGATCTCATCCCCGAAGAGGAGATGGTGGTCACGGTTACCCGCGGTGGCTACATCAAGCGCACGCGCAGCGACAACTATCGCAACCAGCACCGCGGCGGCAAGGGCGTCAAGGGTGCCCAGCTGCGTGCTGACGACGTCGTGGAGCACTTCTTCGTCACGACGACGCACCATTGGCTACTGTTCTTCACGAACACCGGTCGGGTCTACCGCGCCAAGGCCTACGAGGTGCAGGAGGCCGGCCGCGATGCGAAGGGCCAGCACGTTGCCAACCTGCTCGCGATGCAGCCCGGCGAAGAGATCGCCCAGATCCTCGACATCCGTGACTATGCAGTCGCTCAATATTTGACCCTGGCCACGCGTGAGGGGTTGATCAAGAAGACGGCGCTGTCGGAGTACGACACGAACCGTTCCGGCGGGATTATTGCGATCAAGCTGCGCGAGGGCGATGAACTCGTCTCTGCCCTGCTGGTCGATGAGGATTCCGATCTGCTGCTCGTGTCGCGCAAGGGAATGTCGATTCGCTTCACGGCGTCTGACGAGGCTCTGCGGCCGATGGGCCGCAGCACGTCGGGTGTGATCGGAATGCACTTCCGCGGCGCCGACACGCTGCTTGATGCCTCGGTGGTTGCCGATGACGGATTCGTCTTCGTTGTGACCGAGGGCGGGTACGCGAAGCGCACCGCAGCCGACCAGTACCGTTTGCAGAATCGTGGTGGTTTGGGCATCAAGGTGGCCAAGCTGAGCGAGGATCGCGGAGACCTGGTGGGGGCACTCATCGTGGATGAAGAAGACGAAGTCCTTGTGGTTCTTGCCAGTGGCAAGGTGGTACGCTCTGACGTCGCTGAAGTCCCGGCGAAGGGTCGCGACACCATGGGTGTTGTGTTCGCGAAGTTCGCGGACAAGGACCGAATCATCGCCATCGCGAAGAACATCGAACGCAATCTGGTTCCCGAAGAAGTTGACGGTGCACCAGAGGCCGATTCGGAGAGAGTAGAGACCACAGATGAGTAGCGTTGCCGAGAAGCTCGCCAAGAAGTCGACCCGCACGAAGACGTCGAAGCAGGTTCGACTCAAGCTGGTGTACATCGACTTCTGGTCGAGTGTGAAGTTGTCTTTTCTCATCGCCATCTGCCTGGCAGTGGTGACGATCGTTGCGACATTCTTGATCTACACGGTTTTGAATTCCACCGAGGTGCTCGACAAGGCAAACGCCCTGTACACCGACATCGCGGGAAGTTCCTCAGACTTGAAGAGCATTCTGTCGGTCGGTAATGTCATGGGATTCGCGGTCATCGTCGCCGTTCTGAACGCCGTCGTGGTCACCGCGCTCGGGGCGATTTTCGCCCTTCTTTACAATCTCAGTGTCAAGATCACGGGCGGGCTGCTCGTCGGATTCACCAACAACTAGCTCGATTGTGAGTTTCGGGCAGATTCGGGTAGTCTCGTTTCTGCCCGTTCAGGGGGATATAGCTCAGTTGGTTAGAGCGCTTCGCTGATAACGAAGAGGTCCCAGGTTCAAATCCCGGTATCCCCACAGATGATTACTTTCGAGTGACCATTCGGGGCCATAGCTCAATTGGTAGAGCGCCTGCTTTGCAAGCAGGAGGTCCGGGGTTCGATTCCCCGTGGCTCCACAAAAAGTAAGACCCTCACCCTGACGGGTGGGGGTCTTTTTGTATTCTCGGCGGACTATTCGGGGCGAGTTCCAGGTCGGTGTTTCTACCGCATCCATCGAGGTCAGCCTTTTCGGTCGAGTTCGTCCGGCGTGCCAGGCGAACTCGACCGCAACGGGGTAAATCGGCGGAAGGGGCTTCCGGTGCACTCGCCGGAGAGGAGCACGGGCACGGCGCACGGGCGTCGTCCAACGCAAATGGCCCGCATCCTGAGATGCGGGCCATTCGATAAGACTCAAGCCAGGCTCTACGCCTCTGCCTTGCCCGACAGGGCGTCGAACTCGTCGTCGGCGACCCAGAGCTCGTCATCGGCCCTGAACGTCTGCCATACGGCGTACGCGACGCCAACGGCCGCGGCGATGCCGATGCCGAGGGCGATGTACGTTCCCGCACCGGCACTTTTCTTCTCCGCGACGACAGGCTTCTGAAACTGGAACCGGTTCAACGCGGCGCGCACGCGGGCATCCCGGGCGATATCGCCGACCGACATGACCGAGCCAATCGCGGTACCGAGTCCATTACCAATGCCCGGCAGAACCTCGCCGACCAAGCGACGACGCACGTCGGCGGCCAGGTCTTGCGCTCCATGCACTCCGGGGAGCACGTAGTGCTCGTAACCTTCGCGTACGCGGGGCACGACTTCTTCGCGAGTGAGATTGCCAGCCTGACGGCCGGCTTCGCGGGCCACGGCGTTAGCGTGATCCATTACTTGCTGCTGGTGTCCCCACAATTCGTCTGCGCTCTTGCGCAGCTTTGTGAGTTCCTTGCGGCGCTTGCGTGACAGGCTCATCTGGACCCTCCATCGATGTCATCTGGCGAACACTGACCATCTTGCCACTGAATCGACTGGGAGCGCTCTGAGTATCTGCCAGGTGTGCACATTTGCTGCACTTCGCGTCACCTGTGTGTGAGGGCTGTTGTGTAAGAATTGTTGCTATGTCTAAGCACACCGCGGTAGCGACTCTCAACACTTCTCTCGGACCGATCAAGGTCAACCTCTTCGGAAACCACGCCCCGAAGACCGTCAAGAACTTCGTCGGCCTCGCCACCGGCGAAATCGAATGGAAGCACCCCGGCACCGGTGAGACCTCGACGGCGCCGCTCTACGACGGCACGATCTTCCACCGCATCATCAAAGACTTCATGATTCAGGCCGGCGACCCGCTGGGTCAGGGAATCGGCGGCCCCGGCTACCAGTTCGACGATGAGATCAACCCCGAACTCGACTTCACTCAGCCGTACGTTCTGGCCATGGCGAACGCCGGCATCCAGGGCGGTCGCGGCACCAACGGGTCGCAGTTCTTCATCACGGTCGTCCCGACAACCTGGCTGCAGGGCAAGCACTCGATCTTCGGCGCCGTCGAAGATGAGGCGTCGCGGGCAATCGTCGACCAGCTCGCCACGGTTGCCACCGATGGCCGTGACCGCCCCCTCGAAGACGTGGTCATCGAGAGCATCACCGTCGAGCAGGTCTAGGCGCTTTGTCTCTGCCTGGGGTGCCGCGAGCGGATACCAATTTTTGCTATCGGCACCCCGATCGGCAGAGCTTCGTGCTCTGCCAGCGATGTGGACGCACCATCTGCGGTGAATGCCAAACACAGGCCGCCGTCGGAGTGATCTGTCCCGAGTGCATGCGGGAGCAGCGCCAAAGTGCGCCGCGCACCAAACCGGCCATTCTGACCCGGTTGAATCGAATGACCGGTGACGGAACCCCGGTCGTGACCTATTCGATCATCGGCGTCACGTTCTTCGTCTTTCTGTTGCAGCTGATTCCACCGCTCGGTGTGACGTCCGCGCTGCAATATGCGGGGCTCTATTCCTATCCTTTTGCCTTCGAACCGTGGCGCATGGTGACCACAGCCCTCGTGCACCAGGTCGGCGGCTTCCCTTTCCACGTGTTGCTGAACATGTACACGCTCTGGATCTTCGGATCCATGCTCGAACGGATGCTCGGTCGAGGGCTCTACATCAGCCTCTACCTGATGGGCGCCGTCGCGGGCTCACTTGGAGTGCTGTTTCTCGCAGATCCGCGGATTCCCGTCGTTGGAGCATCCGGCGCCATCTTCGCTGTGATCGGCGCATTCCTCGTGATTCACCAGCGCCTGGGCAACAACATGACCCAGCTGATCGTGCTGATGGGGATCAACCTGGTGATCGGTTTCATTCCCAGCTTCGGCATCTCCTGGCAGGCCCACGTGGGTGGCCTGATCGGCGGGGCGATCTTCGGGCTGATCGTCGTGCAGACCCGCAAACGACACCAGAAGAAACTACAGACCGGTTTGCTCGTGGCGCTCGGAGCGGTGCTCGTGCTGCTGAGCTGTGCGAAGTTCTTCGCCTAACCTCCGAGGACAGTTATCCACAGGAGTTTCCACATGGGGATAATTACACCGGTGTAATTGCCCTGCGGAACCTGGCTGACCGGGGAATTAACGCCAGCGCGTGGTCATCAGAAAGCCCACGAAGGCGATTCCAAAGCCCACCAGAATGTTCCACGATCCGAGAGCGGGAACGGGGGCGACCCCCTGGCTCACATAGAAAACAATGATCCAGATCAAACCAAGAATCATGAACCCGAACATGACGGGTTTGAACCACACGGGGTTCGGGGCGTCCTCGCCTGAGCGGGCAGCCTCGTCGCGTGCGGGCTTGGTGCGGGGTTTCGTACGTGCCATGCCAGAGATTCTACCTTCATCAGTTCGATGAACCTGCCTCCCCTCGCCGACGGGGGTCGTCAGTTTGTGCAGGGAAGGCCCGATTAGAATCGAGATCATGACCGACGACTCCGAGTTCCCGGCGGAACTCCCCGTTCCTCCGCGCCATGCACGTCGAGGTGCGCGTCCGCGCCGCCCGGTCACCGTCGTCGGGGTTTTAGGAGAATTGCTTATCACCGGCGGTGTGTTGGTGCTGCTCTTCTTGGGCTGGCAGCTGTGGTGGAACGACATGATCATGGCGAATGCTCAGACGAACTCGGCAACCGACTTGAGCCAAAATTGGATCCAACAGAGTCAGATCACGGCCAAGCCGGTCGACCCGACGACGCCCCCGGCCGAGCCTCAAGACTTCGGTGAGCCCGTTGTCGCCACTCCGCCGGCCGAGACGGAGACGTTCGCCGTGATGTATGTGCCCCGCTTCGGCGCGGACTACCACCGCACCATTGCCTCGGGAGTCGGCACCAACGTTCTGAACAGCTCTCGTTCGGGAATCGGCCACTATCCGTCGTCGCAGATGCCCGGTGAGGTGGGCAACTTCGCTGTCGCAGCGCACCGCAGCGCGAACGGCGGCGCCCTGCACCTGATTCATGAGCTGCAGCTCGGTGATGCCATCTATGTGCAGACGGCGGACGGCTACTACACCTACCGCTTCAGGGACCTGGAGTATGTTCAGCCGACTGCTGTCGATGTGATCGGGCCGGTGCCGGGGCAACCCGAGATGGCCCCGGTTGACCGATTCATCACCCTTACGACCTGCAACCCCTTCTATTCGACAGCAGAACGCATTATCGCCTACGGCGTTTTCGAGTCGTGGCAGCCTCTCTCTGCCGGCGCCCCCACCGAGTTGGCGTCGATCATCGCCGCACAGGCCAAGGGCTAGGAGTCCCGTGTACCTCTCAATCTGGCGTGTGCTCCCGGGCCCGGTCTGGCTGCGCATCCTCTTTTCACTGATTCTGATCGGCGCGGCCTTATTCGCCCTCGCAACGTGGGTGTTCCCGTGGATCGACGCATTCATTACCAGCCAGGAAGTGACGGTGGGTGGCCCATGACCCGAATCCTTGTTCTCGATAATTACGACAGCTTCGTCTACACGCTCAACGGCTATCTGATGGAGCTTGGCGCCGTCACCGAGGTTGTGCGGAACGACGATTTTTCGGCAGCGGATGCCGCGGCTCGGCTGGCCGACTACGACGGCGTTCTCATCTCACCCGGACCCGGCAAGCCGGCTGATGCCGGCGTGTCCATTGCCGTGGTGAAGGCGGCTTTCGACAGCGGAACCCCGTTGTTCGGGGTGTGCCTGGGCCACCAGGCCATCGCGGAGGCCTTCGGGGCAACGGTGACCAATGCCGAGGAGCTGATGCACGGCAAGACCTCGCTCGTGACACACGACGAGAGCCCGTTCTATGACGGAGTGCCACAGCCATTCACTGCAACGCGCTATCACTCGCTTGCCGTCGTCGATTCGACGGTGCCCGACGACCTCATTGTCAGCTCGCGCACCTCGGGCGGCGTGATTATGGGTCTGCGGCACGTGTCAGCCCCTCTTGTCGGCGTACAGTTCCACCCGGAATCCGTTCTGACCGAGGGCGGTTACCGCATGCTCGGCAACTGGCTCGCGCTAGCGGGTCTTACCGAGGCCCGTGAGACGGCGAAGAATCTGAATCCACTGCTGCGTCTCAACTGAGCCGGGTCAGGTCCTCTGGGGGTCGTGTGGCGGGTGTGAGCCGCGCTGACCGCTCAGCCCGCGCAGTAGGTGAGCGTGACGGAGGAGCGCTGCGGCACGTCGCCGGCCGCCACAGACTGTTTGCTCACCGGAGAACCGGCTGAGGAATCACAGCTGTAATCCGGTTCGGGAATCGGCGTGAGCTGCAGTGTGGCGCCGAGCAGTAGATCTGACGCTGCTGACAGCGACTGACCGACCAGGTTGGGAAGTGCCACCTCGCCGCTTGAAACAACGAAATTGACGGTGCTGCCGACCATCGCTGTGCCACCACTGGCCGGATCGGTGCGCAACACCACATCGGCGCCGACTGTCGGGGAATTCTCTGTGGTCACCGAGCCGGCGGTGAGCCCCGCCGCGGCCAGCGCGGCCTGGGCATCGGCGATCGACATATTCGTCAGGTCGGGAACTGTCACCGTTTCGGCGCCGGTCGAGACCACAACGGTGATCACTTCGCCGGGCTGAACGATTGTTCCAGCGGGCGGATCAGTACGAATTACCTGATCGGATGGCACGGTGGGACTGCTCTCGGTGGACTTTTGAGGCTTGAGATCCAGGTCGAGAAGAGTATTTTGGGCATCTTCATAGGTTTGCCCGGTGAGCGCCGGTATCTTGCGTGAATTGTCGGGAATATCGGTGGACGGTTGAAGCGAGAAGACCCAAAACATCACGGCAATGACGATGACGATGACGCTCAGAATGCCACCCCAGATCCAAATCACGGGCGGACGGCGCTGCGTGCGCACCATCGTGTTGTCTTCGGAGAGTTGCTTGAGAGCGAGTTCAGAGCCCGATACGACCGACGGCGGCGGACCGAAGAGACCGCCCGAGGCATCGTCATCAACACGGTGAATCGGGATTTTACCCGACCCGGCAATGTCGACATCCGTGCGGAAGTCGACAGCACTCTGGAACCGGTCGAATCGATCCTTGGCCAAGGCGTGCATGACCACGGTGTCGAGTGCGGGAGAGACTTTCGGGTTGATCGAGCTGGGCTTGACCGGGGCTTCGCTGACGTGCTGGTAGGCGACCGACACGGGGGTCTCGCCGCGAAACGGTGGACGACCGGTGAGCATCTCGAACAACACGACACCGCTCGAGTACAGATCGGTGCGGGCATCGACCGACTCACCCTTGGCCTGTTCGGGCGAGAAATACGAGGCCGTACCGAGAATCGCCGTGGTCTGGGCCACCGTCGTCGATGAGTCGGAGATGGCGCGGGCAATACCGAAGTCCATCACCTTGACCTGGCCGGTCTTGGTGATCATGATGTTGCCGGGCTTGATGTCCCGGTGCACGACACCGGCGCGGTGCGAGTATTCGAGGGCGGTCAGCACACCGTCGATGATTCGCACGGCCTCATCGGACTCGAGCGGGCCCTCGGCAATGATGTCTTTGAGCAGTCGGCCGTCGACGAACTCCATGATGATGAACGGAACCTGCGTCTCGTGGCCGTTCGACTCGGTGACCGTTTCTTCACCGGCGTCGAAGACGCGCACGATTGTGGGGTGCGCCATGCGGGCGGCCGCCTGTGCTTCCTGGCGGAAGCGGGTGCGGAACGCCGGGTCGATGGCGAGCGAGGACTTGAGGAGCTTGATCGCCACCGCGCGACCGAGCCGAGAATCCGTGCCGATGTGCACATCGGACATGCCGCCGCGCCCGATGAGCGCACCCACACGGTAGCGACCCGCAAGCAGGCGCCCTTCCTCAGTCACTTCGCGACTCCTCGGCTATTCGAAACGATGTTGACCATTCTGAGTGGGTTACTGCTTGGGCTTCGTGGCGGGCGGAGCTTCTTCAGTGGTGACCGTCACCTGGGCGCTGTCGGGGGACCATCCGGACTCCACCTGGCCGCAGAAGTAGCGGACTTTGACGGTGAAGTTGGTGGTGCCGGCCGTGACCGTCACCTTCGTGACATCGGCGCTGGTCGGGTTGGATGAGGTGATGGTGGCGTCGCCGGTGGCAATCGCGGCCTCGTAACCTGAGAGCGTCTGACCGCTCGGGCAGGACTGGGCCGACCAATTGATCTCGACAGTGTCGCCCGTGACCACGGTAGACGCGGACGTGGTGGGCGCTAAACTCGGTGTGTCGGGCGTCGCCACAGGTCCGTAGACCTTGAGAGTGATCGTCGTGCCCTTCTGCACCGGGCCGGTCGGATTCACGAAGTACACCGTGTCGACCTGATCCTGGGTGGTGGCAGCGTTGCCCACCTCGACGTTCGCGACGAGTCCCAGGGCCACCATCTTCGCGCTGGCGTCGGCACTCGGGAAGCCCTCAAAATCACCGGGCGACACCATGACCGTGGTGACCGGTGGCGGAGTGCTGACGGTCGGTGACGGAGTAGCAGAAGGGGGCTTGGGCGCCGGGGCCGACGAGGATGTCTTTGCCGGCTCCGGGGTGCCGTTTTGGCTGACCAAAGCGAAGATGCCGCCGCCGAGTACCAGCAGTAAGATCGCGATGAGCGCGATCAAAGGCCAGGTCCACGGGCTGCGCTTCTTCTTTGTCTCGGCTTCTTCAGCCGCGGCAGCCGCTGCGGCTTCGGCACGGGTACCCGGTGTCGCTGCCGGCAGGATGGTGGTGGCCTGGTCGTCGCCGAGACCCGGGAACAGCATGGTGGCGGCGGTTGGCGTGTTTCCAGCGAGCACGGCGGGCACGGATGCCGCCGCTGCGGCGATGTCGCCACGACGCAGAGCCGTCGCCGCGCGTGCCAGATGAGCGGCCGAGGCCGGGCGTTCCGCGGGGTCTTTCGCGAGGCAGGCGAAGACAAGATTGCGTACGGGTTCCGAAACGGTTGCCGGAAGATCGGGGGCAACGTCGTTGATCTGCGCCATGGCGATGGCGACTTGCGATTCGCCGGTGAACGGGCGACGGCCGGCGAGGGCCTCATACGCAACGATGCCGAGTGAATAGATGTCGGTGGTCGGTGAGGCCGGACGGCCGCTTGCCTGCTCGGGGGAGAGGTACTGCACCGTTCCCATCACCTGGCCGGTCGCGGTAAGCGGAACCTGGTCGGCGATACGGGCAATACCGAAGTCGGTGATCTTGACCCGGCCATCCGGGGTGATCAACAGGTTGCCGGGCTTGATGTCGCGGTGCACCAGGCCTGCGGCGTGTGCCGCATGCAGTGCCGCAGCCGTCTGAGCGACGATGTCGAGCACCTTGTCGGCGGGCAGAACATGTTCGCGCTCGAGCACGGTTGAGAGTGCTTCGCCGGGAACGAGCTCCATCACCAGGAAGGCACTGCCCTCTTCTTCGCCGTAGTCGAACACGTTGGCGATGCCTTCATGGTTGACGAGAGCAGCATGGCGCGCCTCGGCACGGAAGCGTTCGAGGAAGCCGGGATCGCCCAGGTATTCATCCTTGAGGATCTTGATTGCAACTTGACGGCCGATAACGAGGTCAGTGGCCTTCCACACCTCGCCCATTCCACCGATGGCAATCCGCGACGCCAACTCGTAACGCCCCCCGAAGGTGAGCCCTGTTGTCGGTCTCATTTATTCAGCACCGCCTCTAGTACCTTCTGTGCAATTGGCGCGGCAAGTAGGTTGCCGTACCCCGTCTGGCCGAGCCCCCCGCCGTTCTCCACGAGAACGGTGATCGCGAACTTTGGATCGTTTGCCGGTGCGAAACCGGTGAACCACAGTGTGTACGGCTCATCAGCGCCGTTCTCTGCAGTACCCGTTTTTCCGGCCACCTCAACCCCGTCTATTCTTGCATTGCTTGCCGCTCCATCTTGGACACCGTTGACCATCATTTGCGTCATTGTTGCGGCAGTCTGCTCACTGATCACCCGTTGCATCACTTGCGGTTCGAAAGTTTGCCGCGGGCTGAGGTCGGGGGCCAGGACTTGGTCAACAAGGTTGGGCGCCAGAAGCACTCCTCCGTTGGCAATCGTGGCCGACACCATCGCCATTTGCATCGGTGTTGCGGTGACGCTGCCCTGACCGAATGCAGACAGAGCGAGTTCAGCCTCGGACTGCGGACGCGGGTAGTCGCTCTGGGCCACGGTGAGCGGGATCGTGTAATCGGTGTTGAACCCGAACTTCTCGGCCATCGCGCGAATTGCGGGTGCCCCGAGCTGAAGACCCAACTCGGCCATCGGGATGTTGCAGGAGAGCCGTAAGGCCGTAGCGATGGTGACGGTATCGCCGCCACCGCATGTTCCGCCGCCCGAATTGATCACGATCGACGTCGAGCCGGGCAGCTGGAAGGTTCCGAGGTTCGGGAACGCAGTGTCAGGGGTGAACTTTCCCGACTCAAGTGCGGCGGCCACGACGACAAGTTTGAAGACAGAGCCGGGAGGGTTCAGTTCATCGATCGCCCGGTCGATCAGGGGACTGTTCGGGTCGTCCACCAGTGCGTCATAGCGTGCGTTGACGACTTTGGTGTCGTGCACAGCCAACTCATTCGGGTCGAAGCTGGGTTTCGACACCATGGCCAGCACGCGCCCGGTCCGCGGCTCCGTCACAACGACCGAGCCGGTGTAGTCACCGAGGGCATCCCACGCCGCTTGCTGAGCGACGGGATCAATGGTGGTCTCGACTGCCGCGCCCTTGGGGCTCTGCCCCGTCACGATGGCGCTGATCTGGTCGAAGAACTGCGCATTCGAGGTTCCGCTCAACTCGCGGTTCAACGCGGCTTCCAAGCCGGTCGGCGCCCCGTTGACCGGGAAGAAACCGGTGATGGGAGCGTACAGTGGCCCGCTGCTGTAGGTGCGCTGGAACTTGTAATCGTCAGCCACTGCCATTGACTGGGCGACGGGTTCACCGGCGACGAGAATCGGGCCGCGTTCAACCGAATAGCTGTTCAACAGCGTGCGCGTATTGCGAGAATCCGCGGCGAGGTTATCGGCCTGCAACGCCTGAATGACGGTGGTCGAGCTGAAGAGAGTGAGAAACATCAGAAACACAATGATGCTGACCCGTTTGAGTTCGCGATTCATTTAGACCACCAGCCGAGGTTGGTTGCGCACCGTGTCGGACAGGCGCAAAAGCAGGGCTGCAATGATCCAGTTAGCCACGAGCGACGAGCCACCGGCCGCCAGGAACGGCGTCGTGAGGCCGGTCAGCGGGATGACGCGGGTGACGCCGCCGATGACGATGAAGCACTGCAACGCAACGACGAACGCCAGGCCGACGGCGAGAAGTTTGCCGAAGTCGTCCTGACCGGCGAAACCGATTCGGAAGCCGCGGGCCACGAAGAGCAGGTACAGGCAGAGGATGACGAAGATGCCGGCGAGGCCGAGCTCTTCACCGAGGCTCGCAACGATGTAGTCGCTTTGCGGAACCGGGGTGATGTCGGGGCGACCCTGGCCGAGCCCGGTGCCGATCAAACCGCCGTTGGCGAGGCCGAACAGGCCCTGCACCAATTGGTAGCTGCCCCCGTTTGCCGAGTAGACGGCGGGATTGAAGGCATCCAACCAGTTCGTGAAACGGCCGTTGACATAGTCGAGCGTTTGGCTGGCGATGAGTGCGCCACCGATGAACAGGCTGAGCCCGAGCACAACCCAGCTGAGCCTCCCGGTGGCGACGTAGAGCATCACCAGGAACAGGCCGAAGTAGAGCAGCGCGGTGCCGAGGTCGCGTTGAAAGACGATGACCGACATCGACAGCGCCCAGACGACGAGAATCGGGCCGAGGTCACGGAGACGCGGAAACGTCATGCCGAGGAATTTGGTGCCGACCATGGCCAAACTGTCGCGGTTCTGCACCAGATATCCGGCGAAGAACACGGCCAGCGCGATCTTTGCGATCTCACCGGGCTGGAAGGTGGCAAAGTCACCGATGCCGATCCAGACCCGCGCGCCATTCACCTCGTGTCCGAGGCCGGGAACGAGGGGCAGCAGCAGCAGAACAACCGCGACGAGGCCGGCGATGTAGGTGTAGCGGAACAGGATGCGATGGTTGCGAATCACGAGCATCACCGTGATTGCGCAGAGGATGGCCAGAGCGCTCCAGACGATCTGCCGCACCGAGGCGCTCGCCCATCCGGATTCATGCTCGGCAATGTCGATGCGGTAGATCATGGCGATGCCGAGGCCGTTCAGCACCGTGACGATGGGCAGAATGAACGGATCGGCGTCCCGGGCGGTGAAACGCATCACGATGTGCAGGGCGAGCACAAGGACAGAGAGCCCGGCGCCGAGCAGCACCAATTGGGTGTCGATGTGGCCGAGCGCTCCCAGCTGAACCAGAACAATCGAGCCGGCATTGATCGCGCAGGCGATGAGCAGCAGAAAGAGCTCGAGGTTGCGCAGTTTTTGGGGCAGGTGCAAGCGTTTGATGGCGCCGGTCTTCGGACCTGTCGCCCGTGGCGACGAGTCGGTCACTGCCGATGTATTACGGAGTGCGGGCATTTTCAAGCCGTTCGACGATGAGTTGGGCATCCGCCAATGAGGGGGCGCTGATGGTCTGCTCGACCTGCTGCCGGTCATACACCCGCAGGCTTGCCACCGGCAGATCGGTTTCTTCATAGACGCTGGAGAGCGAGAGCGGACCAAGGTCTTGCTGCACACCCTGAAAGATGGCCACATTCTTGCCCTCGACGCCGATGAAGTAGCGAGTCTGAGTCCACTGGTAGCCCACCACACCTGCGCCGGCAATGACCAACACCAAGAGAATGATGCCGGTCAGCCAGGTGATGCGGCGGCGGCGCAGCCGGCGGGCGTCTTCCTCGATGAGTTCTGAGAGGTAGTCCTGAGAATCGGGCTCGAAGTGGGATTCCCGCACGGGGTGCAGACGCAGGGCCGGCAGACGCAGGGGCCGATTGCGCACGGGCTCCTCGCCGAATGCGAGCGGGGCGGATGCCGAGCCGACGACGACTGGCTCGGCCGTGCGGAGGGCGCCGTCCTCGATGTCGACGACCACGATGGTGACGTTGTCGGGAGCACCGCCATCCAACGTCTCTTTGATCAGTCGATTGCCCACAGCCAGGGGACTCGCGCCGCTGGACAGTGCTGCGGCGATGGCCGCGGGGGAGACCACGCCACTCAGCCCATCGGAGCAGATCAGCCAACGGTCGCCCGGCAACGTGGTGAGGATCGAGGTGTCGACCTCCGGCGAGGACTCGACATCACCCAGCACCCGCATCAGCACAGAGCGGCGCGGATGCACCATGGCTTCCTGCTCGGTGATCCGGCCGCTGTCGACCAGGCGTTGCACGAAGGTGTGGTCGACGGTGATCTGGCTCAGTTCGCCGTCGCGCAACAGATAGATGCGGGAATCACCGATGTGGGCGATCACGACCTGGTCGTCGAGCACGATCATGGCGCTGACCGTGGTGCCCATTCCGGTGAGTTCGGTATGTTCGAAAACCGTTTCGGCGAGTTGCGCATTTGCGGCGATCAGGGCGGATTGCAGAGCGAATTCGGCGTCCTGCGCAGACGTGTATGCGACATCCGCTTGCATCACGCGCTTGGTGGTGATCGCCGAGGCAACGTCACCTCCGGCATGGCCGCCCATACCGTCGGCGACCACGAAGAGGGTGTGGCCGGCGTATCCGGAGTCCTGATTATTGGATCGGACCTTGCCAACGTGGGAAACGGCCGCGCTGTGACTGACAGTCGCCATGCACCTACCGCCGAAGCTCGAACGTCGTCGCGCCGATTTTCACCGCGGCGTTCAATGGCACCGGGGTCGGCACGGCGACGCGGACGCCGTCAAGAAACGTGCCGTTGGTGGAATCGAGGTCTTGGATCATCCATTCCCCGTTCCACAGCATCAGCCGGGCGTGATGAGTGGAGGTGTAGTCGTCACGGATCACGAGGCTGGAATCGCTCGAACGGCCGATCGTGATCGACTCGGAGCTCAGCGGGAATTCGGTGCCCACCTTGGGGCCCGAGGTGATCACGAGGCGAGTGGCGTTCTGTGAGGTCGCCTTCTCGCCGGGTGCACCAGCGCCGGCGGCGGCGGCGGTGAGGCCGGCCAAGCCGCCCAGGCTCGGTGCAGGAACGAGGGTCGGTTCGGTGTACGCCGCCGCTGCCGGCACCGGGGCGTGGGCGGCAACGGGCATGACGGGAGCGGCCGGGTGAGGGAGAGCCGCGGCATCCGTGGGCAATTTGCGCACCCGGCGGCCGAACAAGTCACTGCGGAGGGCGTACACGATGCCGAAGACGAACAGCCACAGCACCAGGAGAAAACCCAGGCGCAGCACGAGAAGGGTAAGTTCACTGACGCTCATGCGGAAGGCCCCCAGAATCCGCCCATGTCAGGGCGGTCGGCGGGCGGCGTGACGTGCGCGGCGGGCGCGGCGGGCTGCTGCGAGGCGGATGTCGACTGCGGGACGACACGGAACACGATGGTGGTGCGCCCGATGGTGACGGTGGAATCGGGCTCAAGAATGGCCTGCTTGACGGGAACACCGTTCAGCTGGGAGCCGTTGGTGGAGCCCAGGTCTCGCACTTGGGCGCGGTTGCCATCCCAGATGATTTCTACGTGCCGGCGGGAGGTGCCGGTGTCATCGATGGTGATATCGGCGTCGCTGCCACGGCCAATCACGGTGCGCGACTTCGTCAGTGGGTAGCGCTTGCCGTTGATGTCGACCACCGGGGTCCACGAGACGCCCCCCTGCACGGTGCTGGAATCGATCTGCACCATTCCCTCGGAGAGACCGGGGTCGGCGGTGAGCACGATCGACAGGCCGCCGGCGAATTGATAGCGCTGCGAGGTGGCGTGCTGAGCAACGAGCTGGGTCAGTTCGTCGGTGAGGGCCGCGCCGAGGCCGTTCATACGTTGAAAGTCGGCCGGCGCCATGCGCACCACAAAACGGTTGGGCGCGAGGATGCGGTCGCGGGAAACGACCGCCGCTTTGGTGTCGAGCTCGCGACGCAGAGCGGAGGTGATCTCCACGGGCTGCAGGCCCGATTTAAAGGTCTTGGCGAATGCGCCGTTGACGGCGCGCTCCAAGCCTTTTTCAAAGTTATCCAGAATGCCCACAGGTCTCCCGATCCGGTCCGTTTGGCTATGAGCATGTTACTTGTCTCGAGTGATACTCGCCTGTAGGGGGCGAGCGCACGAAATGTCATCCTACGGGGGTAACGCTGTGTGCCGGGTGGTGATAGAAGGGGCGTCGCTCAATTCGGCACGCGGACGGACCGAAAACAGGCAAGGCGGGTCACCCGTGCGCAATCAGGCCTGCTCTGGCTCACGAATGCACAAATTGGCCTGTTTTCGCTCTCCCTCGAGCGTGCGAAGACGCGTGGCCGCGCGGGGTGTCGGTGTTGAAATCGGGCGGATGCTGTGGGTTGCGCCACGCAGACGCTCACCGCTTTTCCCCGCGCGACACGGCCGGTGCAGTCGCGCGCGACACTCCCCGCCGACGCCTCGAATGGCGTCAGGGGGCGTGAAGGTGTTAGCATTTCCAAGTTCGCGCGAGTGGCGGAATTGGCAGACGCGCTGGCTTCAGGTGCCAGTGCTCGAAAGGGCGTGGGGGTTCAAGTCCCCCCTCGCGCACGCGAATATGAGTTGGCGCCAACCAACTCACACAAAAGGCCCCCGAGCAATCGGGGGCCTTTTGCTGTGGCGCACGCGCGAGCGGGCGGCATCCGTCTCTAACGGTTCCAACGGTCGCGTGGTGTGAGGTGGCGCAAATGACCCTTCCACGAGCTCGCGAAGGGTCATTTGCGCGACCTCACCGGCACGGACAACGAATGCACGGGCTTTGAGACTGGCTTACGGGGTTTGAGGCGGCTCTGGCGGGCCTCCTCAATCAACGGGGCAGGAGGAGAAGTGGCGTGCTACAGCCACTTGTTCTTTCTGAAGATGCCCCAGAGGACCGTGCCACTCAGCACCATCGCGCCCACCGCCATCGGGTAGCCGAACTCCCAGTGCAACTCGGGCATGTTGTCGAAGTTCATTCCGTAGACGGTGCCGATGAGAGTGGGGCCGAACAGGATTGCGGCCCAACTCGAGATCTTCTTGACCTCTTCATTCTGCGCCAGACTCGTTTCGGAGAGCCGCTTGGTCTCTTCGTTCTGCTCAAGGCTCGCCTCAGACAGAAGGCGCATCTCTTCGTTCTGCCGCTGCGAGGTGAGGGTCGAGTGCACGGTGAGCGCATTTTGGAGCAGCATCCGAAAGTTGTCGGCGTGCTCATTGATACGCAACACGTGGTCGAGCACGTCGCGCAGCGACCGCTGCAGCTCTTCGTCGACGTTGTACTTGCTCGAACCGCGACGTAGCGCCTCGAGGATGCCGACCAGCGGGCGCACCGCCCGCTGGAAGGCGGTGACCTCGCCCAGGAGCGAGTAGATGCGCCGGCTGACCTCGGTGTCGCCACCGAAAAGCTGGTCTTCGATCTCGTCGATATCGTTCTCGATACCCGTGATGACGGGGCTGTACTGGTCGACGACCTCGTCCATGATCGCGTAGAGCACGGCTTCCGGGCCAAGCCTCAGAAGCTCGGGGTTCGACTCCATACGCCGACGGACCGAGACGAGGTCGGGGGATTCGGCGTGCCGAACCGTGATCACAAAGCCGGGGCCGACAAACACATGCAGCTCGCCGAACTCGACCTCTTCCTCTTTATCGACGTAGCGGGCCGGCCGCAGCACGACGAAGAGGGTGTCGCCGTAGCGTTCGGCCTTCGCCCGCTGGTGCCCCTTCAAGGCGTCTTCGACGGCGAGCGGATGCAACCCAAACTCCTCGGCGAGGGAATGCAACACCTCCGCACTCGGCCGGTACAGGCCGATCCAGGCCATCCCCTCGCTGTCGCGCGTTGCGGCGTACGTGGATTCCAGGGTGTTGGGGTTTTCGGTGCGCTGTCCGTTGACGTAGACGCCGTTATCGATGATGGTCATGCTGATTCCTGCCGGCGGCGGGCCTTCGTCGAGGAAGGCGCGTCCTGTCTGGGCAACAAGGCCAGGCCCTGTTGTGGCGAATGGTGACTGCTGCGCACGCTGACCGCGGGCAGCAACCACGCCCAAGACAGAGGCTGGTTACGCTGCCGCTCGTACAGCTGCGCAGGGACTATGACTGGCCATGGCCATTCACCTACCCTTCGATCGATCAGACCCTCGATGCGCGAGGAAGACGTTGAACAGGATAACCCGACACATGGACGATTCCTCAACCCAGGCGCTGGAGCGCATCCGTCGTCTCGGTCAGAGCGAGTGGGGAATCGCTCTCGGATGCACGCTCCTTGTGCACGCGCACCAGCACGACACCCGTCAGAATCAGGGCACCACCGACGAATTGAATGGCCACGGGAATCTCGCCGAGAAGCAGCCAGGCGATGATCACGGCAAACAGCACTTCGGTCAGGCCCAGAAATGACGCGAGGCGGCTCCCGAGCCGCGAGGCGCCGGCGATGCCGAGCAGGTATCCGGCAATTGTCGACATTCCCAAAATCACCGCAGCGGGAACCAACCACGACACGCTCGTGCCGAGGAATGCCACCTCGCCGAACGTGGCACGCAGGGGAGTGAGTCCGACTACGGCGAGCAGCACCAGCGCAATCGAAGCCACAATCATGGCACCCGCGGCCAGCACGATCGGCGGCAACTCCTTGTCGGCCCGTGCCGAAATGACGTAGTAGATGCAGGAACCGAATGAGGCCAGCAGTGCCCAAGCCACGCCGATCATGCTCGGCGTCACGTCGCCCGTGAGGTTGAGCACGAGCACCAATCCGACGAGAGCAACGATCGCGCCGACGATCGTGAATGCCCCCGGGTGACGGCGGGAGCGCGCCCAGAAGAACAACACCAGAAAGACCGGCGAGAGATACTCAATCAAAATGGCGATGCTCACCGACATGTGCTCGATGGCGCTGTAGAAGGCCAACTGGCAGGCGAGCACCGCGAAGATTCCATAGGCGAGGATCATCCCGGCGTTGCGGCGCAGCAGCGCCCACCTCCCGCGGAGCGCCAGGATGGCGGGAATGACAAGTACGACGGCCGCACCGGCCGTGCGCCAGAGCACGGCGGCCGACGGCGACCAGCCCGCCTCGAGCAGCGTGGCGACGAACGGGCCGCTCATGCCAAACGACGCAGCCGCGATGAGCGAGAGGGTGACGCCGGAACCGAGGCGGATTTCGCCCACACGGCTGGTTGACACGGGACTCCTCCTTCGGCTGCGGAACCCGCTTCGAGAATGGCTCCATGCAGAACGAGGCATACAGTGGTTTGTCACGAGTCACGTGGGTTATGCTCATGACACTATCCGGAGTAAGGTCAGGAGTCAACGTGCTGTTCACTCATGACGTCGAAGCGGCACTGCACTCGACGGCCGCGTTGGTGAACACGTTGCCGGCGCTGTCTGACTCGGGCCGCGACGAACTGGACTCACTTGAGAAACTCGATTCGTTCTATCGACGACATGGCTTCACGGGTGCTCACTCGCAGACCCCCGAGGGCCTCACTGCCGTGCGCGCAATTCGGGAACCGCTGCACGCGCTCTGGACTACCACCGATGACGAACGCGTCGCCGAGCTGATCAACGGGATCCTCACCGCGACGAGCGCCCTGCCGCAGCTGGTGCGTCACGATGCGACCGGCTGGCACTTGCATGCAACGAGCGCCGAGCGGCAATTCGCCGACCGCATCCTGGTGGAAGCGGCAATGGCCTGGGTCGACGTGATTCGCACCGGGGAGCGCGAACGCATGCGCATCTGTGCCGCCGCCGACTGCGAGGCCGTGCTGGTCGACGTCTCTCGCAACCGGTCGAAACGCTATTGCGATGTGAGCAATTGCGGAAACCGGGCGAACGTTGCCGCGTATCGTGCGCGACGAAAGCCTGAAGATCTACAGATAAAGACGCTTTCTCAGCCGAAGTGAAGCGGAGCATCCGTACTCTGAAGCGTGACTTTCGATCCTTCGGACGCGCCGGGGCAGCCCGATCAGGGCACGCGTCGACGCAAGCGCCCCTCTGCTGGGCGGCTTGTGCTGCGCTGGGGGGCCGTGTTGGTGATCGTCGCGGTGCTCGTGACCGGTGGCTATGTTTTCTACAATTACCAGCACTTTGTCTCGGGAATCACCCACATTGACGCCATCACGCATAAGAATGCGCCGAAGACGGATGCCGATGGCTCCGACCAGAACATTCTGCTCGTGGGTGACGATCACCGGCCCGCCGGCGCCACCGATGCGCAGCTGGCGCAGCTGGGAACCCAGCAAGACGGCGGCGGCACAAACACCGACACCATGATGGTGCTGCACGTGCCGGCCAACGGCAAGAAGGCCACCCTGATTTCTTTCCCGCGTGACTCCTGGGTCGACATCCCAGGATTTGGCCAGGACAAACTGAACGCGGCGTTCGCGCTCGGCAGCGAGAACGGTGGCGGTGACGCCGGCGGAGCCCAACTGCTGATCCAGACGATCCAGAACGTCTCGGGGCTGACCATCGACCACTTCGTGCGGGTTTCGATGCTCGGCTTCTACAACATTGTGCAGGCACTCGGTCCGGTACAGGTCTGTCTTAATGAGGCCGTTAATGACCCGTATTCGACGGTGAACCTGCCCGCCGGTGTGTCGACACTGAATGCGCAGCAGGCCCTGGCCTTCGTGCGCCAACGGCACGGCCTGCCGAACGGCGACCTCGACCGTGAGGTGCGCCAGCAGTATTTTCTGTCGGTGGAAGCCCGCCAGATTCTCTCGGCTGGAACGCTCCTGAACCCGATGAAGCTGCAAAACGTGCTTGACGCGGTGAGTTCGTCGATTGAGACCGATCCTGGACTCAACCTGCTCGACCTCGCTCTGCAGATGCATGGGCTGAGCGCCGATAACATCACGACGGCCACGATCCCGACGTTGGGAACCCCCACCATTACCGTCGACGGACAGGATGTATCGATTGTCGAGATCGACACGGCGGCAATGCCTGACTTCATCGCTCGCGTGATCGGCCCGTCGTCGGCGTACACGACGGCGAAAGCGGCATCCGTGACGGATGTGACCGTGACCGTGCTGAACGGCGGCGAGACGGATGGCGCAGCCACCGCTGGCACGGCAAGGCTGGCCGGGCTCGGCTTTAAGACGGGCGTGGCCGGGTCGGCTGACACCACGACCACAACGACGATCGAATACCCGGTCGGGCAGGAATCTCAGGCGAAGGCGCTGGCCGCGTACGTGCCCGGCGCTCTGGTGCTGGCGTCGGCGTCGGTGACGGGCGTCACGTTGGTGCTCGGCACCGACGGCCTCCAGATCGCCACCCCGAGCAGTCCGGCCCCCGGCGATACTCCATCAATCACGAGCTCATCAGGGGAAACCTCGACTGATTCGGCGCCGCCGGCCGAGTCTCCAACACCGACATCCGCCCCAGCGCCCAACGACCCGGCTCAGAGTTTTGCGGCGGGTGCCTGCATCAACTGATGCTGCCAGTTGTGGTGGCGAGTTTCCCTGCTGCGGTCGAGTTGCTCCGGCGTGCCGGTCGAACTCGACCGGAACGGGCGAGGTCGGCGAGGAATCGGGCCGCACACCGCGACGGAAGGTCGGCCCACCGCGCTAACATGAGCAAATGTCAACTCATGCGAATGACTACGACGCGGCACTGACTCGGGCCCGCACCCACGCGCTAGAGTGGCTCGACTCGGTGCCCATCCGCCCGGTGGGGCCTCGACTGAGTGCCGACGATCTGCTCGCCGGATTTGCGGCACCGTTGCCCGAGCAACCGACTGACCCGGTTACGGTCATTGACGAGCTCGCCGCACTGGCCGAGCCCGGCCTGATGGCCATGCAATCCGGCCGCTTCTTTGGCTGGGTGGTTGGGGGCACACTGCCCGCTGCATTGGGTGCCGACTGGCTGGTCAGCGCGTGGGATCAGAACGCCGGAATGCGTCTGGCGACCCCCGCTACCGCCGCCGCCGAGGAAGCCGCGGCCGGCTGGCTGCTTGACCTTCTCGGCCTGCCGCCCGGCTCCGATGTCGGTTTCACGACCGGGGCGACCATGGCAAACTTCGTCGGTTTGGCCGCGGCCCGGCATGAGCAGCTGGCCCGCGTCGGCTGGGATCTGGCGCAGAACGGGCTGTGTGGGGCCCCGCGCATCCGGGTGTATGTCGGGGCCGAACGGCACGACGTGATCGATCTGACCCTGCGCTATCTCGGCCTCGGCGCCCCGATCGTCGTTGATGTCGATGCGCAGGGGCGCATTTTGCCCGATACTTTGGCGGCCGCAATGGATGCCACTGGCACCGCGGGCTCCCCGGCCATCGTGTGCCTGCAGGCCGGCAACCTGCACTCGGGCGCATTCGACCCGATGCGCGCCGCGATCGAGGTCGCGCACGGCCGTGGAGCCTGGGCGCACGTTGACGGTGCATTCGGGTTGTGGGCGGCGGTGAGCCCACGCTTTCGGCAGCAGCTCGATGGCCTCGCCACCGCGGATTCCTGGGCGACCGACGGGCACAAAACACTCAACGTGCCCTACGACTGCGGTATGGCGATCGTGGCCCGGCCCGCGAGCGTGCGCGGCACTTTCGGCGTGCACACCAGCTATCTTCCGACGGATGACGCGGGGCCCGGTGACCCGTTCGAGCGGGTGCCCGAGCTCTCGCGGCGTGCCCGCGGCGTGCCGGTATGGGCGGCCCTGCGTAGTCTCGGTCGCGCGGGTGCCATCGATCTGGTCGAGCGGTTGGCGACTCACGCGCGCACCCTTGCCGAGGGGTTTGACCGCATTCCCGGAGCCGAGGTGCTGAATGAGGTTGATTTCACTCAGGTCTGTGTGAGTTTCGGCGATGATGCGCGCACTCAGCAGGTGACGGCCCGGGTGCTGGCCGACGGCGTCACCTGGATGTCAGGCTCGCGCTGGCATGACCGGGCCGTGCTGCGGGTGTCGGTGAGTAATTGGGCGACGGATGCTGACGATCTGGCACAGTCGCTCGCGTCCGTCGAGCGCGCAGCGGCGCTCTAATTGCGGGAGCGCAAAGCCGCAGACATTCGAACTACAACCGTGTAGTTGTCCACATGCTGTGGAAAGTCGCGCGCCCTGGCATCCCTTGAATTGACGGGGTTTTCAGGGTTTTCCACAGCCCCATGCACAGGAGATTCCACAGAGTTGTCCACAGGCTGTGGGAAGTTGTGTGGGGTGTGCTGGAGCGCCGCGGCATGGCGGCACAGATCGTGAGGGGAGAGGCTGCGACCCGGGGCGACGAACTCACTGATTGCGCCGCCCGGGGTCGGCCATATCCCCTGGGAGTTTCCCCTCGGCAAACCTATCAGGCACCTAGTACACCGCTGGCTGACCCTGGTTTTGACGCCGTCTAGGGTCGATCGAGGTGTGGGCGGTGCCGCTGACGCGTGGGGTCAGCCGGGCGCGGGCGGTGGCGAAGCTGGTGGGGAGGTCGGGGGTGAGGTTCGCCATCGGGTTACTCCTGGTTCTAGCCGAGGTTGCCCGGGTCTCGGGATCGTGCACCGAAGGCGACTGACATTCGAACTACAGGCGTGTAGTTATGCACATGTTAATAACTGGTTATCCACCGGTTAACGAGGGTTTTCCCAGTTTCTCACAGCTGTTTCCACAGAGTTATCCACAGGTGGAAAAGCTGTGGGTAACTTCGCGTGACCGCGCAAACCCAACCCGTGACGGCCGGGTGAGGGACGAATTTCGGGGCGAGGTGGGCTACCAGCGGTTCTGGACGTGTTCGGCCCAGCCCTCGAGGCCGTCGACACTGAGCACGGTGCCGTCGGTGAGCGTCACGCTGCCGGAATAGTGCCCGAAACACTGATGAGTGTTCGAGCTAACGACGAACGCGTTGGTCTGGGCAACCCGCTCATAATACGGAGTGAACGTGACGTCGACGCCGTCGCCGGTCATGCGCCACGGCGCCATGTAGTTCGACTGGTCGTACTGCCAGTCGAGCTCGGCGCTGATCTTATGCAGCGTGCCGTTGATGACGATTGAGTTCTCCGTCGAGCCGGAGCCATCGGTCCACTTGCCGCCGATCTGTAAGCCGACCACCCGGCCGTCGACGACGCCGCAGCCGGCACCCCAATTCCAGGTCATGCGGTAGGGCCAACGGCCGCGGCCGTGATCGAGAACCGCCCAGGACTCGGCGCGCGGAACCTCAAATTCCTGGCCGTCAACGGTGATCGTGCCGCGAACGCGCAACGCGACATCCTTCACGGTGTACTGGAATAGACGATAGGTCCACGGTACGACGACCCCGAGAGCCTGGTGTTCGGCGTCGCGCTCGGTCACGAGGTTGATGGTGACCCGATCGGTCTTGGCCTGAATGCTGGTGCCCCCGTCGACTTCGTCGATGTCAATATCCAGGGTCTTCGTGCGTGCCGTCGCGGGGCCGCCGCGCAGAGTGCCGGGCAGGGTGACAGCACCGGAGAACGGGGTGACCGACGTTTCGTCGATTCCAGTCAGGGTCGAGCGGTCGAGCACCCAGACGGCGTTGACCGATGCATAGTCGATCGACGAGACAGTGATGCCGATCAGGTGGGTCGGGGTGATAAAGCCCCAATATTCCCAGCGCTTGTTGCGCCCCCAGCCATACCAGCCGCGCCCGATGCGGTCGGTGTTGTGCCAGGGGTAGCTGGTCCAGCCGATTGCGTCGCGATTGAGCTTTCCGCCAGGAAGGCAGAGGTCGACAGGCGCAATGATCTCGTGTTCGGCCACCGTGTGCATCCTCTTACCCTACGGGGATGGGGGATTCGCGGGGATGAGGTAAGGAGGCGAATAAGCTGGTGTTCGTCTGTGCGGGCAGTGACTCGTGCGGCCTACCTGCCGATCACTGTCGACGGCCGAGGAGAAGAGTAGCGAGTGTTTGATTTCTTTGAGGGCCGCGAGCTGGTGCGCCCGGCCGTCACAATGGCCGAGGCCCAGACCATTGCCACCGACCTGTTCGGCCTCGTCGGGCCGACGACGGTGACCGAACTGGGCAGCCAGCAGGACCGTAACTTTCGCATCGATCACACGGATGTCGATGGTGTCACGAGCTATCTGCTCAAGGTCGACAACGCGTTGTTCTCGGAACAAGAACTCTCCGCACAGGGGGCTGCGATGGAGCACCTGGCCGGCTCGGGACTGCGCATTCCGACCCCGATTGCCGGGGTCGACGGTCGCACCCGACAGTATTTTGCGTCGCCGACAGGCCCGCTGCCGGTGCGCATGTTCAGTTTCTTGCACGGCGGCTCGCTCGCGGAGGTGAAGCACTTCGACACGAGCGTGATCGGTGAGCTCGGAGAGATTTCGGCGACCGTCGCTCGGGCGCTTGCGACGTTTCCCGTCGACGGCCTGGACCGCACCCTGCAATGGGATCTGCGGAACGCGCACCGCGTCATCCGTCACCTGATCGGCAGCGTGCCGGATGCCGCCCGGAGCGCCACACTCAGCGGCATCGCGGCCGAGGCGGCCGAACGCGTGGCGCGGGTGGCCGGTGCGCTGCGGGTGCAGCCGATTCACGGAGATGTCACCGACGACAACGTGATTTGTGCCCGGCAGTCGAACGGGCGGCTGATGCCCGACGGTGTGATCGACTTCGGCGACCTCGGCCTGGGTTGGCTCGTGGCCGAACTCGCGGTGACGACGGCATCGGTGCTGCATCACGTTCCCGACGAGCCGTTTGCCGTGTTCGAGGTGGTACGCCGATTCAACGAGGTGCTGCCGCTGACCGACGAAGAGATCGCGGTGATCTGGCCGCTCGTGGTGCTGCGCGGCGCGGTGCTGGTCGTGAGTGGGGAGCACCAGACGAGCATCGAGGCCGGAAATTCATATGCCGAAGAACGCATGGGCCTGGAATGGGAGGTGTTCGCGGCGGCCAGCCGGATCGGTTGGGACGAGGCCGAGGCAATGATTCGGTGGGCGATCGGGCGTCCTACCGCTGAGCGCAGTGCCGCTGAGCCCGCTGCTGGCGCTTCGCTCATTCGCGGGTTGCGAGCGGAGGCCGTGGAAGTGCTCGATCTCGGCACCACGAGCCCAATGCTGAACGACGGTCGCTGGCTCGATGCCGACGTGGAATGGGCGCTGGCACTCGGAGCGCTGGATGCCCACGGGTCGCCGGACCCCGTCATCGTCGCGCCGTACGGCCAGTATCGGCTGACCCGCAGCACGCCAGATCTACAGACAGAGCCCGCAACCTTCAGCCTGATCGCCGAGCTCTTTCTGACGGCCGGTAGTGAGCTGTGCGCTCCGATGGCGGGTGAGATCGTGCGGGTCGTCGGCGACGAAGTCGTGCTGGGCCTGATGCCGGGTCGTCACGGCCAGGAACTCGTCGTGTCGGGGATTTCGGTTTCGGCGAGCCTTGCCTCGGGGGGCGCTACCGTCGCGGCGGGCACGACACTGGGCCAGGTGAACCCGGTCGGCTCCCACCGAACCCGGCGGGGCGAGGCCGTCGGTCGCGTGCGTGCTCAACTCCGCTCCGTGCCGGATCTTTCTGCTCCCGACTTTGTCACGCCGACCCGGGCACCGGCCTGGGTGAGCCTCACGGCGGATCCGGCCGCGCTGATCGGCCTGGCGCCCGCGGACACGACACGCGGCGCGGCATCCGTCGGCCCAACGCCGGATTCGACGCGGGCACCAGTTCTCGACGACCCGCAGAACGAAGTGGACAGGCGCGCCCGCATCTTCGCGGCCGCGCAGGAGCGCTACTACGAGCATCCGCCACAGATCGAGCGCGGCTGGAAGCAGCACCTGATCGCGACCGACGGCCGCTGCTACCTCGACATGGTCAACAATGTCGCGGGCATCGGGCACGCCCACCCGCAACTGTCGCGCGCGGTGTTCGAACAGATGCAGTTGCTCAACACCAACTCGCGTTTTCTGTATCGGGCACTGGCCGACCTGAGTGAGCGGCTGGTCGAGCTGGCTCCCGACCCGTCGCTCGATACCGTTTTGCTCGTGAACAGCGGCAGTGAGGCCGTCGATTTGGCGCTGCGGTTGGCGCGCATTCACACCGGACGCTCCACCGTCGTGGCACTGCGCGAGGCCTATCACGGCTGGACCATGGCCTCGGATGCCGTCACCACGTCCGCCTACGACAACCCGTACGCCCTGGCGAACCGGCCGGACTGGGTGGTCGTCGCCGACGTGCCGAACACCTATCGCGGTGCGCATCGGGGCGCGGATGCCGGTGCTCGCTACCGCGACGATTTCACCGCTCAGCTCGAGGCGCTGGGCGAACGGCAGGCCGATCTGGCCGCGTTCATCTGCGAGCCCGTGCTCGGAAACGCCGGCGGTGTGATGTTGCCCGACGGCTATCTGGCCGGGGTCTACTCCGATGTGCGGGAGCGCGGCGGGCTGTGCATCGCCGACGAGGTGCAGGTCGGCTACGGCCGGCTCGGCACGCATTTTTGGGGCGTCGAGCAGCAGGGCGTCGTGCCCGACATCATCACGATCGCCAAGGCGATGGGCAATTCGTACCCGATCGGGGCAGTGCTGACGCGGAAGGATATCGCCGAATCGCTCGCCCGGGAGGGCAACTTCTTCTCCTCGGCCGGCGGCAGCCCGGTCGGGTCTGTCGCGGGGCTGGCCGTGCTCAACGTCATGCGCGATGAGGGGCTGCAAGAGAACGCGCGGGTGGTGGGTGCGCATCTGGTGAGCAGGGTTCAGAACCTGATGGAGCGGCATCCGCTCATCGGAGCCGTGCACGGCCTCGGACTTTACCTGGGCATCGAACTCGTGCGTGATCGCGTGAGTCTCGAGCCGGCCGACGCCGAGACGGCGGCGATCTGCGAGCGGATGCGCCAGCGCGGCGTGATCGTGCAGCCCACGTCGGAGCGGCAGAACGTGCTCAAGGTGAAGCCGCCGCTGTGTCTGACGCTGGCCAGTGCCGACTTCTTTGTGGACCAGCTCGACGAGGTGCTGAGCAGCGGCTGGTAGGTGTTCGGTTGGCTCTGCCGCTGAGACGGTGCGGCAGTTTCGGCTGTGAGGTCGCGCAAATTGCCCTTCGATTGGTCAGGGAAGGGTCATCTGCGCGACCTCACGCAGCACCACACGACTCTACTCCGCGGGCTCAGTGTCGCGTTGCAGCTCGTCGAAGGTGGGAACCTTCATGTCAGTGATGCCGGCGCCGATTTCGCTGCCGCCGGTGCCGGGGATCTCCTCGGCCGACACGACGGCTTCCTCAGGCTTGTCCGGGTTGTAATAGACGACGCGATCCGGCATCCGTTTCAGTGCTGATTCGAGCACGCCGATGCTGACTTGCTCGCCGCGCACTTGGTGGTCTGTGCCGTCGACGGTGAACTCGTAGATGACGAATCGTTTGGTGCGGGTCTTGCCTGATTCTTTGACTTTCTCAATGTCGATGGGATGTCCGGCTTCGGTCACTCCGTACGAGACGATGCGGTCCTGCGACGCATCGTCAAGCATTCCGGGAACGATGGCGGCCGCCCCAACCCCCACAATCACCACTGCGACAATGCCGCCGCTGATGAGTTTCGACTTCAAGCTTTTCTTCTTCGGTTCAGAATTCACAGTGCTCATATTCGGGTTTAGAAGGGCAGTGGGGCGGTGAACTTGCCCGGGCTGCCGATGGTGATCGGCTCTGCGTTCCAGGCCGCCGTGAGGCGCTCGGTGATCTCAAGCTGCAGGGCGGCAGATGCCGCGTCACGGTCGGCATCGACCGCTTCAGCGTCAAGATTCAGTTCTTCCCAGACCACGAAATCGATGCCGAGCGCGTCGTGACGGCCGGACATCACGGGCAGAAGCACGATGCCCGGCAGGAGCACCGTCTCCTCCTCGGCGGGGTGTGCCGAGAGTGGGCCGATGTCGCGGCCGGTGCGCGTCACAATGCAGGCGACAACGGGAGTCGTGAAGTTCTCTGTTGCAACGCGGGGATTGCGGGACGTCGCAACGATTCCGCGCAGAGTTCCTGCCGCAGATGCGGTCGCCCCGGCGGGAAGTCCGTGAAAGACGAGACCAGGGCTCGGCGGAAACTTCTCCATGGTTTGTAGGAATCGTTCGAACGGATTGGTGGGTTGCGGAGTGCTCATCATGGCCTCAAGTGTTGTATCGGTGGGAGCACGCGCGTGGCGTGCGGCGGTGAGCCGGGTGTCAGTTGGTATGGGCGAGCGTGTTCGCGACTGCGAGGATCGTGTCGCGGCCTTCGACGGAGTTTCGCCACCGCTCGGGAATGGCGTCAATGCCGTGGAGCGCGCCAAGAATGTTGCCGCAGATCGACCCGGTTGAGTCGCTGTCGCCGGAGTGTGTCACGGCCAACGACAAAGCGTTCTCGACCTGGTCGCGTTCGGGAAAGATCAGTGCGCAATAGACAGCGATCGCGAGTGCTTCCTCAGCGACCCAACCCGCGCCGAGACCTTCCACATCTGGATGATCAGGTATTCCGGGGATCTGCTCCGCGACCGTGTGGAGGGAGGTACTCGTTTCAGCGAGGCCATCTGGCTCAGCACTTACGACGTGCGCCAGCATGGCGGCCACCGCACGCGACAGTGGCTGTCCGGCAACGAGGTGACGGATCAGCAGGGCAAGAGCACCTGCGGCGATGTGCGCTGTGGGATGGCCGTGGGTGATCGCGGATGCCTGTGCGGCGTGTTCGTATGCTTCTTCGGGGGTCCACGACGGCACGAGTCCGAACGGGGCGCTGCGCATCACGGTTCCGCAGCCCTTGCTCTGGTTCGTGGCATCAGGAATGACTTCGACCGAGGCGTTTTCGGGCATGGCCTGCAGGGCGGCCATGATTGTCAGCCCGGGAGCTCGTTGAGCGAACAGCCAGGGCTCCTGCAACACAGGCGAGCTATGCCGACGGGAGAGCGCTGCGGTGGCTGGGGTGGTGGTGGTTTGGGTCACGTGCCAGTCGCGGTAGGCATCCACCATGAGTGAGCGTACCGAGACATCACCGGTGCGGCGGGTGAGTGCGTCTGCGGTGAACAACGTCATTTGGGTGTCGTCACTGACCGCGCCGAGGGGCGCGCCCGGGTGGGCCAGGAATTCGCGCACACCTGCAGGGCCGACACGAGCGGTGATCGAATCCAGCGTGGAGAACTCAACCGGGTATCCCAACGCGTCGCCGACTGCGCCGCCGATGAGGCAGCCCTGAATTCGGTCAGCGAGGCTCACCTGAAGCGGTCTCGTCACTTCGTTCCCGCGAGCGGCGAGCTGCCTAGCCGCGTCGAGCAGCACGTCGACGTCACGGGCACACCCGCGAGCGAACGAGAGTGCATCCGCTACCTCCCACACTTCCGCGTGCGGGCCTTCGCCCTCACGAGCGTGGATCAGAAAGCTCATTCCGCTCTCAGAGCGCACCACAGGGCGCGGATCCGACAATGCAAACTTCCGCTCGAATGCGTCGCCCCAGTGAGTGACAGCGAGCCGCCAGAGGAATGCCTTGACCCCCATCGATTGTGAAAACGAACCAATCGCAACCTCGCGTCCGCCAATTTTCTCGCTGAGCCGGAGCCGGTAGAAGCCGAATGAGGCAGTAAGAATTCGACGATCGGCGATGGACACCGACACATCGTTGTCGACGACCGACAGGGTGCAACCGGGGAGATACGTGACGATTCGCTCGGCAGCTTCGAGGAACAGCGCCAATTCCCGGGCGACAAGGTCCCTTCCACGCTCACGACCGACGATCGGATCCAACCACTTGTCGACGTTGACCCGGCCGCTCATCTTCTTCTCAACATCGACGACAATTCCGCTGAAGAGGCGAGTAACGCTCTCGTTCCACGGGTCATCAAGACTCATCTGGAAACCTCACGCAGGGCTATCTGCCAGACGCCGTTCGTGTCTTGATATTTGCTCACGACTTCAAACGTAGTCCCGCGTTGGAAGAGCACCTCTGCTTCGGGTCGATACGCCGAGATTCGTGAGACGTCCACCCCTGACTGTGCTTCGATGGTTACCATGATCTCGCCCGTGAAATTCTTGGCGGTCAGCGGCGACGTCGAGGAGCTCATGAATGCGGGGTCTGACCAAGGCTTTCCCACTTCGAACTGCTCAAGGAGCCCCGTTCGCAGTTCCATGCCACGAAACGAAGTTCCCGGCACAGGTGGGAGTTTCGCCAAGGCGTTTGTCGTCGCAGTGATGTGTGCTTCGAGGGTGGCCCTTGAGGACCCGGTGGGGATATCTCGGAGGAACTTGTTCATCTCGTCGTAGGCGTTCGTCGTGTAGTGGTACGCACCCAGAACATCTTCTTTCGACAACGTCGGATACCGAGCGGAAACCGCCGCCGCCCATTCGTCGCGTACGTTCTCGGGAATTTCATCCTTCGCGTCCCGATACTTCGCATCAATGTCCGCCAGATCGGGCAGGAGAGGCGTGGTTGCGTCGGCACCGACAGGCGGTGCTTCCAAATCCGTATGGGCAGGCACATGCGCAGGAGTGCCGTCGC
The DNA here is from genome assembly GCF_013410665.1 of Leifsonia psychrotolerans. Classification (NCBI taxonomy): domain Bacteria; kingdom Bacillati; phylum Actinomycetota; class Actinomycetes; order Micrococcales; family Microbacteriaceae; genus Glaciibacter; species Glaciibacter psychrotolerans. Next base: position 2,984,366 of record NZ_JACCFM010000001.1, on the reverse strand, counting down.
TACCGCCGCCATCGGTCCCCGCTCCCGATGAGCCGTCTTCGTTTGACCCGTCGAGAAGAGAGGAATCTGCCTCAAGCTTGTCGAGGTCGGCATCAAGGTCTGCCTCGAGCTTGTCGAAGCCAGCGTCAAGGTTGGCGTCTAGTTCGTCAAATTTGGCATCAATGTCATCTGTGATCTTGTCGAACTCGACCTCGGTGTCGTGCTTGAGCTTGTCGAAGTCGGCATCCAGTTCGTTCTTGAATTCGTCGAACTTTGCATCGAAGTCATCGGTGTGAATGTCAGTGGAAGGCCGACCGGTCGCAGCGCCGGTTCCAGTGTCGGCATGCGGGGCAGGAGTCGGGTCGTGTGGTGTCGGCGTTGCGTCGTGCCCGTTTGCTGGCGGTGCTTCCAGGTCGGGTCGAGAACTCGGTGCGGCGTCGCCGGGCGTTGGCGTTGCTTCGTGCCCGCTGGCGGACGGCGCATCAACCTCGGGGCGGGAGGCCGGTGCGGCATCGCCCGGAGTTGGCATTCCTTCGTGCCCGCTGACGGACGGCGCATCAACCTCGGGTCGGGAGCTCGGTGCGGCGTCACTGGGAGCCGGAATGCCTTCATGCCCCTGAACCATCGGCGTTTCGACGTCTGGCCTGGGGGCCGGGCCGGCATCACCGGCTGAGGGCGCAGGCCCGCTGCCTTCCGTGCGCGGAGCGTCGATGTCGACAGCGTGTGCTGGTCCGCCACTTGGGGATGACGAGCCTGCGGCAGCTCCGGCGACAGTGGGGCCGTCGACGATGTTGAGGTGTGCCGGGGCGCCCGGTGTGGCTGCGGCAGGAGCGCCGCCGATCGTGGTGGGGATGCGGTTGTTGGTGGGGTTCAAGCCGGAACGAACGGGATTTCCAGCCGCTGGTGCACTCGGCACTGGTCGGCCACCACGGCCAGAACGGGTGATAGCGCCGCCGGCGACACCCCCGGCTCCGCCCATCACCGTGCCGAGCACGATCGCTTGTGCGTCGAATTTGCCTGTGTTCATGAATGAGCCCGCGGCGCCAGAGGCTCCACCACCAGCCGCATTCGCAAGACCCTGAACTGCCAGGTTATCGGCGCGACGGCCAAACCGGCTGGCAATACCGATTGTGACTCCACCGCCGACAAGTCCGGCGGCCCCGGCGGTGAGCACGTTGGTGCCCAAGCCGTTGAACCCGGCCTCGGTGCCCGCGGCGGCGATGGTGCCTGAGGCGAGGTCGCGGCCGACCGGGTTTGCGGCAATACGCACGGCGATTGCGCCGATGCGGGCCTGCACGGCGAAGAAACGGGCAGCGATGCGCGCCGCGGTCGCCGAGACCTTGCCGATCAGAGATACGATACGGGCGGCAACGATCGCGATGCGGGCTGCGAGAGCTGCAGCGCCCACGGCTGCAGCGCCACCGAACGTGAAGAGCGACAACACGGCGCTGATGCCGATCGTCGCCGCGATCTCAACGCCGAGTTGGCCAATCATCTTCCACGTCTCAGCGTGGGCGGTCTGAACAACCGCGGCGTAATCGGTGCAGTCCTTCGACAGGTCGCGCGTCTCTGTGGAAAGCGCGCGAATATCGGAGGCCAATTCTGAGACGTGACGTTGGATGCCGGCGAGCTCGGCCGACGTGCCCGATGTCAGTGGCTGATCGGCACGGTCGATTTGTGTGGCGAGTGATGTCAAGTCGTCGGCAATAACCGACCAGGCTGAGCTTGCGTTTGAGAGCTTGCCAACGTCGGCGTTGGGGAACGCATTGCCGACAAAATCTTTGAGGAACTCCCAGATCACAGGGTCTGGAGTGGCGTTCGGATCTCCTCCGAATGCCGATGGTGGCACGCCGAAACCTGCGTTGACAGTGGGAGTGCGCACGGTGAATCCGGCTGGGGCGGCCGGGATTCCGGCAGCGGAAAGCTCGGCCTGCCGGTGCATCTGACCGGTCTGCATGACCCCGATATCGAGAGAGCGCAGCTTGCCCGCCGCGGCGCGGATCGCGCCAATGATTGTGCTGGCGTTGGCGTCGTAGCCCTGCGCCCAGCCCTCACCGCCCGGGTCGTCACCCGCCATGCTGGCAAAACCGGTCAACGATCCGAACGCACTCGTCGCGATGCGCACCGCGGAGCTTGAACACCCGTCGAGGAGGTCGGCCGCAGTCACATAGTCATACGGGTCAACACGAACAGCCACTTCTAACCTGCCCAAGCCGACGACGCGCGTGTTTGCGCCGCCTCATAGTTTGTTGCTGCCGCGGCGACCCAGGTTTGCAGATCGACTGCACCTTCGCGCATGACAGTTGCACCAGCCGACCACACCGTCACCTTGTGCATGAACTCCAGCGACGCAGCGCCGCCCCAGGCCGCGGTCGCCTGTTGCGACGCGCCCTCGGCGTGGAGCTGAAGCGTCTGGCAAAACTGTGCAAGATCGGCCAATGATCGTTCAAGATCGCGCAGGGCCGCGGTGTCATGCCGCTGGACGCTCACGATGCCGACCGCCCAGAGCCGGTGCGGATGTCGCCACCCGCAATGCTCGATGTGCGCGATTGTGCGTTGAGTTGCGACTCCACAATCTCGTAACTCGACTCAGCGGTGTGCAACCGCGTGGCGATGTCGGCCAGGGCCGCCCGTGTCATGCCGGCACTCTGCAACCAGGAGGTCCAGCCGCCGCTGAATGCCTCGGACGCCTCGCCCTCCCAGGAATTGCCGACCACGCCGTTCACCGCAGCCGTCACCTGGGAAACGTGCGCGTCAAACTCGGCCAACGCGGCCGTTATCGACGCTGCGGAATACCCGAGCGACGGCGTACTGACTCTGAACTGTGACATGGCCCCTCTTCCATCATCGTTCAATCACGCAGCACCGATGGGTGGTGCGGATGCATGCTTCAGGCACCGGTGGTGCGTTGAAACACGGCGCGACTGGCTACGCGCGGAAGGTGTTGGCGATGTTGCTCTCGGACTCTTCGTAGGCCATTGCAGCCTTGGACAGCTGGTCAGAGATACCGTTCAGTGATTCTTTGAGCTGGAGACCTGCGGCATCCCACTGCTCGTACAGCTCGTTGAAGCTCTGCGACGCCGCTCCACCCCAGTCGCCAGAGATCAGGCCGCTGACGAGTGACTTCAGGTTTGAGAGCTGCGACTCGATCGACTGTGCCCCCGAAGCAAGCTGGTTGGCGACGCCCGAGAGTGACTCAGATGTAACTGTGATTTCTGCCATGATTTTATGACCTCCGCGTAGATAAGAATCGCGCCCCCCAGCGAGGCGATCAGCCTTACTCCTATTTGTAACGCATCAGTTGGGTGCAGCGCAAAAGGGGGGTAGTTATCTACTCGTTTGTCTTCGGAAGATATTTCTCGTAGTTCTTCGGAACGTCGATGACGACAGGGATGCCACGGCGCTCCGCTTCGTTCACGAGCACCTGGGTTGCCGCCTGAAATGTGGGCTCGTACATACCCTGGCCCCAGACTCCCTTGAAACCGGTGAGCTTGTAGTTCGTGTCGATGGCGCGCGGAACCCCACCCTGTGTCGACATTCGAGAGAGTATTGCATCGGAATCGACGACGTTGACGTCAACGTACATCGTCGAGTCGGTTCCCTGGAGCTGGGCCAGCACCGAAACAGCGAGAGAGAATGCACGCGGAGTCAAGGAGTGGTCGTGAACCTTGACCGAGGTCACTTCGTGCCAGGGGAGGAGCCCGACGCGGGGAAGTGCGATGCCGGCGTCGGACACGGCGACGGCGAGTCCGTCATCGGCAGCCCATCGTCTCATCGCGCCGCGGGCGAATGACAGGGCCACTGCGACGCCACCGCCCAGAACAAGAAGAATGAACGCGTAGAGCATCCACCCGGCCTGAGCCATGACGCAGAGCACTAAGGCCACAATGCACACAGCGCCGAGTATCGCGGCGAGGCGGTAGTTGCTTCGGGCGTACTTCGTGCCGAGGCCCGGAGCGTAGCGAGCGACGTAGGCATTGTGGAGGTCTGGTGGGTTCGATTCCATAGCGGCGGCTCCTAAAGCACGTCGATTGAGACTGATCCGAGCCAGAGACGATCGCCCGGTTCGAGCGAAGCAGCAGTTCCCTCGTTGAGGGCCTGGACGAGGCCGCTACGCTCGATCGACGTGCCGTTTGCCGACCCGAGGTCGGTCACAGTCGGGGGGCTGACCCGTGCGTCGACAATGACGTGAGCACGCGAGACCTGGCGGGTGTCGTCGGGAACAACGACACCCGTGAAGCCTGTCGGTACCGAAACTCCGGTTGGTTTGCGGCCAAGAATGATGCCGCCGCTCAGCTCAACGATCTGGCCAGAGGTAAAGCGCACAGCGTGCGCGATCGGTGCGGACGGGGTCCCCGGCGCGGCGTGAGCAGTCGGAGTGGCAGGGGCCGCCGGCGCGGGTACAGCAGGCGGGACTGCACGGGCAGGCTGAGCGATCGGAGCAGCGGAAATCGGTGGCAATGGCACCGGCGCGGGAGCCGGTGCGGTGCGGTGCGGCAGGCCGGTGCTCTGCTTCGCCGGTTGGGTGATTCCCCCAAAAGGCGGCGGAACAGCCGGGGCCTTGAACGCCGGAGCCTGGACGACAAGCTGCCCGCATGCGGAGCAGAACATGCTGTTTGGCTTCACGGCGGCGTCGCAGAATGGGCATTGAGCAGTCATGCACTCTCACCCCATTCGCAGACAACTGTTTGACGAGTACCCATCGTACTTCATGCCTCAGCGGCGCAGATCTGGAACCTGAACGGGTAGGTACTCGCCTTGGATGTACAGCGCACCACCGCCGGCAGGGCGGCGCCCAACCAGATAACGCGGGATCTGACCGCCAAAGACCTGGGTGCCGAGAATCGTTGTGCCCGGTGAGAGGAGCAGGCCGTGCAGCGCCTTCTTTGCTTCGGAATACGGCCCACTGAAGATTGAGGATGCGGCGCCGGCGCCGATCGAAACACAGTAGACCGAGTGCCCCTTTGCCGCAGTGAGCGCGCGTTCCAGCGCCGAGTCACGCCAGTGCTCGGCATCATCGACGATGATCGTCAACGTTGTATCGCGGGGTTCTAATGCCGCAGCGATCGTGTCGGCCGTCGATGACGCGTTCAATACGGGCACACCGTGTGACGCTGCCACCTCAGTCAGTGCTGAGTCGCCCGTGGCGACGACAACGACAGGGGCTGATGACCAGGCGAGCTGGTGCGCAATGAGGGCGAGGGTGCTCGACTTGCCTGTGCGTGGATCGCCAACGACGACGAACCCACCCGCGGTTGGCCAGTCGAGGGTGACCCGGGAAAGCGTGTCACCACCGATGCCAACGACGGGGTGTTCTGGCATGCCGGCGACGAGCACGGGAAGCGCAAACGATTCGGAGAGCGCGAACGATGTGGGCAGAGGGTCGACGCGCACCGGTCGAGGCAACTCGGCGAGTTGCGGGAACGAGGCGAAGTGCGCTGAAACGTGCTCGACAACCCCGCGCACGATCGCGTTCTGTGCCTCGCCGCTTGTGTCAGCGCTGAGCACTGCGATCTGAGCTTCGGTGCCGTCGGAGCCGAACAGCACGCGGCCGGCCGGCATCTCGGGCGCAAGTTCGCGAATCATGATTCCCGCGGCGCGGTAATCGTTCACATCGCGCATGCGCAGCGCGTAATGGGTGTCGATGAACGCCGAAATCTTGTCGGCCGAAACACTTCGATCTGCGGTGACAACCACACGGATGCCGGCCGCGGCCCCCTCACGCAATAGTCGCATGACCTGCTCCCGAATGACCACCATCTCATCGGCGGAGAGCGACGATGACAGTCGTTCCCAGCCATCGACGACGAAAAGCGCGTAGGGGAGTGCCTCGCGCGGGTCGGCGTTGCGGCGTTGCTCGCCGATGCTGCCGACTCCAGCTTGTGAGAGCACCGCCTGGCGTCGTCGAAGCTCGGCGACGAGCGTGGAGACGAGCCGCGGCATCCGTCCCTGGTCAAGTGGGGTGACCACAGCTCCAGTGTGCGGAGCGTCGGCCAGCGCGAGCAGGGCTCCGGTTCCATAGTCAGCGATGTAGAGGTGAAGGTCGGCCGGAGTAAACCGCTGCACTGCCTGGGCGAGCATGGTGCGCAGAACCGTTGTGCGCCCTGAGAGGGCTCCACCGAAGAAGAGCAGGTGTGAGTCGTCGTGGACGCTCCAGGTGAGCGGGCGTTGCGTCTGAGCAGCAGGCACGTCTTCAAGCCCGATCAGCAGCGCTCCGTCCGGAGCGGCGTCTGCGTCGAAACGATCGAGGGTGAGCACATCAGGCAGCGGCATCAACCACGGCGAGGGGCTGCGCGGGATTCCGGCGTGCGCGGCTGCTGCAGCAATCAGGCCGACAAGCGCACGGAGATCAGTGTCGTCTTGGTCGGGGCGGTGGGTAGGGGCATTGGCTGCCGACGGGTAGCGCGGGGGCAGCCCCGTCGTGTTCCAATCGAGCGCCGCACGCGGCGGAAGCACTCGTGCGACTCGCTGATGTCCGGCGCGCAAGTTTGCCACGCGAGCGGTCTGAAACGGCATCGGCGCGGCATCGAGACCAACACGCACGAATCCGCGGCCAGGGTTGGACGAGCTGATCAGTGCGGCATCCGGCGTGCCGATGACGTCGCCGGAGTCAGCACGGTCGGTCACCCGAAGCGCGATGCGTAGGTTGAGGTTTGACTGCATTTCAGGAGTGACGACACCCGACGGACGCTGGGTGGCCAGCACCAAGTTGACGCCGAGCGAGCGGCCGACGCGCGCGATGCGCACGAGCCCGGTGATGAAATCGGGAAGCTCGGTCTTCAGCTCGGCGAACTCGTCGACGACGATCATCAAACGGGCGAGCCCGAGTCGAGCTGCGGCATCTGGATCTTTCGCCCATGCCGCGTCGACGTCTTTGGCCCCGATCTCATCACGAAGTACGCGCTCGCGGCGTTTGAGTTCGGCGTCGAGCGAGGCGAGCGCACGCTCGGTCTCGCGCGCGTCGAGGTTAGTCACGGTGCCGACGGTGTGCGGCAGACGCGCGCAATCGGCGAATGCAGCGCCACCCTTGTAGTCGATCAACACGAAGTTGAGCGCGTCGGGACGGTTGGCCAGGGCGAGCGACACGACGAACGTCTGCAAGAACTCCGATTTGCCCGAACCCGTGGTTCCCGCAACCAGCGCGTGAGGGCCGTCGCTGGCGATGTCGATCGCGAATTCGCCGTCGGAGCCGGCGCCCACCACAACATAGCTCTGCCGGGGCGCGACAGCCCACTGCTCGACGATCGGCCGCACATCGTCAAGATCAATGCCGAGCAGTTCGGTGAAGCGCACCGAGCCAGGCAGCGTTGCGTCGTCACCGACACCACTGACGTGGTCGATCGGGCAGAGGGCCCGTGCGACGGTCTCGGCGTATCGTGTGGTGACTGAATCTAGTAGCACCGTCGAGTGGTAGACGGATGCCGACTCGATGCGTCCCAACGTGGGGTCTGCGGCATCCGCTGTGACAACGGTGACGCACTCTTCAGGGAGGCGGCTGCGGTCGGAGTCGATCGCGATCACATGGATGCCGTATGCGGCGCCGCGCTCGAGAATCGCGACCATGCCGGGAAGCATGCGATAGCGCCTGGCGCCATCGATCACGATGACGAGGTGCTGGTCGTAGGTGAGCGCTCTCGTGCCTGCCGCGCGCATCCTCGACTCAAGCAGAGTTCCGGCTTCACGCAGGCGCTCGCGACGAGTGAGGTCGGTGTTGCCGATCAACGCGACAACGTTCTCACCGAACTGCGTGTGGGGCAGCCACTGGGTCCACGCCCATTCCTCACTCTGCTCCTTGTCGCAGAGCACCATGAGCTGCAGGTCGCGCGGCGAACGAAGCGTGGCGAGCGAGCACAGCATCGCCCGCACGAGGCCCTGAGCAACGTCGGCTGGGCCGGCAATTCCGGCCGGGCCCGCGACAAGGTCGATTCCAACGGGGGCCGGTGAGACTCCGGCCCGGCGCGGCTGGGAACGGTCTTTCGCGGCCCCGCCTTCGAAAGCCACTTCGAGTGGGACGTCTGCGGTACCGACCCGCAGTTGCAGGGCATCGTCATCGCCGCGGCGGCGCTCCCAGAGCCGCGAGAGCGGCCGGGTGGCAATGTCGCGAATGACGAGCGGATCGAGCTGGCGATACCACTGGTCGAGGCGCTGTTCACGCACGAGTTCAATGATGCGTGTGCGAGCGTGGTTGATCTCGTCAATCCAGTCGGCCTCGGTGCGCTGCCCTTTTCGCTTCGCCAACTTCTTGTTTGTCAAGAACGAGCCGACAACCATGATTGGCGAGGCTGCAGCCATGAGCAGCATGACCGGTCGCTGAAAGAGGACTGCCATCGTCACACCGAGAATGATCGGGATGATTGCCGACAGCCACGGCAGCGGCGACGAATCAAGCTCTTGAGGTTTGTCACCCGGCAGTGACACGATCGGAGTCACGGCGGCAGAACGGATGCGGGATGGCCGGTTGAACGCACGATTACCGGGTTCGGAGCGCGCGACATCCGCATCCGCCGGCGGGGCGACCCCGATGCGCACAATGCTGCTGCCAATCTGCACGATGTCGGCCGGGACGACCTGAACGACGCCGACAATCGGTTCGCCGTTCACCGTGAGAGCGGTCGCGGCGGAGACGTCGGCCGGGGCACCGCTGGCGGAGTCAGCGGGAGTGAACGTTGCGGTGAGCGGGATCGCGCGGCCGGTGTCCGGATCGATGCCTCCGCTCAGCACGACAGTGACGTGGCGCGCATTCAGAAACGGGTCTGCGACACAGATGTCAGCGCCGTGTGCACGACCGATTGTGAGAGGCCGGCCGATGTCAAGTGCAATCTGCTCGCCGGCGAACGGGCCTCCAACGAACTCAAGCCTTGTCTGACCGGCAGCCAACTCCCGGTTCTCAGAAGACGGAACGACAGCGCCGCTCACGATTCCGGAATCGACGAGGCGTTCGTTGCCATTCGAACCGGCAAGAATCGCTGCCGGATGAAGTTCGAGCGTGTCGGCGACCTCAGAGATCGTTGTCGACTCATCGATCTTGAGTAGCCATGACTGCGTGTCGGCGGGCGAGGCAGGATTCTGGACGGTCAGGCGCAGGCTCATCGGTACTCCTCGGTGGTACGGGAAAGCGGGGAAGGGGAAAGTCGGGATCGTGCTGGCGCGAAAGGCCGCATCAGGGGTGCGTGCCGATAGTGAGCGAGAGGCTGCTGAGGTGGGCAAGCCCGGTGCTGCCGCCTGCGCCGGTTTCGTCCTCAACCGGAACGCGAGGGGCGACGAGCAGGGGAGCAGAGGTCGACGTGGCGGCACTGCTGAGCCCGGGGAGTGGCAGGGGAACCCCCGTTGTCACAACTGTGATGCTGCCCGACGCCTGTGCACCGTTCGAGCTGACGATGTGGAAGCTGAATTGGTCGACATCAGCCCCCGGCGCTGGCGTGTAGATCGCGGTGAGGGCGTCGGTGCAGCTGACCGTGCCGAATGCTGCGTTGCCGCATCCGAGAAGCACATCGTCATCAGTGTCGTTCCAGGTGAATTCGGAGAGATCGATCGTGATCGGTTGGCTCTTGTCGCGCTCGCGCACCACATGGAGCGCACCGACCGGCGGGTGCTGTGCCGTGTCTGAGTCTGACCGTGTCGTCGTGGCGTTGACGGCGTGTGCGACGACGTGTGCGACGACGTCGACGGGCTCTGAATGCTGGCCGACATCGTCGATGAGCTGAAGTGTCACCGTTGCTGCTCCGGTGAATTCTGGCGCAGTGCGCAACACGAGGTGTGTTCCGGAGACCGCGGCGAGACCGGCGCGCTTCGGCGACAGGCTGACCACTCGCACAGTGGCCGTTCCGGCTGTACACAACGTGCAGGTGAGGCCGAGATCGACGAACGGTAGGAGAAGCAACGACCCTTGTGGCACCGGATAGCCATAGTCGATGCCGGCGAGAAGTGGCGCGTCCGGCGCAGCAAGCGTCACGCGGTAGCTTATGTCGGCGACGACAGCTCCGTTCGCCTGTGCAACGGTCAGGGTGTGTGCTCCCCAGTCGGCGTCGAAGGCGGATGCCGCAAGTTTGATCGTCGTGGGGTCGCAGGTGACATCAACACCTGGCCAGGTCGATGCAGCATTCTGCACCGCAGCGCAGTCGGCAATGGCCCAGCCGGCGGCAGGACTGATCTCTGCCTCTCCGAGGTAGGGAACCGAGATGTCGGCGCCGCTCGATGCCGGTTGTTCAGAGGACGGTGTGTCGTGTGCCGCGGCACGCACTGCAACGTCGGCTCGTGCTGGGCTCGCACCGAAGAGAAGAATCACGGCAACACAGAGGCTACCGAGAGGCGTGACCATGCCATGGGTCGATAGCTGTCGCGAAATGGCTCTCCAGTGTGAAGGGCGGCTCGGAGGCCGATGCGTGATTATGACTATGCTAATCAGAATGCTGACGCCGCACGCGCAGTGAACGCCGTGCCGTCAGTTTCACGTCGTGTACTGGTCGGATACTTTTCGTTTTCAGATCGCGTATCGATCTTTTCGTTCTCGTTCCTTTTTCGTGAGGCCACATCGCGTGACTACCAACTCTCCGAGTCTCGGCTCGGCCAGCCCCGCCGCTCTGATCATCCCGGGGACTCGGGGCGCGCATGACGCAGTCCCGCCGATAGTGCAGTCCCCCAGCATTCTGCCCGTTGAAGCGACGGCACTCGGCTACGAGATTGGGCGCACCACTCTGCCGGCGATGCAGCCGAGTGCAGTGAAGCGCACACTGGAAGCGGGAAGCGACGTGCTGCCCGAACTCGATGAGGCGCCGACCGCAAAGCGCTCGGTTCTGCTGCACCCGGCATTTTTGCTGTCGGTCGGGCTCACACTTCTTTCAATTGGTGGCCTCGTGGCGTGGCTCATCATCAATCTGAACAGCAGCGCAGCCGCCGCGTCATCGGTCACGGTCGCAGCGACTTCCGGCAACGTGAGGGTCAGCTGGAGTGGCCCCAACGTGCCGTATGAGCTATTTGTGATCGACGGACCAGCCGGCGAGGTTCTCGACGTTTCGCAGCTGGTCAGCGGCCGAGAAGCATGGATTCCGCGTTCAGCCTTGATCGTTGACGACGGCTCGTGCTTTGTTGTGAGGCCTGCCGAACGGGCCGCAGCCGCAGTCTCGCTTGAGAAGGCGACGCTCGATGCGCAAGGCGCCTCAAGTGCGTGCGTGGCGGATTAGACGACGTGTCTCGATTGATGCCGCGCGTGCTGCTTGCTGCAGCGGGCATACTGCTTCTCAGCGGCTGCACGAAGGCTGCACCGGCTGAACCGATTCCCCAGCCGACGCATCTTGATCTGTCCTCTATCGACGTGGCACAGACCGATCGCAACGGAATCGAGTTCCTCACCGGTGGCGACGCCCTGCAGGTCAGTGTGCGTGAGGTGCGCGCATCGCCGGGTGTGGTGATGCGGTTGGCGTTCACAACATATCCGAATGCCGAGAGTGGCATCCCCGGTGGCACGATGAGTGTCGACTACTCGGGGACGTCTGGTGCCTACACCGCACAGATCACCGAAGGAGAGAGCCGTATCGACGTGGTCGTCGTGAACGGAGACGCCTACCTTCGAGCCGACCCGGCGACTGCCACGGCGCGTGGCCTCGCTCCCGACGGGTTCAGTTGCCGTGCGACGAGTGACGTGATCCTCGACGAATGGCGCGCCGTGCTCGACCCGGCGCTACTCATTGAAACGCTGACCGGCGCGTCGGGGCTCTCGACGGGGCCGGCAATCGATGGTGACCCTGACACCGTCAACGTCATAATCGATGCAGGAGAAGGCCCAGCTGGTGCATTCGTTGTCTCGGCCGAGGCGCTGCCACTTCCGCTACGGATGACCGTCGGTGATCAAGCGTCAGTTGCCGACATCACATTCACGAACTGGGGTGTTGTCGTGCCAGTTGCGGTACCCGGCGGGATCACTGACGCCTGCAAATAGTGGTGGCCCCTGCGGGAAGACCGCGCGTGCTACCAGCCCGCGATGCCGACGCAGGCAGTGCCGAGACGGTGCAGGCCCGCTGTGGGGTCGGTGAATGCACGCCAGACACCGGCGGCGTCGCCCGAACGCGCAGCCGCGTCCATCTCATCGAGCGTGCGAGACGCACCTGCCGCCCACGCGATGTAATCGGCGTTTTCGATTCCGAACGAGCCTTCTGCGGCAATTTCACGCACGGGGGCAATGAGTGAGACGACAAGCGGAAGTACCTTCGCGTCGCCTTGGCTCTCAAGCGCACGCTGCATGAGTGCGACGACAGGTTCGGCAAGTCGGGTGCAGCGGTCAGTGAGTGCTTCGGACAGGAGATCCCCCTCGGTTGGTGCGTTGTGCGTGATGGTGTTGCGCGACGGTCGCCAGGGCCGGAATGAGCCCAGCTGGAGTTAGCCGAGCAGGAGCCGGCCGAGCTGGTCGGCCGAGTGCACGACAGCAGTCGCTGCCGCGGCCTCCGCCGGCGAGCCGTAGCCCCACTCGACCAGGATCGCCGGAACATTGTTCGCGGCGGCGCCCTCGGCGTCGTAGCTGCGATCGCCCACCATGACGGGAGCGCTCAGATCGGCACCGGACGCGGCGAGACGGGTCAGGGCTTCCTTCACGATGTCTGCCTTAGCGCTGCGCACCTCGTCTTCGGAGGCGCCGACGATCACGGTGAAGTACTTGGCCAGATCGAAGTGCGTGAGAATGCGCACGGCATTCGCCTCGGGCTTGCTGGTCGCCAAGGCGAGGGGGATGCCGGCGGCGTGAATGCGCTCGAGCAGGCCCGCGACCCCGGGGTAGACGGCGGTGTCAAGCGACGCTTCGCCGGCATAGTGCGCGCGGTACACGAGCAGAGCCTCGTTCGCTTCCTCGGCGGTCATCCCGGCATATTCGCGGAACGCTGCGATAAGAGGAGGTCCGACGTAGGCCATCAGCTCCGACAGCGGGGGAACCGGACGGCCCAGAAGTTTGAACGTCTGAGCGAGTGAGGCGGTGATACCCGGGGCGGAATCCGTGATGGTTCCGTCGAGGTCAAAGAGGATGGCACTCCAGGTGCGGGTCAAAGTCGGATTCACTCGCATCATCCTAGGTGGCCAGTCTGGGAAATGACGTGATGGCGCGCCTGAAACGCCTCGTCGTGCGCGGCTCGCCCGCAGACAAGGTGACCCGGGTTGTGATTGTGCCGTTGGTCGAGCGTGTCGAGACCTCGTGCGTCGATGTCGGGCGGTGGTGACCGGATCTCGACGGGCTCGATCAGCGGTGGGGGTGGCTCGATCAGCGATAGGAGTGGTCCATCCCGTTGGTCGAGCGTGTCGAGACCTCGTGCGTCGATGTCGGGTTGCGGGCTCTCGACGCTCTTAGCCTCAATCCACCGGTCGACTTTGAGCGTGAGGGATTTTCCGATTTCACGTTGAGTTGAGCTGTTTTTGGGGGCTGGGCATGGCTTCGCGTCGGCCTCGCTGCCGGTGATGTTCCACGTTGTCCTTGCGCCGTTTGGCTGGGTGGTCAGATGGATGCGGGTCCGGGTGGTCCGCAGGCTGCCGCGAATGCGGCGGTCCAGTGTTTCTCCCAGGGCCAGTCCTTCGGCAGGTGTAGAACGAGTCGGCGGGCCGAGGTTGAGATTCGGGCGGGAACGCTGATGAGTTTGCGGCGGATCGTGCCGCTGCGCGCTTTCCCGAGATCGGTGCCGGTGAGAGCACCAATGGCGCGGGCGAGATTGAAAGCGATGCAGGCCAGGATCAGCCAGGCGGCGTTTGCGGCGAACTTTCCCGAGGGCAGGTGTGCCAGCGCGGAGTCTTTCAGGTCTGCGTTGACTTGTTCGATGATCGCGTGAGCGCGATGGGTTTTGTCGGCGGTGACGGTGTCCAGGGTGCTGGTGGTGAAGAACGCGTGGAAACGGTGCGTGTCAAACAGGGTCGGCTGCGAGAGGTCTTTCTTGTTCAGTTCGGGGATGCGCCGCACGACCAGTCGTCCCTCGATGCGGTCCGCTTTCTTCTTCGAACCGAACGCGATAAATGGTACTTCGGCGACTTCCGCGGACGACACCCAGGTTCCGGTCTGTTCGTCGCGGATCGCGTCGGTGTACTCGATGCTCGTCCAGGCGCCCTCGCCGATCGTGCCGATCGTTTTCTTCACCGCCGGATCCATCCGGGCCGTGATCGAGACTTTCGCGCCTGCCCGCCCGGCGGCGGCCACGACGGTGTGGGCGTAGAACGCCGAGTCCGCCCGCAGCAGCACCGTCCCGGTGGCGCCGTTTCCGCGGAGCCGGGTCACGTTCGCGAGGAGGTCGGCGACGAATTTCCCGGCGCCGCGCACCGAGTTCGCGGCGCCCTTGCGCAGCCGTGAGCCGACGATGATCGGCGCACTGGTTTCGGTGCTGAGGATGCCCAGCAGGGCGTTCAGGCCGCGCACTCCGGAGTAGCCGTAACCGGAGCCCTGCTTCTGGTAGCCGTGGACTTCCTTGATGGTGTCGTCGATGTCGACGAGCGCGTACTCGTCAACGCCGGCCGCGATCGGGGCCGTCTCGGCCAGGCGGCGCAGCCAACGGGACGCGACAGCATCCAGCTGCCGGATGTGCCCGAACGTGAATGCGCGCAGAAACGACCCCAGGGTCGAGGGCGCGTAGGCGCCAGTGAAGAGTTTCTTCATTCCACCGTGACGAAGCAACGCCATATCGTCGATGCAGTCGGCGCCGGCGACCATCCCGGCCACCAGCGCAGTGACCTTCAACCCCGCGTTCGCGCCGAAGTACCCCGGCAAGGTGAGGTGCGTATCGGCCAGGTTGCCGAGCCCTGTTTTCACGGCCAACGCCATCGCCGGGACGAGCCCTGCCGTCGACACGAGATTCGTTTCGTCGAAGGATGCTGAAACCGCCGCGGAGGTGTGAGAAAGTTGCATCTACGAGATGCCTTCCTTTTCGGTGAAACAGAACTCTAGACAAGCTCTATTTTCGCTGATCAGTTAGGCATTCTCGGTTTAACGCGCCGCCAAACCCTCAACTCGAGCGGTGGATCGAGGCTTAGTCGATGAAGGCCATGGTGTTGACCACGTCGCGCAGTGGCGCGTCGAGTAGCCCGACCATTGTGGTGGTGGTCGGGGCTGACATGATGCGTACCGTGTAGTGGTCTGTGCTGAAGAGGTAGCCGATTCCGGCTACGGGTTCGGTGGCACCGGGTGGGGCGACGATGAATCGGGTGGCGATGCCGGTGCCGACCCCCGGGACCTGAACCGTTTCGATGTGCGGTTGCATGCTGACGGGGATGTCGCCGAGGAGCACCTGCAGCGGGTCGGCGGGCGCGTCGGGCCGGTTCTCGGCGTACCGGGCGACGACGGATTCAGACCAGTCTTCGAGGGTTGCGAAATTCTCGGTCGGGAAGACCACGGGCACTTCGGCCCAGAGCCGGTCGTCGGCTTCACATGTGATGTTCATGCTGCCTTCCAGGCGAATGTGCTGACGATGGCGTCGGTGAGGAGGAACATCTGGTCGAGGAGCGGCAGGTCGCCCTCGCCGTGCGGATGCACGGCCACTGCGGTGAATTGCAGGGCATGGGTGCGGGCGCCGGCGGGGAACGGAGTGAGGTAGGCGACGGTGCGTTGCCCGACGGTGGCGGTGCCGAGCGACACGTCGGAGCGGCTTTCCCAGCGTACGAAGCGTTCGTCGTCGTGGAGGGCGGTGGCTCCCTTGGTGCGGATCAGGTCGACGACGTGCTGGTCGAGGCTGCCGCCGGTCGGGGACGTGCGCACCGACGCGGTGATGGTCAGCGGCAGCACGAGGTCGTCGGTCCAGGCCTCGGTGTGCATGTAGATTTTCTCGGTGTTCGCGGTGCGCAGTCCGGTGAATGCGCGCCCGGTCAGGGCACGCAGTTGCGCATTGAGGTCGGGGCGGTGTTCATCACGCAGGCGGCGGGCCGCCTGGTCGAGGAGCTTCTTCTCGGATGCCGGCGTCGCGTCATGCTCGGTCCATCCGTTCGGGAGCATGATCGTGAACTCGGGAACCGCGTTCGGGTCTGCGCCGAGAAGTTCGGCGCGCAGGCTATTCATTGCTAGGGCCCCCCATCGACTCCGGGGCGAGGGTTACGTGAACGGCCGACAGAAACTTGTCGGCCGCTTTGGTGTTCGTCCAGCCGTCGAGGAGCGCTTTCGGTGCGGCATCGCGTCCACCGCAGACGAGTTCCAGTGCTGACCCTTCTGCGGATGCGGTGATGCTGGCGACGTATTCGTGTCCAAACGAAAGCCAGGTGATGCCGCTGAGGAACCCGATTTTGCGGGTGCTGGCGGCCGTCGCCACCACGGTGTATTTGCCGGTCTCGGCCGTTCGTTGCACGGCTGCGTAGAGCGCATCCGGTGAAATGGAAAAGCCTATTGTCTTGGTTCTTGGCGCGTACATTAGCTCTCTTTAGAGGTGGGGGGCTTCAGGGGCGTCGATCGAGTTGATGCGCGGTTTCAGGGGGGCGTCAGAGCAACGCCACGGCGCCAGGTTGCCGAGGCCTCGGGTGAGGGCGTCGGATTGGTCGTTCGTGCTGATCACCCCTGCTGTGGCGAGGAGCTTAAGCGCGGTTGCCAAGTCTTTTTTGATCTTGTCTTGTTCCTCTTTGGGGAGGCGGGCGATTGCGGCAGTCACAGCCGAGTGGCTTCTGAGCGTGAAGGCGAGTTCGCCTCGTTCGCGGGCGCGGCCCCGGGCAATCATCATGACCGTGGCGGCCCGGCAGACGTGGGTGATCAGGAGGAACAACAGGGCATACAGCCAGGCTCTTTCAGGCAGGTAGTCGGAAGCGCCAATATAACCGCCCCAGGCCGAGGCGGCGAAGGCGAAGAGGGTGGCGGCAACCATCAGCCTCAGGTCGTTGACGGCTGGTCGGCGGCCGCGGGCGGCCCGCACCCATTCCCAGATGCGGAAGAAGATCTGCCCGATGGTCAGGGTTGCCGCCCACTTGAGCAGCGTATTCGGGTCGTCGTTCACTTCCTCGCCGGCGAGGCGGAGGATTACGGCGATCAGGAGTGGTGCAAAGTACATCACGACGATGAACAGCCCGGCCCCGGTCCACCGTCCGTTGCGCCAGCGTGAAACCCTCACGCTGTCGAGCTCCGCCACGACGATGTCAAGCATCGCCGTGATTTGCGGATAGGAATCGTAGGCGTGTCGTTCGAGTTTCCGCCAGGAGAACTCTCCGGGAGTCGCCTCGACACTTCGGGCGTAGTCGGTCGCTGTCATTGTGGATGGCGGGTGTTCGTCGAGTGCGTTCATTTGGGTTGCCTCGAGCGTGGTTCGCGATACCAACGCCACGATGCCAGGTCGCCGGGGGGCTGGCGGAGGGCGTCGGTTTGATCGTTCGTGCTGATGACCCCTGCGGTGGCGAGGGTCTCGAGTGCGGTTGCCAGGTCGTTCTTGATTGCGTCTCTCTCTTCTTCGGGGAGGCGGCCGATTGCGGCGTTCACGGCGGATTCGGCGCTGAGGGTGAAGATCAGTTCGCCGCGGTCGTGGGCGCGTCCGCGGCGAGCCATCATGATCGTCGAGGTCAGGCAGGCGAACGTCATCAGAAGGAACAAAATGAAGTACAGCCATACGCCTACGGGGTGGTACGTGTCAACGAACATGTAAGCGGCCCAGGCGGTGGTGGCGGCGAAGAAGGTGTTGATGTACGTCAGTAGCGACTCGACAAGGGCGGCGGGTTCGCCGCCGTGGGCCGCGTGTACCCATTCCTTGATGCGGAAGATGATTTGCCAGACTGCGATGGCCCCGGCCCAGGCGAGGATCACATTCGGGGCCGCGTGCACTTGTGAGCCGACGAGGAGGATGCCGGCGGTGATCATTGGGCCGATGTAGTACAGACATAGAAATGGGAGCATCACCAGGCCACCCACAATGCCGATCAGGCGAGGAGTCTTCTTCCTGCCGTCCAGATCGGTTCCGAGGGCGTCGAGCAGCGGCGGGATCTGCGGGTAGGAATCGTAAGCGTGTCGTTCGAGTTTCCGCCAGGAGAACTCTCCGGGTGTCTTCTCGACACTTTGGGCGTAGTCGGTCGCTGTCATGCCTGTTGTAGAACCTTCCGGGGGACGTGCGAAACAGCGGAATCGAGGTAGCCGATGATCGCCGGAAGCGCCGGCAGCACCCAAATTGACGCATCCATGTTGAACGCGGCGGCGCGACGCCCATTCGGGGCGGGGACGAGGCCCAGACTGGCCGCGTAGGCGGGATCAGGCTGGCCACTTGCGTTGAGTCCGGGGGTCTGCTCATCGTCGACGTTCAGGGTGACGCTCACATCTGCTCCTCAGATCAGCGCGCACCCCGAAGCGAGATGGCGCTCTCGACGGGAGCATTCAGTACCTCCCCCGATGGTCAGAGTGCGATGCGCTTTTACCGAACCCTGTGTCTTTATCCTTGCAGTTCGGGCCCGGTTGAGGGTCAAAGGGCGCACTGCTATTTACGACCTTGATCAGGCTTTTAGGTAAAACCCCAAAAGATTCCCCCACATTGGGGGGGCGGTAGCGAGCTCGGCCGGACGGCGCGCGAAATGCCTAGAACAGCTTCGTTTGCGTGTCGTCCAGGCCGCGCATGGCGTCATAGTCGAGCAGCAGGCAGCGGATGCCACGGTCCTCGGCGAGCTTTCTGGCCTGCGGTTTGATCTCCTGGGCGGCGAAAACACCCTTGACCGGCGCAATGTGCGGGTCGCGGTTCATCAGTTCGAGGTAGCGCGTGAGCTGCTCGACGCCGTCGATGTCACCGCGGCGCTTCAGCTCGACGGCCACCGAGGCGCCGCTGGCGTCCTGCGCGAGGATGTCGACGGGCCCGATCGCCGTCATGTATTCCCGGCGCACGAGCGTGTGCCCGTCGCCGAGCAGGTGGATGTGCTCGGCGAGCAGCTTCTGCAGCTGGGCCTCGACGCCGTCCTTGATCAGGCCGGGGTCGATGCCGAGTTCATGCGCCGAATCGTGCAGCACCTCGTAGATGTTCACGGTGAGCTCGTCGGCGGTCTTCGCGTGGGTGACCTTCCAGATGGCGGTGATGCCGGCATCCGTTTGGTCATCTTCCAGCTCGACCTCGGCCAGTGTGCACGGCGGGCTCATCCAGTTGAGCGGCTTGTACGAGCCGCCGTCGGAGTGGATCAGCAGACTGCCGTCGGCCTTGAGCATGAGCACACGGGTGGCCAGAGGCAGGTGCGCGTTGAGGCGCCCTGCATAGTCGACGGAACACTGGGCTACTACGAGACGCATCCGACGAGCTTAACCGCTCAGAGTGTGCGTTCGCGCACAGCCGGGGCGGCCAGGCCGGCCAGCACCATCAGCGCCAGAATCAGGAAGAGCGCATTCAGGATGCCGAAGGCCTCCCCGAGTAGGCCGAGCACGGGCGGGCCCACCAAAAACGCGCTGTAACCGATGATCGCCACGGCGCTCACCCGGGCGGCCGCGTGCTTGGGGTCGTCGGCGGCGGCGGACATGCCCACGGGGAAGCCGAGCGAGGCGCCGATGCCCCAGAGCACCGTGCCGAGGTAGAGCATCCAGGCGGCCGGGGCGAGGATGAAGAGCAGCAACCCGCCGACACCCATGAGCGCGCAGGCGCGCAGCACGGGAACGCGGCCGAAGCGATCGATGATGGGCCCGCCGAGCACCCGCCCGGCGGTCATGGCGACGGCGAAGACACCGAAGACGATGGCGCCGTCGGTCTTGCTCATGCCGTGTCCGTCGACGGAGGCCAGGGCGATCCAGTCGTTGGCCGAGCCCTCCGCAAACGACATGCCGAGCATGACGACGCCGATCAGCAGAAGTCGCAGGTCGGACCAGACCGCGAGGCCCTCACGCAGGCGGGCGCGCCAGGCGAGAGCGGGCGCATCCGTCACATCGCCGAGTTCGCTACGCAACGGAACGAACCGCACCGCGACGATCGCCGTGGTGAGAATGAGCGCGGCCATGCCGATGAGGTGCCAGGCCACAGGAACGCCCAGGGCGGATGCGCCGGCCCCGATGAGCGCGCCGATCACGGTGCCGAAGCTGAAGCAGGCGTGCATGAACGGCATAAGGGTCTTGCCGATTTCACGTTCGACCGCCGCGCCCTCGATGTTCATCATGACGTCGAGCGAGCCCATGCCGAAGCCGACGAAGGCCAGGGCGATGAACGCGCCGGGGAACGAGGGCACCAGCGTGGACGTCACGCCCAGGCCGACCAGGCCGATGGCCGAGATGCAGACGCTGGTGAGCATGGCGCGGCGGGCGCCGAGGCGGGCGAACATCCCGGTGGCGGCGATGAGGCCGATCACACTGCCGGCCGAGAGGCCGAAGATCAAGATGCCGACCTCGGCGGTGCTCAGCTGCAGGTTGTCGCGCACGGCCGGCACGCGAGAGACCCAGCTGGCAATGCACAGCCCGCTGAGCAGGAAAATTGCGTAGATGGCATTGCGCCAGCGGAGGAGTTCGGGCGGCGTGCCGCGGGTAGAGCCAGGAGGGGCGGCCGCGCTTGAGGAGGCGGCGACGCTTTCTGTGGTGTTGGCGCGGGGCCGCGCGGGCTGGGTTCCGCCTGCGGTGGGCGGGGGCATGGCACTGCCAGAAGGGGATGACGGCTGTGGCATGGCGAAGGATCCTGAAGCATGAAAAGTATCGAATCGATTCGATCGAATCGATTCGACTAAGCTATCCGACAACTCACCCCGGCCGCAAGGACACCGATGACTCACGACGCGAATTCCCGTCCAACGCTGGCTGCCGTGGCGCGGCTCGCCGGAGTCTCGCCCTCGACGGCCTCGTTGGCATTCAGCGGCTCCGGCCCGGTGTCTGGCGCGACCCGCAAGCGGGTGCTGGCCGCGGCCGCAGAGCTCGACTATGCCGGACCGGATCCCCGGGCGCAGTCACTGCGCCGGGGCCGCTCGGGCATCGTCGGAGTGATCGTCGAAGAACGTGTGAGCGAGGCGTTTCGGGATCCGATTATGCTCGCCATGCTCGACGGCATCGCGGACGGAATCGGCCCGCTCGGCGCCGGTCTGCTTCTGCTCACCGACACCGGAGACGGGGCAGTGAGCATCGAAAGTGCTCCCGTCGACGCCGTCGTGCTCTTTGGCTGTAGCCCGCGGCTCGGGCACGCCGTCGCCGTGCTCACTCAGCGTGGCATTCCGATCGTGGTCATCGAGGGGGATGCCGGAGCGGGCGTGCTGCAAATCTTGCTCGACAACCGCGAGGCCACCCGCGCCTCGGCGGAACACTTGTTCGCGCTTGGGCACCGCACGGTGAGCATGGTGACGCTGCCGATCGACGAACGGCGCACGCGCGGCCGAGTCACCATCGAGCGCGAGCAAGGCATCCCGGCGGGAACCGCCGCGGACCGCCTGGCTGGCGCGCGCGATGTATTCCCCGAGCTGCATGCAGTAAGTGCCGCCGCCAGTTCCATCGAAGAGGGCTTGGCCGCCGGCCGCATGTTGCTGCACGACCCGGCCCGTCGTCCGAGCGCAATCATCGCCCAGAGCGACCTTCTCGCGGCCGGTGTCATCCGCGCGGCCGAAGAGCTCGGCCTGGCCGTTCCCGCCGACCTGAGCGTCGTCGGTTTCGATGGTGTGCGCGTCGACGGCTTGGCGCCCTATGACCTCACGACACTCGTGCAGCCGGCCGTGGCGAAGGGCCAGGCGGCGGGTGAAGCGGTGCTGCGGATGCTGGCCGGCGAGACCCCGGCCTCCGTTCGCTTCACGAGCGTATTCCACCGCGGGAATACGACGGCGGCGCCGCGGGCCTGACAGATCGCCGGCCCGACCTATCGCCGGCCCGACCTGCGACCGCGGGCCTGACACGTTGCCGGGGGCAGTAGTTCCGCGCGCCAGAGCCCGATTCCCACCGCTCTTCCCCACGCGCGCCGTGCATCTGCACCCCGTCACTTCGTCTCTGCACTGTCCCGCGATTCGGATATCCCGAGCGTTTGCGGCGTGTCGCACCCGGGTTCCGCGGCGTGTCGCGCCATCTTCCGAATCGCGGGACAGAAGTCGGCGGGAGGAGGCGTGCGGGAGGAGGCGGACTGGCAGGAGGAGGCGTGCGGGAGGAGACGGACTGGCAGGAGGAGGCGGGCCGACAGGAGGAGGCGTGCAGGGGAGGCGTGCAGGAGGAGGCGTGCGGGAGGAGGCGGACTGGCGGGCGGAGGCGTGCGGGCGCAGGGCGAGGAGGATCAGCGCAGCTGCGCGAACTCCTCGGCCTTACGAATCGGGCCGGCCACCAGAATGGTGTCGGTCTCCTGCAAGATCGTGTCGGCATCCGCATTCGCCCAGGCGCCGTTTTCGCGTCGCACCGAGGTGACCGTGATGCCGTAGCTTGCCCGCACGCCGGTGTCGCCGAGCCTGCGGCCAATGACCACGCTGTTCGGGCTGGTCTTGACGATTGCATAGTCCCGGTCGATCTCGATGAAGTCCATGGCCGCGCCACGCACGAGGTGGGCAACCCGCTTTCCCATTGACGTCTCGGGGTAGACGACGTGGCCGACCCCCAACTGCTCGAGAATCAGGCCGTGCTGATCGTCGAGGGCCTTGGCCCAGACCACGGGGACCTCGAACCGCAGCAGGAGCGATGCGGTCAGGATGCTGGCCTTGATGTCACTGCCGATCGCCACGACCACCCGGTCGAACTCGTGCACCGCAAGCTGGCGGAGGGCTTCCTCTTTGGTGGAGTCGGCACGCACGACCTGCGTGAGCAGTCCGTTATGGGCCTGCACGATCTCTTCACTCGAGTCGATGCCGAGCACCTCGGTGCCGTAGTCCATCAGCTCCAGCGCCAGAGCGCTGCCGAATCGGCCGAGCCCGATCACCGCGACCGAATCGGCTTCGGCGATGCGGCGGGTGGAGTCGCGGGGCGAAAACGATAATCTAACCAACGGCCGGCCTTTCCTTGGGATATTCGTAGAGGATCTTGCGCTCGGCGAGGGCGATGGCACTGCCGAGGGTGAGTGGGCCGAGACGTCCGATGAACATTAAGAGGATGAGAACGATCTGCCCGACGGGGGGAAGCCCGGCGGTGATACCGGTCGAGAGACCCACCGTGCCGAAGGCGGAGGTGGCCTCGAAAAGTAGCACATCCAGGCTGAGGTCGGTGACCAAGATGAGCACGATCGTTCCGGTCATGACGGCGCCCACCGAGAGCAGTACGACAGTGATCGCCTGGCGGTGCACGGCACGGGAGAGTCGCTTGTGAAAGATGTTCACGGCGCCATGGCCACGCAGCTCGGTGATCATGATGAACAAGAGCACGGCGAAGGTCGTGAGCTTGATGCCTCCGGCGGTGCCGGCCGGACCACCGCCGATGAACATGAGCACATCCATGCCGAGCAGTGACGCCGTGTTCATCTGGCCAATATCGATGCTGTTGAAACCCGCGGTTCGGGTCTGCACCGACTGAAAGAATCCGGCCAGGATCTTGCCTCCCGCATCCAATGGCCCCAGCGTTGCCGGGTTGTTCCACTCGATCGCGGTGATATAGACGGTTCCGGCCACCAGCAACACGGCGGTTCCGGTGAGCACGAGCTTGGTGTTCAGATTCCAGCGCAGTGGTGAGCGGATCTGCTTGCGCAACTGCATGATGACGGGAAACCCGAGGCCACCGAGAATAATCGCCAGACAGATGGGTAAGGAGATCAACGGGTCGGTGGCGAAGCCCGTGATGCTGTCGCTGAAGAGGGAGAAGCCGGCGTTGTTGAATGCGGAGATGCCGTGGAAGAGGCCCAGCCACGCCGACTCGGCCAGGCTGTGACCGTAACCCAGCCAGAACCGCAGACCGAGCAGAATCGCGACGCCGCCCTCGATCACGACGGTGATGATCAAGATGCCGCGCAGCAGGCCACGCATATCCTCGATGCCGACCGTCTTCGTCTCGACCGCGGTCGTCAATCGCGAGCTCAGGGTGAGTTTGCGCACGAGCACCAGACCGAACACCGCCGCGAAGAACATGATCCCCAGGCCGCCCACCTGGATGAGCAGGAGGATCACGAGGTGCCCGAACGGAGTGAAGGCGGTTGCCGTGTCAACGACTGTCAAGCCGGTCACGCACACGGCCGACGTTGCGGTGAACAGTGCCTCAAGGAATGTCGCTCCGGCCGGCCCGACCGTCGCGATCGGCAACATGAGCAGGAGGGTCCCGATGAGGATCGCTGAGGCGAATCCGCTCACGATCGCCTGCGCCGGCTTGAGCCGCACGCCGCGCCGGAGTGCATGACGACGGATGGGGTTGACGCGCACGGGGGTCCGTTTCGCGGTGCGCCCAGCGCCCCGAGTGCGGGGGCCGATGCCGGGAATGCTCACGCGACAACACTAAGGCCATCTGTGACCTCGGTTACCCCGTGCCTGTGACCAGCCAGGCGGATCCGCGAGCGCGCAGGCCCAGCGTCACCGCCCGCGCACCCAGATAGCCGAACGCGAAAGCTGCCATCAGCAGGGCCAGCCCGGCCGCACCGGGAGGAGCACGGAACAGCACGGCCAGCGCGAACGGCACGAATGCAGCGACGTTGACCAGGCCCGTCAGCGCCAGATAGCGCGCGTCACCGGCCCCGATCAGAACGCCGTCGAGCACGAAGACCACTCCGCCGAGGGGAACCGAGAGACCCAGAATGATCAGGGTCGGCGGGAGGAGTTGGGCGACATCCGTTGCGTTCGTGAAGAGCGTGCCGAGAACTCCGCTGACGGCGATCAGCGCCAGGCCGAGAACCGCTCCGCAGGCGATTCCCCACTCGAGGCATCGGCGCAGCACCGCACGCACGCTGACCACATCATTGGCTCCGAGCCCGCGGCCGACGAGTGCTTGAGCGGCGATGGCGAAGGCGTCGAGGGCGAAGGCGAGCGTCGCGAACAGGGTCATCGCGATTTGGAACGCGGCCAACTCGGGCGAACCCAGGCGGGTCGCCACGAAGACGGCCAGCAGCATCGCCGCGCGCAAGCTCACCGTGCGCAGGAACAGCCAGCCGCCGGATGCCGCTCCCCGCAGCATCCCGGAGCGGTGCGGGCGCAGAGGCGCACCGGTGCGCCGCGCATGCCGCACGATCACGACGATGTAGACGGCGACCATGGCCCACTGCGCGACGACCGTGCCGACGGCTGATCCGACGATGCCGAGTCCGAGTCCGTAGATGAACCACAAGTTGAGCAGAATGTTCGCGCCGAAGCCGAATCCGGCCACGTAAAGAGGAGTGCGGGTATCTTGCAGGCCCCGTAACAGGCCTGTCGCCGCGAAGACCAGCAACATTGCGGGCAAGCCGAACATCGAGATGCCGAGGTAGCTGCTGGCTGCCGCGGTGACCTCCGCACTGGCGCCGAACGCCCCGGCCAGAACCGGGGTCGCAAACCAGCCGGCGACCGCGAGCACGACGCCGAGGCCGAGCGCAAGCCAGAGGCCGTCGATGCCGACCGAGACCGCGCGGCGGCGGTCGCCGGCGCCCAACCAGCGGGCCACGGCCGGGGTCGTGCTGTAGGCCAGAAAGACCATCAGTCCGATGATCGTCTGCAGCACCGCGCTGGCCAGGCCGAGGCCGGCGAGCGGAATCTCGCCGAGATGGCCGACCATGGCCGAATCGGCCAGCAGGAAGAGGGGCTCGGCGATCAACGCGCCCAGAGCGGGAACGGCGAGCCGCAGGATCTCATGATCCAGGGGGGCGCGGCGAAGAATACTGATGCGTCGAGTCTAGTTTCGGGGCGGTGTGGTCACGGTCAGAGACCCGACGGGCTGTCACTGCTGCTGCTGCTGCGGGGGCAAAAACGCAGTCGGCCACCGCTCAGCGCGAGTATGAGAGCGCCCGCGAGTCGTTTGCGTCGACGATTTCCTTGCCCAGCGGCATCAGCGCGATGGGCACCATCTTGAAGTTCGCGATGCCGAGCGGGATGCCGATGATGGTGATGCACAACGCAATGCCGCTCACGATGTGCTCGATCGCAATCCAGATCCCGGCCACGAGCACCCAGATGACATTGCCGAGGAACGAGAAAACGCCCGCATCCGGCTTGCTGACAACGCGGCGGCCGAACGGCCAGAGTGCGTAGACGCCGATGCGGAAGGAGGCGATTCCGAACGGAATCGTCACAATCAGGATGCAGCAGATGATTCCGGCGAGCAGGTAGCTCAGAAACAGCCAGAAGCCCGAAAGCACCAGCCAAATGACATTCAGGACGGTGTTCATGATGATGCAATCCAAGCACACAGGCGGGTGAATCGGGCGGGGGTATGCCGTGAATCCCGTTGTGAGATGCGACGAAACGTGGTTGCCCGGAGGTCGGGCGCTCGGACGGGTCTGTGGCCGGACCCGTGGTCGGGCCCGCGGCCGGACCTGTGATCGCTGAGAGCGAGGGAGCGCGAACGTTGTCGGCCGATTGAGTTCGCCCACTATGGTGAACCCGGGGGGCGAAGACGGTCGTGCCTTGAGAAGGGGATGATCTTGACTACTTGTACGCACTGCGGCGCCAACGATCAAACGGGTAAGTTCTGTACCGCGTGCGGGAAGGCACGGCTTGACCCTGCCGTTGCGCCGCTTCCTCCGGCTCCGCCCGCGTCGGCTCCGCTGCCTCCGGCTCCGCCCGCGTCGGCTCCGCTGCCTCCGGCACCGCCCGCGTCGGTGTCGCTCCCTCCGGCACCTCCGGCACCTCCGGCTCCGCCGGCCTCGCCGTCGCAGCCCTTCGCACAGCAGGCGCCCGCGCAGCCCGCCTACCTCCAGCTCGGTCAGCCCGGCGGCGCTGGTGCACCCGGTGGGCCAACGGCGACGCCGATGTCGCCACAAGCGCGCAAGCGTGTGCTGCTCATCTCGGCAGTCCTGGGCGGCGCGGTCGTGCTTCTCGGCGGCGCAGCGATCGCACTGTCGGTGATCAACCAGTCGGCATTCAGCCCGGAAAAGAAGGTTGAAAACTATCTGTCCCGTGTGGTCGCCGGCGACGCGGCCGGGGCGATGGCGCTGGGCGAGATCAACGCGCCGAACTCCGCGCGGGCACTGCTGACGAACAAGGTGCTGAGCGGCGCCGAAGATCGCATCACGGGATTCACGATCACCGATGTCGCCGTAGCCGACAAGCAGGCATCCGTCGCCGTCGAGATCGATCAAAATGGCTCCAAGTATCCGATGAACTACACGCTCACCCTGACCGGGCGCAGCGCGGTCGTCTTCGACGAGTGGACTCTCGACACGGTCAATTTGCCGACGATCAGCGTCGACGTACCGTCATCGCTGGCCGAGGTGCAGGTGAACGGGGTCGATTTGGCGGCGAAGGTATTTGGCAGTAGCCGGGGAGTGGTAACGCTTCCGGTCTTCCCGGGCACCTACACAATCGGTGCCGCCGACGACCTGAAATGGGTGACGGTTAAGCCCGAAATCGTCGAGGCCAACTTCGCGAACAACATCTTTTCGTCGGCGACTCTGACGGTTGCACCCACCGATGCCCTGACTGCCACGGTTCAGGAGCATACGGATGCATGGCTCGCGAGCTGCGTCGCTGCGACGATTCTGAAACCGGCGGGCTGCCCGTTCTCCGCCTACGCGTGGTCCACGTCAGTCACGGGGATCTCATGGACACTCGACGTGAAGCCCGTGATCAAGCTCGTGAACACGAATGGCTCCGACGAATTTCGCTTCTCGAACATCGAATGGGGTGTGGCCACTGCTCGCTACACGGCCGGAGTCTTCAACCCGTCACCGGAAACGTCCACGCAAGAGTTCAGCTTCAGCGGAGTAGTCGACCTGTCCGGACCTGAGCCGACGATCACATTCGACTCCGATTCCCACTACTACGACGAGTAGCAACCACAAGAAGAACGCGTGAGCCCACCCACCGCATAGGGTGGGTTCATGACTGACGCTTCCCTCGCATCCGGTATCGACAGGGCGGAACTCGACACCGCCATCCGCCCGCACGACGACCTGTTCCGCCACGTCAACGGCAAATGGATTGAACGCAGCGACATTCCGGCTGACAAGGCCAGATGGGGCTCGTTCTATCTGCTCGCCGAGGGCGCCGAGAAGGCGGTACAAGAGATCATTCTTGAGGCGCAGTCGGCGCCGGCCGGCACCGAGGAACGCAAGTTCGGCGACCTCTACGCCAGCTTCATCGACGAGGACCGCATCGAGCAGCTCGGCGCGACGCCGCTCGCCGCCGACCTGGCGACCGTCGACGGCATCCGTTCGATTCCCGACTTTCTCAGCACGCTTGGACGTCTTGAGCGTTCCGGCGTGCCCGGTGCGTTCGGGCTCTACGTCGACAACGACCCGGGGGATCCCGAGCGCTACTTGATCTTCGTGACGCAGAGCGGGCTCGGCCTGCCCGACGAGTCCTACTACCGCGACGAGAAGTTCGCCTCGGTGCGGGACGCCTACCGCGAGTTTCTGACGACGATGTTCGGTCTGGCCGGGTTCACGGATGCCGCCGAGCACGCCGACCGGGTGTTCGATCTCGAAACGACGTTGGCCGGCTATCACTGGGACAACGTCGCCACGCGCGACAGCGAGAAAACCTACAACTTGCGCACCTGGGACCAGGTGTCGGCGCTCGCTGCCGGCGCCGACCTCGACCTCTGGCTGACCGGGCTCGACGCCCCGGCCGGTGCGTTCGCGGAGGTGGTCGTGCGGGAGCCGAGCTTCATCAGCGGGCTCGCCGAAACCCTCACCGAGCCCCGTCTCGAGGGATGGAAAGATTGGTTGCGCTGGCAGATTATCCGGGCATCCGCGGCCTATCTGTCGAGTGATTTCGTCGCGGCAAACTTCGACTTCTACGGTCGCACCCTCACCGGAACCCCGCAGATTCGCGACCGGTGGAAGCGGGGCGTCTCGCTCGTCGAGGGCGCGCTCGGTGAAGCCGTCGGCCGGATCTACGTGGAGCGTCACTTCAAGCCGTCCGCGAAGGAGAGCATGGATGTGCTCGTCGGCTACCTGGTCGAGGCCTACCGCGAGAGCATTACGAACCTCGACTGGATGACTGCCGAGACCCGGGAACGTGCCCTCGACAAGCTCGACAAGTTCACGCCCAAGATCGGCTTCCCGGTGAAGTGGCGTGACTACAGCACCCTGTCGATCGACGCCGGTGACCTGATCGCGAACGTGCGGGCGACGAGTGAGTTCGAGTTCCAGCGCGAGCTGGGCAAGATCGGCAAGCCGCTCGACCGCGACGAGTGGTTCATGACCCCGCAGACCATCAACGCGTACTACAACCCGGGTTTCAACGAGATCGTCTTCCCGGCCGCGATTCTGCAGGCTCCGTTCTTCGACGAGGGCCGGGATGCCGCGGCCAACTATGGCGCCATCGGTGCCGTGATCGGGCACGAGATTGGCCACGGCTTCGATGACCAGGGGTCAAAATACGACGGCGACGGGCGCCTCACCGACTGGTGGACCGAGGCCGACCGGGCCGCGTTCGAGGAGCGCACGAGCTCGCTGATCGCCCAGTTCGACGCCCTCGCCCCCCAGCAGGTGCCGGATCACCACGTGAACGGCGCGCTCACGATCGGCGAGAATATTGGCGACCTCGGTGGGCTCTCCATCGCGTGGAAGGCCTACCTGCTCTCGCTGAAGGGCGACGAGCCGCCGGTGATTGACGGGTTCACTGCCGCCGAACGCTTCTTCTTGTCGTGGGCCCAGGCCTGGCAGATGAAGGCGCGTGATGAGGAAGTCATCCGTCTGCTGGCGATCGACCCCCACTCGCCGAATGAATTCCGCTGCAATCAGATCGTCTCGAACATCGACGCGTACTACGAGGCGTTTGGTGTCACGCCGGATGACGCGCTCTGGCTCGACCCGGAGGCTCGCGTCACCATCTGGTAGTTCCTCTCTCTCTCTCTCTCTCTCTCTCCGCGAGAGTGCAGTTGTTGGGGTTCTGAGCCCGCTGAGAACCCAACAACTGCACTCTCGCGGGATGTGACGTGGTGCGGCATCACGAAGCTCTGCAGAGATCGGACGATTGTCAGAGCCTTGAAGTAGTCTGATCGAGGGAAATCCCGCTCCATTAATCGAAGGACTGCCGACATGGCTACGCCAGCCCAGGAATCCGACCGCCGTTCTCGGCATTCGGCCGAGCGACGGGGTAAGCACGGCGGTGCCGAAAGCCACGAGAAGTTCTCCCGCGGGTTCCACTCGCTCGGTGAACTGGCCCTGAACGGCGTGCAGGTATCTGCCCGTGCCGTCGATCTCGTGTCGGGGCGTGAACTGTTCTCGGTCGACGACCACGTCGTCATGCCGACGGCTGGCATCGGCACGGTGCTGCTGTTGATCGAGGTTGCCGCGAAGCTGCGCGACGCCGATTTTGGTATGTACACCCTGCTCGATCGCACCGCCGACGACTCGGTCGCCGGCACCGGCGTGTGGCAGCACCTGCAGGCGCCGTCGCTGCCGGTCGCCGACCTGGCCGCACTCGTCGGCGCCACCAATGACAATCTGGCCACGAACGTGCTCATTCGGGCGGTGGGACTCGATGCGGTGCGTGCCCGCGTCGACCAGCTCGGCCTGACCCGCTCGGCCCTGCTCGATCTGGTGCGCGATCAGCGCGGCCCCGATGACGCCCCCCAGTTCTCGCTCGGCTGCGCCAAAGAACTCACCTGGCTGTTCACCGCCCTGGCGCGTGGCGAGATCGTGGATGCCGACGTGAGCGAGCGCGTGCTCGGCTGGCTGTCACTCAACTCCGACCAGTCGATGGTGGCCAGTGCGTTTGGCCTGGATCCGCACGCTCACCGCTTCGCCGACCACGGTCTGCTGCTGGTGAACAAGACCGGTTCGGATTCTGGAGTGCGCAGCGAGGTCGGCATCCTGCGGGGGCCCCGGGCGGGCGTCACCTACTCGGTGTCGATGTCATTTGCCGACACCGGCATCATCGCGCGGCTGGCCGTGCTCGACGGCATGCGCCAGGTCGGCCTCGACCTTCTGGAGTACGTGCACTAGCTCGGGTGCGGCACCGGGTCTCGACCGGCGGGGTGCGGCCCAGGGTCTCGACGGGCTCGACCAACGGGGTGGTCCCGGGTCTCGACGGGCTCGACCAACGGGGTGGTCCCGGGTCTCGACGGGCTCGACCAACGGGGTGGTCCCGGGTCTCGACGGGCTCGACCAACGGGGTGGCCCCGGGTCTCGACGGGCTCGACCAACGAACGCTGGTCGAGCTTGTCGAGACCCCGTGACGGGTCTCGAGATCGGCATCGACGGGCCTGACCAGGTGCGACTGAGCGGCGAATCTAGTCGATCAGGCCGAGGGCAGCGAGGTTCTGCAGCACTTCGGCGCCCGCCGGCGGGCAACGGGAGAGGTCCGCGGAGTTGGCCCAGTGCAGCGCGCTGACCTCGGCCGACGCTTCGGGCGCGGCATCCGTTTCGGCGCCGAAGACGACCATGCGCACCAGACGCCCGTCGGGTTCGCCGTGCGCCTGCACCGCAACGGTGAAGAGCTCGGTGAGCTCGTCGGGGTCGAGGCGCAGCATGACCTCTTCGAATGCCTCACGCGCCGCGGCCTGCACGGGCGTCTCGCCCGGGTCGATCTTGCCGCCGGGCATGAAAAAGACATCGCGCCCGCGAGCCGTCACCATCAGCACCCGGCGGTCGCGCACGAGGGCGATGGCCGCCACCAGAATGTCGGGAAGTGCGGGAGAACTCATCCGTCTATTCAAGCGGATGCCGCGGCGTGATTCGTGTCCCCGGATTCGGATCCCCGAGCAACACGCCGCGCGCCCCAGCGTGACGCGCCGGGAAACCGGGGAATGTCCGAATCCGGGGACAGATACGGGCTGTCCGTCGGTCCCATTCAGGTTGGCTAAAATAGGTCATCACCCATTTCCGGGCTTTCGCCCGACCTCGACCATTGGAGCCACCGTGGCCGCACCGTCCCGCCTCGATTCCGTCATTGCCCTCGCCCGCCACCGCGGGTTCGTCTTCCAGGCGGGTGAAATCTACGGCGGATCGCGTTCCGCTTGGGACTACGGACCTCTCGGCGTCGAGCTCAAGGAGAACATCAAGAAGCAGTGGTGGCGCTTCATGGTGCAGTCCCGCGACGACGTCGTGGGCCTCGACTCGTCGGTTATCCTGCCGCGTAAGGTCTGGGAAGCATCCGGCCACGTCGAGGTTTTCAGCGACCCACTCGTCGAGTGCACCAGCTGTCACAAGCGTTTTCGCGCCGACCACCTGATCGAGGAATTCGAAGAGAAGAAGGGCCGCGCTCCCGAGAACGGCCTCGACGACCTGCCCTGCCCGAACTGCGGAAACCGTCACATTTGGACCGAGCCGCGCGCGTTCTCGGGCCTGCTCAAGACCTTCCTCGGCCCGGTCGACGACGAGGCCGGCATGCACTACCTGCGCCCCGAGACCGCGCAGGGCATCTTCGTGAACTTCGCCAACGTGCTGCAGGCCTCGCGCCAAAAGCCGCCGTTCGGCATCGGCCAGATCGGCAAGAGCTTCCGCAACGAGATCACACCGGGAAACTTCATCTTCCGCACCCGTGAGTTCGAACAGATGGAGATGGAGTTCTTCGTCGAGCCCGGCACGGATGAGACGTGGCAGGAATACTGGATGGAACAGCGCATGAGCTGGTACACCGGCCTCGGCATCAAGCCCGAGAACCTGCGCTTCTTCGAGCACCCCGCCGAGAAGCTCTCCCATTACTCCAAGCGCACCGTCGACATCGAGTACCGCTTCGGCTTCCCCGGCAGTGAGTTCGGCGAACTCGAGGGCATCGCCAACCGCACCGACTTCGACTTGAAGACGCACGCCGAGGCATCCGGCAAGGACCTCTCGTACTTCGACCAGACCAAGAACGAGCGCTGGATCCCGTATGTGATCGAGCCGGCAGCCGGTCTGACCCGCTCGCTGATGGCGTTCCTCGTCGACGCGTTCGACGAAGAAGAAGTGCCGAACGCGAAGGGTGGCGTCGACAAGCGCACCGTGCTGCGCCTCGACCCGCGCCTGGCCCCGGTCAAGGTCGCGATCCTGCCGCTGTCGCGGAACGAAGCACTCTCGCCGATGGCTCGTGAGCTCGCCGCCAGCCTGCGCGAATCGTGGAACGTCGACTTCGATGACGCCGGTGCGATCGGCCGTCGGTACCGCCGCCAGGACGAGATCGGCACCCCGTTCTGTGTGACGGTCGACTTCGACTCGCTCGAAGACCAGGCCGTGACCGTGCGCGATCGCGACACCATGAAGCAGGAGCGCGTGCCGCTGGCCGGCCTCTACGCCTTCCTGGCGGAGCGCCTGCGCGGCGCCTAACGCGCCGACCCGCGCCCACCCGCGCCGACCCGCGCCTCACGCGCCCGACCCGCGCCGAGTGTCCCCGTTCCTGCCCAGAATCTCCGCTGTAACGGGGTCACTCGGCAGAAACGGCGACTCTCGGTGTGATGTGTGCGCCCTCAGTCGTGACATCCGCTTCTCGACCAGCGAGTCGTGGTGCGGGCTATCGGCCGGTCAAAAAGTCGAACGCGGCAGGGGCGTAGACGGCCAGCACGGCTAGCGTGATCGTGACCGGGAGCATGATGGCCAAAGCGAGCAGCCAACGGCGTCGCACACTCCAGACGTGTGCCGGCTCCACCGTCTCGGCGGGCGGTGCGGTGTCGGTGGGAATCGGCGGGTCGCTGGGCCGACGAGCTGTCGGTCTCTCGTTCGTCATCTGGGAATTCCTGTCGAGTGATTCTGGCGACGTCGTCACCGGTGTATTCGAGTGTGGCCTGTGGCGAGGATCGTTGTCCAATTCAGACCCCTGCGTTCCATAAAACGGATACCGCCCCACAAACAGTGGGGCGGCATCCGTTTTCAGCGTGCGAGCGAAAGCGTGCGATTTAGACCAGCAGCGTGCGGTCGTCGAGAACCGCGCCCTTGATCTTCTCGAACTCGGCGAGCAGATCCTTGACGGTCAGCGTGCGCTTCTGGGCCTCGTCGGCGTCGAAGATGATGTGACCGTCGTGCATCATGATGAGCCGGTTGCCCACGCGCAGCGCCTGTTCCATGTTGTGCGTGACCATCAGCGTCGTCAGACGATCTTTCTCGACGATGTTCTTGGTCAGGCGCGTGACCAGCTCGGCTCGCTGGGGATCGAGCGCGGCGGTGTGCTCGTCGAGCAGCAGGATGCGCGGCTGCGTGAAGGTGGCCATGAGCAGAGAGAGCGCCTGGCGTTGGCCGCCGGAGAGCAGGCCGACCTTCGCCTTGAGGCGCTTCTCGAGACCCAGCTCAAGCGCCAGCAGTTCCTCGGCGAAGAGCGCGCGACGCTTCTTGGTCACGGCCTGGGAGAGACCCCGCGGGGCGCCGCGACGCAGTGCGATGGCCAGGTTCTGCTCGATCGTGAGGTCGGGCGACGTGCCGGCCATCGGATCCTGGAACACTCGGCCGATGTAGGTAGCGCGGCCGTAGTCGCGCAGCTTGCTGACGTTCTTGCCGGCGATCGAGATCGTTCCGGTCTCGGGAGTGAGCTTTCCGGCAATGGCGTTCAGCAGTGTTGACTTGCCTGCACCGTTGCTGCCGATCACCGTGACGAAATCGCCGGGTGCCAGGTGCAGCGAGACGTTGTTCAGGGCGATGCGTTCGTTGACCGTGCCCGGGAAGAACGTCTTGGTGATGTGTTCGATTCTCAGCATGTCGACTAACCTGCCTTCACTATGGTGCGGGAGGTGAGTTGCCGCAGGGTCGGAACCTTCTTCAGGAACCCCCAGCGCGGCAGCAAGAGCGCGGCCACGACGAGCACCGCCGAGATGAGCTTCATGTCGTTCGGGTTCAGGCCCGCGCCCAAGGCGAGGAAAATCACCACGCGGTAGATGATGGCGCCCAGAATCACCGCGGTCGTCGCAATGAAGATCGTGCGGCTGCCGAAGACGGCCTGGCCGACGATCACCGAGGCGAGACCGATCAGGATCAGGCCGATGCCCATTCCGACGTCGGCGAAGCCCTGGTACTGCGCGATGAGGCCACCGCAGAGGGCGACGAGGCCGTTCGAGATCGCGAGCGTCAGAATCGTGGTGCGATCCGTGTTGACGCCAAAGCTGCGGATCATCTGCGCGTTGTTGCCTGTGGCTTGAATCGACAGGCCCAGGTCGGTGTGCAGGAACCAGTCGATGATCAGCTTGATCACCACGGCGATGCCGGCGAAGATCAGGATGCTCGAGATCGAGCCCATCAGCCCTGCGTCACGCAGCGGGGTGAACAGGGTTTCCTCCCGCAGAAGCGGGAGATTCGATTTACCCATGATCCGCAGGTTGATCGAATACAGCGCGATCATCGTGAGGATGCCGGCCAGCAGGCCGTCGATCTTCCCCTTCGTATAGAGCAGGCCCGTGACGACCCCCGCGATCGCTCCGGCCGCTGCCCCCGCGAGGGTGGCCCAGATGGCCGGAACGCCGTCAATGATGAGTTTGGCTGCGACGGCCGCCCCGGTGGTGAAGCTTCCGTCGACCGTGAGGTCGGGAAAGTTGAGCACCTTGAACGTCAAATAGACGCCCAGGGCCATCGTCGCGTAAAGCAGGCCCAGTTCGACCGCCGCAGTCATAGTTCAATCCTTCTTCAGTGACGTAACCGAGATCGCCGGTTAGCCGACGGTCTGGTCGGCCGCATCGAGCACGGATGCCGGGATGGTGACGCCCATGCGCTCTGCCGCGCCCTTGTTGATGATCAGAGAGATCTTCTCGAGGGTCTCGACGGGCATGGTTGCCGGGTCGGCACCTTCCTTGAGAACACGGATCGCCATGAGACCGGTCTGGTAGCCCAGGTCGGAGTAGTCGATGCCGTAGGTGGCGAGAGCGCCGCTCTCGACCTGTCCGCCTTCGGCACCGAACAGCGGAATGCCCTTGGCCTCAGAAACCTGAATCAGAGCGGAGATGCCCTCGGTGACCTTGTTGTCGGTCGGGATGTAGAACGCGTCAACGTCGCCGAGCGACTCGGCAACCTGGCTGACCTCGCCGGCGACCGTGACCGTGGCTTCCTTGATGGTCAGGCCGAGTTCCTTCGCCGCGTCCTTGGCCATGGTGACCTGAACGTCCGAGTTGACTTCACCCGAGCTGTAGATGATGCCGACGGTCTTGGCATCGGGCAGTACATCCTTGATCAGCTGCAGCTGGTCCTTGACCGGGTTGAGGTCACTGGTGCCGGTGACGTTTGCGCCAGGGGCCTCCCACGAGTCAACGAGGCCGGCCTCCTTGGGTTCGGTCACTGCCGTGAACAGGATCGGGATGTCGGTGATGGTCTGGGCTGCGGCCTGCGCGGTCGGAGTGGCGATTGCGAGCACGAGGTCGACCTTGTCGGCGGCGAACTTCGCGGCGATCGTGCTGGCGGTCGCCTGGTCGCCCTGCGCGTTCTGGTCGTCGAAGGTGACGTCGGTGCCCTCGACGTAGCCGGCGTCGGCGAAAGCCTTTTTGAAGCCGTCGCGTGCGGCATCCAGCGCCGGGTGAGCCACGATCTGGGTGATACCGATCGTGATCATCTTCGAGTCCGAGCCCTTGTCGGCATCCGACGAAGCGGCGCTTGCGCAGCCGGAGAGGGCGAGGGCGCCTGCGGCGAGCAGGCCGAGCGCGGACAGAGTTTTGGTGCGGTTCATGGTGCGGATTCTCCTTTGAATGCTGTGCCAGGGTGATGCAAAACGAGCCCGACGGTGGGACCGTTCGTCTGAGCAGTCCCGCTTCCGATCGGACGCGATACTGACAAGTTTTACAGAGGCGAAGACCCTCTATTGACCAGGGCTGCCACTCGCGAGCGACGCGGCTGCGGCGAGAAAGCGATCATTCGCCTCAATTGACCCGGTCGAGACGCGAATCCCTTCGCCCGGAAACGCCCGGCCCAGGATGCCCTGCTCAATCAATGCCGCGTTCACACGATCGGTGTCGTCGCCGGTGCGCAGCCAGACGAAGTTGGCGTGCGAGTCGGCGACGGTCCAACCCTGGGCGCGCAAGCCCGCAAGCACTCGGGTGCGTTCGTCAACCAGGATGTCGACGCGCAGGTTGAGTTCGTGCTCGGCATCGAGCGAGGCCACACCGGCGCGCTGGGCAAGGTCGGAGACCCCGAACGGCACCGAGACGCGGCGCAGGTTGGCCGCGACGGATGCCGGCGCAATGGCGTAGCCCAAGCGCAGGCCGGCCAGGCCGTAGGCCTTCGAGAAGGTGTGCAGCACGGCCACGTTCGGGTACTGCTTGAAGAAGTCGAGGCCGATGGCCGAGTCGGGGTCGCGGTTGAAGTGCACGTAGGCCTCGTCGATGACGACGAGCACGTTCTCGGGCACGCGGGCCAGGAAGTCGTGCATTTCGGCGGTGGTGACCGTGGCACCGGTGGGGTTGTTCGGGTTGCAGACAAAAATCAGGCGTGTGCGGGCCGTGATGGCTGCGGCCATCGCGGGGAGGTCGTGACGGTCGCCATCCGTCAGCGGTACGGGAATCGGGGTGGCGCCGGCGACCTGGACCAGAATCGGGTAGGCCTCGAACGAACGCCAAGCGAAAATGACCTCGTCGCCTGCGCCGGCGCTGGCGTGAATGAGCTGGGAGGCAACCTCGACCGAACCGGCGCCGAACGCCAGGTTCTCGGCATCGATGTCGTAGCGGGCGGCCAGGCGTTCGGTGAGCTCGGGTGCCGACATGCTCGGGTAGAGGTGGATGGTCGATAACGCTTCGGCGATAACCGTCACGACGGACGGCAGCGGAGCGAAGGGGTTCTCGTTGCTGGACAGCTTGACGGCTCCGCTGTCGCCGGGAGCGACGCCTTGCTTGTAGGCGGGAAGTTTCGAGATCGCGTCACGCTGAAAAACCATGCTGTGTGCCCTTAGTGTGTGGTGCGCCGCACTCGGTGGGGAGTGCGCTGGGGGATGCGCCACAACACGAATGTCAGCGGCGACAGTGTTGCCGATGCTAGCGAGACTGACAGGGGCGAGCAACTTGTTACTTTATGACACCACATGCTGTACCGTTTGCAGCAGCAAAGCCCCGAGAATCCTGACAGATTGTAAGGCCAATGAGTCCTCAGCGCGTCGATGCCCTCGACTATTCCATCGTGAAGCTTTACACCGACGAGCCCGGCATCAGCGTGGTCGAGGCCGCCAAGCGGCTGGGCGTCGCGCGGCCCACCGTGCAGGCCAGGCTCAACCGTATGCATGAAACCGGGGTCATTACTCGGTTTGAGCCGACGCTTGATGCGGCAGCCCTCGGCTTTCCGGTAACGGCGATCTGTCATGTGGAGATCGATCAGGATCTCGGGCATGCCACAGCCCTGGAGTGGTTGCAGCAGATTCCCGAGATTCTGGACATGTATACGACCTCGGGTGACAGCGACATCGTGCTGCGCATCGTCGCCCGATCGAACCGCGATCTGCAGCGCGTGTTCGACACCATGATGCGCACCAAGGTCGTCAAACGCACCCGCAGCTCGATTGTGCTCACGACCCAGTTCGAGAACCGCATCCTGCCGGTCTTCGAAGTAGCGGCGGCCGACAGCGCCTCTGCGGCATCCGCCCCGGCCAAGCGCCCACTCCGGTAGGGCCCAGCGGGCGGATGCCGCGCCGAGAAGCCGCCCAGGGGATCCTGCAAGAATGGGAAGCGTGAAACTCAGCGCCTTCGCCGATGTGTGCCTGCGCACACTGATGCTGCTCGGTTCCCGCCCTGATCAACTGATCACCACCCGGGAGATTGCCGAGCAGATCGGCGTGCCCTACAACCATGTGGCCAAGGCTGTTCTCGAGTTGCGCAATCGCCAGGCCATCGAGGTGACCCGCGGTCGGTACGGCGGGTCGCAGATCAGCGCCCGGGGGCTCCAGCTCGCGGTGGGCACGTTGATGCGCGACCTCGATGTGCGCGATGACGTTGTCGACTGCGTCTCCGAGACCGGAGTCGCCTGCCCCCTAATTGCCCAGTGCACACTGCGCGGTGCGCTGCGCCGTGCTCGTGAAGCGTTCTACGCCGAGCTCGATCTGCTGCGCATCGAAGACCTCACCGGCCCGGCGTCCCGGCGCCTGCTGCCGTTTCCCGTTCTGCGCTGACACGCCGCGGAACCGTCGATTTGCACTTAACTTCTACGCGGCGTAGAACTTAGGTATTCAATCTTGCATAACAGATACAAGATATGCACCGCCTCTTCGCTAAGGAGCCACCCCATGCTGTCTGAGAAGTCCCGTCCGGTCATTGAGGCCACTCTGCCGATCATCGGTGAGCGCATCTCGCACATCACCCCGAAGTTCTATTCGCGGATGTTTGCGGCTCGACCGGAGCTTCTGGACGGACTCTTCTCCCGCGCCAATCAGAACAACGGCACGCAGCAGCAGGCCCTGGCAGGTTCCATCGCGGCCTTCGCCACTCACCTGGTCAACAACCCCGGCACGCTGCCGGAAGCCGTGCTCGCCCGCATCGCCCACAAGCACACCTCCCTCGGCATCGCTCCTGAGCAGTACCAGATTGTGTATGAGCACCTCTTCGCCGCGATCGTCGATGACCTGGGCGAGGCGGTCACCCCCGCCGTCGCCGAGGCATGGACCGAGGTTTATTGGCTGATGGCCGACGCACTGATCAAGATTGAGAAGGGCCTCTACGCCCAGCAGGCTAACGACAAAATCTGGACTGACTGGACGCTGGTCTCGAAGACCATCGCCGGAGTCGGCTCGATCACCTTCCGTTTCGCCCCCGCCGATGAGACTGCCGTCACCGTTGCCAAGCCCGGCCAGTTCGTCTCGGTGCGCGTTCCGCTTCTCGACGGCATCCGTCAGTGCCGGCAGTACACCCTGAGCGACGCGGTCACCTCGACCACCGAGCGTGTGATCACAACGAAGTTCGACGAGGGCGGCGAGGTCTCGCCCTTCATGCACCAAAACCTCAACGTGGGCGACACGGTTGAACTCTCCAACCCGTACGGCGATCTGACCATCGACACCTCGGGTGCTCCAATCGTGCTCGCCACCGCCGGCATCGGCTGCACCCCGAGCGCGTCGGCACTGGCGAACTTGGCCGCTGTCGGATCCGACCGGCAAGTGCTGGTGCTGCACGCTGAGGCGACCGAGGATGCCTGGGCGTTGAAGGAGCAGATGCGCGAATCCATCGCGGCGCTGCCCAATGCGGATTTGAAACTCTGGCTCGAAGACATCACCGCCAAGGCCGACGATACCGAGGCAACCGAAGGCTACATGTCGCTTGCCGGCCTGGACCTGCCCGCCGACGCTCGCCTCTACCTCTGCGGTCCGCTGGCATTCATGCGTGCCGTGCGCTCGCAGGCCATCGACGCCGGCATTCCGGCCACGCACATTCACTATGAGGTGTTCGGCCCCGACCTCTGGCTCGCGGCCTAAACCGCATCTGAAGGCACGACAGGCCCGGCCCCTCCGCGGGCCGGGCCTGTCGGCATTTCGCTGCCGCTCGGGCTCAGGCGTGCGGAATTCCCACGATCATGCCGCCGTCGACGACGAACTCGGCACCGGTGGAGTAGCTGCTGTCATCGCTGGCCAAAAACAGCACCATCTTCGAGACCTCTTCGGGGGCGCCGCCGCGTGCGAGCGGAATCTGGAACTGCGCAGCGTCGTAGGCCTTGGTCATCTCGGTCTCGATGAAGCCGGGGTGCACGCTGTTGACTCGGATGCCGTACTGGCCGAGATCGAGCGCGACCGACTTGGTGAGGCCCCGAACGGCGAACTTGGAGGCCACATAGGCATGCAGGCCGGCGCTGCCGCGGAGGCCTTCAACGGACGAGATGTTGATGATGGATCCGCCGGGACCCGCGGCGACGAGGGCCGGCGTGGCTGCCTGGATGCCGTTGAAGACACCGGTCAGGTTGATGTCGAGCGTCTTCTGCCAGAGTTCGAGCGGGAACGTCGTGATGGGGGCGCCATTGGCGATGCCGGCGTTGTTCACCAGAACAGTGAGGCTGCCAAAGTGCGCGACCGTGAACTCGACGGCGGCCTTCCAGTCGTCCGGCTTCGTGACATCCAAGTGGATGTACGCGGCCGCGTCGCCCAGTTCGGCGGCGAGGGCCTCACCCTCCGCGTCGAGCAGATCACCAAGCACGACGCGTGCTCCTTCGGCGACGAATGCGCGGGCGTGCGTGGCGCCCATTCCGCGGGCTCCTCCGCTGATGAGTGCGACCTTGTTGTCGAGACGTCCCATGGTTTTCTCCTGTTCAGTCGGCGAGCGAACGGGGGTTCCCGCCGCTTCGTCGTGCTTCATTCGCCGCGGGATCTTCCGCGGACGGGGGTGTGGCGACGCCTGTCCACCAGGCGGCCAGAGAATTGACGGTGACTTCGGTGAAGAGCGCGCGCGACCCCAGATCCGGCACGGTCAGCCAGGCGGCGATCGCGCCCACGATGCCATGCGCGGAGTACGCGGCATAGCCGGTCGCGAGCAGTGCGGG
The DNA here is from genome assembly GCF_013410665.1 of Leifsonia psychrotolerans. Classification (NCBI taxonomy): domain Bacteria; kingdom Bacillati; phylum Actinomycetota; class Actinomycetes; order Micrococcales; family Microbacteriaceae; genus Glaciibacter; species Glaciibacter psychrotolerans. The sequence goes on along the minus strand of NZ_JACCFM010000001.1, from coordinate 2,943,195 downwards.
CGAAAGCCCCGCGGGGGAGGCGGGAAGGAACTCTGGATGGTGCCCCAGGTAGTCGGCGAGCGTGTCTTCGAAATGTTCGGTGAGAAGCGGCCACAGCGGCAGGCCTGAACTGCGACTGAGGCCCGATCGGTAGATGGCCGCGTGAGCCTCGACGTGGTCGGCGATCCAGTCGAGGGTGGTGAGCACCACGTCACGCGGAGTGACGCCGGCGCGCTCGGTTGCCACGGCAAAAGTGGCCTTGCTGGCGGCAAGCTCAGCGTGCAGCACAGCAACCAGCAAGGCGTGGGGCGATTCGGCGTGTGTGTAGAAGGTTGCTCGGTTGATCCCCGCGGCTCGAGTGACATCCGAAACCGTGATGCTCGAGATATCGCGCTCGGTGGCGAGGGTCAGAATGGCCTCGCGCAGCGCGACCTGGGTGCGTTCCCGACGGGGATCCATGCCATTCCTTTTCGGAGCGAACCCCCGGTGTGGGGTCTCCCCCCACGTTACGCCGCCACTGTCACTTTGGCAACACCTGTTGCTTAGATGGCGTTAGCGAACGGCTTCCCATTCGCTGCGCAGTAGAGCGTAGATCGCCAGATCGCCCCACTCGCCCTTCAAAATCTCGCTCTCTCTGAAATATGCCTCTTGGCGCATACCTAATCTCTGGCACAAGGCGACGGATGCCGTGTTGTGCGGATCCAGTCGCGCAAGCACGCGATGGGCGCCAATGTGCGCGAAGGCCAGTTCGAGGAGGGCGCGAGCGGCTTCTGTGGCGTAGCCCTTGCGCTGGTAGTCGGGATGGAAGACCCAACCGATCTCAATTTGCGCGAGCTCACCGCTCTCGAGAACGACGGTGAGGTCGCCGATGACAGGGCCACGCACGCCATCATTGACACCCGCGTCGTTCTGGCTTTCGTCAGTCTGACGTTCGTCGGTCTGGTGTTCGTCGCTGCGGCCGTCGCCGTCGCCGTGTTCGCCATGTAACTCGACCGCGAGAATGAGTGCGTCGCGGTCGTTTTCGAGCCGAGTGAAACCGGCGCGCGTCAGTGTGTGCTCGCGCGACTCATCGAGGTCGCGCACAGGCCAGGGGAGATAGCGCACGACCTCGGCATCCGACTGGTAGGCGAACACGTCGTCGACGTCGGCGTCGGTGAGGGGACGCAACATCAGGCGATCGGTGCGCAGGGGGTATGCGTCAAACGGAAGGGTGGTGAGTCCGGCAGGCGTCGTCACGGTGAACCTCTCCACCGTCGAGGTCGGCTTTCGGCGGTCGGGGCCAGCCTACGACGTGCGGTGGTGCCAGAACAGGCAACTCTGCGTCAGGGCGTGCGCGCCGATGGGCCCGACGCATCCGCTCGCTCGACTTTGAGGCCGAAGAGTGCCTCAAGGCCGTCGAAGTAGGCGTCGTGCTCGCCGCTGCGGGCGAGCTCGCGCGAACGCAACATGGGCGTGTGCAGCAGCACACCGACCAGGTGCCGCAGCGCGGCTTCGGTCTGTGCGCTGTGCTCGTTCCGGCTGCGCACGCGCTCGATCTCTGCCTCGAGGATGTCGAAGACGTGCGAGCGCAGGGCCACGACGGCGGGCGCCAGGCTCTGTTCGGTCGACACTGCGGTGAAGTCACGAGCCGCCTGGGAAACCAACTCGCGGGCCTCGCTCGTGGCATTCAGCGCCTCGAGTGGCGCGTGGATGCGAATGGTCTCGAGGTCAAGCAGCGCCACGCCGGCGAGCTGTGTCACATCGGGGTCGACATTGCGCGGCATGCCCAGGTCGATGATGAGCTGGTGGAAAGTGGTTTCGGCCGGCGCCGGCGACGGCGCGATCGGGCACAGCTTGAGCGGCTGCGCGTCCGCGGCTGCTGCATCTTGGCCCAGCGCGTGACGTCCGGTGCCCAGGAGCGCGGCATCCACGACGAAGTGGTCGGCAGTCGTGCAGGTGATGATCAGGTCGGCCCGGGCCGCCTCGCGAGCCAGGTCGGCTTCGACCACCGCGGCGATGCCGTGTGACTCGGCGAATTTCACGGCCCGACCCGATGGCGAGTACACCCGCACATTCTCGGCGCCACGGTCGCGCAGGGCGGCCAGGGTGGCGCCGGCGTAGCGTCCGGTGCCGAGCAAGAGCACGCGGCTGGCGGCCCAGTCGCTCACCCGACTCGATGCGAGTTCGAGCGAGAGGCGCACGAGCGAGCGACCGGCGGTTCCGAGGCCGGTCTGATTTTTCACCCCGCGAGAGGTCTGCGATGCCCGTTGAAAGAGACGTTCGAGTTCGGGGCTCGTCGTGCCGTCACTGCGGGCCTGCTCGAGCGACCGGCGCACCTGACCGGCAATCTCGCCTTCGCCGACGACGACGGACTCGAGTCCACTCGACACGGCGAACAGGTGGTGAGGCACGCCGTTGCCATGAACGAGTTGCAGGGTGTCGCGCAGTGTTTCGGCGGCGACATCGCTCGTTGCGCTCAATGCGTCGATGGCGGCATGAATGGCGGGCATCGGTGAAACGCCGAAGGGCTCGTCGAGATCGAGATAGGCCTCGAACCGGTTGCAGGTCGCGACGACAATCGCCCCGCTGAGAGCGCTGTGGCACGCCGTGATCTGCTGCGCGGCGGCGGCGGAGGCCAAGGAAAGCTTTTCGAGCACATCGAAGTGTGAGTTCTTGTGGCTCGCGGAGAGACAAATCAACACTGCCTGATTCTACGTCGCGTAGTAGCAGAACCTTAATCGACGACGAGGTCAGGGAAATTTGACACAATCGAGAGCGTGAACCTCGACGCGCAACATCCCCTGTCCAGCGGCTTGACCGCCAACTCCCGCCTGGTGCGGGCCTACCAGGGCGTCAGGCCCGACGCGACACCGGTCTGGTTTATGCGCCAGGCCGGCCGATCGCTTCCCGAATATCGCGAACTGCGCGTCGGGACCGACATGCTTGACGCCTGCCTTGACCCGGCCATGACCAGCGAAATCACGCTGCAGCCCGTGCGTCGCCACGGCGTTGACGCCGGAATCTTCTTCAGCGATATCGTCGTGCCCTTGAAGCTCGTCGGCGTCGACGTCACGATCGTGGCGGGCAAGGGCCCGGTTCTCGGCACCGCGGTGCGCACGGGAACGGATGTCGCGGCGCTGACCGCGCTCGACCCCGCGGTTCTTGACACGGCATTGGCCCCCATCGCCGACGCCGTCGCCCGCACGGTCGCCGAACTCGGCTCCACCCCGCTGATCGGGTTCGCCGGAGCCCCGTTCACTCTGGCCGCCTACCTGGTTGAGGGTGGGCCGTCGAAGGACCACATTCACGCCCGCACGCTCATGCACGCCGACCCCGAAGCTTGGGCCGCGCTGATGGCCTGGACCGCTGACGTCACCGGTCGCTTCCTGCGCGCCCAGGTGCTCGCGGGTGCCAGCGCCGCACAGCTCTTCGACTCGTGGGCCGGCGCCCTGTCGCTCGAGGACTACACGCGGTACGTCGCCCCGGCATCCGCTGCCGCGATCGCCCCGGTGCAGGATCTCGGCTACGTCGATCGATCGCGCGATGCCGCGGCCGACCCGGTCGAGGTCCGTCGACACGTGCCGATCGTGCACTTCGGCGTGGGCACCGGTGAGCTGCTGGGCGCCATGCGCGACATCGGCGCGGATGTCGTCGGTGTCGATTACCGCATTCCACTCGATGAGGCCAACCGGCGCCTCGGCGGTACGACGCCGCTGCAAGGCAACCTCGACCCGGCACTGCTGAACGCGCCCTGGCCGGTGCTCGAAGCGGAGGTGCGCACTGTGCTAGAGCGCGGCGCATCCGCCCCAGCACACGTGTTCAACCTCGGTCACGGCGTGCCGCCCGAGACCGACCCGGCCGTGCTCACCCGTGTCGTCGAACTCGTGCACGAGCTGAGCGCGCGCACCGATGCTCACACCGACCCGCAGGCACGTGCCTCGGCAGGGGAGCGCGCGTGAGCGATAGCCGCCTGAGTGGCAGCACGGCGCGCACCGATCTGCGCACCGGCCCGCGCGATGTCGTCGTGATCGGCGGCGGTGTTGCCGGCCTCGTGGCCGCCCGGGAATGCGCGCGCATCGGACTGCGTGTGACGCTTCTTGAGGCCGCGGATGCCGTCGGTGGCGCCGTTGCCTCGCACACCGTCGGTGGGCTCACGCTCGACAGCGGCGCCGAGAGTTTCGCCGTGCGTGCGGGGGCTGTCGCCGATTTCGTGGCCAGCCTCGGCCTGACCGAACAGATCGTCATGCCGAACTCGGCGGGGGCGTGGCTCTGCCTGCCCGGCGAAGGGCGCGAAGCGGGAGCCGCGGTGAGTGTGCCGTTGCCGCGCGGAGGAGTGCTCGGCATCCCGTCGTCTCCGCTCGCCGCCGACGTGCGCGCCGTGATCGGCTGGGGCGGCGCCTGGCGCGCGTACCTCGACCGATTGATGCCCGTGCTGAAGATCGGGCGCGAACACAACCTGGGCGAACTCGTGCAGAAGCGCATGGGACGCCGCGTGCTCGAGCGACTCGTCGATCCCGTTGCAGCCGGCGTCTATTCGGCGCCCGCGACCGACCTGGAGGTCGACGTCGTCGCCCCGGGGTTGAACTCGGCGCTCACCACGACGGGTTCACTCTCGGGCGCTGTGCTGGCTCTGATTGGAAACAAGCCGGCCGGTTCCGCCGGTTCTGCCGTCGGTGGGCTCCGCGGCGGCATGTCGACGATGGTCACCGCGCTCGTGGCCGAGCTCGCGCACTATGGCGTCGAATCCGTGACGGATGCCCGAGTGCAGGCTCTCGAACGCAGCGGCACCGACGAGGAACCTACGTGGACGGTTACGATCGCGCCGCCTGCCGCCCAGCCGCCTGCCGCCCAGCCGCCTACCGCCCAGCCGCCTACCGCCCAGCTCGTGGATGACGCGGACCTGCTCTCGACGCTGACCGCTCGTTTCGTGATCGTCGCCACTTCGAACAGACCGGCGCTCGACCTGGTCGCGCCGCTCAGCGACGAGCTCGCCACACTCACCGAGTTGGACTGGCCCGAGCCGACGGCCGTCGAACTCGCCACTGTCGTGATCGACGCGCCCTCACTCGACGCGCACCAGCGGGGCACCGGGGTTCTCGTTGCCGCCGCTACGCCTGGAATCAGCGCGAAGGCCCTCACCCATGTCAGTGCCAAATGGGACTGGGTGGCCGAGGCCGCCGGCCCCGGCCGACATGTTCTCCGGCTCTCGTACGGACGAGCCGGCGAGCCGGGCTCGACCGAAATCTTGAGCGACGCCGAGTTCCAAGCGCTCGCACTGCACGACGCCGCACGCATTCTGGGCGTTCCCCTCGAGAAGGCAGCCGTGGTTGGCTTCGCCCGTACCCCCTGGCACGGCGCACTGTCGCCGGCGACGATCGGCGCCCGCGAACGAGTGCACGCGGTGCGTGAGGTGCTCGCCGACGTCGAGGGACTCGAGCTGACCGGGGCCTGGCTCTCGGGGGTCGGCCTGGCCGCCGTCATTCCGGACGCGCTCGCCGCAGCTGGTCGCATCCGTCATGCGGCGCTCGGAATGCCGAGCACCGAGTGAGTGAACAATCCGGAGGTGGAATACGTTCGACGCGCCCGGGCCTGTGGTTGGCGATCGTGATCATCGCCGAGCTGGCGGGCATCGTCTGGGTGCCGCTGTCGGGCGCTCCGGCGGGGGGCAACGGCGTCATCATCGGCGTCATTTTGCTGATCTTGCTCTGGCCGATTCGTCGGGGTCACCGGTGGGCCTGGCAGGTTTTCGTGACGCTGCAGTGTGTGGTGCTCGCCTTGGTGCCGGTCTTCATTATTCTGGTTCTCGTGATCCCGGGTGGCGAGCTGTTCATTGACTGGGGAACGATCGTGACCTCGATCGTCGCACTCACTGCGATCACCGCCCCGGCTCTGCGCCCCGCACGCGCAGATCCAGTGCCCTAACACGCGCCGGTCTGGTACTGCATGTGCCAACCCGGAAGGGGGAGGGCTACTCTGGTGAAACGTGAACCTGACGGAATGGAGTCACAATGCGGGGAAAGCTTCTCTTTATCACCGGCGGGCTCGTCGGCTACGTGCTCGGCGCACGCGCCGGCCGCAAACGCTACGACCAGATTGCCTCTGCGGCGAATGAGCTGTGGAACGCCAAGCCTGTACAGCGCCGCGTGACGATCGTGCGCGACTTCACGCTTGAGGCCATCGGCGATCTGCCCGTCACACTGTTCAGCGTCGGCAAGAAGGCCGTGCAATCCGCCACGAACAAGAAGAAGGCAACGGCAAAGTCCCCGTCAGCCTCGGCCACGCAGAGCCCTTCGGTGACAGCGACGAAGTCAGACGCCACGAAGTCTGCCGCCGCGAAGTCAGACTCCGCGAAGTCAGACTCCGCGAAGTCAGACGCCGCGAAGTCAGCCTCGACGAAGTCGGCTGCGGCGAAGTCCACATCCGCCACGAAGCCTGCTGCCAGCACGTCGGCCCGCACGGCGAAGCCGGCCGCCGCCGCGGGCGATAGCCCCTCCACCTAACCGTCGTTGCATCGGGAAGGCATACCTGTGAGCACGAGTGGATTTAACCCGAAGGCCAAACGCAGCCTGTTCGTTCTGATCGGCGAACTGCCTGGCCATATCACCGACCTCATCAAGGCTGAACTGGCGGCGTTCCTCGCCGAGCTGAGCGGCAAAGCGAAGAACATGGGCCTGGGTATCGGCTTGTTCGTCGTCGCCGCAACGTTCGGATTCTTCGCACTGGGCGTGTTCATCGCCCTCGCGGTGATCGCCCTTGCGCTGGTGTTGCCGCTCTGGCTGTCGGCCCTGATTGTCGCCGTGGCTTTGCTGCTCATCGCCGCGATTCTGGTTCTGATCGGCGTCGGACGGCTGAAGGCCGCGACGGCCACAGACCCGAACGGCATGGCCGCAAGCATCCGTCACGATGTCGACGCATTCAAGGGGGTTGGCGATTATGGCCACTGATCGATCGATCAACGAAAGCACGCCGACCACGGATGTGACGCGGCGCGCAGCACACGCTGCCTCCGACCCCACGGCGAAGGCAGCGGAGCAGCCGACCCCGCCACCCAAGAAGAGCCTGGCCGAGTTACGGGCCGACGCCACGCGGGCGCGCGGCGACCTGGCCAGCACCCTCGATGCCATCGAGAAGAAGCTCAACCTTCCACACCAGATCAAGATCAGGGTTCGGCGGGTGCGCTATGGCCTGCGCACACTGGGCGAGGACAATCCGATCGCCGTGGTCGGAATCGCCGTGACCGCTGCAACGGTCGTGGGGACCGCTGTCTGGTTGGGAGTGAAGGCCGTGCAGCGTCGCTGATCCCCGGCGCTTCAGCCTGACCGCGGCGCTCGCTTTTGGTGCTGGCGGAAAAGCGAGGGAGACTGGGGGAATGACTCACCCGGCTGCCGGAGAGGCAGTAACCAGCGCCCACACTCTTCACTCCACCGATGCTCCAGACCAGGAATCACCGCACGGATTCACCCTTTTCGCTGTGCTGCGGAAAGATCCGGCGAACCCCGACGACCTCGACGGCCGTGACGTACCCCATGCCGTCAACGAGCTTGACGATGTGATTGCCCTGGTCGAGGCCGAGGGCGTCTCGGTGCGTGGCTTCTACGACGTGTCAGGCCTGCGCGCCGACGCCGATGTGATGATCTGGACTCATGCCGACGAGGCCGAGACCCTGCAGTGGGCTCACCGCGAGCTGCGTCGCACGCGCCTGCTCAAGAGCCTGCTGCCCACCTGGAACGCCATGGGCGTGCACCGTGACGCCGAGTTCAACAAAAGCCACGTGCCCGGGTTCCTCCGCGGCGTGGCCGCCAAGAACTGGATGACGGTCTACCCGTTCGTGCGCAGCTATGAGTGGTACCTGCTGCCCGAGGCCGAGCGCAGTCGCATGCTTGCCGACCACGGCCGCAAGGGTGCGGCTTTTCGCGGCGCGATCGCGAACACCGTCTCGGCCTTCGCCCTCGGCGACTACGAATGGCTCCTGCCGATCGAATCCGACGAACTCACCGAACTCGTCGATCTCATGCGCGAATTGCGCGCGACGGATGCGCGGCGTCACGTGCGCGAGGAGGTTCCGTTCTACACGGGCCGTCGCGTCACACTCGCCGAACTTGTGGAGGTGTTGCAGTAATGACCGAGTACGACGCAATTCTGTTGGCCGGCTTCGGCGGCCCAGAAGGCCAGGACGATGTGATTCCGTTCCTCCGCAATGTCACGCGTGGTCGGGGCATTCCGGAGGAGCGCCTCGAGGAAGTCGCCCACCACTACCGTCACTTCGGCGGAGTGAGCCCGATCAATAACCAGAACCGAGCGCTGAAGGCCGCCCTCGAGGCCGAGCTGTCCTTTCGCGGCATCGACCTGCCGGTGCTGTGGGGCAACCGCAACTGGGATCCCTACCTGGCCGACACCATTCGGGAAGCCCACGCGGCGGGCCACAACCGTCTGATCGCGATCGCGACGAGCGCCTACAGCTCCTACTCGAGCTGCCGCCAATACCGTGAAGATTTCGCTCAAGCCCTCGCGGACACCGGCCTCGAGGGCGAAGTGCACATCGACAAGGTGCGTCAGTTCTTCGACCACCCCGGCTTTGTGCTGCCGTTCATCGAGGGCGTCACGCAGGGGCTGGCGGATGTCACCACGAGTGTTCCCGGCATCGACCTCGCCACTGAGGCGCTGGTGTTGTTCGCCACCCACTCGATCCCGTCGGAAGACGCCGCCAAGAGCGGTCCGGCCGAGCGTGGCTTCGGGGCGGGCGGCGCCTATGAGGCACAGCACCTCGCGGTAGCAGAGGTCGTGATGGCCGCGGCGACCCCGGTTGTCGAGTCGGGCGAGACACCAACGCCCGTCGACATTCCCTGGCAGCTGGTCTACCAGTCTCGGTCCGGCCCGCCCAGCATGCCGTGGCTGGAACCTGACATCAACGATGTGATCGCCGAACTGCCAGCCCGAGGCATCCGTGCGGTGGTGATCGTGCCACTGGGCTTCGTGAGCGACCACATGGAGGTGCTCTGGGATCTCGACACCGAGGCGATGGAAACGGCCGCCGAAAACGGTGTGCACGCCGTGCGCGTGCCGACTCCCGGCACCAACCCGGCGTACGTCAGCGGCCTCGTCGACCTCGTCATGGAACGTGTCGGCGACGTGCCCGTCGAGGAGCGCCCCGCCCTGACCGAGCTCGGACCCTGGTACGACATCTGTCGGCCCGGGTGTTGTGAGAATGTGCGCCTGGGCTTCAAGCCGGCGCTGGCAGGAATGGCACCATGAGCACGGCGAAGACTCCGACAGTGATTCGTGTGGGAACGCGGGGGAGTGCCCTGGCGATCGCTCAGAGCACGGCGATTGCGAACCGCATCGGTGCCGCAGCGGGCGCGCCGATCGAAATCGTCACGATCACGACACACGGCGACACCTCGCGCGAGTCGCTGTCGAGCCTCGGCGGCACGGGCGTCTTCGCCAGCGCCCTGCGTGAATCGCTGCTGGCCGATGAGTGCGATGTTCTGGTTCACTCCCTGAAAGATCTGCCCACGGCTGCCCACCCCGGCCTCGTGATCGGTGCCACTCCGAAACGTGCCGATGCCCGCGATGTGCTCTGCGCGCGCGACGGAATGACGCTCGAGGCTCTCCCGGCGGGCTCCACAGTCGGCACGGGTTCGCCGCGTCGGGTCGCTCAGCTGCGTGCGCTGCGGCCCGACCTGCAGGTCGTCGACATCCGTGGCAACGTTGACACGCGGCTCGCCTTCGTCAGCGACGGTGAGCTCGATGCAATCGTGCTGTCCGCGGCCGGCCTCGGTCGTCTCGGCCGTCTTGACGCCGTCGCCACCGAGTTCCTCGAGTTGTCGAACTGGCCGACGGCTCCCGGCCAGGGTGCCCTGGCGGTTGAGGTGCGGGAGGGTCGTCTCGACCGAGCCCTGGCCGCTGCGCTTGCCAGTATCAATCACGTCACGACCCAGGCCACGACGGCCGCTGAACGCCTGGTTCTGGCCGGGCTCGAGGCTGGATGTTCGGCACCCGTCGGCGCCTCGGCCGTCGTCGACGATGGGCTGCTCTTTCTCACCGCTACGGTCTACAGCGCCGACGGCACCGCGCAGCTCACGAGCTCGCACGCGGCGACGCCCGAGTCCACCGCGCCGGCTGATTTGCATGAGGCCGCCCGCGATGTGGCGCAGCGTGTCGTCGCCGAGCTTCTGGCCGCGGGGGCAGGGAAGCTCGCCCGGATGGAAGGCGCAGTATGACGTACGAACGCCACGACACCGGCCAGATCGAAGTCAAGCCGCTGGCCGGCTGGACGGTCCTCGTTCCGCGCGGCGGCCCCTGGGGCGATCAGGTCTCGGCGAAGCTCCGGGCCAAGGGCGCCCAACCGATCGTTGCAGCCATGATCAACTTCGCGCAGACCGACGACGCCGAGACACTTGATGCCGCTCTGACCCGTCTGGCCGCCGGCGAATTCGATTGGATGACCGTCACCAGCGCCACCACCGTCGACGTGCTGACCTCCCACCGTGCAGTGGTGCCACCCACGACGCGCGTCGCCGCCGTGGGCGAGACCACGGCCGCCGCACTCACCGCAGCCGGTTACCAGGTCGACATCGTTCCGTCGGAGGACAACACGGCCCGCGGACTGCTGGCCGAGTGGGAGGCCGCGACCCACGGTGAGATTCCACTGCGCGTGCTCACCCTGCGCTCCGAGATCGCCAAGCCACTGCTCACCGAGGGACTGCGTCGCATCGGCCACGAGGTGGAGTCTGTCGTCGCCTACCGCACCATTGGGGTGCCGGTCAGCGAAAAAGTCGCCACCGATGTCGCGGCCGGGCTCGTGCAGGCCATCCTCGTCACCTCCGGCAGCGTGGCGCAGCAGGTGCAACAGCAGCTCGGCCCGATTCCCGAGGGTACGCTCATTGCCTGCATCGGCCCGCAGACGGCGAAGGATGCGGCGGCTGTGGGCCTCCGCGTCGACGTGATCGCCGACGAACGCACGGCGGAGAGCCTCATTGATGCCCTCGTGCGAGTTGCGCTCGGCTCCTGATCGTTTCTGTGAGCTGCGTGCAGGTGCGGGACGTAGGCTGAACGGGTGAATAACCCTCTCATTCGCCCCCGTCGACTGCGCGCCACGCCGGCCCTGCGACGACTCGCCACCGAGACCCGACTGCACCCGGGCGATTTGGTCTTGCCTCTCTTTGTGCGTGAGGGAACCGCCCAGGCGCTACCGATCGCGTCGATGCCGGGCGTGATGCAGCACAGCCTCGACAGCGCCAGACGCGCCGTCGTCGAGGCTGCCGAAGCCGGAGTATCCGGGGTGATGCTCTTCGGTGTTCCCGAAAAGCGTGACGCGATCGGATCCGGCGCCACTGATCCTGACGGCATCTTGAACGTGGCCACGCGTGTTCTCGCCGCCGAGGTGGGCGATGCGCTCGTGGTGCAGACCGACCTCTGCCTCGACGAATTCACCGATCACGGCCACTGTGGGGTGCTCGGCTCCGACGGCCGCGTCGACAACGACGCCACGGTGAAGCGGTACACCGAGATGGCTCTCGTGCAAGCGGGATCCGGGTCGCAGGTACTCGGGCTCAGCGGCATGATGGACGGTCAGGTCGCCGCGGTGCGTGAGGCCCTCGACGACGACGGCTATTCAGACACCGCAGTGCTGGCCTACTCGGCGAAATATGCCTCCGCGTTCTACGGACCGTTCCGCGACGCCGTCGAGTCGACGCTGGACGGCGACCGCCGCAGCTACCAGCTCGACCCCGCGAATCGTCGGGAGGGCGTGCGTGAGGCACTGCTCGACATTGCTGAGGGGGCGGATGTCGTCATGGTCAAGCCGGCCGGCAGCTATCTTGACGTGCTCGCCGACGTCGCAGCCCTCAGCGATATTCCAGTTTGGGCATATCAAGTCTCCGGCGAGTATTCCATGATCGAGGCCGCCGCCGCCCAGGGCTGGATCGACCGCCGTCGCGCGGTCGAAGAGTCGGTCCTGTCGATCAAACGTGCCGGAGCGGACGTCGTGCTGAGCTACTGGGCCGTCGAACTTGCCACCTGGATCAACGAGAAAGAAGCACGATGAACAGCCACAACGACGAGCTCTTTGCGCGCGCCCAGCGATCAATTCCCGGAGGGGTGAACTCGCCCGTCCGAGCGTTTCGCTCGGTCGGGGGCACCCCGCTGTTCCTCGTTTCGGCGCAGGGGCCGTACGTCACCGATGCCGACGGGCGCGAGTATGTCGACCTGGTCTGCTCGTGGGGTCCGGCGATTCTCGGCCACGCGCATCCGGATGTCGTCAGTGCCGTACAGCAGGCCGCCGCGCGGGGACTCTCTTTCGGCGCTTCGACGCCGGCCGAGACCGAGCTCGCCGAGCTCGTCACCGGCCGTGTCGGAGCCGTGCAGAAACTACGTCTCGTCTCGACCGGCACCGAGGCGACGATGACGGCCATCCGACTCGCCCGCGGTTTCACCGGGCGCGACCTGCTGATCAAGTTCGCCGGCCACTACCACGGGCACTCCGATGGGCTCCTCGCCGAGGCCGGATCGGGTCTCGCCACGCTGGCGATGCCCGGATCAGCGGGGGTGACCGCGGCCACCGCCGCCCAGACCCTCGTGCTGCCCTACAACGATCTGGACGCTGTGCGCGCGGCCTTCGCGGCGCATCCGGGCCGTATCGCCGCCGTCATCACCGAGGCCGCGGCGGCCAATATGGGCGTTGTCGCGCCCGACCCGGGCTTCAACGCCGCCCTCGCCGCCGTCGTGCACGACGAGGGTGCGCTGCTCATCCTCGATGAGGTTCTCACCGGATTCCGGGTCGGCGCGGCCGGCTATTGGGGTCTCGAGAATGCCGCCGAGGTGCACTACACCCCCGACCTTCTGACGTTCGGCAAGGTAATTGGTGGCGGGCTGCCGGTGGCCGCGCTCGGCGGCCGCGCCGACGTCATGGACTTTCTCGCTCCGGCCGGTCCGGTCTATCAAGCCGGCACGCTGTCCGGCAACCCGGTCGCCGTCGCCGCCGGAATCGCCACGTTGCGCGCGGCCGACGACACGGTCTACGAGCGCCTTGACGCCACATCCGTGATCATCTCCGAGGCCGTCACGGCTGCTCTTGCCGCGCAGGGGGTCGAACACCGCGTGCAGCGGGCCGGCAACCTGTTCAGCTTTGTCTTCGGGGCGGATGCCGCGGCGAATGCCCCGCGCGACTACGAGGCGGTCAAGCGCCAGGAGGGGTACCGGTACGCCCCGTTCTTTCACGCCATGCAGCAGGGTGGAGTGTCGCTACCGCCGTCGGTCTTCGAATCCTGGTTCGTCTCGGCTGCCCACGACGACACCGCGATCAGCCGCATCCTCGACGCGCTCCCCGCGGCGTCGCGTGCAGCCGCGGCGGCCGTTCCCGCCGGGTAGTTGGCGGGGTCCTGAGCAAACCACCGACGCAGGAGTTACCTCTTTGTGAGTTTCGGACACGGCAATTGTCGAGGTGACCGGGCAGACTAGAACCATGACCTCCCTGCGTGTGCATCCCGACCGGCTCGAGATCCATCTGTCGCGCGCCGAAAAGACGATGTCACTGCGTCGGGACGGCATCGTGGTGCAGCGTGAGAACATTCGTTCGGTCACGATCACCGACGATCCGTGGATCTGGATTCGGGGCATCCGTGCCCCCGGCCTCGAGGTTCCGCTGGTAATCGCAACCGGAACCTGGAAGTTTCATGGCGGCAAAGACTTCATCGCCATCAAGAGCAAACGGCAGGCCGTGGTAATTGACCTTGTCGGGGAAGAGTTTGCCCGCATCATCATCACCACTCAGCACGCTCCCGACTTGATCACCTCGCTCAAGTTGCAGGATGTGATGGTCGTCGATGAGGCAGACTCGTCGACGCCGGCCGCGCCCGCCGTCTCGGGCGACGCCCCCGCCGAGACCGCGGACGCGGACGAGTCCGGTGACGCGGACGAGACTGGGACCGGCGACGCGAACGCGGCCGCGTCTCGCGAGTAGTCGCCCTCAGCCGAAAATCACGAGCAGAAAGCCGATCAACGGGAACGTGCCCTGCACGAGTGCGGCACGCAGATAATGCCGACCCGTCGATACCAGCACGAGTGCCGCGAGAACCATTGATCCCGTCGCGAAGAGCACGAGCGCCGCGCCGGCATCTGATTGGCTGGTCATTATGAGCAGCAGGCCCAGGGCCGCCCCGGCCGCGAGGAACAGATTATAAAATCCCTGGTTGTAGGCCATCGGCCGGGTGGTGTCTGCGGCCGCCTGATCGGCCACGCCGAAACGTTTCCAAGTGGCGGGATGCGTCCACCAGATGCTCTCCATCAGAAAGATGTAGACGTGCAGCGCGGCGGCGAGGGCGACGAACACTCCGGCGATGATGGCCATGCCTGCAGTGTACGGTGCTGGCCCAAACCGGGGTGGGTTCAGGGGTCGATCACGCTCGCGGGTGAGGCTCAGGCCCGCACGTCGACGACAGTGCGCCCATGCAGGGTGCCGGACAGGATGCGCGCGGCCGCATCCGGAGCCTCGGCTAGCGGAATCACTCGGGTCACACGGTCGAGCAGGTCGAGGTCGAGGTCGGTCCCGAGGCGCTGCCAGGCTTGCTCGCGGAGAGCGATCGGGGCGTCGACCGAATTGATCCCGGCCAGCACGACGGACCGCAGAATGAAGGGCATCACCGTGGCCGGGAGGTCGATGCCCTGGGCCATGCCGCACGCCGTCACGATACCGCCGTATTTGGTGTGCGCGATCGCGTTCGCGAGGGTCACACTGCCCACAGAGTCGACGACTGCGGCCCAGCGCTCGGACTGCAGCGGTTTGCCGGGCTCACGCAGCTCGGCCCGGTCGATGACGTCGACGGCTCCGAGGCCACGGAGGTAATCGCCGAACTCGCCGAGACGCCCGGTGAGCGCGTGCACCCGGTAGCCGCGGGCGGCCAGCAACACGATGGCCAGTGAGCCGACACCACCGGTGGCTCCCGTGACGAGCACAGGCCCGGATTCCGGGGTCACACCGTGGCGTTCGAGCGCGAGCACCGACAGCATGGCGGTGAAGCCCGCGGTTCCGATGGCGGCGGCCCGCTTGGCGCTGAGGGTCGACGGCAGTCGCACCAACGCCTCCCCGTCGACACGGGCTCGTTCGGCCAGCCCGCCGTGCAGGCTCTCGCCCAGCTTGGCGCCGTTCTGCAGCACGAGATCGCCCGGCATCCAGCGCGGGTCGCTGCTGTGCAGCACCGTTCCGACTAGGTCGATTCCTGCGATCAGAGGCCAGGCACGCACCACGCCGGGGCGCCCACCCAGGGCAAGGCCGTCCTTGAAGTTGATGCTCGAGTAGAGCAGCTCAATCGTGACGGCCGCACTTCCCAGAAAGTCATCGTCGACGAGTTGCAGTGTGGCGGTCTGCGCGCTGGTGCCGGCGGCATCCGTCGTCTTCTGCACCACGATTGCCCGGAACTGCATCGTCTCAGTCATGCTGCCAGCCTAGGCCCGGCGCGATCTGACGCACAGAACAACGGATGCCGGCGATCGCTGGGCGTCGACGCTGAACCAGCCCGTCGACGCTGAACCAGCCCGTCGACGCTGAACCAGCCCGTCGACGCTGAACCAGCCCGTCGACGCTGAACCAGCCCGGCGATCATCAGCCGGTCGAGGCGTAGCTCGCCAGCGCGTAGCCCGTCGGTGTGCAGCCCGCCCATCCCGCGAGTGAGCAGTTGTTGTTACTTCACGGCCGCTGAGACCCCAACAACTGCACTCTCGTGAGCGTGAGGAGCGTGAGGAGCGTGAGAGGGGCGAGGGGATTGAGGGGCGGGAGGGGCGGGGGCAAGGAGGCGAGGGGATTGAGGGGCGAAGGGGCTTGAGCGGCGAAGGGGCTTGAGCGGCGAAGGGCGAACGGGCGAACGGGCGAACGGGCGAACGGGCGAACGGGCGAACGGGCTTGAGCGGCGAAGGGCGAAGGGTGAAGGGCGAAGGAGGCGTGCCGCGGCATCCGTTGCGCGCGAAAGATCGACTAGGTGACGTCCTTCTTCCAGCTCGTGATGTAGCCGCCAAGGGTGGCAATGGTCGCATAGGCGACCAGCACCAGGCCACCCTGCCGCCAATCCAGCGACACAGCGGAGGCGCTCGTAATCGTGAGAATGCTCGCACCGACCAGCGAATCGGATGCCGCGCCCGGCAGAAACTGCCCGATTCCGGCCGTTACCGTCGTGAACGACGAGGCGAGGCGCAGCAGAGGCTCGACGAATTGGGTGAACGCGAGCACGATCACGATCGTGGCGACCTGGTTCGGCACGAGTGCACCCAGGCCCACACCGATGGTCGACCACAGCGCCATCGCGAGAACGGCCCGGCCGACGAGCGCCCAGATCGCGCTGTCGCCCAGCTGCGGGTCGATGCCGAATCCGTTCATGACGAGGGCGCCGATGCCCACCGAGGCTGCCAGGGCAACGACACCGTAGCCAGCGCCGACGAGGAACAGCGTGACCGATTTCGCGCCCAGCACACCGCCGCGGCGAGGGGTGGCGAGGAACGTCGGCGTGAGTGTCTGGTGGCGGAACTCGCCCGTCGTCGCCAGCGCGCCGATCAGCACGGGGAAGACGTAACCCACCGAGGTCGCGAAGCTGTAAATCAGGGCGGGCAAGGATGCCGGGGGCGGGGCCCCGCCGCCGCCCGCAGCCGCCGAGCCGATCGCACCGCTCTGGATGCCGCCGAACAGCGCGGACAGTCCGCCGGCGAGTAGGGCGATGTAGGCGAACAGCACGAGGGCCAGGATCCACCACATACGGGTGGTCAGAATCTTGGCGAACTCGGCGTTGACCGAGCGAAAGAACACGCTCACAGTGAGTCACCCCCACCGACGAGGGCGAGGAACGAATCTTCGAGGCCCGATTTCTGACGATTCAAATGACTGAGCTCCACTCCGGCGACGAATGCGAGATGGCCGATTCGGCCCGGGTCCCGATCGGCGACCAAAAGTCCAGTGCGCCCCACGATGAAGCTGAGTCCGGCCGCAGTCAGGGCAGCTATGAGCGCCTCGCGGTCGGGAGAATCCACGACGACCTGCGGGGCAACCTCGTTGTCGAGGCTCGACAGTGGGCCGCGGTGAACCAGATGGCCCTTCGCGATGATCACGACGTCATCGACGCTCTGTTGAACCTCAGAGAGCAGATGGGAGCTGACCAGAACCGTGCGACCCTCGGCGGCCATGGCGCGCAGGAAGCCGCGGATCCACTTGATGCCCTCCGGATCGAGGCCGTTGATCGGCTCATCGAGCACGAGCACGCCGGGGTCGCCGAGCAGCGCATAGGCCAGGCCCAGACGCTGCCGCATGCCGAGCGAGTAGCCACCGACGCGACGGGTGCCGTAGTCGGCAAGACCGACAAGACCCAGCACCTCGTCGACGCGCGCCCGGGGCAGGCCGGCGGCGATCTGATAGATCCGAAGGTGGTTCCTGGCGGTGCGCCCCGGGTGAAAGCTCGCTGCCTCGAGTGCCGCTCCCACCGTGGCGAGGGGCTGCGGCAGATCGCGATAGCGGATGCCGCCGAAGGTTGCGGTGCCGCTTGTCGGCGCGACCAGACCGAGCAGAATGCGCAGCGTCGTGGTTTTTCCAGCACCGTTCGGCCCCAGAAAACCGGTGACCCGGCCGGGTTCAACGGTGAAGGAGAGATCGTTGACCGCCGTGACCTGACCGAACCGTTTGGTGATGTTTCTGAACTCGATGACAGCGCCCGTCGGCATCCGCTTCCCCTCGATCGTTGCCCCTACTGTATTGCTGCCGGGCGGTTCAACGAGGGAGGCGGGGCGGGGCCGCCGGCTTTCGGATGCTCTACGCCCACAACGCGCGCAGCACCGACAGGCTGCGCGCATGGTCGTCGATTCCGCCGCCTTCGTGGCCGTTGAACGGCCAGACCACGATGTCCTTCGCGCTGGCATAGTTGTTGAACGCGCCGAAGACTGTCGACGGAGGACAGACCGGATCCATCAGGCCCGTCGAGAACCACGCGGGAGCGCTGGCCCGTTTGGCGAAGTTCACTCCGTCGAAATAGGCCAGCACGCTGTGCACCTGTGCGACCTCGTGGCGGTGCACGGCCAGGTAGCGGCCGATCTCTTTGTACGGATCCGCGTCGGTGAGCCCGAGAGCCCGAGGAAAATCGCAGAGGAACGGCACGTACGGGATCACCGCCGACAGGTCGGGCACGAGGCCGGCGGTGGCGAGGGCCAAACCTCCGCCCTGGCTGCCACCCATCACGGCGACGCGTGACGCGTCGACGACGTCGAGCGAGCGCACGGCCTCGACCGCACGCACGGCATCCGTGATCAGGCGGCGGTAATAGTAGGTCTCACGGGAGCCGATTCCGCGTGTCATGAAGCCCGCATGCTGCGGCCCGGATCCGACCGGATCCGGCGTGGCGCCGGTGCTCCACCTCGAACCCTGCCCCCGGGTGTCCATCTGAAAGTGTGCGAATCCGGCGGAGGACCAGAGCAGGTCTTCGAGGGCGTGCCCGCGTCCGCCACCGTAGCCCACGTACTGCACGACTGCCGGCAGCGGACCGGTAGCCCCGCGGGGAACCCGCAGCCAGGCGCTCACGGTCTGGCCGTCGTAGCCGGCGAACGTGACGTCGAAAACGTCGATTGTGCTCAGTCCCGAATCGACAGGGCTGACGGTGACGGCCAGGTCGAAGCCGCGAGTTGCGGCCAGGGTATCGGCCCAGAACACGTCGAAGTCGTCGGGGTCGACCTGATCGCTCTGGTAGTTGCGCAGCTCGTGCTCGGGCAGATCAACGTTCAATTTCGGTTCCTGTCGCGTCTCAGATGCCCCGCTGGCGGCGGCCAGAACAGACTACAACCCGGGACGTTCCCGAGACGTAACATGTGATCATGCCGAACCAATTGGCGAAAACAGACCCGAAACAGCGCGCCAAGATGTGGGCTGGAAACTCTCATTTCACGGTGAGTCGTGGCCTCGACACCTTCTACTTCGTCTTCGCCGGAGCGGCGGCGGTGTGGTTGGCCATTCTGGTCTTCAGCGAGAGCTTCTCGTTCGGCTGGGGCGTGCTGTGGTTCGCCGTGCTGTTTTGGATCATGGTGGCCTACCTCGTGCTGCCGCGGCTGCATCGCATCCTGACCCGGCTCTATGTACCCGACTATTTCATCGGACGCACCCGCACGAGCGATGGGCTGCTGGGGGACCCGGTCAACCTGGCCCTCACCGGCAGCGAGGAGCAGGTGCACCAGACGCTGCTCCGCGCCGGGTGGACCCGCGCCGACCCGGTCACTCTCGCGACGAGTTGGAAGATCGTGGCCTCGACGCTGACCAAGCGCAGTTATGACGAGGCACCGGTCAGCCCGCTGTTCCTGTTTGGACGGCAGCAGGATTTCGCCTACCAGCAGGAGGTGCGCGACAACCCCGCGAAGCGGCACCATGTGCGGTTCTGGCAGTGCCCCGACGGCTGGAAACTGCCCGGCGGTCACCGTGTCGACTGGATCGCGGCCGGCACGTTCGACCGCGCGGTCGGCTTCTCCCTCTTCACCCTGCAGATCACCCATAAGATCGATGCCAACATCGACATCGAGCGCGATCACATCGTCGCGAGTCTGTGCAGGGCGGAGCCGGTGGCCAGGCTGGTGTTGATTCGTGAGTTTTCGAGCGGCTACCACGCGCGCAACGGCGGGGGAGACAGCATCCAGACCGATGGCGACCTGCCGGTCATCGATCTGCGCGCCGTGACGCTCTCGTCCGGGGCGGATGCGCCGGCCGACAGCATCCGGCCGAACGATCAGCCCGCCGTCATCGACGTCATAGACCTGCCATGAAGCGGCCGTCAGCGATCTGGATCGGGCCTCTGCTCATGCTGGCGCGCTCGGTGTCAGGGATTGCAGCCATCGTCGTCATCCTGACGGAGTGGCAGAACTTCGCGCGGACGATCTCGATCGACCTCAACGGACAGTCGGAACAGGGTGGAGTCGCGGCCGACATTGCTCTGTGGATCTTCGTCGGGGTATACGCGGCCGGCCAACTGTTCTACATTGCGCTCGCCGGGTTCGTGTTCCTCGGTCAGAGCTGGGCCCGTAATGTGGCCATGGCCGTCGCGACTCTCAGCATCCTGTTCGCGTTTGGAAACTACCTGCTGAACGGTGCCGCAATCACCTTCAAGACCACCTTGCTCGGACTGACGCTTGACATTCTGATCCTGCTGACGCTGTCGAGTGCGCCGGCGCGCGAGTTCGCTCGCGGGAGAAAACTCATCCGTGTTACCGGCATCTAAGTCCGCGAGTGAGCAGTTGTTGGGCTCTCAGGCGGGCCGAGGCAACAACAACTGCTCACTCGCGGGGGATTTCGAGCGGGTTAGCGCGACGCGGATGTTCCGGCGTGCGCCGCGCAGGCCGGAGGCGAGGCCTCCACGCAGCCGGGGCACACCACGAGTTGCTCACGGCACGACAGGTCGCGGCAGTTGAGCATGTTTTTCGTGGGGTCGCCGCAGACCGTGCACCGCCCGATCACCGGGGTGTTGCGACCGAAGTCGACCGACATCCGCTGGTCGAATACGTAGAGTGAGCCGTCCCAGAGCCCGTCATCACCGAACGCCTCGCCGTAGCGCACGATGCCGCCGTCGAGTTGGTAGACCTCGCCGAAACCACGCGCCTTCATGAGCCCGCTGAGCACCTCGCAGCGGATGCCGCCGGTGCAGTAGGTCACGACCGGTTTGTCCTTGAGATGGTCGTATTTGCCGCTGTCGAGCTCAGCGACGAAATCCCGCGTTGTAGCGACATCGGGCACGATTGCGTCGGTGAACCGGCCGATCTCGGCCTCGAATGCGTTGCGTCCGTCGAAGAAAACCACCTCGTCTCCGCGCTCGGCCACGAGGTCATGCAGTTCGGCCGGGGCCAACTTGGTGCCGCCGCCGATGACGCCCTCGGAATCCACCCGCAATTCACCGGGCGCGCCGAAGCTCACGATCTCATCGCGAACCTTCACCACGAGTCGGGGAAAATCGAGGCTCAGGCCGGCCTCGTCGAGGCCCGTTCCTTCGCTCCACTTGAAGTCGATGTTCTTGAACGCCGGGTAGTCGCGCGTCTTGCGCACGTAACGTTTGAGTGCCGGCAGGTCGCCGCCGAGCGTGCCGTTCAGGCCATGCTCCGAGATCAGGATGCGGCCGCGCAAGCCCAGAGACTCACAGAGGTCGCGCTGCCACAGGCGCACGGCGTCGGAGTCGGCAAGGGGCGTGAAGACGTAGTAGAGCAGAATCTTGGGGATGGCCACCCGATCATTTTACGGATGACGGCTGGGCGAGCGCCCGGCACGGGACCGGGACAATCCGTCACCATCACCGATCGACGCAGGATATGCCTCCACATCACCAATCCTGCCGTTGTCGAGCATCCATGATGTTTTCAGGACACGACCGAGCCGTGAACCGTAGGCTGAGGGAGAAGAAGGAGGTCGACGATGACTGATGACCCACTGGCCCGGTTCAAGACGGTGCCACTGTTCACCCTGACGAGCACCGATTTCGTTGACGGTGGCCCGCTCGCGCTACCGCAATATGAAGCAGCGATGGGCGGCCAGGACCGATCGCCGCAACTCTCATGGTCGGGTTTTCCGAACGAGACGCGCAGTTTTGCGCTCACCTGTTACGACCCGGATGCGCCCACCGGCTCGGGCTTCTGGCACTGGGCCGTGTTTAA
Organism: Leifsonia psychrotolerans; assembly: GCF_013410665.1. Classification (NCBI taxonomy): domain Bacteria; kingdom Bacillati; phylum Actinomycetota; class Actinomycetes; order Micrococcales; family Microbacteriaceae; genus Glaciibacter; species Glaciibacter psychrotolerans. The sequence continues at coordinate 2,921,595 of NZ_JACCFM010000001.1, read as the reverse complement.
CCTGCCGGCATCGACGACGCACCTCGATGCGGATGCCGGGGCTCCCGACAGCGCGCTGATGCCCGCCGGCGCGGTGACCCTGCCGAACGAGGCCCGGCTGAGTCACTACATCGGCTCGGGCCCACCGGCCATCACCGGCGTGCACCGCTACCAATACATCGTGCACGCGCTCGACCTGCCGACACTAGACCTGGATCCCCAATCGACGCCGGGGAAGCTCGGCTTCACCCTGTTCTTCCATACCCTCGCACGGGGAGTGCTGCAGGGAACCGCGAAGCAGCCGGACTGATTCGGCCACGACTCCCAGCCAGCCCGAGGGTTCTTCTCAGTGCGGGCACGGATGCGTGTTCTAAAATTGAGACAATGTCAGAAATGCTCAGGGTCCGTCGGCCCGCCCGCACCACTTTTCGTCAGTCGTCGTCCCTGCGCGGTCTTTCTCGGGTGCCCGTCTGGGTCTGGAAGGCCCTGATGATGCGCCTGACGCCGGCCGAGGTGCACAAGTTCAACGTTGAACCGATCGACACCGTCGACTACCACTTCGACATCGACTATGTCGGGGAGGGCATGCGCGACCAGCGCCTCGACGTGCTGGTGCCACACGGTTTCGACGAGCCGCTGCCGGTCTACATCTACTTTCACGGCGGCGGCTGGACCTCGGGCGACAAGGCGCCGCTGACCAAATACTGTGCGAGCCAGGCGCGCGACGGCATGGTCGTCGTCAACGTCAACTACCGCATGGCGACCGAGTACCTTCTGAAGGACATGCTCGACGATGGCAACTCGGTGCTCGACTGGGTGAAGCGCAACATCACCGCATTCGGCGGTGACGCGAGCCGAATCGTGCTGGGCGGCGACTCAGCCGGCGGGCACATTTCCGCACTGCTCGCCGCGGCCACCTTTGATTCCGACTTGGCCGCGCACTACGACATCCATCCTCACATTGAGCGCGATCATCTGCGTGGCCTCGTGCAGCACTGCAGCATGCCCGACTTCTCGGTGATCTTCGAGCGCGGCTTCATTCTGAGTCAGAACTTCATGCGGATGCTGCTGCCCGGCCGCGGCCGCGGGCAATCCCTCAAGAAGGCGTCCCGTTTTCTCAATCCCATCGAATGGCTGGACAAGGGCTTTCCTCCCGTATTCCTCACGACCTCCGAGCGTGATTTCTTCTACGAGGCCAACCTCAACTTTGTCGAGGCGCTGCGCCGCCGAGCACTTCCCGTCGACACGCTCATTTACTCGCGGGACCGCGTGAACACCAAGCACACCTGGCAGCAAGATGCCAAACACCCGGAATCGCAGGAGGTCTATCGGCGTCTGGGCGCGTTCGTGCGGAACGTTGCCGCCGTCGCGAGTGCGACCACCACGGCGGTTGGTATCGTCCAGGCCGACGATCTGAGCGCGCGCGCGGCCGGCCCGACCCGTCTGCCGCCTCAGATCCCGATGTTGAAAGCCCCGGCGGTCCCACTCTCGGCGCTCGCCGCTGCCTGACCGGCCCAGCTCACCTTCGGCCGGCGGCCGCCGAGAAAAGGTGTCGCACTTGACGGCCTGAACTGCTTGACTACGGACGTACAGCCTTTTTCGTTACCGCCGTTCGATACCACTCGGGGCCACCGGCGGCCAGAACGCCAGGGAGCCGCCAGATGAACGAGACACCGCAGGCCGATTCACTCGCTGAGCCGACGATCTACAAGGGGCTAGCCGGCGTTCGGGTTGACTTCACCGCAATTTCCAAGGTGAATCCCGACACGAACTCGCTGCTCTACCGCGGCTATGCGGTGCAAGATCTGGCCGCCCGCTGCAGTTTTGAAGAGGTCGCCTACCTGCTCTGGTACGGGGAGCTTCCGACCGAAGATGAGCTTGCCGCATTCGAAGACCGGGAGCGATCGCTGCGCCACCTGGACCACGTTGTGAAGCGTGTGATCGACGAATTGCCGACGACGGCGCATCCGATGGATGTTTTGCGCACCGCGGTCAGCGTGATTGGCGCGCGCGACGCGGATGCTGCGGATGACTCGCCCGCCGGTAATCTCGACAAGGGCATGCGCCTCTACGCGCAGCTTCCGGCTATCGTCGCCTACGATCAGCGCCGCCGCCACGGACTCGAGCTCGTCGAGCCGCGTGACGACCTCAGCTATTCGGCGAACTTTCTGCACATGAGCTTCGGTGACGTGCCAGACCTCGCGGTGGTCGACGCGTTCGACGTGTCGATGATTCTCTACGCCGAGCACTCGTTCAACGCCTCGACCTTCACCGCGCGTGTGATCACTTCGACACTCTCCGACCTCTATTCGGCCGTCACCGGAGCGATCGGTGCGCTGAAAGGGCCGCTGCACGGCGGCGCGAACGAGGCCGTCATGCACACCTTCGATGAGATTCGCACGGCGGACCGGGTGAGCGGATGGCTCGACGATGCTCTCGCGAACAAACGCAAGATCATGGGTTTCGGGCACCGGGTCTACAAGAACGGGGACTCGCGCGTGCCGACAATGCGAGCGGCGATGGAGGCCATGCTCGCGCACTACGAGCGGCCGGATTTGCTTGAACTCTATCTGGCGCTCGAGCAGGATATGGGTGAGCGCAAGAACATCATGCCAAACCTTGACTACCCGGCGGGGCCGGCCTATCACGTGATGGGTTTTGACACCGAGACGTTCACTCCGCTCTTCGTCGCCAGCCGCATCGTTGGCTGGACGGCACACATCATGGAACAGCGCGCGGCCAACGCCTTGATCCGCCCGCTGTCGGTCTACAACGGGGCGCCGGAGCGTGTGGTTCCGCAGTAGTCCCTGCTTGCTGTGAAGCCGGCGAGAATTTCAGAACGTGACGGGCTATAAATACCGATAGATTGGCCGGATGGGTCAGCAGCCGGCGCGGTCGTCAGGGCGTCTTGCGTTGACCCGGAAACTTGACGCGCGCTCTGACTCTGAGCTGGTTGAGCTCGTTCGCAGGGGCAACGCCGAAGCCTTCGGCGTGCTCTGGCAGAGGCACGCGGGACCGGGCGCGGCGGTGGCACGCGGGTACACGGGCTCACAGGACCCTGAGGATCTCGTGGCTGAGGCGTTCACCAAGATCTTGCAGGCGATTCAGTCCGGCAGGGGACCGACGACGGCATTTCGGGCCTATCTGTTCACCACGATTCGCAACGTGTCGGCCGGGTGGGGGCGATCGTCGAAAGAGGCTTCAACCGACGAGCTCGATGAGCTGGCTGACCCGACGACGGTGGAGGACGAGTCGCTCGCGTCCCTTGACCGCAGCCTGACGGTCAGCGCGTTTCGTTCTCTGCCGACGCGGTGGCAGGAGGCTCTCTGGTACAGCGAGGTGGAAGGAATGACCGCTCAGCAGATCGCGCCGCTACTGGGCATGAAGGCCAATGCCATCTCAGCCCTCACTTTTCGGGCCCGGGAAGGCTTGCGTCAGGCCTGGATTCAGGCACACATCTCGTCTGTTCCCGAAAACTCTGAATGCCAGTGGTCGATCGATCGAGTCGGCAGTCACGCACGGGGTGCTCTGGGTTCCCGCGAGCAACGCCGCCTCGACGCTCATCTGGTGGGTTGTAGTCGATGCTCGATCATCGCCTCGGAGGCGCAGGAGGTGGGAAGCCATCTCGCCCTGGTGCTCCTGCCGCTCGTCGCCGGAGTTGCGGGGGCCGCCGCCTACACCGCCTGGACTCAGGCCTCTGGCGCATCGTCGCTGCTCGCCGCACTCTCTGTCGCCCCGCTGCCCGCGAGCGTGACGAGCTCGCTCGGCGTCACCGCAGCCGTGACCGCAACGACCCTGTCCACCGGAGCGACGCTCGCAGTCGTCGCTGTTGCGACGCTCGGGTTGATCGGTGGAGTGACTGCGGTCGTCCCCCTCTTCTTCACGACGCCGCCAGACTACTCAGTTGCTCAGCCGGTGCCGAGCCCTGCCTCGAGCAACCTGCCGATTCCCGGTTCGACGCCGACGCCGACGTCGACAGCGACAGCGACACCGACACCGACACCGTCACCGTCACCGTCACCGTCACCGTCACCGACGCCGACAGCACTGCCGGCGCCTGGGCCGACGCCTGACCCCTCACCGGCCCCCACTCCCACGCCCTCCCCAACGCCCACGCCCACCCCCACGCCCACCCCAACGCCCACCCCGTCGCCACCAGTGACGGATATTGCGCCTCCGGGGTTCACTCTCAGCCGCGATGTCAATGACCGTGTTTTTCCCTCGGCCAGCGGCACAGCCCTTCCGGGCGCCACGGTCGACCTCGTAAACGGTGCGGGGGCGGTAATCAGTCAGACGACTGCCGGCGATGCTGGCGACTGGTCGATCGATGCAGTGACTGGACTGGACTTCGGTGACCAGGTGATTGCCGCCCGACAGACCGACACTCGCGGCCGCGTCTCAACCCTGACAGCCCCAGAATCGCTCACCCTCGTTCCAGTGAGCATCTCGTCGTTCATCGAAGACGCCGTGGTCACCCATTCAGAACTTGTGACCGTCCAGGGGATCCCGAACGCGACGTTCGAGCTTTCGGTTGACGGTCACAGAGACAGCCCCACGACAGCAATGCCCCTGAATGACGTGGGCGGCACGTTCAGTCTGTTCATGCCCGACTATCTTTCATTCGGTCACCACAGCCTCGGCGTACGCTACGTCGAGCCCAGCGGCGGTGTGCCTCGGTTCGGACCGGAATCTCAGGTCACCTTCACGCTGGCGTATCCCGCACTCCCCATCTCCTCACCGGGTCCCGACAGCACGGTCGGCACCAATACGGTTCGCATCAGCGGCGTCTGGGGCTCGATCTCCGCCGGATATGGCGTGGAGGCAGCTGATTCTTCCGGCGCTGTCTACCACGGAACGATCGCGGCCGATGGTTCCTGGTTCGTCGACGCAGGCCCTCTTTCGGATGGCACCCACACCTTCGACGTATTCGCACGCACCCCCGGCGGCGTGGTTTATTCAGTCCCCACCCCACGCACCTTCACCGTCGACACCAGTGCGCTCGCCCCGACTTTCTCCCTGACACGAGATCCGGATGATCGGCTTCTTCCATCGGCGGTGGGCACGGCCGAGCCGGGGGCCACGGTTGAGCTGGTGAACGGGGCGGGTCAGACCGTTGACCAGGCGACAGCGGATGCCGCAGGCGCGTGGGCGATCGATGCGGTGACCGGTCTCGGCTTCGGTGCTCAAACGCTGGCCGCGCGACAGACCGACACGGCCGGCAACGTCTCGGCTCTCAGCGCGCCGACGTCGCTCACGCTTCGCTCGATCGGCATCACCGGAGTGGAGTACTTCGTCCGGCCGCCCGTGGACTCCGGGATTCAAGATCATGCCTTCATCACTCTCACCGGTGACCCTGGTGCGTCCTTCCAGCTGATTCTGGGTGGGGAGGATGCGGGATCGTATGTATTCGACCAGGACGGGAATTGGGCAGATTGGCCCTACTGGCCCAGTCGGGTTCCAGCGGATGGCCAGACCACCGTTGGTGTGCGTTACCGCGGTGGCACGGTCGATGCCCCCCGGTTCGGCGCCGAGAACCTGATACCGGTCACATTCGTCGATTAGGGCAGTTCGGGCCAGCTGCGGGTGGATCAGGCGCGCAGCTCGGCCAGCCGCATCCGTAATCCGGCAACCATCAGGGCGAGACCGAGCTCAAAAGATGCATCGGCGACTGACGTGCACCGGTTCGCAGCATGATCGCGTCGTGCCTGTTCGGCTGCGGCGAAGATCGGGGCGTCGGCGGCGAACGCGCCGGGACTCATGTTGTCGTCCGGGGCGAGGGCGTCGAGGGCCGAGCCGATTGCAAACGACTCGAGTGCCACCAAAATCGTGACGACCTCGTGCTCAGGCCAGCCTGCCGCGAGAAATGAGGCGCTGATGGTCTCGTAGTTCGCGACCGATTCTTCTTCTCCGTCGATGGGCCTCGTCGCGAGTAGAGCAATGCTGGCTGGAAACGCGAGCATTGCGGCGCGGTAGGAGCGCGCCCAGGGGAAAATCGCCGTGTCCCAGGAGCCGCGGGCGAATCCGGTGACGTCGTTGAGCGAGGCGAGGCGACCGCGCATCGCCTTGATCACCGCGTCTTTATTGGCGAAATAGTGGTACAGGGCGGGAGGCTTGACCGAGAGCTTTGCTGCGAGACGGGTCAAAGTGAAGCCGTCGGGCCCCGCTTCGTGCACCACTTCGAAGGCAGCGTCGACGATCTGATCCGGGTTGAGCACCGACGTCTTGGGGCGACCGGCCTTCCGCGTCTGCACCTCTGTCACTTTTTCCCTGTCGTGATCGTGTCGTGGTCGAACCAGACATACTATGGTGACACTAATTTAATTAGATTAAATAACCCGGTATCGATGAAGCGCTCACCTCAGCGTTCAGCGCCGATCGACACAGTATTTTGTGAAAGGCATCCGACTGCGCATGAGCTCCAGCTTCGCCGACACCATCCTTGTCAATGCTAACGTCGTCACCCTGGCGCCCGGCCGCCCGCGCGCCGAAGCCGTGGCTGTGCGCGACGGACGCATCATCGCTGTCGGCGACGCGGCCACACTCGCCGAGTATCGCGGCGGCGCAACGGTCGTGACCGACCTCGGCGGACGCACCGTCACACCCGGTCTGATCGATGCGCACTTGCACCCGATCCAGGGCATCGAGCTGGCCGCCGGCTGTGACTTCGGTGGGGTGACAGATCCGCGCCGCTTTTTCGAGCTGCTGCGTGCCGAGGCTGATCGTGCGCGCTCCAGCGCCGGTGACGGGTGGGTGCGCGGCTGGAACCTCGACTATGATCTCTTTCGCTCGCTGCCCATGACAGCCGAGTCGATCGACGACGCCGTGAGCGGGCTGCCGGCACTCCTCCTGCTCTTTGACGGGCACACCGCGTTGGCCAGTCGCGCTGCATTGCAGGCCGCGGGCATCACGGGTGCGCGCACGTTCACCGACACCTCCGAGATCATGGTGGATGCGAGCGGGCGCCCGACCGGTGAACTGCGCGAGGACTCGGCGTTTGACCTCGTACTCAAGGCGGCCCCTGCGCTCACCACCGCGCAGACCGTCGATCGCGTGCGCGAGATTTTCGGCCAGCTCGGCGCATCCGGGGTCACCGGCGGCTGCATCATGGACGGCAATCTTGCCTCGCTCGACCTGCTTGACGAGGTTGACTCCACGGGCGGCGGCCTGCCCCTGCGCATCGTCACGGCTCTGGCGCACAATCCGGGCTACGACGAAGATCGCACCCGGTCCTATCTGGCGCAGCGCGATCGGCACGGTGCGCGCTGGCGCGGTGGCCTGATCAAGCTGTTCAACGACGGGGTGATCGACACCGGAACCGGCTGGCTCTACGAACCAGACAGTCAGGGCGATGGCCTCGCCTCGTTCTGGCAGGACCCCACCGAGTTCGAACGCGTCGTGCGCCGGTATAGCGACGCGGGCTTCCAAATCGCCACCCACGCCATCGGCGACCGGGCCATCGGCACGACGATCGACGCCTATATTGCGGCCGGCGTGCAGCACGGCCGGGCACCACACCGCATCGAGCACCTCGAATGCCTGGCCGACCGCGACCTAGCACGGATGGCGGCGGCCGGCATTACGGCATCCGTTCAGCCCCTGCACCTGCAGTGGCGAAAGGCCGATGCCTCCGACGCCTGGGCTGCCCGGTTAGGTCCGGAGCGCGCGGCACTCGCCTGGCGCGTGCGCGACATGCTCGACGCCGGCTCGCTCGTCGCCCTCGGTTCGGACTGGCCCGTCGCGCAGCTCGACGCGCGCATCGGAATGGCCTGGGCGCGCTTGCGCCGCACGCCCGGCAATCCGGATGCCCCCGTCTTCGAGCCGGATCAGGTACTGACGGCTGCCGAGACGCTCGCCGGATTCACCGCCTGGGCCGCCGAGGCCCAGGGTGACGACGACCTGGGACGTATCGCCCCCGGTTTCGCCGCAGATTTCGCCGTGTGGGACGACAACCCGCTCACGGTGTCAGCAGATGAACTGATCGACGTGCCCGTGCACGCGACGGTGGTGAACGGCACGACCGTTTACCGCGCCGACGACGCAGTTCTCCCGTAACGCACCCCGCGCACGGCGGCCGACACCCCTGGCACCCGCGCGGTCTCTGGCTCAACTCCCGTCCCCTCAAAGGTGATCAATGAATGATTTCGGCGCGCTGTCGCTCCTCCCGGTAATTTGTGTCCTTGTTGTCGCCGTGTTCACACGGCGCACCCTCCTGGCCCTCGTCTGCGGCACCGTGGTCGGCAGCGTCCTTCTCGGCGGCTTCGGCTTCTTCGACTCGTGGGTGCACTTCGTCGGCGCCTCGATGAGCGACGAAACCCTGCAGTGGTTGGTCACCGTCGTCGTGCTCTTCGGAATTCTGATCACGCTGTTCGAACGTTCTGGTGCGGTGAATGACTTCGCGGTCTGGGCCGAGCGGTTCGTGAACAGTCGACGCAAGTCGCTCGTGCTCACCTACATCCTCGGTGTGGTCATGTTCGTCGACGACTACCTCAATGCCCTCGCGGTGGGCACCTCGATGAAGAACCTCACCGACCGGTACGGCGTACCGCGCACGTTGCTGGGAATGCTGGTGAAGTCAACGGCGGCGCCGATCTGTGTCATCGTGCCGTTCTCAACCTGGGCGATCTTCTTCTCGGGTCTGCTCGAAGCTGAAGGCGTCACGGTCAACGGTTCGGGTTTTGGCGCCTACCTGCAGGCCATCCCGTATATCTTCTTCGGCTGGATCATGCTCGTGATCGGCCTGCTCGTCGCGATCGGCGTCTTTCCGATGCTCGGCTCGGTGCGCACAGACAGTGAGCGCGCCCAGCGCACGGGGGACGTGTTCCCGGCCTCGATGACCGCCGAGGAGCGGGCCGAAGAACTCGGTCAGGATGCCGCGGCTGAGGCTGGGGGGCTACCCATCGGTGGGAGACTCGGCCCGGATGCCGACGGTGTGCTCAGGCCGGCTGCGGCATCCGGTTCTGTCGCCGTGCTCGAAGCGACGGGCGTCGCGCGGGTGCGTCGGGCGCTGCCGTACAACTTCGTGATTCCGCTCGTCACCATGGTCGCCGTCACGATTCTGACCGAGGTCGATGTGCTTAAGGGCACGACGGCCGCGCTTCTCGTCGCCATCGTGCTCTACGTCATTCAGCGCAAGATGAGCATCAAACAGGTCATGGATGCCGCATTTGCGGGCGTCTCCAGCATGCTGTTCGTGATTCTGCTCTCGGTTCTGGCCTTCATGGTGCAGAAGATCAACATCGACCTCGGACTGGCCGACTTCGTGATCAGCTCGACCGAACCCTTCATGAGCGGTGCCTGGCTGCCGGCCATCGTCTTCCTGGTCTGCGGTGTCTATGCCTACGCCACGGGCTCGTTCTGGGATCTCGCCGCCATCATCACACCCATCGTGATCCCGCTCGCGCTCGCCATGAACGTCGACCCGATCTTGGCCGCCTCGGCCATCTTCTCGGGCGCCGCACTTGGCAGCACGACCTGCCTCTACGGCGACGGCATCATCCTCACCTCAAAGGCCGTCGGCATCAAGCCGTTCAACCTGATGGGCGCGATTCTGCCGTACGCCGGAATTGCCGCGGCGCTGTCGTTCGGGCTGTACATCGTGTTTGGCTTCATCAGCTTCGGCTAGTCCGCGGCCTCGGGTGCCCGCTGGTGCACAACGGCAACCAGCGGGCGCCCCGTAGGTTCTTGACTGTGGCTTGCGTCAATAAAAACGGCAAACTCCAGGGCTCCCCTTAGCCTCGCAGGGTGCATATGTTCTTTCGGACCCTCCTCCAGACGTTCCTCTCGCGCCGTGGCCCAAAGCTCGGTCTCTATGACGTGTGCCGCACGCGGTTTACGACCCTGCCGACCGACCAGGACATCCTGCGGCACATGAACAACGGCGTGTACCTCTCGATCATGGACATCGCTCGGTTCGACATGCTTCGACGCAGCGGCGTCTGGGTGATTTTCGCCCAGAAGGGGTGGTATCCGGTCGTGGTCTCCGAGACGATCAGCTTTCGCAAGTCGTTGCAGATCTGGCAGAGGTTCACGATCGAGTCGCGGATCCTCGGCTTCGACGAGAAGGCCGTCTACGTTGAGCAGCGCTTCGTGCGACCGGATGCCGATGGTGTGCCCGAGATCTACGCGCACGGCTACATCCGGGGGCGCTTTCTGAAGCGAAGCGGCGGGGTCGTGCCGATCAATGAATTGCTTGATGCCGTGGGGGAACCGCCAGCCGGGGTGAGAGTGCCGGACTGGCTGCTGAAGTGGAGCACAGATGTGACTTTGCCACCCACTCGGGTAGCGGCGCCAAGCATCTGGCACTGACGCCAGCCACGCCGCCGGGCCTTCGCCTTGCGCGGATTCGACGAAAAAGTCTCTCAATCGGAGGGTAATTCTCGGTCTGGAACGCGTCTTCGCACCCACTTGTTAGATGCGACCGGTACTTTTGAACATATGGTTCCTCCGATTCGGCCTCCTCGCCGCGCTCTTTTCGCGCGCAACCCCGAGACCCTGGGCGATATCGAGCTCGTCGAACTCACCCGCAAAGGCCAAAGCGACGCGTTCGCCGTGCTCTGGAAGCGTCACGCGGCCCCCGGTCGCGCCGTCGCGCAGGGATGCTCCTCCGACATCGACGCCGACGACATCGTCGCGGAGGCCTTCACCAAGATTTTCAACTCCATCCAGGAGGGCAAGGGTCCAACCTCGGCCTTTCGGGCCTACCTCTTCACGACGATCCGCAACACCGCTGCGTCGTGGGGTCGGTCCTCGCGAGAGGCGTCATCCGACGTTCTCGATGAGTTGGCCGACCCGACGACTCTCGAAGATGCCTCGCTCGCTGCGCTTGACCTCGGTCTGACCGCGAACGCATTCCGCAGCCTCCCCACGCGTTGGCAGGAAGCGCTCTGGTACAGCGAAGTTGAGAGCATGAGCGCGCAGCAGATCGCTCCGCTGCTCGGCATGAAGCCCAACGCGGTGTCCGCCCTCACGTACCGCGCGAGGGAGGGCCTCCGCCAGGCGTGGATTCAGGCGCACATCTCGTCGGTTCCGGCCAATTCGGACTGCCGGTGGACGATCGACCACTTGGGCGGACACGCGCGTGGTGGTCTCGGAGTGCGTGAGAAAACCCGACTCGACGGGCACCTGCTCTCCTGCAGCCGGTGCGCGATTATCTCCACTGAGGCCCAAGAGGTGGGCTCGCGTCTGGCCCTCATCCTGCTTCCCATTGCCGCCGGCGTAGGAGGTGCCGCCGCGTATACGTTGTGGCGCCAATCAGAGGGGTCGTCATTGCTCATGGCGGCAGCCCCGGTTGGTCCGCCGCCGGCCGTCGTCACGACGGCTTTCGGCGGACGTGCGGTGGGAGTTGCCGCTACCAGTGGCGCCTGGAACGCCGTTGTCGTGGTCGGTGCGGCCGTGGTTCTGGCCGGGGGCGTCGCTCTCGGCGTGGCGGCGTTGGTGAATTCGACGACCAGCGATCCCGCCGTGGCCGAGGCGCCACCCGTTTCGTCGACGCCGACCGTTACTCCTGCACCGACTCAGACGCCGACAGCCGCTCCGACTGTGACCCCTGCGCCCACGGTAACGCCCGTTCCCACGGTGACCCCGGTTCCGAACACGCCACCGGCGACCGATTCTCCGGCCGTGTTCCCCGTGCCGACTCCGCGCCCGACGTCGCCCCCGCCGCCGATGTGCACACCTTTCAACTAGCCGTCACGGCGCCGCCGAGTCGGCCTGCGATCAGTGCGACGGGCTCGGCATCTCGAGTTCTTTGTAATATTGCGCGTGTGCCGGGTAGTAGTGCTGCCACTCGGGGAGGGGCTGGCCGGCACGCGCCGCGATCATCCGATCAAGGTAGTAATCCCAGCCCGGCCCGACGGTCGCTACTTCGTCCTTGGAGCGCAGTCGTTGCCCCAGAGTGAGTGTGGTCATGTGGTCGCCCTCCACGAGATGCACAAGTAGCCGCCAGGCATCATCGCCGGTGCCTACATCGCAGGCAAACCGATGCGGAGCAGAGCACTCGAGAATGCTCACGTACTCCCACTGCGCGTCTTCTTCGGCGGACATCAAGAATTTCACGGCGCCGGTGGACGGGGACCCCGTGTAGGTGCCGATCCACTTCTCCAACTCGGCCGGACGGGTGAGCGTGAACCAGACATCTTCGATCGGGGCGTTGAAGAGGCGGTCGACCATCAGGTAGAGCCCATCGGGGCGTTGGGAGAGACGACCGGTTGGATGAGTAGACATTGCGACCTCCACACTCAGCGAAACACGTGCTTTCTTTGAGGCTAAGCCTTCCGCCGTTCGGTTACCAGAGCGGCAGCAGCTCGCCCCTGAGAATAATCGAAACGTTCAGTAATGATTCAGAGCTTTTCCACCCGGCTCCCAGTGAGGCCTTCGTTGATCGCGTATCCGTTGATCGCGTATCCGTTGATCGAGCGTGTCGAGATCCTGCGGTCGGGTGTCGACGATCCGTTGATCGAGCGTGTCGAGATCCATGTGTTGCGTTGCGGGGTTGGCTCGCGGGGTCTCGACAGGCTCGACCAACGGGGTGCGCTTGACCAACGGGGTGTGCTTGACCGGCGGGGTGTGCCGACCCGCGGGGTTGCGTTGATCGCGTATCCGTTGATCGAGCGTGTCGAGATCCTGCGGTCGGGTGTCGACGATCCGTTGATCGAGCGTGTCGAGATCCATGTGTTGCGTTGCGGGGTTGGCTCGCGGGGTCTCGACAGGCTCGACCAACGGGGTGTGCTTGACCGGCGGGGTGTGCTTGACCGGCGGGTTGTGCTTGACCAGCGGGGTGTGCCGACCCGCGGGGTCGCGTTGATCGCGTATCCGTTGATCGAGCGTGTCGAGATCCTGCGGTCGGGTGTCGACGATCCGTTGATCGAGCGTGTCGAGATCCATGTGTTGCGTTGCGGGGTTGGCTCGCGGGGTCTCGACAGGCTCGACCAGCGGGGTGTGCTCGACCAGCGGGGTGTGCCGACCCGCGGGGTCGCGTTGATCGCGTATCCGTTGATCGAGCGTGTCGAGATCCTGCGGTCGGGTGTCGACGATCCGTTGATCGAGCGTGTCGAGATCCATGTGTTGCGTTGCGGGGTTGGCTCGCGGGGTCTCGACAGGCTCGACCAACGGGGTGTGCTTGACCGGCGGGGTGTGCTTGACCGGCGGGGTGTGCCGACCCGCGGGGTTGCGTTGATCGCGTATCCGTTGATCGAGCGTGTCGAGATCCTGCGGTCGGGTGTCGACGATCCGTTGATCGAGCGTGTCGAGATCCATGTGTTGCGTTGCGGGGTTGGCTCGCGGGGTCTCGACAGGCTCGACCAACGGGGTGTGCTTGACCGGCGGGGTGTGCTTGACCGGCGGGTTGTGCTTGACCAGCGGGGTGTGCCGACCCGCGGGGTCGCGTTGATCGCGTATCCGTTGATCGAGCGTGTCGAGATCCTGCGGTCGGGTGTCGACGATCCGTTGATCGAGCGTGTCGAGATCCATGTGTTGCGTTGCGGGGTTGGCTCGCGGGGTCTCGACAGGCTCGACCAGCGGGGTGTGCTCGACCGGCGGGGTGTGCTTGACCGGCGGGGTGTGCCGACCCGCGGGGTCGCGTTGATCGCGTATCCGTTGATCGAGCGTGTCGAGATCCTGCGGTCGGGTGTCGACGATCCGTTGATCGAGCGTGTCGAGATCCATGTGTTGCGTTGCGGGGTTGGCTCGCGGGGTCTCGACAGGCTCGACCAGCGGGGTGTGCTCGACCAGCGGGGTGTGCCGACCAGCTCGACCAACGGGGTGTGCTTGACCGGCGGGGTGTGCCGACCCGCGGGGTTGCGTTGATCGCGTATCCGTTGATCGAGCGTGTCGAGATCCTGCGGTCGGGTGTCGACGATCCGTTGATCGAGCGTGTCGAGATCCATGTGTTGCGTTGCGGGGTTGGCTCGCGGGGTCTCGACAGGCTCGACCAGCGGGGTGTGCCGACCGACGGGGTGTGCCGACCGGCGGGGTGTGCCGACCGGCGGGGTGTGCCGACCGGCGGGGTGTGCCGACCGGCGGGGTGTGCCGACCGGCGGGGTGTGCCGACCGGCGGGGTGTGCCGACCGACGGGGTGTGCCGACCGGCGGGGTGTGCCGACCGGCGGGGTGTGCCGACCGGCGGGGTGTGCCGACCGACGGGTTGGCTCGACGACTAGTTGCGCTTGAGCGTGCCGATCTCTGCGCCGTCCGCACCGAGAATGGTGAGCGTAGAGCCGTCGACGGTAGCCGATTCCGCTGCATTCAACCAGGTCTTGACCCCGTCGCACGCCATCATCGTCGAGCCGAGCGGACCGAATTTCACGGTGTTGCCGTCTTGCGTCCAGGTGCCGGTGAGGCGGTTGCAGCCATCGGTGCCGCTGAGCTGTCCACCCTCGGCTAGATCGAGCGAGGGCTCGCCCTGAACGTCTACTGTGCCCCACGATCCGGTTGCGTCGGTACCGGAGCCTCCGGGGTTAGACGCGCAGCCGCCGAGAGCGAGGGCGAGAGCGGTGATGGCCGTGAGAGTCAGAATTTTTCGCATGAGACGAATTCCCCAATCAGAGCAGCGGGCACATCGAGGGCCTCCGAGAGACCGCCCGTTCGTTGTAATCTATCGACAATTCGAAGCCAGAGGCGGAAGCGCTGGTAACGCTTTGGGCCCTATCTGCCGGTCTTCGACGTGCACCGATTCGGATGCCGTTCAGTTCGTGCGTTTCAGCAGGAAGGCGTACGCGCCCTCCACGAAATAGCTGCGTGAGTAGCCGAGCAGCAGGCCGTCTTCGGCATACTGAAGCTGGTCCAACAAAATAAACAGCGAATGGTTGCTGCTGCCCGGTCCCCAGCCGATCTTTCGGGATTCGACGGCGTGCACCTCGGCGATTCCGAGGCTCGCGTGATGCCCGAGTTTCTCTTCGAAGTAGGCGAAAATCGAGCCCTCCATGACTCGAGGGTCGAAGTCATCGGGAAAAATCGACAGCGGCAACAGGTCAAACGAATAGGCGACAACTTCGCCGTCCGCCGTGATTTTGCGACGAAGCTCCACGATCTGGGTTCCGGTCGGGAGCGACATTTTGACGGCTTCATCTTCGCTCACCGCGCGCACCTGTCGGCGCGCATATTCCATGCCGGGCTCCTTGCCGCTGGCACGGATGGAGTCGGAGATGGAGCCCAATTTCTCGAGGCCATCCTTCACCCGAGGGATGGAGCGCACATAGCTGCCGAGGCCCTGGCGAGTCACCACAAGGCCGGTGACAGCGAGTTCCTTGATCGCCGAGCGAACCGTCGCCCGCGATACGGCGAACTCGTCACCCAATTGAGCCTCTGTGGGCAGGCGTGAGCCTGGCGGGTAGTCCCCACCATCGATCCGTGATTTAACCGCATCGACAATCTCATTCGCCAAACGGGGGCGAGATCTCTTTGTTACGTAATCCACCTTGACACCTTTGTCTGCTGTCTGACAACCTACGGGAATGATGAACAAAAATGGTTCACATTTCTTCGCTATCCATTTGTAGCGCAGACGTACCGGCAGAACGATCACGCCGGTGGGCGAGCTGAAATACCGAGCAACTCACGCCCGAACAACATCGACAGGACCTGCCCAGTAGTCACACCGTGATCACCGAAAGGTGATCATCACGAAGAAAAGAGACCGAACAGTGAAGTTCACAGCAATCCCGTTGGTCGCCGTCGCGGCGTCGATGCTCCTTCTCACCGCATGCTCCCAGGCAGCGGCTCCGGCAGCGACCGAGCCGCAGGCCCCCGTCGTTTCCGAAAACGACTTCGCGCTTCCGGATGCCGCTCCGGCCGGATTCAAGAAGGGTCTGAAGATCGCCCTGGTGCGCCAGTCTGGCGTTGGCGACTACTTCGAGCAGTGGGGTGGCGGTTTCACGAAGCAGGTCACCGCGGCCGGCGGAACTGTTAATCTCTTTGACGCTCGCGGTGACAACGGCCAGCAGGTGACGCAGTTCTCGGAGGCGATCAACTCCAAGCCCGACGCGATCGTCGTCGACCACGGACTGGCCGACTCGTTGAACCCGAAGATCGACGAAGCAATCGAGGCCGGCATCCCGGTTGTCGTCTACGACGTCGCAATCTCAAACCAGGACGCCCTGTACATCTCGCAGGATGACGAGTCGCTCGCCGGCAAGATCCTCGACCAGATCAAGGTCGAAAACCCCGACGGCGGCAGCGTCGCCTATGTGAACGTTTCGGGAATCGCCCCGCTCGACACCCGTGATGGCGTCTACAAGAGCTTCCTCACCGACAACCCGACCTACAAGGAAGTCGCCCACTTCGGCAAGTACAGCGAATCGGCTGCCGCCGACACCGCGACCGAGGGTGCGGCTGCGCTGAGTTCGGCGCCGGAGACCACCATCGTCTTCGCCGCTTACGACGAGCTCGCCAAGGGTGCGCTCATCGCACTGCGCCAGAACAACATGCTCGACACGGTCAACCTCTACGGAGTCGACATCTCCACCGCCGACATCGGACTGATGACCGAGGCCGGAAGCCCCTGGAAGGCAACCGCCGCCACCGACCCCGCCAACGTCGGTGCGATCGTCGCCCGCGCCTCCATCGCCGCTGCAGCCGGCGTTGACCTGCCGTCCAAGATGGCCATCCCAGCCGCACTCATCACCCAGAAGCTGCTGCTCGACAAGAACGTCACGAACATGGACGAACTTCGCAAGGCGCTGCCGGAACTGAGCACGCCGGGCATCCTCGGGGCATCCTGGATCACCGAAATCTCCATCGGCTAACGATCCGACTGGGCGGTCGCGCACTCGTGCGCGACCGCCTCACCTCGTCACATCACTTTCTGTAACAGGACGCGAGCGTCATGGAATATGCACTGAAACTGGCGGATATCGTCAAAGACTTCGGCCCGAACCGCGTGCTGCGCGGGGTGGGCTTTGCCGTTGAAAAGGGCGAGATCTACTCGTTGATGGGGGCCAACGGTGCCGGCAAGTCGACACTGATCCGGGTCTTGTCGGGTGCCCACCGCGCGGACGGGGGGCAGATCGAACTGAACGGAGCGGTGGTCGACATTCACGACCCCTTGTCGGCTCAACGCCACGGCATCGGAACGGTTCAACAGAATCCCAACGACGGCGTTGTGCTTGACATGACCGTCGCCGAGAACCTAGCCCTCGACACCTTCGTCGACGCTCGCGAGGGACTCTTCGTCAACCGCGCGAAGACGGAGGCCCGGGCCGGTGAGATCGCCGGTCGGCTGGGGTTGGACGTGACCCCGGCGTTTTTGCGCACACCGGTGCGTGACCTGGGCGTGTCCGAACGGCAGCTGCTCGTGATCGCTCGGGCGCTCTCGCGGCGGCCGAAAATCTTGGTTCTCGACGAACCCACGTCGGCCCTGTCCGGCGAGGAAGTCTCGCGCCTGTTCGCCCTCGTACGTGACCTGGTGGGCGAGGGCATGTCGGTGTTGTTCGTGACGCACAAACTCGCCGAGATCGCCGAGTTGGCCGACCGGGTGGGCGTGCTGCGGGACGGTGAAATGCGTGGCGAATTCTCGAGGGACGCCGACGGACGTTTCGAATGGTCGGCGGTGCTCACCGAGCTCTTCGACAAGACGCCCTCGGAACTCTCGCACGAAGAACTGCCCGGCGGCGATGTCGCGCTTCGTCTCTCGGGGGCTCAGGTCTTCGCCGATTCCGACCCCTTCGACCTCGACTTGCGCACGGGTGAGGTCACTGCGCTGCTTGGCCTCTTGGGCAGCGGAAAATCAGAGTTGCTGGAATGGATCTTCGGGGCCCACACAATCGCCGGCGGCACGATCGCGCTGAATGGCACAGAACTCGCGGCCCGGCATCCGGCGGATGCGATCGCGCGCGGTGTCTATCTCGTTCCCGAATCGCGTCACGAACAGTCGATTGTGCCGGAGTGGTCGATCGACACCATCATGACGCTTCCCTTTCTCACCCGCTTCTCGCCAGTGGTCGTTATGGACCGCGCCGCGGAGCGTGAGGCAGCCCAGCAGATGATCGATCGCATTGGCATTGTGACCTCCGGCCCGACCAAAGAGATCGAGACTCTCTCGGGGGGCAACCAGCAGAAGGTCGTTATCGGGCGGTGGCTGCTGGAGGATCCGAAGTTGTTGTTACTCGATGAGCCGTTCCGTGGCGTTGACATCAACGCTCGGCATGACATCGCTGAGACGATCCGTGAGGTGACCGCTCTGGCCCCGGTACTTGTCGCCACATCGGATATCGATGAGGCGCTCGAAGTTGCCGATCGTATTCTCGTCTTCCACGCTGGTTCTGTCGTCGCCGACATGCGGCTGTCCGAGGCGACTCGCGCCCGGATCGTCGAGGCGATGAGCACCAGCACCCATGCTCGACATGCTGTCTCCTCGTCATAGCCGACGGGTGAGCATGCCCCCCCTCTCTCCACAGAAAAATCAAGAAAGCAGGACTCTGTGACCGCCACCCTGGTGCGCGCACCGCGCACATTTCACGTCTTCACAGATTTTCTCGTGCGCTACGGCGTGCTCGCGATGGCACTCATTCTGATCATCGGTTTTTCCTTCGTCATTCCAGGTTTTGCCAGTCTGACCACGGCATCCGCAATCTTGCAAGCGCAGGCCGTGGCCGCGATCGCCGCACTCGGAATGACCATGGCTGCCGTCGTGGGCGATCTGGATCTGTCTGTCGGAGCGACCGCGGGGCTGTCGGTGACGGTTGCGGCAATGGTGATGATTCGGTTCAACCTCACCGGCGTGACCGCGATCATCTTCTGCTTGCTCGCCGGGCTCGCGGTCGGCTGCTTGAATGCCTTCTTGATCGTGGTGCTCAGGATTCCCGATCTGCTCGCCACGCTCGGCGTGATGTTCACGATTCAGGGACTGAAGAAATGGTTGGTCGACGGGCAGACCCTCACGACGGGCATGACGCTGCCGAACGGCGAGAAGATGCCGGGCAAGTTCACTGCTGACTTCAGCGCGATCGATGGGTCGAAGCTGTTCGGCGTGCCGATCTCGGTCATCGTGCTCATCGTGGTTGCCCTCGTGGTCTGGATCTTCTTGGAGCGCACGCGCTTCGGTCGCGTGTTCTATGCGGTGGGCGGAAACCCGGTCGCCGCGCGACTGGCCGGCGCCCGAGTCAACCGCTACCGCTTTGCGGCCTACGCGATCTCTGGCCTGCTGGCATCCATCGCCGGAATCATCCTGGCCTCGCGGTTGCGTCAGGGTGATGTGACGGCCGGTGACTCCGTGCTGCTCGACGCCGTCGCCATGACCTTGATCGGCTTCGCTGTTCTCGGTGCTCGCAAGCCGAACGCACTGGGCACGGCTGTGGGCGCCGTCTTCATCGGGGTGCTGCTCTACGGCCTGACCCGCCTCGGGCTCAGCTACTTCACGCAGGACCTGATCAAGGGTCTCGTATTGTTGCTCTCGCTGGTGCTGTCATTCTCGTTGTCACGGAAAAGAGTTAAATAATGAGCGGATCCATGCTGACCACTGACACTGTCGCGCAGTACATTGCCGGCCGGCCGGTTCTGCGTGATCTCGTGGACGTCACGGAATTGACCGTCGACGAGGTGGGCGACGGCAATCTGAATCTGGTCTTCATCTGCCGGGATGGCGCGGGAAAGGCGATCGTTCTGAAGCAGTCGCTGCCGTACGTGCGGTTGGTTGGGCCCGAGTGGCCGATGACCGAGGATCGCGCGGCCCGGGAGGCTCACTCGCTCGCTGTGCACGGCGCACTGGCGCCGGAATGGGTGTGCGCGCTGCTCGAGTTCAACGAGGAGCAGCACGTGCTCGCACTGGAGGATTTGACCGATCATGAGGTGCTGCGCACCCGGTTGAACCACGGCGGATCCCACGCCGGAACGTGTGAGCCCATGGGCCGACTGGTCGCGCGGGTGTTGGTGGGTACGTCGTGGATCGCACTCGGCGAAGAGGCGTTCCGGTTGCAAGCCAGCGAAACGGTCAATACCGAGCTGTGTCGCATCAGCGAGGAACTCATTTTCACCGAGCCGTACCTGGGCAGCGCACGCAATAGTGTGCGCCCCCTGGCCGAAGCCCGTGTCGCGGCGCTGCAGCAGGATGCGAGCTGGGTGTCCGCGGCGATGCGCATGAAGCGCCGATTTCTGACGGTGCAGGAGGCGCTGGTGCACGGCGATCTGCACTCGGGCAGCATGTTTGTTCGCGGGGAAGTCGGCGAGCCGAACTTCTCGGTGAAAGCGTTTGACTCGGAGTTTGCGTTCTACGGACCGATCGGCTTCGACCTGGGCCTGCTCTGGGGAAACATCCTGGCCGCTGCGGTGCGTGCCAGTGTGCGGGGCGAGACGGAGCGCGCGCTGTCCCTGCTGGACGAAATCGAAGTCGTCTGGGAGGCATTTGTCGACGAGCTTCGTGCGGCCTGGCCCCTGCGCACTAAACCAGAGCAATATTCCGACGCGTTCCTCGACTCGTGGCTCGTCGACATCCTCGATGATTCGTGGGGTTTCGCCGGATGTGAGGCGGTTCGTCGGGTGATCGGCTTGGCGAAAGTCAGTGACATCGAAACCCTTGACGACGATGAATACGAGCGTGGCGTCGAGCTGATGTTCACGATCGGGCGATCCTGGTTGGTTGACCGCTCGACCCGGACCTTCGATGAGCATCGTGAGCAGTTCGCTGCGGCGCTGCAGTCGGTGACCGTCTAACCGCACCCGGGGGAGGTGCGTGCGGGCCTCTGTGCGTCGGACCGGGGCTCGGTGAGGTGCGGGACTGCCGCAGCAGCGACGGCGCTCTCCAGCGCGACCCGCACCGCGCGCACGCTCGGCCGATCGGCACTGGATCGCCGCGTCGCGGTGAAGACCGTGCGTTCCGGGCGACCGGGCAGCTCCACGAGATTCACGCTGGGCGAACCACCCGACCAGACCAGATCGGGCAGGATGCCCACCGCGTTGCCGGATTCGATCAGGCGAATATGCGCCATCAGGTCGGCCGTCTCGAAGCGCACATCCGGTTCGAAACCCGCCGAGCGACAGAGCTGCGTCGCCCACTGCCGTGCCGCGGTGTCGGCCGGTTCCATCACCCAGGGAAGGGTTTCCGCATCGGCGAGTGAGTGGATCGACCCGGCCGAGGTGAACAGCGGAACGGCTAAGCGCAACGCGTCGGTGGCCAGCGGCATCCGGTCGAGATCGGCGCGGTGTGGGCGGGTGTGGCCGGGGTACTGCTCGGCGATCACCAGGTCGAAGTCGCGGGCCGACACCTCGAAGAGCCCCACCTCCGGCTCGCGTTCGGTGATCTCCACGCGCAAGTGGGGGTAGCTGTGGCCCAGAATCGTGAGCGCGCGCGGGATCACGGCGTGGGCTGCGGACTGGAAGACGGCGACGCGCACGGTTCCCGAGACCGTGGTGAGGGATGCCGTCATCTCGGCTTCGGCACGCTCAAGACGCTCGAGCAGGTGGCCGGTGTGTTCCACAAGAATTTCGGCCTGCGGGGTGAGCTGCACCCGCCGGCCCACCTTCTGCAGCAGCACTGCGCCGGCCTCCTTCTCGAGCAGAGCGAGCTGCTGGGAGACCGCGGATGGACTGTAGGCAAGCGCCTCAGCCACTCCGGCGAGCGTGCCTCGAATCTTCAGCTCACGCAGGAGCCGCAATCGTCTCAGATCCAGCATGCTGTCCCTCGGTCTCGGTCGATGAAATCATCAGTAATTCTAATGAATATCCATCAGAAAGATTCGCTTTTACTTCACGGAGCAGGCGGGCACACTGGAACTGATTTCATACCCTGAGCCCCCTCCACGAGCAGTTTCGTCGGCCCGGCGCAGCAGACACAGCGAACGGAAGACTACCCTCGTGACCATGACCAATTCCGCAGTTCCAACCAGCCACGAGCCCGAGATGGACCTCGCGAATGAGGTCGTCGCCCTCGTCAAAAAATGGCTGGCCACGAGCACCGAGATTCCAGTCGACGTGTCGGCCGAGCGCCTGGCCGGGGTACTGAAAGACCCGAACGGACTCGATTTCACCGTGGGGTTCGTTGACGGCGTGATGCGCCCGGAAGACGTCATGGTCGCCGGGTACAACCTGCAGCGCGTGGCGAAGAAGGCGCCGGGATTCCTCCCCACCTACATGCGAGGGGCCATCGGTGCCGGCGGAGTGCTCGGCCCCGTGCTGCCGTGGGTCGTGATTCCGGCGGCACGCGCCGTGCTGCGCCAGATGGTCGGTCACCTGGTCGTCGACGCGACGCCCGCCAAGCTCGGCCCGGCGATCGCCCAACTGCGCGCATCCGGAAACCGTCTCAACATCAACCTGCTCGGCGAAGCCGTGCTGGGTGAGAAAGAGGCGCTGCGACGCCTCGAGGGCACACGCGAGCTGCTGGCTCGAGACGATGTCGACTACGTGTCAATCAAGGTGTCGGCCATCGCCAGCCAGCTTTCGATGTGGTCGTTCGACGAAGCCGTCGCGCGTGTGATCGAACGCCTGACCCCGCTGTTCCGTCTGGCCGCAGCCTCGCCGACGCCCAAGTTCATCAACCTCGACATGGAGGAGTACCGCGACCTCGACCTCACCATCGCGGTGTTCGAGGGCATCCTCGATCAGCCGGACCTGACCACCCTCGAGGCCGGAATCGTGCTGCAGGCGTACCTGCCCGACGCGCTTGGCGCGCTGCAGGGCCTGACCGCCTGGGCGAAGAAGCGCCGTGCAGCCGGGGGAGCCCCTATCAAGGTGCGCATCGTCAAGGGTGCCAACCTGGCCATGGAACACGTCGATTCCGCGGTGCACGGCTGGCCGCTCGCCACCTATTCGACCAAGCAAGACAGCGATACCAACTACAAGCGTGTGCTCAACTGGGCGATGACCCCCGAAAACACGGATGCCGTTGCCCTCGGGGTCGCCGGACACAACCTCTTCGATGTGGCCTACGCACATCTGCTCTCCGAGCGCCGCGGTGTCGCCGATCGGGTGGAGTTTGAGATGCTGCTCGGCATGGCCGCGGCCCAGGCCGAGGCCGTGAGTCGCGATGTCGGACGCCTGCTGCTCTACACGCCGGTGGTCAACCCGGCCGAATTCGACGTGGCGATCAGCTACCTGATCCGCCGCCTCGAAGAGAACGCCAGCTCAGAGAACTTCATGTCGGCCGTGTTCGAACTGACCAGCTCACCGGAGCTGTTCGAACGTGAGAAGGAACGCTTCCTGGCCTCGTTGGCCGTACTCGACGCCGACCCGCTCACCGTGCCCGGACCGAACCGCGGTCAGAACCGGGCCGAGCAGGCCGAGCAAGCGAAAACCAACCGCGTCGCGGCCAACCCCGGTGCGGGAACGGATTCGGAAGCGGATGCCGCAGCCTCCTTCACCCGATCCGCCGCCGACTCCGCCGACCCGCAGCTCACCGCCGCAGTGCTCGGCCTCACCCGCGGATCGAGCGGGATCGTGCCGCGCGGCGGGTCGGCATTCAGCAACGAACCCGACACCGACCCGTCTCTTCCCGCCAACCGCGCCTGGGGGCGGAGCATCCTGGCCCGGGTCGACGTCAGCACGCTCGGTTGCGATGTGATCGCGGCCGCCCGAGTCGAGGAGCCCGAGGCGCTGGACCGGATCATCGACACCGTCGTGGCGGCCGGCACCGCCTGGGGACAGAAGACCGGTGCCGAGCGCGCCGCCGTGCTGCACCGCGCCGGGCAGGCTCTCGCCGCGAACCGTGGTCGCTTGATCGAAGTGATGGCCTCCGAGACCGGTAAGACCATCGCTGAGTCGGACCCCGAGATCAGCGAGGCGATCGACTTCGCACACTATTACGCCGAACGGGCCAAGGACCTCGACGCCGTGCAGGGTGCCATCTTCGTGCCGTCCAAGCTCATCGTCGTCACCCCGCCGTGGAACTTCCCCGTCGCCATTCCGGCCGGGTCGGTGCTCTCGGCGCTTGCCGCGGGCGCCGGCGTCATCATCAAGCCCGCCAAACTGGCCCAGCGTTCCGGCGCGATCATGGTCGAGGCGCTCTGGGAGGCCGGAGTGCCGCGTGAGGTCCTCGCGCTCGTCGACCTGGGCAACCGCGACCTCGGCACCCAGCTGATCTCGCACCCCGCCGTCGAGCGAGTCATCCTGACCGGTGGCTACGAGACCGCGCAGTTGTTTCGTTCGTTCCGCAGCGACCTGCCCCTCCTCGCCGAGACGAGCGGGAAGAACGCCATCATCGTCACGCCAAGCGCCGACCTCGACCTCGCCGCAGCCGACGTCATCAAGAGCGCGTTCGGGCACGCGGGCCAGAAGTGCTCGGCGGCCAGCCTGGTGATTCTCGTCGGTTCAGTGGGTAGATCCGAGCGATTCACCCGACAGCTGGTGGATGCCGCAACCTCGATGCAGGTCGGCTACCCGGCCGACCCCGCCACCCAGATGGGCCCGATCATCGAGCCTGCCAACGGAAAACTGTTGCACGCCCTGACCACGCTCGGCATCGGCGAGCAGTGGTTGGTCGAGCCGAAGCAGCTCGACGACAGCGGCACGCTGTGGTCGCCCGGCATCCGCACCGGGGTGGCCCCCGGCTCATATTTTCACCTCACCGAATTCTTCGGACCCGTGCTCGGGATTATGCGTGCACGCACGCTGGAGGAGGCGATTCGCTTCCAGAATGCCGTCGACTACGGCCTCACGGCCGGTCTGCAGTCGCTCGACGCCGACGAGTTGACCGAGTGGCTTGCGACGGTTGAGGCCGGAAACCTCTATGTGAACCGTGGAATCACGGGGGCGATCGTCGAGCGCCAGCCGTTCGGTGGCTGGAAGCGTTCCTCGGTGGGAGCCGGCACGAAGGCGGGCGGACCGAACTACCTCTATGGTCTCGGCAGCTGGGTCACCGATCCCGGCAAGAACAGTTCAACCCTGCACCTGCGCGGTCTTGAGCAGCGTGTGACCCACCTGATCGAGGCGTCGCAGAGTTCGCTCGACTACGGCGACTTCGACATTCTGCGTCGCTCGGCCCTCAGTGACGCCATCGCCTGGCGTGAGGAGTTCAATACGGTGAAGGATGCCTCGGCTGTCGGCCTCGAGCGCAACCTGTTCCGTTATCTGCCGCTCCCGGTCACGGTACGGCTCGGCGAAGACGGCACTCTTGGACACCTGCTGCGCGTGATCGCGGCGGCGACGCTGTCTGGCTCACGGTTCGTCGTATCGAGTGCGATTCCGATCCCGCCGGCGGTACGTGACCTGCTCGACGCGAGCGAGATCCCGGTGACCGTCGAGAGCGATGCGGAGTGGCTGCAGCGCGCCGCGAGCGGCCAGATCACGACGAGCCGTGTGCGGCTGATCGGCGGTGACCGTTTCGCGGGGGCCGAGGCCGGCGCATCCGCTCTGCTTGCGGCTCTCGGGGGTAGCCCCGACATTGCGGTGTACTCCCACCCTGTCACCCAGGCCGGTCGGGTAGAGGTGCTGCCGTTCCTCCGCGAGCAGGCCATTTCGATCACCGCGCACCGATTCGGAAACCCGAGCACGCTGTCGGATGGTGTGATCTGATTCAGTCCGCGTGACCTGATCGAGCGGGCGCGAACTGCGCCGTCCGCAGGCCGTCGGCGGTCTGAACCCGCCGGCGGCAGGCGCTCCTGACGTCGCATTCCGTGCGCGGGCGCGCTCAGGGGATTGTGAAACGTCAGGCGCGGGCGTAGCTTCTGGTTCAGCTAGCCTCTGCATCGCAGCGGTGCTTCCGCATCTTCTGTGGCCCAGAGGTCAATTCCCCCAAGGAGGCGCCCTGATGAGCGACATTACGCCATTGCGAAACGCGGTTCGAAACGGAAGCGGTCTGAAAAGACTCGGTGGAACGTGGGGGGAATGCCTCGCGGAATTCCTCGGCACGTTTGTGATCATCGCCTTCGGTGATGGTGTCGTGGCAATGGCGGTTGCGGCATTGCCCGGGTCAGGCCGTACATCCAGCGCGACAACGATCTTCGATGCGGCCGGTGACTGGCTGCTGATCACCTGGGGTTGGGCGTTCGCCGTGATGCTCGCCATCTACATCGCCGGTGGCGTGAGTGGGGCTCACCTGAACCCCGCTGTCACCCTGGCATTTGCGCTACGACGCAAGTTCGCCTGGAAAAAGGTCGGGCCGTATATGCTCGCGCAGGTTCTGGGCGCATTCGTGGGTGCCGCACTGGTCTACCTCGTTTACTACAACGCAATCGACGCGTATAACAAGGCGGTCGGTGTCGCGCGTGATGCGGCCGGAGGCCTCACGACGTTCTCGATCTTCGCGACCTTCCCCGCCAAGTATTTCGAGGGCAACATGGTCGGCCCCCTGATCGACCAGATCGTGGGCACCGCGTTCCTGCTGATCTTCATCGTCGCGATCATCGACATGCGCAACACCGCGGTAAAGGCGAACCTCGGCCCCCTCGTGATCGGCCTCGCCATCGCCGCCATCGGCATGTCCTATGGCGCAAACGCCGGATACGCGATCAACCCGGCCCGTGACCTCGGACCGCGTCTCTTCGCGTGGGCCGCCGGTTGGGGTGATGTGGCAATGCCGGGAACCGTCACCGGGGCATTCAGTTGGTATTTCTGGGTTCCAATCGTCGGGCCCCTCATCGGTGGGATCATCGGCGTGTTGCTCTATGACTGGTTCATCGGCGACATCCTGCACGCGCGCGGAACGAAGCTGGAGCCGGTCGGTCGTACTCGCGAGGACGCTGACCTGGACTGAGCGTCAGGCTGGAAGCGCGCCCGTCTCGGTGATCGAGGCGGGCGAGCCCGTGTCGAGGCGGGATCTCGACAGGCTCGATCAGCGGTGGGGGCGCTGGTTTCGTTGGTCGAGCGTGTCGAGACCCTGGTTCCCGGGTTTCGAGGCTGGGGTCGATCGACGACCCGTTGGTCGAGCGTGTCGAGACCCTGGTTCCCGGGTTCGAGGCTGGGTCGCGGGATCTCGACGAGCTCGATCAGCGGTGGGAGCTCGATCAGCGGTGGGAGCTCGATCAGCGGTGGGAGCTCGATCGGCGGTGGGAGCTCGATCAGCGGTGGGAGCTCGATCAGCGGTGGGGTTCGCTGAGGCGTTCCGTGAGAAACTCGACCACCCGCTGGCGGGCGGCGAGCGTCGGGTGACCGGGCGTCTCGCGCATCTCGGTGGTGAGCACCGAGTGCGCGGTCTTCGGGAAACCCGCACTATTGCCCGCGGAGGAATCGAGTTCGATGACCTCAAATGCATCGCCGAGGCGTGCCGAGAGAGTGTCGAATCGACCGCGCGGCGAACTGGAATCCTCGCTGAAGCGCAGGCCGAGAACACAGAGATTGTCGCTCGTGGTGCGGGCTGCGATCCGATCCAGCTCGGCTGTGCTGAGTCCCGGGTCGATCTGTCGGGCGCGCCCGACTGGAAAGGGCACCGCCGGCTGGCTGAGAACAGGAGCCAGAACGACATCATCCACTGCGGTGGCCAGAGCGAACCCTCCGGTGAAACACATGCCGATGACGCCGACGCCGGGACCTGGCGTGCGGGAGGCCAGATCGGCCGCAACGGCCCGGAGGTAGGCGGTGATCGGGCGCCGGGCATCCAGGGCGAAGGCACGGAATTCCGCTGCGACGCAGAGTCGCCCGATCACTCGGGCGATAGCGGCACCGTTGCTGGGCCCGCCGGGGGTGCCGAACAGGGACGGCACGACAACGGTGAAACCACTGCTGACGAGATGATCGGCCAGCGCGAGAACCTCGGGGGTGATGCCCGGGATCTCAGGGATCAGGACCACGCCGGGTCCGCTCCCTTTCTCAAAGCAGTCGTAGCTGAGTCCGACGGCCGAGAATGGGGCGCGGCTCCAGCCGGCGAGATCTGATCGCGGTGGGGTGTCGGCCGCGGAGGCGTTGGTTGGATCTGCACTGTCGGTCATGGCTGTCCTGTTCGGTGTTCTGAAACCTGCGGTGGGGCCGAGGAGCCCAGTGTGACAGCGAATCGAGTGGCCTGGCGAGGGGTGGTGTTGATTGGTCGCATCCGTGCGGTGGGTATGCCCCGCTCTCGGTAGTCTCATCTCATGATCCTCCCGTCCGGCACGCAGTCCCAGCTCGCGGGGCTGCTGCCCACTCTGCTCGGCCTGACCCTGCTGATTCTCGTCGTCGTCGTGGTGTTGCGGGGCTACCGTACCCCCCGACCGTATGCGCCGGCGTGGGCACTGCTGCGTGGAATCCTCCAGCTGGCGGCGATCAGCCTCATCCTGGGCGGAATTATTTCGAGCCCACTCTGGGTGGGCGTGGGATTGGTGGTGATGTTCTGTGCGGCGGTGACAACCGCCACCCGTCGAATCGGCATGTCGTGGGGCCGCCTCGCAGGCATGGCCGCGGCGATGGGTGCCGGGGTGCTTCTTGCCCTGGTGATTGTGTTCGCGACGGGGTCGATCGAATTTTCGCCCCGTTACGTGCTGGCCTATGGCGGCATCATCATCGGCAACGCCATGTCGATCGCCACGATCGCCGGTCGCCGGTTCAATGAGGCGGTCGGGGAGCATTGGGATGAGGTCGAGGGCTGGCTGGCGCTTGGCGCGCGGCCGCGTCAAGCGACGCGAGACCTGGCCCGGCGCGCCATCCATTTCGCCATGATCCCGTCAACGGATCAGACCAAGACCACCGGGCTGGTCACGCTTCCCGGCGCGTTCGTCGGCGCGATTTTCGGTGGGGCCTCACCGCTGGAAGCGGGACGGTTTCAAGTCGTCGTGCTCGCCGGCATCCTGTGCGCCGGGTCGGTCGCGGCCGTCGCCCTGATCCACCTGCTGGCGCCCGCGCTGCAGAAACCGGCCGTGATCGCGACCTGACCGTGGCGTGCGCCGGTCTGGGTTACGCTCCAGAGCGGTGAATCAGGCGTGACAGAACGATGGCGCTTCGAGTGTGGTCGACATTGGGTGCCTGGCGGACTCGCTCGAGGGCGTCCTCGAGGCTCGGAATGTCGCGAGCCCGGATATGCACCATCGCGTCAGCGCTGCCCGTGACGGTGCCGGCGTCGACGACCTCGGGCACACTCGAGAGGATGCGCAGCAATTCGTCGGGCGCCACGGTGCCGCGGCAGAACAACTCGACGTAGGCCTCGGTGGCCATGCCGTCGACGGCCGGGTCGACCTGAATCGTGAAGCCACGGATCACACCGTCGGAGACCAGGCGGTCGACGCGGCGCTTTACCGCTGACGCCGACAGGCCGACGACCGAGCCGATGTCGCCGTATCCGGCACGCGCATTCTGGCGGAGAAGGTCAAGAATGCCGCGGTCGAGGTTGTCCATTGCCCGAGTCTACGGTAGATAATTGCGCCAAGGGGGGAAGGTGCGCAGAATATTTGCGCAATTCAGCATGAAGTGTTGAATCGTGTCGTGCCAAACTGAACTTGGCGTCTCGTCGCGTGAGATTCATATTCTGCGACGGGCTCTCGTGAGCGACCTGGTCCGCCATCCCTCGGGACTGTACCGACGGCATCCGCCGGGCAGAACCACGATGAAGGAGTTCCCATGTCAACCGCCCTCAACGAATCTGCCGCGATGGCTGTTCCGCAGCGCACGCCCGTCACCCGCACTGTGCTCATGTGCAAGCCAGAGTATTTCACGGTGGTCTACCGAATCAACCCCTACATGGACCCCTCGCTGCCGACCGATACCAGCCTCGCCGTGAAGCAGTGGGAAACGCTGTATGACACCTACGTGGGGCTCGGCTTCGACGTGCGCCTGATCGACCCGATCGACGGACTGCCCGACATGGTCTATGCCGCGAATGGCGGCTTCGTCATCGACGGCATCGCGTATGGCGCAAAGTTCACCTTCCCGCAACGTCAGCCGGAGGGTCCGGCCTACATGGACTGGTTCGGCCAGGCCGGTTTTGATGTGCGCGAGCCGGTCGAGGTCAACGAGGGCGAGGGCGATTTTCTGCTCGTCGACGGCGTGATTCTGGCCGGCACCGGCTTTCGCACCGCCTCGAACAGTCATGAAGAGATTGCGTCGATTTTCGGGCGCCAGGTGATCACTCTCACCCTGATCAACCCCAGCTTCTATCACCTCGACACCGCGCTCGCGGTGCTCGACGACACCAACATCGCCTACCTGCCGAGTGCGTTCGACGAGCCGAGCCTCATGATTCTGCGCGATCGTTTTCCGGATGCCGTGATCGCCACCGAAGCCGACGCTGCAATCCTCGGCCTCAACTCCTTCTCTGACGGTTACAACGTGGTCATCGCCTCGCGTGCGAAGGACTTCGAGCGCGAGCTGCGCGCCCGCGGCTACAACCCGATCGGAGTCGATCTGTCGGAGCTGCTGCTCGGCGGTGGCGGCGTGAAGTGCTGCACGTTGGAACTGCGCCGCTAGCACGGCGAGATCCCATCACGACGCTTTCAGTCGGCGGGGAGCGCCACGGTGCGAAATCCGCTGTTCGACATTGAGGAGTCTGCGGTGTTCGAAGAGCGGGCCGCGCTGCGGTAGCGATTGCAGTAGGAGTCGTGGCAGAGGAATGAGCCGCCGCGCAGCACTCGGCCGGTGCCGCGGGCGGGCCCCCGCGGGTTGAGAGGGTCGTGGGAGAGGTAGGCCTCGGCGCTGAACCAGTCGGAGCACCATTCCCAGACGTTGCCGACGGCTTGCCAGAGTCCGTAACCGTTGGGGCGAAAGCTGCGTGCGGGCGCTGTGGTGAGCCATCCATCGGCCAGCGTATTGTGCCGGGGAAAGTCACCCTGCCAGATGTTGCATTGCCAGCGGCCCAGGCCGCTCAGGAGCTCATTGCCCCAGGGGAAGCGTTGGCCGTGCGCCCCTCCGCGCGCGGCGCACTCCCACTCCGCCTCGGTCGGGAGTCGGCGGCTGGCCCATCGGCAGTAGGCCATGGCGTCATTCCAAGACACGTGCACGACGGGGTGGTCGTTCAGCCCGTCGAGGTCAGAGAGCCGCCCTCCCGGATGCCGCCAGTCCGCTCCACGTACGCCGTGCCACCAGGGCGTGCCTCGCACTGGTTCGAGTACATCAGTGCGCGGGGCGGCAATCGACAGATGAAATACCGCAGAGAACTCGTAGCGTTCCGCCTCGGTGCGATACCCGGTTGCGTCGACAAAGGCGGCGAAGTCGGCGTTGGTCACCGCGGTCGCGTCGATGGTGAACTCGCGAAGCGTGACGTCGTGCACGAAATGCTCACCGTCGCCCGGTTTGCCGTCGCCGAAGGGGTCGCCCATCTGGAACGTTTGGGCCGGAACGGCGCATTGCTCAATCGCATGCGTCTGCGGTCGTGATACGCCCGTGTCGACGGCAGCCGCATCGCCGGAAATCTGCGGTCGTCTCGCCACGACGGGGCCGTCGGCAGGCTCCACTGCCGCGGTCGTCTCGCTCGGTTCCGAGTGGCGAGGTGGCTGGCATGCGCATCCGTCGCCATCCTGCGGGTCTCTCGGCGGCCTGGTCGATTCGGTCATGGGGTCAACTCCGGCTTCGATGACGGGAATAGAGGGACGGATGCGCGCGCGGGCCTTCGGCGTCGGTCCAGCGCCATCACTGAATGGTACGCACGATTCGTTCGGCGGTTGGCTGATGCCCCGGTGCGGCCAGCTCGTCGGTCTGCGGAATGCGTGGCGACGATCTGACCGCACCGGGGCAGAGGTGTGGCGGCTACTTGGCGACGGGTGTGGCGGCCGGGGCCTTCTTGGCGGCGGGTGTGGTGGCCGGGGCCTTCTTGGCGGCGGGTTTGGTGGCCGGGGCCTTCTTGGCGGCGGTCGTGGTCGTCGGCGCAGCGCTGGCAGCTGTCTGCGCGGCCGGGGCCTTGGGCGTGGTGGCTTTCTTCGCGGGTGCGGCTGCCTTCGGTGCCGGTGCCGGAGCCGTGGTCGCCTGGGCGGCGACCGGCTTTCGCACCGGCGCCTTCTTTTCGGGAACCGCAGCCGCGGCATCCGTCAGCGGGCGAGCGATCGGCATCATGGTGGCGAGCTGCGTGACGTGCTTCGGGCTGAGCTCGTCGAGGGAGGCGACTTCGAGCAGCTTCATGGTGCGCTCGATTTCGGTGCGCAGAATCTCGATGGTCTTGTCGACGCCGCGGCGCCCGCCGGCCATCAGGCCGTAGAGGTAGGCGCGACCGATGAGCGTGAAGTCGGCGCCGAGCGCGACGGATGCGACGATGTCGGCGCCGTTCATGATGCCGGTGTCGATCTGCACCTCGAGATCGTTCCCGACCTCGCGAGCAACGGCGGGCAGCAGGTGGAAGGGGATCGGGGCGCGGTCGAGTTGGCGTCCACCATGGTTCGAGAGCACGATGCCGTCCACGCCGAGGTCGGCCAGAAGCTTCGCGTCTTCGACGGTCTGCACGCCCTTGACGACGAGCTTGCCCGGCCACATCGACCGGATCGTCGCCAGGTCGTCAAACGAGATCGTCGGGTCCATGGCGTCGTTGAGCAGTTCACCCACGGTGCCGCCCGTCGACGAGAGCGAGGCGAACTCGAGTTTCGGTGTCGTGAGGAAGTTGATCCACCAGGCCGGACGGGGCAGTGCATTGATCACGGTGCCCGGGGTCAGCTGCGGCGGAATCGAGAATCCGTTGCGCTTGTCGCGGTGGCGGGCCCCGGCGACCGGGGTGTCGACCGTGAAGAACAGCGTGTCGAAGCCCGCGGCGGCGGCGCGGCGGACGAGGTTGTACGAGACTTCGCGGTCCTTCATGACGTAGAGCTGGAACCAGTTACGGCCTGAGGGGTTCGCGGCTTTCACGTCTTCGATCGACGTGGTGCCGAGCGTCGAGAGCGTGAAGGGGATGCCCGCCGCGCCAGCCGCGCCGGCCCCCGCGGTCTCGCCTTCGGTCTGCATCATGCGGGTGAAGCCCGTCGGTGCGATACCGAATGGCATCGCACTCGGACCGCCCAAGACCTCACAGCTCGTGTCGACGACGGGCACGTTGCGCAGGATTGCCGGGTGAAACTCGACGTCCTGGAACGCCTGGCGGGCACGGGCCAGCGAGATTTCACCCTCGGCCGAGCCCTCCGTGTAGTCAAACGGCGCCTTCGGCGTGCGACGCTTGGCGATGGAGCGCAGGTCGGCGATGGTCAGCGCCTTCTCAAGTCGACGGTCGGTCGGGTTCATCGTCGGCGTCTTGAACTTCATCAGCTCGGCGAGCTCGAGCGGGTTGGGGAACTGGCGTTTCACCACGGGCGGGACTCCTTCAATTGGTCGGGCAACCGCCCGGTGAGATGGGTTTCGGCGTAG
The DNA here is from genome assembly GCF_013410665.1 of Leifsonia psychrotolerans. Taxonomy (NCBI): domain Bacteria; kingdom Bacillati; phylum Actinomycetota; class Actinomycetes; order Micrococcales; family Microbacteriaceae; genus Glaciibacter; species Glaciibacter psychrotolerans. The sequence continues at coordinate 2,888,542 of NZ_JACCFM010000001.1, read as the reverse complement.
TAGCCGGAGATGTGGTCATGAATCCGGATGCCGGCGCTCGCGGCATCTCGGGCATCGATTGCGTCGACGATGTGGTGGTGCTCGCTGCGCAGTCGCGCCGCCGTGGCACGCCAATCGGGCAGCGCGGGAAGGCCCGCCAGAGCGTAGCTCTCGACCGAATCTCGCAGGCCCGCCATGATCGCCGTGACGACCTGATTGCCCGAGGCCTCCGCCAGTGCCACATGGAACTGGGCGTCGAGAGCGAGGAACCCGGCAGGGCTGAGCGCGGGGTCATCCATCGCGACCAGCAGCAGGCGTGCGGCGTCGAGGGCGGCCGGCGCGACGGCATCCGCCAGACCGCGCACGATCTGGGTCTCGAGAAGCAATCGCGTCTTGACGATGTCGGTCACCGCGAAGCCCTGGGCCGCGACCTGCAGACGCATCAGGGCCGACATGCCGCCCTGAGGGGTGGCGATGATGATCGCGCCGGCGCGGGGGCCCGAGCCGGTTTGGGTGCGAATGAGCCCGAACCCCTCGAGTACGCGCACGGCCTCACGCACGCTGGAACGGCCCACACCGAGTTCGATGGCCAGAGTGCGTTCGGGGGGTAGGTGGTCGCCGGGCTGCAATGCACCATCGAGCATCTCACGCTCGATGTGCCGCAGGACGAGCTCCCAGGCGCGTGGTTCGGCGGGCATGGGATCCTCTCTGGTGCGGGCGAGCATGTGTGGTCGGACCACACGATAGCACAGCGGCACGGGCGGGCGGGGGAAGCGACCGGGGCGCCTACCCGAGCAGCGTCTCGCCGACGAAACCTCCCTCTGCGCATCCGGGCGGAACGGCGAAAACGGAGGAGCCGATCGGCGTCGTCCACTCGTTGAGGAGGTCAAGCTCGTCGAGCCGCCGTTGAATGGGCACGAACTGAGCCGTGACATCGGCCTGGAACGAGGCGAAAAGCAGCCCCGAATTCGAGACTGACCCTCCGAGGGGTGTCTCGTCGTAGTTATACCCGCGCCGAAAGATGCGCTCCTTCGCATTCTCTGACCGGGCCCGAGCGAGGTGCGAGAACTCGGGGATGACCGGGAAACCGATCGGTGTGGTGGCGGTGAAGTCGGGCTCGTCATGTTCCCCGCTGCCCGTCAGCGGAGCCCCATTCGACAAGAATCGGCCGACGGACTGCTCGCGGCCGCCGCGGTCGAGACGATCCCAGGTGTCAAGGTTCATCTGGATGCGCCGCAGAACCAGACTGGTACCGCCGGCCAGCCAGCCGTCGGGGCACCAGACCAGTTCGTCGAAATCGTCGGTGCCGGGGGTGAGATTCACGGTGCCGTCGACCTGGCCGAACAGGTTGCGCATGGTCGTGCCCGATTGCTCCGTGCCCCGTGCGCGCCTGAACCCTGCTTGGGTCCAGCCGACGGATGCGAAAGTGCGGGTGTCTTTGAGCAGCATCCGAATGGCGTGGGCACGGGTCAGAGCATCATCGGAGGCGACCTGGATCAGCAGGTCGCCTTCGGCCCACGCCGGGTCGAGCCGGTCGATGCCGAAGGGCGGCAGGGGCCCGAGCCAGTCCGGAGCCACTCCGCCTGCGCGGGCGATGAATCCCGGGCCGAACCCGAATGTCACCGTCAATCGTGCCGGCGCGGTGCCGAGCTCCGGTTCGGAATCGGCCAGCGCCGGCCTGCCCTGGGTCAGGCGGGCGGCATCATCGGTGAGCAGGCGCATCAGGCGTGTGAGGGCGGCGCGGTCGACGTGATCGAGCAGAGTCAAGCTGACATAGGTGACGTGAGCCTGGGGTTCGGTCGCGATTCCCGCCTGGTGACGCCCGTAAAACGGCACCGTGTTGCCGCCGTGAAGCGACTCGGACGCAGCGCTGCCGGAATCCGACGTGGCCGCGGCGGACTCAGCGGCGGGCTCAGTCGCCACCCCGCCGGACGCGGACGGCGCGGGTGGGCGCAGTGCGAGATCGGCGGCGATGGCCGTGACGGCGCCGACACCGGCGACGGCTCCTCCGAGGAGGAGGCGTCGCCGGGACAGCCCGCCGCGACCAGGCGATGCGTCCTGGTCGTTCGCCATTACTTGGTGTGTCCCGCGTGCTCGTCCGACTCGATGTCGGAGTGCGGGGTCGTCGCGTCGTCGTAGTTTTCGTTCGCGCCCGAATAGTCCTTCGCCGGAAGAGTGACGGTGAGTGTCGAGTCGTCCGAGAAGGTGAGGGTGAACCGAACATCGTCACCCGCCGTGATCGGCTGAGTCAGGGCCATGAGCATGATGTGGTTCGCTCCTGGCTCGAGAAGCAGGCTTCCCCCGGCCGGAACGGTGAATCCGCCGTCCTTCTCTCGCATCATCATCTCGCCGGACTCGTTGTTCACTGTTTCGTGCAGCTCGGCCCTCGCCGCAGCGGCGGTTGTGACTGCGACCAGGGTGATATCGGTCGTCCCCGAGTTCTTCAGCTCACCGAACCCCGCGGTCATTCCCGTTTCGGCGGCCTTCACCCAGGCGTTGTCCAGGGTGATGAGATCGCTGGCCGTCGCCGCGGAGTGAGCGGATGCGGGGGCGGATGCGGTTGGTTCGACGGCGCCGCCGCATCCGGTCAGAACCAGTGTTGCGGCGGCGACGAGTGTGACGAGTGGCGTGGTGCGTGTGCGCATAAGAGGAATCCCTTTCGATGAATTCACGGAGATGTGGTGGTGATGGTGATGGTGCTGGTGCTGGTGCTGGTGCTGGTGCTGGTGCTGCGGAGGGTGTTGGGTGGAGTGCCGCCGGTGTCGGTCGACGTGCGGTGTCTGCCGGAGGTCAGCCGGATGAGCTTCCTGAGTCGGGGCCGGACGGCACCGACTCAGTGGTGTCCGGCTTGGGCGCTGCACGGGGTTCTGCGATGCGCTTCGGGCCGCGCGTCTTTCGTGCCAGAGCCCAGGCCGCGGCTGCGATGCTCCCGGCGACGAGCGATCCGATGATGCCGATGAGCACGGAGCGCAGAAGCCCCGACGGTCCCGACGGTGAGGTGGATGCCGGCCCCGCACTGCCCGCCGCGTTTTCCGCGGCCGCCGCGTCGCTCCCGGATGCTGCGCTATCTGCGGCATCCGTGGCGCCCGTCGTACCCGGAATGCCTGTCGTACCCGGAACGCCGGTCGTACCCGGAATGCCGGTCTCGACCGTGAACGGGATGACGCCACTGATGGGATGGCCGTCGGCCGAGACCACCCGCCAAGCGGCGGTATAGCTGCCGCTCGGCAGTGCCGGATCGACCCGCATGACGGCGCGGGAACCGGTGAGCGTCGGCTCACCCTGGTGCCAGGTGATGCCGGCTGGGTCGGTCACCCGCACGATCGCACCGATTGTCAGAATCTCGTTGGTGAAGTTCAACTCGATCTCGGCCGGGGCGGCGGTCAGTCGCTCGTTCTCAGCGGGAGAGCTGGAAGCAAGCTGTTCGTGGGCCTGCGCGGGCGTGACCTGGAGGAAAAATATCGCGCCGACCAGTGCGACAGATGCCGCAGCGGCCAACGCTAGAAACGGGGGAACACGAGCCATGTCAAACCTCATTCTCGAAGAGCAGTAAACGGTGGCCGGGTGCCACGAACGCCCGAACAGCGCAGGCCGGCTGGCCCGGCGCGGGGTGACGGAAGGGCTCGTTCCTTCGGGGCGCCGAGCGTGCGGGCATCGGACGAGAGGACGCCGAGCGTGCGGGCGTGTGCGCGCTCTGCCTGCGGGCGTGTATCGGGGGAAGGTCGCCCCCCGTTGCTACTGCGGCAGAGCGCGAGCTCGCAGACAGGGGTGACTCAGCACCGACGGACGATCAGCCGATCGAACACACCGGCACGGACGGATGATCCGTGCGCGATCCGTGGCACGCAGCACGCGATATTACGAGCACACCGCGGTGGGTGGACCTCGCCGCAAGACCGTCGAGGGGAACACTCCCAGCGGCGTCAGGGTGAGCTGCGTCCAGAGCGCCGCGGTGCTGCGGGGCCGTGAAGCGGGGCTGAGAACGGGCACGTCGAGCGCGGGAAGGAGGAGGGAGACAACGACCCGGCTGACATTCTGGAGGCTCGTGAAAACCGTTTCGCTGCGGTGCAAAAAGGCGACGGTGAGAAGTGCGGCAAGAGCGTGGGCGACCCACATCCCTCCGTCGGCGAGACCCGAGTCTGCCGCCGACAGGTCACCCGATGGGAGCGTGAACGCCAGCCCATGGGCGCCATGGCCGTGGAGTGCCTGCGGGCCGAGGTCAGGCACCGTTCCGCCCGCGGGCACGGTACCGAGCACGAAGAGGGTATGGAACAGGAACTGGCTGAGCGCGACCGAGCCGGCCAGCCGCCACAACGTCAGTTGGCGCCCACTCAACAGCACGCACAGCGGGATCGACAGGGCCAGGGGGGTGATGACACCCCAGACGCCTGGCATCTCGCCACCACCCATGATGTGCGAGAGCACGGCGACGAATGTCGCGAATGCGGCAGCGACAGTACCGCGGAGGGTACGAATCGCTCTGGAAGTGCGCACCAGATCAGTCTGGCAGACTTACCGCTCACCCGAGCGCGCCACGGGGGCGGCTTCTGTCGCGGTTCGCAGCGCTGACCAGCCTGTCGTTACGAACGCACCACCACGTTGACGGGGGCGTCGCCGGCCAGCATGAGGTCGATCTGACGGCGAAGTAGTCGTGCCATTCGTGGCATCATCGCGGTCGAGGCTCCGCCGACGTGCGGGGTGATCAGTACGTTCGGCAGGGTGAAGAGCGCATGCCCCGGCGGCAAGGGCTCGGGGTCGGTCACGTCGAGCGCGAGGCGAAGACGTCCGGATGCGGCATGCGCAAGCAGCGCGTCGGTATCGGCCACCGGCCCCCGGGCGATGTTCACCAGCAGGGCGCGGTCGCGCATCTGGGCGAGAAAGGCGTCGTCGACGAGGTGATGCGTGGATTCCGACAGCGGAACCCCGACCACGACGATGTCTGCCTGGGGCAGGAGCGTCGGCAGCTCATCGATGCCGTGAATGGGACCGCGCTCGTCGGTGCGGGCGCGAGACGCGACGCGCACGACATCCGTCTCGAACGGCAAAAGCCGGGCCTCGATCGCCTGGCCGACCCCGCCATAACCGATCAGCAGCACCGTTCGATCGGCCAGACTCGCGTGCCGGGCGGGAGCCCAACGGCCCTCGTCGGCAGCCCGCACGAAATCAGGAATTCCGCGCTGCGACGCGAGAATCAGGGCCAGGGTGAGCTCGGCGGTCGAGGTTTCGTGCACGCTCGCCGCGTTGGCGAAGACGTGCCCGGGCGGCAGGATGTCGGCCACGCCGTCGTAGCCAATCGACTGGCTCTGCACCAGACGCGTTGTCACGCCGGCGAGGGCGCCCAGCTTGCCTGTCGCTCCCATGTAGGGCGGCACGACGATGTCGAGCGCCCCAGCGGGCGGCGCACCCGTGAGGTCCCACTGCACGACGTCGACACCAGTGGGCAGTTCGCCCAGGGCGTTCAGCGCGCTGAGAAGGGCGGTTCCGGGCAGGCTCACGGTCAGTCGGGTGTCGGTCATTCTTCGAGCCTAGCGAGCGGATGCCGCGGCATCCGGTGTTCCTCTGCGCTCCGGTGCGGCCGGTGCCTAGGTACGCCGGCGCGGCGCGTAGTGCAGCGGCTGGATGCTCGCGGCGACGAGGCCACGGAGGCTCTCCAGGTCTCCCGAGACAAGGCCGGCCGCGCGCGCTTGCACGAGTACGTTGCCGAGCGCCGTCGCCTCGACCGGTCCGGCCACGACGGGAATGCCGGCGTGGTCGGCCGTGAGCTGGCAGAGCAGCGCGTTCTGCGAGCCGCCGCCGACGATGTGGATCGTGCGCACCGTCGTGCCCGACAGCTCCGACGCCGTCTGCACGGCAGACGCGAAGGCACGGGCGAGGCTCTCGATGATGCTGCGCACGAACTCGGCCGGGCTGGTCGGCACCGGCCGACCGTGTTCGACGCACCACTCAACGATGCGGGCCGGAATGTCGCCGGGCTCCATGAAGCGAGGGTCGTTGGCGTCGAAGATCGCGACGGGAACGCTCACCGCCTCGGCCGCCGCGACGAGGGGCAGCAAAGAGATGCTGGGGTCGACCCTCTGCCAGGTGCGTACCGATTCGCTGAGCAGCCAGGTGCCCATGACGTTGTGCAAGAAGCGCACGCGCCCGTCGACGCCGCCCTCGTTGGTGAAGTTGGCCGCGCGACTGGCCTCGGTGAGCACCGGCTGATCACGCTCGACGCCGACCAAGCCCCAGGTGCCGCACGAGATGAACGCGGCATCCGGGTCGGTCATCGGCACGGCCACCACAGCGGATGCCGTATCGTGCGACCCGACCGCGACGATCGGGGTCGCGGCGGCCAGGCCGGTGGCGTCGGCGACGTGCGGGAGGAGGGTGCCGATGCGCTCGCCGGGCTGCACCAGCGGGGGAAACAGCTGCCGGGGCAGGCCCAGCCTCGCGATCAGCGTGTCATTCCAGCGCGGCTCCTCGCCGCGTCGGGCCGGGAGTGAGAGCAGGCCCGTCGTCGACGCGTTCGTGCTTTCAGCCACGCGGGCCCCACTCAGCCAGAACGCGATGAGGTCGGGCACAAGCAGCGCCTGATCGGCCAGGGCAAGAAGGCCGTGGGTCTTCTCCGCCTCGAACTGGTAGAGCGTGTTGAAGGGAAGGAACTGCAGGCCGTTTTCGGCGTAAAGATCGGCGAACGCAATCCGATCGTGAACGGCTGTCACACCCGCCGTCGTGCGCGAATCACGGTAGTGAAACGGTGTGCCGAGCAGCCGGTCGCCGCGCAGCAGACCGTAATCGACCGCCCAGGAGTCGATGCCGATGCTCGCCAAGCCGGGGGAGAGCCGGGCGGCCTGGCCGAGCCCCTCGAGCACCGAACGGTAGAGCCCGAAAATATCCCAGTGCAGACCGTCCGGCATCTGCACCGGCGTGTTCGGAAAGCGATTGACAGCCTCGAGTCGCAGTTCGTTCGGGCCGACGTGGCCGAGCATGACTCGGCCGCTTGTGGCGCCGAGGTCGACGGCGGCGACGGTTCCGTTACTCATGAATGCTCCCTGCAGTGATTGTCACGACCACCCCAGCGGCGACCGTTGCGGCGAACGCGCGGCGACTCTGGGCGAAACGTGCTAGCGCAGGAACGCTGCCGCGACACCCGCGTCGACGGGAATGTGCAGCCCCGTGGTGTGCGAGAGATCGTTGGAGCAGAGGGCGAACACGGCGTTGGCCACGTTCTCGGGCAGCACCTCGCGCTTGAGCAGCGTGCGTTGTGCGTAGTACGCGCCCAACTCATCTTCCGGCACGCCATAGACCGCGGCCCGCTTGGCACCCCAGCCGCTCGAGAAGATGCCGGAGCCGCGCACGACGCCGTCGGGATTGATGCCGTTGACCTTCACGCCGTGCTCGCCGAGCTCGGCGGCCAGCAGCCGCACCTGGTGAGCCTGGTCGGCCTTCGTGGCCGAGTAAGCGATGTTGTTCGGCCCGGCGAAGACGGAGTTCTTCGACGAGATGTAGACGATGTCGCCGCCGAGCTTTTGGTCGATCAACACGCGGGCCGCGGCGCGCGACACCAAGAATGAGCCCTTGGCCATCACGTTGTGCTGCAGATCCCAGTCGGCGACAGTGGTCTCCAGAAGCGACTTCGACAGCGACAAGCCGGCGTTGTTCACGACGAGGTCGAGACCACCGAAGGCGAGCACCGCCGCATCGACGGACGCCTGCACCTGGTTCTCCTCGGTGACGTTGGCTTGCACGCCGATGGCAACATCCGTGCCGCCGATCTCTGCTGCGGCAGCCTGCGCACTCTCGAGGTTGAGGTCGGCGATGACGACGCAGGCGCCCTCGGCGGCCAACCGGGTGGCGATGGCTTTGCCGATTCCGGAGGCTGCGCCCGTGACCAGGGCGACCCGGCCGGCCAGCGGCTTGGGCTTCGGCAGGCGGGCGAGCTTTGCTTCTTCGAGTGCCCAGTACTCGATGCGGAACTTCTCCGCCTCGTCGATCGGAGCGTAGGACGACAGTCCCTCCGCGCCGCGCATCACATTGATGGCATTGAGATAGAACTCGCCGGCCACCCGCGCGGTCTGCTTGTTTGCGCCGTAGCTGAACATGCCGACTCCCGGCACGAGCACGATCAGCGGGTCGGCGCCTCGGATGGCGGGCGAGGTGGGCAGGGCGTTGCGGTCGTAGTAGGCCTGATAGTCGGCACGGTACGTCTCGTGCAGTTCCTGCAGGCGACCGAGCGACTCCTCGACCGACGCATCGGCCGGCAGATCGAGCAGCAGCGGCGTGACCTTGGTGCGCAGAAAGTGGTCGGGGCAGCTGGTGCCGAGGGCGGCCAGACGCGGGTGCTCTGCACGGGCGAGAAAATCGAGCACGGCTGCGTCGTCGGTGAAATGGCCGACCTGCGCGCGGTCGGTCGAGACCAGGCCGCGAATGGTGGGAGCAAGCGCGGCGGCCTTGGCCCGGCGCGCGGATTCTTCGAGAGCGCCGTATCCGTCGAGTTCCGCACCGAACGGCTCGGCCTTCGAATGCGCGGTGATGTAGTCCGCGGCGGTGTTGATGATCCTGAGCGAGTTCGCTTCGGCTTCGGCCGAGGAGTCGCCCCACGCCGTGATGCCATGGCCGCCCAGGATGCAGCCGATGGCGGCGGGGTTAGCTTCCTTGATCGCGGCGATATCGAGGCCCAGCTGGAAACCGGGGCGACGCCACGGAACCCAGACGACGGTGTCACCGAAGATGGTGCGCGTGAGTGCTTCCCCGTCGGCCGCCGTTGCGATCGCGATGCCCGAGTCGGGGTGCAGGTGGTCGACGTGCGCGGCATCGACGAGACCGTGCATGGCGGTATCGATCGAGGGGGCGGCGCCGCCCGTGCCGTGCAGGGTGTAATCGAGAGCGGCAACCATCTCATCTTCGCGGTCGAGGCCGGCATAGACGTTGGCGAGTGCGCGCATGCGGTCCAGCCGCAGAACGGCCAGGCCACTCTCGGAGAGGGTGCCGAGGTCGCCGCCCGAGCCCTTTACCCACATGAGCGGAACGGATTCGCCCGTTGCCGGGTCGATCGCTGTGCCCTTGGCGCTCGTGTTGCCGCCCGCGAAGTTGGTGTTCTTCGGGTCGGCACCGAGCCGGTTCGAGCGGGCGATCAGCTCGGCTGCCGCCGGGTTCAATGTTGTCTGAGTCATCTGCTTACGCTCCCCACCCTGCCTGCTGACCGCCCACGCGGTCGGCGGCGATCTTCTGCTGGTATCCGGATGCCGCGTAGGCGGCCATCGGGTCGGCCGGAAGTCCGCGCGACTCGCGCCAGGCGGCGAGATCACCACGAACATCCGTGTAGAAGGCATCCATCAGGATGGCGTTGGCGCCCAGCACATCGCCGGCATCCTGAGCCGTGCGCAGGGCGCCGGTGTCGACGAGCAGCGCTCGCGCGGTCATCTCCTGCACGTTGAGCACCGAGCGAATCTGGCCGGGGATCTTGTCCTCGACGTTGTGGCACTGGTCGAGCATGAATGCCACGGGGCTGTCGGCGCCGAAGCCGCCGCCGCGGTTGACCTCGAAGAGGATGCGGAAGAGCTGGAACGGGTCGGCCGCCCCGACGATGAGGTCGTCGTCGGCGTAGAAGCGCGAGTTGAAGTCGAACGAGCCGAGTTTGCCGAGGCGCAGCAACTGCATCACGATGAATTCGATGTTGGTGCCCGGTGCGTGGTGCCCGGTATCGAGGCAGACCATCGCCTTGTCGCCGAGTGCGCTGACCTGGGCGAATGAGGTTCCCCAGTCCGGCACATCGGTGTGGTAAAAAGCCGGCTCGAAGAACTTGTATTCCAGCACCATGCGCTGGTCGTCGCCGAGGCGAGCATAGATCTGCTGCAGCGAGTCGGCGAGCCGGTCCTGCCGGCCGCGGAGGTCCCCCTGGCCGGGGTAGTTGGTGCCGTCCGCGAGCCAGATCTTGAGATCCTGCGAGCCGGTGGCGTGCATCACATCGATGCAGTCAAAGTGGTGATCGATGGCCTGCCGACGAACGGATGCGTCGGTGTGCGTCAGGCTGCCGAACTTGTAGACGTCGTCTTGGAAGGTGTTGGAGTTGACGGTGCCGACACTGACGCCGTGGTCGGCGGCGAAGGCGCCGAGAGCTGCGTAGTCGGTGACCGTGTCCCACGGAATGTGCAGGGCGACCTTCGGCGCGAGGGCCGTGTAGCGGTTGACGGTCGCGGCATCCTGAATCTTCTCCTGGATGGTGCGCGGGGTGCCCGGGGTCGAAAAGACCTTGAACCGGGTGCCGGAGTTGCCGAATGCCCAGGAGGGCAGCTCGATGGCTTGGGCCTCGAGCTGGGTGGCGATTGAGCTGAACGTGGTGGTCATCTGGCTGGTCACTTCTCTGTGCTGGTTCTTCTGGTGGGGTGGTGAGGAGGGAATGGCAGTGGATGCCTGAAGTCCGGCCGACGGACCACCTCCGTCGGCCGGACACTTCACATCGCCGACTTAGAAGTCGAAGTCAGCGATGTTGTCCTTGTTGAACTCGTACGGGTCGCCGAGCAGCACGACGCCGTCCTTGCCGACCGTGTAGGAGCCGAGCTTGCCGGCTTCGAAGGTGTCGCCCTCGGCGCCGGTGATGTCGCCGACGATGAGTGCCTTCGCAGCGAAGGCTGCGAGGTAGCCGAGGTCTGCCGGGTTCCACAGGGCGAACGCGGTGACGGTTCCGTCGGTCACGTAGTCGCGCAGCTGGTTCGGCGTGCCGAGACCGGTGAGAGCAACCTTGCCCTTGAAGTCAGAGGTCTGCAGGTAGCGTGCAGCTGCAGCGATTCCGACGGTCGTGGGGGAGACGATTCCCTTGAGGTTCGGGTGGGTCTGCAGAAGTGCTGCAGTCTTGTCGAACGAGGTCTGGTCGTCGTCGTCGCCGTAGACGGTCTCGACGAGCGTGATGTTCGGGTGGTTCTTGGCGAGGTCGCTCTTCATGAGCTCGATCCAGGCGTTCTGGTTCGTGGCGTTGGCGCTGGCGGAGAGGATGGCAATCTCACCGGCGTCACCGATCTGCTCGGCGATCAGGTCGACCTGCACCTTGGCGATACCAGCTGAGTCAGCCTGGTTGATGAAGACGTCGCGGAACTGCGCCTCGGTGTCGGAGTCGTAGGTGACAACCTTGACGCCGGCATCGCGGGCTTCGTTCAGCGCATCGCCGATGGCCTTGGGGTCGTTGGCCGAGACCACGATGGCACCGACACCCTGCTGGGTGAGCGTGTTGATGTAGCTGACCTGGGCGTCGGGGCTGGCTTCTGCCGGGCCGACCTGAGCGAACGTTCCGCCGAACTCTGTGATGGCCGTCTCGCCGCCCTTGTCGGACGTGTCGAAGTACGGGTTTCCGAGGTTCTTCGGCAGGAAGGTGATGGCGAGGTTAGCGCTGTCGCCCGACTTGTCGTCGGAGGTCGGAGTAGCACTGGTGGAGCAGCCGGTGGCTACCAGTGCGACGGTCACCGCGAGTGCTGCGACGGCGCCCGCCCGGGCCTTACGTGTGTGAAACAACATCGTTGTTCTTCCTTTCATAGAAAGTTGAGCCGATCACGCCTCGTGATCGGCAAAAAGGTGGGAGCTACGCCTTGGCCGCGTTGATCCGACCCCGTTTTGTTCCCCCGGACGCTTGCCGCTTTTTCTGCAGCCAGGCCAGGAAGCTTGCCGACACCACCGAGAGCACGAGCAGCACTCCGGTGATGATGTTGATGACGTCGGATGTGACATTCGCCAGGCGCAAGGCGCTGGCAAGCACTCCGATCAGAAGCACGCCGGCGATCACGCCGTGCAGTGCCCCACGGCCACCGAAAATTGAGACTCCGCCGAGCAGCACCGCGGCGATGACCTGGAGTTCCAGCCCCGTCGCGTTGTCTCCGCGGGCGCTACCGAAGCGCAGCGTGTAGTAGATGCCGGCGAACGCCGAGACGACACCGGTCAACATGAACAGGATCATCTTCGTGCGGTTGACGTTGACGCCGGAGAAGGTCGCCGCATCCGGGCTCAAACCGATCGAGAAGATTCCGCGGCCGAACGGCGTGAAGTGCAACACGATCGCGAAGATGATCGCCAGCACCACGAACGGAATCATGATCGAAGGAATGCCGGTTTCGCCGATCTTCGACTTAGCGAGCGTGGTCCAGAACGCGTCGAAGTCGGTCACCGCGGTCGTGCCGAGGATGCCGACGGCGAGTCCGCGATACAGCGCGAGTGTGCCGATCGTCACTGCGAGCGAGGGGAGGCCGACGACCGTGATCAAGAGGCCGTTGATGGCGCCGCCGAGGATGCCGACGACGAGGGCGACCAGGCCGGCGGAGAGGAGGTCGAGACCGGCCTGGTGGAGTGTTCCGACCAGCACGCTGCTGAGTCCCACCATGCTCGCCACTGAGAGGTCGATCTCTCCCGTGATGATCACGAGGGTCATCGGCAGGGCGATCAGCAGAATCGGCGCGACGTCAAGCAGGAGATAGGTCATCGTGATCGGGCTGCCGAAGTTGCGCACGCTGAGTGAGGCGACGAGGATCACGATAAGCAGCAGGCCGATGACGGCGCTTTCGCGGGTGACGAGGATGCGACGCCAGGCCGGCTGGCCATAGTCGTTGTAGACGCGGGGGGAGGAGACCGGAGCCTCGACAGTTGCGGTACTAGACATTGGTGTCGTCCCTCTCTTCCAGCAGCTTGCGGGTTTGTCGAAGCGAGAGCACCCGGTCGAGAACGATGGCGCCGATGATCAGCACGCCGACGACGGCACGCTGCCAGAAATCGGGAACGCCGAGGATGGGCAGGGCGCGGTTGATGGTGAGCAGCAGGGCAGCGCCGAGGGCGGCGCCCCAGACCGTGCCACTCCCACCGAAGATGGCAACGCCACCGATGACCGCCGCACCGACGGCATCCAGTTCGAAGCCGCTGCCGGCCTGCGAATTGATGGTGCCGTAGCGTGCGGCGTACAGCACGCCGGCCAGGCCGGTCAACGCGCCACAGGCGACGAAGGCGATCAGAATGCGCTTGGTCACCCTCAGCCCATAGAGCTCGGCCGCCGCTGGTTCCGAACCGATTGCGTAGAACTCGCGTCCGCCGCGGGTGTTGCGCATGTACCAACCGGCCGCCACAAGTACAACGAGGGCGATGATGGTCAGAAGGGGGATCGACAGCACCGAACTGGTGCCGAGGGACAGGAAATCCTTGGGCATGTCCGAGGCGTTGACCCGGTCGCTGCCGGCCCAGAGCACGTTGATCCCGCGATAGGCGTAGAGCGTGCCCAGGGTGATCACGAGGGCCGGAACCTTTGCGAAGGCGACGAGCGCGCCGTTGATCAGGCCGAGCAGGCCGCCGAGCACAATGCCTGCGGCGAACACCACGATGATCGGGATTCCCGGAATGTCGATGAACAGGCGACCGGTCAGATAGGCGGTGAGGCCGAGCACCGAGCCAACTGACAGGTCGACGCTGCGGGTGATGATCACGATCGCCTGGCCGACGGCCACGAGGATCAGGATCGACGGGGTCAGCAGCAGGTCGCGCCAGCCGTCTGGACTGAACAGAAAGTTGGGGTTTTTCGCCGTCGTCACCACGATCACGAGGATCAGGGCGAGCAGGATGCTCGTTTCTCGGGCTCGCAAAAACGAGTACAGGCCGAGAGTGAGCCCGTTTTGAGGGCGGGCGGGGGCTGGTGTGGGGGTCAGCGTCGTGGTCACGAGTGGTGCTCCGTTGCGTGCGTCGCGGCGTGCATAACAGTTTCTGAGGTGGCGTCGGCCCGGCTGAGCTCGGCGGTGAGGCGGCCCTCGCGCATGACGAGCACGCGGTCGGCCATGCCGAGAATTTCGGGAAGCTCGGAGGAGATCATCAAGATGGCGAGCCCCGTGCCGGCGAGTTCGGACAGGAGACGGTGAACTTCCGACTTTGTTCCCACGTCGATGCCGCGGGTCGGTTCATCGATGATCAGCACACGCGGGTTGGTGGCGAGCCACTTCGCGAGCACGACTTTCTGCTGGTTTCCACCGCTCAGGGTGCCGACGACGGAGTCGAGTGCGTTGGTTTTGACCTCGAGGCGGCTCGCCCAGATGCGTGCCGCAGCGTTTTCGGCGCCCGCGGTCAGCAGGCCGAACTTCGTCAGCTGCTTCTGGATGGCCATGGTCGTGCTGCGGGCGACGGTCGAGTCGATCACGAGGCCTTGCTTGCGGCGATCCTCGGGGACCAGGGCCAGGCCGAGGCTCATCGCCGCAGCGGGGTTTCGTTTCGGGACGGCGGTGCCGGCGATGCGCACCGAGCCGGAGTCGTAGGAGTCGACACCGAACACGGCGCGGGCAATCTCACTGCGCCCGGCACCCACGAGTCCGGCCAGGCCGACGATCTCACCGGCGCGCACGGTGAAGGTGATGTCGTGAAAGACGCCGGCCGAGTTCAGGCCGTTCACCTCGAGCACGGGTTTGCCGATCTCAGCCACCTGCTTCGGAAAGAGGTCTGCCACGTCGCGGCCGACCATCCGCCGCACAATTTCTGAAACGGATGTCGCGTCAATGGCGTCGGTCGAGATGTACTCGCCGTCGCGCATGACGGTGATGGTGTCGCAGAGAGCGAAGACCTCGTCGAAACGGTGCGAGATGAAGACGAGGGCGCGGCCCTCGTCACGGAGGCTACGGGCGACGGCGAAGAGGCGGTCGACCTCGACCCCACTGAGTGCGGCTGTCGGCTCGTCCATGATGAGCACGCGGGCGTCAAGCGAGATTGCCTTGGCGATCTCGATGATCTGCTGGTCGGCGATGGAGAGGCCCTCGGCCGGGCGGTCGGGGTTGATGCGCACGTCGAGGCGGGCGAACAGGCCCTGCACCTCGCTGCGCATCCGTTTGCGGTCGATCTTGCCGAAGCGGTTGGTCGGTTGGCGTCCCATGAAGATGTTCTCGGTGACCGAGAGATCGGGGAACAACGTTGGCTCTTGGTAGATGACGGCGATGCCGGCCGCCTTCGACTCAGCGGTCGAGGTGAAGTCGACGCTCTCGCCACGCAGAAGGAAGTCGCCACTGTCGCGGCGGTAGAGGCCGGCGACGATCTTCACGAGAGTTGACTTGCCGGCGCCGTTTTCGCCCACCAAGGCATGGATGGAATTCATCTGCACGGTGAGATCGGCGGACTTCAGGGCGACGACGGCACCAAATGATTTGGCAACGTTTCGAAGCTCCAGGGCAGCGGGGCCAGTGGTACTGGGGCTAATCGACATTGATGAAACCTAACCTCCACAGTGAGGAGTAATTGAATCGTTTTAATAAGCGAATGTCAGAAATCTACGACGATCCCGCGACGCTGTCAAATTTTTGCTCGAACTCGTCTCGGCTCATCCCGCATTCCCCTCTCTTTCTATCGAACATGACAGCGTGTCGCCCGGTGCGCACGCCCGTGGGCCACGCGAGAGCCCCCGCGAATGCAAGTTGAAACCTTTCATTGACAGCAGGTGAATCGTTCCAATAGGGTCGGGTCACCACCACGCCTCTTGCTCATCGTCGAGATCATTCGGAGACCCGTCAGTGCTGATCGCCCCCCGTGTTGTGTTTGTGTCCCCCGATATTGTGCATCAGCGTTCGCGTCGGCTTGTGGCGATGGGGGCCCTGGTAGCCCTCGTTCTTGAACTTGGATTGATTGGAACCGCTCCGGCGTTTGCCGCTCCGGTTGCCGCCGCGGCATCCGACCTGTCGGTCAGCGCATTGAAAGTCAACGACCTGGTGAACCCGCTGGGCATGCCGCTCGACGCTCCGGAACTGAGCTGGCAACTGCAGAGTCGCGCCCGCGATGTCTCCCAGAAGGCCTACCGAGTGCGTGTCGCCTCGAGTGCGACAGTGCTCGCTGCAGAGAATGCTGACGTCTGGGATTCGAACAAGGTCAATTCGGATGTATCGACGGGCATCGCCTACGACGGGCCGGCCCTGGACTCCGCGACGCGCTACTTCTGGCAGGTCAAAACCTGGGGCATTGACGGTTCGGAGTCCGGCTGGAGCGGAACGTCATGGTTTGAAACCGGGCTGCGCAGTTCCGAGCTCCGCGCCGACTGGATCGGTGGCACGTCGCACGCGGATGCGTTGGCCGAGTGGGATGACTACACGGTCACCACAACGCTCGAGAACGTTTCGGGAGCCGTCGGGATCTTCTTCCGCCAGTCCGACGCCAACAACGGATTCATGTGGCAGCTGTCAAACTCCGGTGCCACCGACACGCTGCGCCCGCACATCAGGGTGAACGGCAACTATCAGGTGCTCGGCGATGTGCCGATCCCCGCCGGGGTTCTGCACTCAGGAGGTCTCGCCGGTGCGGGCAATGTCGTGGCCATCACCGTGGCAGGCTCGCAGATCACCACCTCGATCAACGGGGTGCAGGTCGATCGGCGCACTGATACTCGCCTTCCGTTCGGCCGCGTCGGCATCCGCACCTCCGGCCTTGAGAACGGTGTCCTCACCGCATTCAGCGTCATTCGCGCCAACGGGGACAGCCTCGTTTCCACCACCTTCCCGGCAAACGACCGAACTTTTACCGGCGGCACGCTCCTCGCTCCGGGCAGTTTCAAGGTCGGCGCGCCGGCCGGCGACCTCTTTCTCAACGGACTCGACGCCAACCCCCTCTTCCGCACCGAGTTCACCGCGGTGAAGACCGTGAAGAGTGCGCGACTCTACGCCTCTGCACTCGGCGTCTACGAGTTCAGCCTCAACGGCACGCGGGTCGGCGACGACGAACTCGCTCCCGGCTGGACCGACTACGAGAAGCGTGTGTACTACCAGTCCTACGACGTGAGCGAACTCGTCACCAGCGGCACCAATGCGATCGGAGCGATGCTCGCTCCCGGCTGGTATTCGGGAAATCTGGGCTGGTTCGGTCCGGACCAGTACGGCACCGCCCCGCGCCTGTTTGGCCAGCTCGTGATCACCTATACCGACGGCACCACCCAGTCGGTCACCACAGGCTCTGACTGGGCGACGACTGCGGGACCGGTGCTCTCCGCCGATCTCCTGAATGGCGAGACGTACGACGCCACCCGTTTTCAGACCGGCTGGGACACCGTCGGTTTCGACGACTCGGCCTGGGGCGCCGTCGCCAACGACGGCGATCTGGCCACAGCCAAGCTTCTGCCTCAGGCCGATCCGCCCGTGCGCGTCACCGAGACGCTGCACGCTCAGAAGCTGACCGAGCCGACGCCGGGCAGCTATGTCTTCGACTTTGGTCAGAACATGGTCGGCAAGGTCGAATTCACCCTTGATCTTCGTGCCGGTCAGACAATACGCATGCGGCACGCGGAGGTGTTGCACTCCGACGGCACACTCTCGATGGAGAACTTGCGCTCAGCGAAGGCCACCGACTACTTCACCGCCTCGGTTGACGGACCGGTTACCTTCTCGCCCAGCTTCACGTTCCATGGCTTCCGCCATGTCGAACTCACCGGCCTCACCGTGGCTCCGACCACGGATGCCGTGCGCGGCCTGGTCATGCGCACCGACAACGAGCTCATCAGCACGTTCACGACATCCGACCCCCTGATCAACCAGCTGCAGAGCAACATCGTCTGGGGCCAAAAGGGCAACTTCCTGTCAATCCCGACCGACACTCCGGCCCGCGACGAGCGTCTGGGCTGGACCGGTGACATCAACGTCTTCGCCGGTACCGCGGCGTTCAATATGGATTCAGAGACCTTTCTGCGCAAGTGGATGGCTGACATGCGCGACGCCCAGCACGCTAACGGCGCTTATCCGGAGGTCGCCCCGCAGTTCTGCCAAGACGCCGCCGTGCACTCGTCGTGCGGCGCAGGCTCGACCGGCTGGGCTGACGCCGGAATCACGGTGCCATGGACCCTCTGGAACAGTTACGGCGACACCCGCACAATCCGCGAAAACTACGACTCGATGCAGGCCTACATCGCCTACCTCGAGGGCATCAGCCCCGGCTTCATCCGTCCGAACGCCGGCAGCTGGGGCGACTGGCTGAACATGGGCGACAACGTCCCAGGCAACGTGCTCGCCACCGCGTTCTACGCGCACAGCGTTGAGATGATGGCGCAGATGGCTGCGGCGATCGGCGAAGACGCGGATGCTGCCCGCTATCGCACCCTGTTCGACAACATCAAGACCGCGTTTGCGACGAAGTTCGTCAGCGCAGACGGCACCGTCTCCGGCGGGAGCCAAACCGGCTATTCGATCGCCATCATGTTCGACCTGGTTCCCGAGGCGCTACGCACCGCAGCAGGAGCCAAACTGGCCGGCGCTGTCGCCGCGCGCGGTGGCCACCTCGCCACCGGCTTTCTTGGCACGCCATTTCTGCTTCCCGCTCTGAGCGCAACCGGGCAGTCCTCCGTCGCCTATCAGCTGTTGCAGAACCGTACCTTCCCGTCGTGGGGCTTCCAGATCGACCGCGGCGCGACGACCATGTGGGAACGCTGGGACTCCATCACAGAAGACGGTAGCTACGGCGACATCGGCATGAACTCGTTCAACCACTACGCGTATGGAGCCGTCGGCAACTGGATGTACACGACGATCGGCGGCCTGGCCGCCACGTCTCCCGGCTACCAGACCTTCACGGTCGCGCCGCAGCAGGGGGGCGGACTCGGCTTTGCGAAGACGAGCCTCGACTCCGTCTACGGGCCGATCGTTTCGAACTGGGATGCCCGCGGAGAAAACTTCGCCCTCGACGTCACCGTTCCGGCAAACACCACAGCCACCGTGAAGATTCCCGCGCAGGCTCTCGCCAGCGTGCTGGAGAACGGTGCTCCGGCCCCGGGGGCCGACGGCGTGCACACCGCGGAATTCGCCGACGGCGTCGCCTCGATCGAGGTCGGTTCAGGCAGCTACAGTTTCGTCGTCGACGAGACGGTGAGCGGACTCTCGGCCCTTGAGCAGGCAAGTGCCGACTTCGGCGCAGAGATCGCAGGGCTGGCGGATGCCGGAAAACTGACTCGCCCACAGGAGACCTGGCTCGCTGCGCAGGCGGTGCAGTTGCAGAGTGCCGCAGCGCAGGCGTCGCGTGCCTACCTCGCCGGTGACACTGTGGCTGCGGCAACGGCCACACACGGCGGGCTTGCCGCACTCGCGTCGATTGCCGACTATCTGACGGCCGGGCGTGGTGAGAAAACGATCGACACCGACACCGCTGTCGTGCTCCAGACCAGCACGACCAGCCTCGTCGGCGCATTCTCGATGCTCTCAGCACGCCTTCTCGGAATCGATGCGTCGGTGTCGAGTGATGCCGACGGTGCGGTCGCCGGCCAGAAGATCGGTGCAGAGGTTCTGCTCACCAACTCCGGTCAGAACGCAGTCACCGCCATCAGTGCCGCCCTGACGAAACCGGACGGGTGGGACTGGCAGATACTCTCGACCCAGCCGGTCAGCACCCTCGGCCCGAGCGGATCGGAGAGCCTCACCTTCGACGCCACAGTTCCGCTCGATGCGGGCCCGGTTGCGATCACCATCGCCGGAAGCGTGAGCTACAGTTTTGCCGGTTCCACCGCGACAGTCCCGGTCTCGCGCGACGCCCGGCTCGGCACCGCCGTGCGCTTCGGAACGATCATCGTTGACCCGACGGTTGCGGCGCCGGAACAGAAGGTGAGCGTGCGTGCCACCGTCGTCAACGGCGGGGACACTCCGATCACCGGGACGGTACGCGCAGATGCGCCGGCGGGCTGGCTACCCGCACGGGGCGAGCTCGAAGTAGAAATCGCTGCCGGGGCATCCCGTGACTTCGTCGTGAACCTGACAGCACCGCTGTCGGTCAGTACGTCGAGTGTGAGCGTGCCGCTTCGCTTCGCCAATGGGGGGATCAGCTACGCCACCGCGACCGCGACACTCGGCACAAGCCTGCCCGACTTCGCCCCGACCCCGTTCGATCACATCGATCTCGGCAACCCGGTCTCGGAGACGGCCCACGCGCTTCGCGCCTCGACGAAGTCAGGCACAAACACCGAAGCCGGTTTGACGCGGCGTTACACCGACCGGACAGATCCGGCCGGCTTCTTCGAGTTCACCGCCGACGTCGAACCGGGTTCACCGTTTACGCTGCGCGCCACCGAGACCTACGACCAGGCACAGACCAAGGAATACGACATCCTCGTCAATGGTGTCGTGGTGAAGCGTCGGCTCAACAGGAGCACCGGCGCGGGGGCGGTGACCTTCGACCTGCGCGTCAATGACCCGGCCTTGTCGGCAAGCGGAACGGTGACAGTGCGGTTCCAAAACGTGGCAGGGCCGAACTACGACCCGTCGATCGCCGATGTCTGGACCGAGTCCGCGTATGACCACGTCGATCTCGGCAATGACGCGTCCGAGAAGGCTCACTCCCTCGTTGCCTCCGCGCAGTCGGGCACGAACGTCGAGGCCGGGCTCACTCGCCGCTACGCCAATCGTGCTGACCCGGCCGGTTTCTTCGAGTTCGCTGTCGCTGTCGCCCCGGGCGAGCCGTTCCTCGTGCGTTCGATCGAGACGTATGACCGGGGTCAGACCAAGGAGTATTCGGTGTTCGCCAATGGAGTCCTGGTGCACAGTCGGGTGAACGTGCACACCGGCGGGCTCGGTACCGAGTCGTACCAGTTCCTCGTGGATGATCCGGCGATTTCTGCCACCGGACAGGTCATCCTTCGCTTTGCGAACGATGAGTCAGGGCGCAACTATGACCCGTCCATCGCCGACGTGTGGGTGACTGCTCCCGGCGCGGATGTCACGGCGCCAGTTGTCACCGCCGACGTGGTGGCTCTAGCCGGTGTCGGTTCGAACGGCTGGTTGCGCGGACCGGCGCGAGTGACGCTCACCGGGCATGACGACCGGGCTGGCGCTCTTGCCATCGAGCAGCGCATCGGCGACGGTCCCTGGGCGAGCTACGGCGAGCCGATCCTGGTCGAGCAATCAGGTCGAAGTGAGATCGCCTTCCGAGGAACGGATGCGGCGGGCCTCATCGGTGAGACGCAGACGGTTCGCGTGTTGATCGACTCCGATGCGCCCGTCACCACGGCGACAGTCTCGCCGGAGGGCGGGGCCGGGACGACAACCGAGCCGGTGAGTGTCGCGCTGGCCGCACGCGATCAGACCTCGGGCATTGCCCGTACGCAGTACCGTCTCGACGGCGGACGCTGGGCGGATGTCGCCGGCTCTGCCGTGACCGTGGCCACCGAGGGCGAGCACACGCTGACCTTCAGATCCACAGACATCGCGGGCAACCGTGAGGCCGAGCAGACAATCCCGATCACGATCGCCCTCCCCGAGTTCGTCGACACGGTGAAGCCGACGGTCGCGGTGCAGATTTCGAATGCGGGAAACACCGGCTGGTACCGGGCCGGTGCCACGGCCGTCGTGATCGCCGAGGATGCAGACAGCGGCGTCGCCTCGATCGAGTACAGCCTGAACGGCGGAGCCTGGCTGGCCTTCGCCGATGGAATCCCCCTGCCCGACGGTTCGTACACACTGCGGTACCGGGCCACGGATGCCGCGGGCAATCAGAGTGAGGTCGGCTCGCGTCAGGTCAGGGTCGACGGCGGGGTTCCCCAGCTGTGGGGAACCATCGCCGCGGACGGCAGAGTGACCGTTGTCGCCTCGGACACCCTCTCGGGAGTCGACCAGATCGACTATTCGTCCGATGGCGGAAAGAGCTGGAGAAACGGTCTCTCCGCAGTGATTGAGACAGTATCGGCAGCATCGACGGTGCAGGTGCGCGCAACCGACCGTGCAGGAAACACCGCACCGATCCTCTCTCTCACACGCGATCTGGCTCGCAACAGGCTGAACGTCGCCCCGGGAGATCAGCTGCTCGTCGAATCCAGCGGATTCAACGCCGGACAGAACGTGCGGGTCGAGCTTCACTCCGACCCGATCCTGCTCGCCACCGCAACCGCGGATGCGCGCGGAGTGATCAGCGCGCGCGGCACGGTTCCGAACGGAGTCACCGCGGGCAGCCACGAGATCGTTCTCGTTCCCACCATCCAGGCCGATCCGGGCAACGGCACCAGCCCCGGTGGCGGCACCGTGACGGTTCCACTCGACGTGCTCGCCGAAACCGGTGCGAACCCCGTCCCGCTGGCGCTTCTCGCGCTCGTGCTGCTGGCCGCGGGCGCCAGTGCTGCATTCTTCATCCGTCGCCGTCGTTCAGGCGCCTCAGACACCTCCAGCTCCCATGCAACGCACAGTTAGGACCACGATGGCAGAGCAGTTCGCTCAATCCATTTCTTCCGAAGGCGACGGCCGTCGGTCCGGTCTCCCCACCCTCAGTCGCCCCAACATCCGGGGCCTCGCCGCCGGGGCGACGGTCTTCGCGCTGCTGGTCGGCGGATTCGTCGGCGGCAGCGTGCCTGCTTTCGCCACTGACAACGCCCCGGCAACGATGACGGTGTCTGGGCTGCGGGCTAACGGCCTCATCAACCCGCTCGGAACCACCGGAGAAGATCCGGTGTTCAGTTGGAAGAACAACTCGACCGGTCGAGGCGTTACGCAGGCGGCCTACGAGCTCCGTGTGGCGCAGAGCGAGAGTGCGCTGGGAACAAACGACGTCTGGTCGTCGGGCAAGGTCGACTCGGCCGAGCAGCTGAACGTTGTCTATGCCGGTCCCGACCTCGCGTCTCAGACCCGCTATGTCTGGCAGGTGCGCACCTGGAATAACGAAGGCACCCCCTCCGACTGGAGTGAAGCGGCGTCGTTTGAGACGGCAATCCTGAACACCAGCGAGTGGACGGCTGACTGGATCAGCGGCGCTGGCGAGGCCGCGCAGCTGGCTCGTTGGAAGGACTACACCGCGTCGGTTGACTTCACGATGGACAGCTTGGTCATGGGCCTCTATGCCCGGGCGGCCGATCTGAACAACGCCTACATGTGGCAGCTGAGCGTCGCAGACGGCACGCCGCGCTTCCGCCCCCACAAGAAGATCAACGGCGGATTCTCCCTGCTGGAGAACAAAGACCTCTCGTCGTTCATCAGCCTGGGTGCGCTCAAGACGGGAACGCATAACTTCTCGGTGACCTTCGCCGGAGCGACGATCATTTCAACCCTCGACGGTGTTGAGATCGATCGTCGCACTGACAGTTCCCTCACGCAGGGCTATATCGGTTTTCGCCAGTCGACGGCGGCCGAAGGCCCGGAGAACGCTACCATTCACAAGGTCACGGTGACCGCGCCAGACGGTGTGCTCCTGGACACCGACTTCAGCGACGGACTGAACCCGTTCACGGGCGGCACTGTCACGGAACGGGGTCTGGAGCTGAAGTCTCCCACTGAGGCGATTCTGAAGACAGTCAACCCGGAACCGCTGCTGCGCAAGGAATTTTCTGTCGGCAAGACCGTGACCAACGCGCGCATCTACGCATCCGCCCGCGGCGTCTACGAGTTGAGCCTGAACGGCGAGCGGGTCGGCGACGAGCTGATGGCGCCGGGCTGGACCGACTACAACAAGCGAATCAAGTTCCAGACCTACGACGTCACTGACATGGTGAACTCTGGCGAAGACAACGTCTTGGGGGCCATGCTCGCCGACGGCTGGTACTCCGGTCACATCGCGAGCTTCGGCCAGAACAAGTACGGCAACAGCACCTCACTGATCGCCCAGCTGCGCCTCGACTATTCCGACGGCTCACACGAGTGGATCGGAACCGACAAAAGCTGGAAGGCCGAGGCCGGGCCGCTGGTCGAGTCCGACATGATCATGGGCGAGACCTATGACGCAGGCCTCGCGCGTGACGGCTGGAACGATGCGGGTTTCGACGCGTCTACTTGGACTCCCGCGGTGGTGACCGGCACATCGGCAACGAACCTGCTCGAACCGCAGACCGACCATCCGGTGCGGGTGACGGAAGAGCGCACGCCGATCAGCGTCACTGAGTCTGCGCCGAACACCTGGATCTACGACATGGGTCAGAACATGGTCGGTGTCGCCGAGCTGAAGCTCGACGGTGTTGCTGACTCGACCGCCACCATCCGCTATGGCGAAATGCTGAACCCGGACGGCACTCTCTACACCGCCAATTTGCGCAGTGCGAAGGCAACTGACCACTACACGTTCGCGACAACGGGCATCGAAACGTACACTCCCACGTTCACCTTCCACGGGTTCCGCTACCTGGAGATCACCGGCGTCTCGACCCCGCCGACCGTCGACCAGGTCACCGGTCACGTCTGGGGCAGCGATCTACCCGTGACGGGCTCGCTGACCTCGTCGAGCGACATGCTGAACCAGCTGCAGAGCAATATTTCTTGGGGTCAGCGTGGTAATTTTCTGTCGATCCCGACCGATACGCCTGCGCGTGACGAGCGTCTCGGTTGGACCGGTGACATCAACGTGTTCGCCCCGACTGCGAATTACAACCAAGACACCTTGACGTTCCTCAGCAAGTGGCTGGGCGATCTGCGCGACAGTCAGGACGCCAACGGCGACCTTCCCGGAGTCTCGCCAACTCCCGGTTGCTGCGGTGGCGGCACCGGCTGGTCCGACGCCGGAGTCACCGTTCCCTATTCGCTCTGGAGCACCTTCGGCGACACCCAGGTCATCACCGAGAACTACGACATGATGACGAAATTTCTGGCATCGGTCGAGAGATCAGCGGGCGCCGGCCTCATCCGTGAATCAGGTGGCTATGGCGACTGGCTGCACCTCGACGACGCAACCAGCCCCCGACTGCTCGGCACGGCGTACTACTCGTATGTCGCGAAACAGCTGAGCGAGATGGCTGCGGCAATCGGCAAGACGGCGGATGCCGAGCGCTACGCCGACCTGTCCACGCGGGTTCGCGACGTGTTCGTCTCCACCTTCGTGGCGGCCGACGGAACGGTGCAGGGAAATAGCCAGACCGGCTATGCCATCGCCATCGGCATGGGCATGATCCCCGCCGATCGACTGCAGGCAGTGGGCGACAAGTACGTCGCGAAGCTCGCCTCGAGGGACTATCACCTGTCAACCGGATTCTTGGGCACGCCATGGTTGCTTCCCGCACTGACCCTGACCGGACATCAGGACGTCGCCTATCGCCTCCTGAACAACGACACCTACCCGTCATGGGGCTATGAGGTCGCCTCCGGTGCCACCACGATGTGGGAACGCTGGGATTCGCTGAAGCCAGACGGTACCTTCGGCGACGTGGGAATGAACTCCTTCAACCACTACGCATACGGCGCCGTCGGCGACTGGATGTACGAGAACATCGGTGGCATCACCTCAACCAGTGCGGGCTACAAGACGTTCGAGATCGCCCCATCGATCGGGGGAGGGCTCACGCACAGCGCGGGAACATTTGCGTCGGTCTACGGCGACATCTCATCGGCGTGGAAGACGACCGACACCGGAATGACGCTGGATGTCTCGGTTCCAGTGAACACGACTGCGACCGTGCGTATCCCCGCGCTCAACCGCAAGTCTGTGTTCGAAGCGGGGTCAGCGGTGGCGGATGCCGCAGGCGTGAGGGTCATCTCCGAAAACGGCGGTCAGGTTGTTCTGGCGGTCGGTTCCGGAAACTATTCGTTCTCGAGTGACCCGGCGAACAGCGGGCTGATCGTCGACGTGGTGGGCTCTGCCGATGCCCTTCCCGGTAACCCGGTGAACGGCATCGTTCGTGTCACCAACACCGGTTCCTCAGCGATCACGGGACTCACGGCCGACCTCACGGTTTCCGGAAACCTCAAGATCAATCCCACCCCGATCTCCCAGCCCACCCTCGCTGAGGGGGCGAGCGTCGAACTGCCGTTCACCATCGCAGTGCCGGTGTCCACGCCCGCCGGTCCGATCACCGTGACCGCGGATGTCAGCGCACTCGTCGGCGAGGAATCTCGCCAGTTCCAGATTGTGAAGACAGTCACCACGGTTCTGCCGGCGATCGCGTTCAATGCGATCACGACGGTTTCGAGCACCGGAGACCCCAGCGAGGTTGCGACGGTGACGTCCACGGTGTCGAACGCTGCGGCGTCCGCTGTCACCGGTCACTTCGTGGTTGACGTGCCTGCCGGCTGGTCGACTCCCGCGCCGTCGCGCACGGTGACTGTCAAGCCGGGCGGATCGGCAACCGCCGATGTGGTGGTGGCCATTCCGCTCGCGGTGACCTCTGGCGATCACACGCTGCCGGTTCGATTCGTGCACGATACGAACCTGCTGGCGACGTCGAGCACCTCGGTCAACGTGACGTTGGCAACTCCACCCGTCGCATTCACCGACCATGTCGACTTCGGTGACGGAGCGTCGGAGACCGCACACGCGGTGACGTCCTCCGGAAACGGTGGAACGACGCTCGAAGCGGGGCTGAGTCGTCGCTACTCGGGCATTGGCACCGTCGGTTCGTGGTTCTCCGCTGCTCTGACGGTCGAGAAGGGCAAGCCATTCCTGATCCGTGGAATCGAGACCTATGACATGGCGCAGCTGAAGTCCTACGACGTTCTCGTCAACGGCGAGCTGGTCGATGAACGTCTCTACCAGCGCACCGCAAGTGGAATGGGACTCGTGAGCTTCCAGATGCTGGTTGACGCGAAGCATGCGACAGCCGACACCGTGACAATTCGGTTCCGATTCAATGGCAAAGGCTCTCACGACCCGTCGCTGGCAGATGTCTGGACGATGCCGGTACCGTCAGACACCATCGCGCCATCCGTTGATCTCGACGTGTCGAACCTCGGTGAGACCGGCTGGCACCTCAATGGTGCCGCTGCAACGTTGACCGCCCGTGATGCCCGCAGTGGCGTCGACTCGGTCGAATACCGTTTGACCACGACGGCGGGCTGGTCGATCTACACCGCACCGGTTGCCCTCGCTGATGGAACTCATGAGTTCAGCTACCGCGCAACTGATATGGCCGGAAACACGAGCACCGTGCGCACGGAGGTTATCAAGGTCGACGGAACCGCGCCGACGGGATGGGGATGGCTTGGTGAAACCGGGCGAATCGTCACGCTGGGGCAAGACGGTGGATCGGGCGTTGACCGCGTGGAGTACTCCCACGACGGCACTACCTGGGTTCGTTCACTGTCGGCCCTGATCGGTCTGAGTGCGACGAACGAGTCTGTTCAGGTGCGCACGGTTGATAAGGCCGGAAACCTCGGCGTGGTCACCACGCTGAAGCCGAGCACAGCGCCGCAGAAGCTGACGATCAAGCCCGGGCAGACCACGGTGGTCGAGGCCAGCGGGTTCAAGCCAGGCCAGAAGGTCACGATTGAGTTGCACTCCACGCCGTTCGTGCTCGGCACGGTCGTCGCCGATTCCCTCGGTGTCGTCTCGGTGTCGACGATGATCCCGGCTGACTTCGAGCAGGGGGCACATGACCTCGTCTTCGTGGTGGCACCGGTTGACCCAGGAACCGGCCCCGGGACTGATTCGGGCGCTGACCCGGGCACGGACCCCAGCACACCCGGCGTCAGTATTCCGGCGGAGGTTCTGGCCTCCACCGGCACCGAACTGAACCCCTGGCTATTCGTGACCGTGCTGCTCCTCGCGGCGGGAAGCACCCTGGTCTTCATCCGTCGGCGACACTCGCGAGTGGCTTCGACGAGCGAGCTGTCGCCGAACACTGATGCCTAGCCCGAGGGCTTGACCCGCGCGACTCCCGGACTGACATTTTTCGGTCGGCCGGGAGTCGCACCCCCCTCTTCACGTCACTATCTCTACCTTCTCGAACAACGCCCCCGCCTTGCACCCTCACCTCCGATTGGAAACCACGTGTCAGACCCCTCCTCTTCGCGTAGATCGTGGCGATCACGACTGAACTCTGTCGTCGCCCTGACCCTCGGAGTCGGCCTCGTCGTCAGCGGCGCCGCGCTCGGCACCCTGCCGGCGGCTGCCGCCGATCCATCGACGGGCATCAGCCTCGGCGACCTCAGGGTCGAGAATCGCGTGGAACCACTCGGCATCGACAGCGCGAAGCCCCGGTTCTCGTGGGTGACGTCATCGACCAAACGCGATGTGCAGCAGGAGTCCTATCGAGTGCGTGTGGCGAGCACTCCCGCCGAGCTCGCCACCGGCGCTGTGTGGGACAGCGGTTCCGTTGCCTCGGCCGAGTCGGCCGGCATCGAATATGGCGGGGCTCTCCTCGACGCTGCGACAACGTACTACTGGTCAGTTGATGTGCAGACCACCGCGGGCGCGGCATCCGGGTCCTCGACGTTCGCAACGGGCCTGCTCACGGGCGCCGATTGGGGAAGCAGCGCCTGGATCGGGCGCGACAGAGTGCAGCAAAGCGCAGAGGGTCTGGCGATGAGCCTCGACGGCGCCTCCTGGATTCACCCGCCTTATGCCAGCGGAAACACTCCTCCCGGGTACTTCCATCAGAGCTTCACGCTTCCGACGAACAAAACTATTGAGCGAGCCGAACTGGTCATGGCCGGAGACCGCGGCTTCACCGCCAACCTGAATGGAAAGCAGATCGCCACGGGGGCATCTGCCGATGACGCTTGGAAGAAGGCGACACGGGTTCAGGTCTTCCCGAACCCCGGCGCAAACCTTCTGGCCGTCTACCTGACCAACACCGCGAAGGCGTACGGCGCCGTCGTCGGCAAGCTCACGGTGCGTTTCACCGATGGCACGACGCAGGATGTCGTCACCGACGCAACCTGGTTGAGCAACAAGACGGCCACCACCGGCTGGCAGTCCAACGGCTACGACACCACCGGCTGGGTTCCGGCCTCCGCCCGCGCCACCTACGGGGGCGGCCCCTGGGGCCCCCAGGTCACGGTGCCGCCCGCAGCAGCACCCGACACGCGACTGAGCTTTGACACCGCATCCTGGATCATCCCGCCGATCGGAACACCGAGCAGTTCAAACCCCATTCCGTCGGCCGTCATGCGCAAATCACTCACCGTCTCGGGCACGAAGGAAATCGCCTGGGCGCAGCTTGCGGCCACCGGTGACCAGATCTTCTCGGCCTATTGGAACGGCACAAAGGTCGCGTTCAACAGTGGGCTGAACAACGAGTGGCAGACCGCCCGCGTCGCGAACGTCACGGCCGTCGCCGGCGAAAACGTGCTCGGCCTCGTGCTGAAGACACCGGGCAACAGCCAGAACGGTGGAGTGCTCGCCACCGTGCGCGTCGGATACACCGACGGCACGAGCGAGCAGATCATCACCAACAGCGGCTTCAAGTCCTTGGTTACGGCGGAGGATCAGGCTCCGGCCGGATGGAACACCGCCGGATTCGATGATTCCAGCCCCGCCTGGAAGAACGCGCAGTCAAACCTGCTTTACCGCAACGGAATTTACGGCGCGCAGGTCACCATTCCCACCCTGTCGGTGGGTGCCGACGTGCTCACCTTCGCGAACTCCGACTGGATTTGGACCCCCGAGCCCGGTGCCCCGGTCGCCCCCGGTGAAGACCGCGCGTTCCGCAAGACACTCACCTCGCCCGCCGGCAAGCTGGCGAAGAAGGCCGAGATCCTCATCACCGCCGATGACTCCTACCGGCTCTTTGTCAACGGGCGTCAGATCGCCCGTACCGAGGGGGCCAACAACGAATGGCAGACCTCCAAGCGCTACGTCGTCGACCTGGACGGCGCGACGAACGTCATCGCCGTGCGCACGACCAACGGTGCCGGTTCCGCCGCCGGGCTGCTGATGGTGGGTCGGGTCAGTTATGACGACCTTTCGAGCGCGGTGTTCACGACCGATGCGAGTTGGAAGGCATCCAAAACCATCGCCGACGGCTTCGAAAAGCCTGGCTTCAACGATTCCGCCTGGGCGGCGGCGGCCGTGCAGGCACGCTACGGCTCGGGTCCGTGGGGCAGCGGCGTGCGTTTGCCCACACCAACCCCTGCTGCTGCTCCGTTGATGCGCAAGGAGTTCACCGTCACGTCGCCGATCACGGCCGCCAAGATCTATGTGGCGGCCGGCGGCTACGCCAACGTAAGCCTCAACGGAACGCCGATCAACGACGAACTTCTCTCACCCGGCTTCACCGACTATGACGATCACGCGCAGTACACCGTGACCGATCTCACCAGTCAGCTCAAGCAGGGCGGCAACGCACTCGGCATCGAGCTCGGCCGCGGATTCTATGGTCTGACCAATGGAAATGTCTGGAACTGGCAGAAGGCTCCCTGGCACGATGAGCCGGTCGCCAAGGCGGTGCTTCGCATCGAGTACGCCGACGGAACGACACAGGATGTCGTCACCGATGGAAGCTGGACGTTGCACGATGGGCCGACGGTGCTCGACGACCTGTACGGCGGCGAAACGTACGACGCATCCCGCGAACAGCCCGGCTTCGACACCGTCGGTTTCGCCGACTCGGCCTGGGACAAGGCAGTGGTCGTCGCCGGCCCGAAGGGGGTACTGGTCAACCAGAGCCAGCAGCCCATCCGGATCACCGAAGAGCTGCCCGCCAGCTCGGTCACCGAGGTGATCCCCGGTACCTACGTCGTGAAGTTCCCGCGCATGCTCGCCGGAAACGTCAAGATCACCGCGACCGGTGACGCGGGAACGACGATTCGGTTCCAGTACGCCGAAAAGCTCCGCACCAACGGTCGACTGAACGCCGACAACAACGGTGGCTTCCAAAACGGGTTCCAGACCGACCGGTTCATCCTGGCCGGCACGGGCGCGGCTGAAACCTGGGCTGCCCAGTTCTCGTACAAGGGCTTCCAATACATCGAGGTGAGCGGCTGGCCGGAGGGAAGCACGCCGACCGCGGCAAACTTCACCGCGCAGGCACTGCACACCGACACCGAGGAGACCGGATCGTTCGAGAGCGCGAACAGCACGATGAACGCCACACACCGTGCCGTGGTCGACACTCTGTTGAACAACCTTCACGGCATCCCCACCGACACCCCCATGTTCGAGAAGAACGGCTGGACCGGTGACGCCGCGGTCGGGGCTGAGATGTTCCTGATGAACCTCGACTCACAGAACCTGTTCGCGAAGTGGATCGGTGACATCAATGACAGCCGCGACCCGGTGACCGGGGCGCCCTATGTGATCGCACCGAGCTCGGCGAACTGGGGCGACTGGGGCAAGAACCCGTCGTGGCACGCCGCCTATATTCAGGTGCCGTGGGCGCTCTACCAGTACGGCGGGGACATCCGTGTCTTGCAGCAGTACTACGACGGAATGAAGCAATACACCGACGCCGAGTTCACGCGCTCGCCGGGCGGCATCGCCGATGCCCGACTGGGTGACTGGGTGAGCCCCGAGGCCAGCCCGGCCGGTGGCAACGCACCAGAAGACGTGCACGTCAGCGCGACGGCGTTCCTCTACACGATGTTGACCACCATGGAGAAGACCGCGACACTGCTCGGCAAGCCGGCTGACGCTGCACACTTCGCCGGTCAAGCCGCAACGGTGAAGGATGCCTTCAACGCGACCTTCCTCGACACGGCGAGCGGCTCCTACCGCGGAAGCGGTGACCGGGGCTATCGCCAGACCCACAACGTGCTCGCCCTTGCCTTCGGGATGACCCCCGACGAGGCGACGGCGACGCGGGTCGCCGCAAGCCTGGCCGCCGATGTGGTGGCCAAGGGCGACAAGCTGAACACCGGAACCCTGGGCACCAAGTACCTGTTGCCGATGCTCACCAAATACGGCTACGCGGACCTCGCCTACCGGGTTGCCGTGCAGAAGGAATACCCGAGCTGGGGGTACATGATCGAAAACGGTGCCACCTCGATGTGGGAGCACTGGTCGCTCGAATCGCGTTCACTCGGTCACTACTTTCTCGGCACCGTTGACGACTGGTTCTACCATGACGTCGCCGGCATCCGGAGCTCGGAGACGACCGGATATCGGGACATCAGTATCGCGCCGCAGGTCACCGACCAGCTCGAGTGGGCGAAGGCGACAACCAAGACGCCGTTCGGCCCCGTGAGCGTCGACTGGGCGAAGTCCGCAGGCTCTCTCAGCCTGAAGACACACGTTCCCGTGGGTTCAACCGCAACCGTGACGTTGCCGGCCGTCAACACCTGGGCGGTCACCGAAGGGGGCCTGGCCCTGTCTGAGGTTGCCGGGGTGCGCGCCGTCGCCCAGGTTGGCGACACGGTGCGTGTCACGATCGGCTCGGGGGACTACGCATTCACCGTCAACGCAGATGCCGGTGCCGTAGGCGCCGTGCTGCAAAGCCTTGACGCGCTGACCGCGCAGATCGACGGGCAGCACAGCGCAGGAGAGTTGAACAACGCTCAGGCGTCGACGCTCGCCGGCCTGGTCGACGCGTCACGTGCACACGCTCTGGATGCACTGACCCAGCTCTCGGGGAACGACGCCACCGCGGTCGCTCGCTCGCTCGCTCAGGCGATCGGTGCGCTCGACGCGGTTGACACCTGGATCGCGACAGAATCGCTCAACGATGCACCGCGCACGGCGCTCGAGGAGGCGGCAGAGTCCACTCGCGTGGTCGCGGGGGCAACCGTGTCAACGCTCCTCGGCGTGAGCGCCTCCGCGGCGTTGGAGAGCCCGGCCTCCAAGCCGGGGGAGACGGGAGCCGTGACGGCATCCGTCGCCAACGGCGGAAACAGCGCCATCGCAACGGTCACCGCACGCATCGACGGTGTCGAAGCGGACTGGGCTGCCTCCGAGACCCCGGTTCCGCTCGCCGGCACCCTGGCCGGCGGGGCCACAGAGTCTGCGGCGCTTCGCTTTACGGTTCCGCTCGATCAGGTTCCGGGAGAAGTGCCGGCGACCATCGCCTTCGGCTACCTGTTCGACGGGCAGACCATCGAGCTCCGACGCTCACTGGCGCTCGTGGTTGACTCGGCGCTCACCCTCACGAATGCCGTCTTCGATCCGTCGAGCGTGGCACCCGGGCAGTCGAGCCAGCTCACCGTGACGGTGAGCAACACCGGCTCGCAGGCCGCGGTCGGCCACCTCGAGGTTGCGGTGCCGGCCGGCTGGACGACGCCGTTGCCCACAGGCGATGTGCTGATTCCGGCCGGAGAGGATGTCGCTCTGACGGTGCCCGTGTTCGTGCCGAATGGTGCCGATCGGGCAGCGCTTACGGCATCCGTCACTGCACGCTTCGTCTATGACGGTGTCACGTTCGCGCAGACGACGGCCGCACTGACCGTGGTGCTCGCTCCCGTCACGACGCCGCCGGTCGGCTACGACCACGTTGATCTGGGCAACAAGCCAGACGAAGATGCGCATGGGCTGACGGCCTCGCCGTCGTCGGGAATCAACACCGAGGCGGGGCTCACTCGCCGCTACGCCGGGCACCTCACCGACAACTCGTTCTTCGAGTTCAACGCGACGGTCGTGGCGGGCAAGCCATTCCTGATTCGGGCGATTGAGACCTATGACAAACCGCAGACCAAGAAGTACAAGGTCTTCGTGGATGGCACTGAGGTCATCGAACGCCTGTTCAGCCACACCGGCGGATTGGGCACTGAAACCTACGAGTTCGTCGTCGATGCGGCCCGGGCTACCTCCGGCACCGTGCGGATCAGGTTCCAGAACCTGACCGACCACGGGTTCTACGACCCGTCGATCGCCGACGTCTGGACGCTGCCGGTGGCTGCCGACACGGTTGCCCCGCAGGTGACCGCGACGACGGACCCGTCGGCTCCGAACCGGGCGACTGGGTGGTACACGCAGGCGCCGGTTGGCGTCACCCTGCAGGCACAGGATGACCGTCCCGGTGCTCCCGTGATCGAATACGCACTCGGGTCGGGGGCGATGACGAACTACTCGGCTGCGCTCTCACTCGGCGCTGACGGCGAACACGCCCTGTCTTACCGGGCGACGGATGGTGCGGGCAATGCCAGCGGCATCCAGCACCTGGCTGTGAAGATCGACACCGTCGCGCCGGTGACAACGGCTACGCCTGGTGCGGAGTTTGTGGGGCAATCGGCCTTCACGAGTGGAACGATTCGCTTCAGCGCAGCCGATGCCACCTCGGGTGTTGCCCACACGCGTTACCGTGTGAATGGCGGCGAGTGGACGACGGGTGACGCCGTCACGATCACCACCGCTGGTGCGTTCACCGTCGAGTACGCCTCGGTCGATGTCGCGGGCAACACTGAGGCGGCGCAGTCGATCACCGGCACGATCATCATTCCTGATCTGACGGCGCCGACCGTTGACGTCGCGCTCTCGGGTGCGGGGAACAACGGGTGGCATGTCGCGGGTGCGGCGGCCACTCTGACCGCGACCGACGACCAGAGCGGTGTCGACTCGATTGAGTACAGCCTGAACGATGGCGCCTGGACGACCTACACCGCTCCGGTCACACTGCCGGAGGGAACGACCGTGTTCGCCTACCGGGCCACCGATAACGAGGGCAACGTCAGTGCGCCCCGCTCAACGACCGTCACGGTCGATGCGACGGAGCCCACCGTCTGGGGCTGGATCTCGACAACCGGGCGAGTGAGCGCGGTGGGCGCGGATGCGGGCTCGGGTGTTGACCATCTCGAGTATGCAGTCGACGGAAGCACCTGGGTGAGCGGTTTGACTCAGTTGATTGCGGAGACGGCCACGCCGAGCACCCTGCAGGTGCGCGCGGTCGACCGTGCGGGCAATGTGGGTGAGGCGTTGCAGCTGTCCCGCACCGACGCCCCGACGACACTCGACATCACTGCGGGATCACGTGTGCTCGTCGAGTCGAGTGGGTTCACTCCGGGAGCGACTGTTCGAGTCGAACTGCACTCGACTCCGACCGTTCTCGGAACGGTCATCGCGGATGCACGTGGCGTGATCAGCGCACTGGGAACGGTTCCGGCCGACTTCCCGGGTGGACAGCACAGCCTGGTGCTGGTCGTTGTCACCACCGGCACGGACCCGGGCACCAACCCGGGTACGAACCCCGGAACGGACCCCGACACGACAGTGACGATCCCCACCGACGTCATCGCGTCGACCGGTGTCGACATGCTGCCGTTCACGCTGATCTCGGGACTTCTGCTGCTCGCGGGAGTGGGACTCGTGCTCATCCGCCGTCGTCGGGCGCGCGAGAGGTAGGGCGCTCGACTCGCACTGTGGACCACCACCGGGCAGGATCCCTGCGGATCCCGCCCGGTGGTGGGCGTCCGGGCCCCTCACCCGATGCCGCGGCGCGTCATTCGACGACAGCAAACCCGGGAACTCAACCCCGCAGAAGTACCCCATTCACAAAACGACGAGTCGTTCACTCCATCACTGACGATAGGAATGCAATGCCCGACACACTTCGCTCCATCTCGAGGCAGTTATCCGCCACAACACTTGCGCTGGCACTCGTGGGCGGGCTTTTCGCGCTCGGCAGCGCAGCCGCCCCCGCGGCTTCTGCTGCCTCCGCTGCTGCCTCAGCTGCCGCCTCCGCAGCCTCTGCCTCCGCAGCCTCTGCCTCCGCCGTGGCGACGGTCCAGTCCAGCGCAGCGGCCGGGATCGCCGCGGCGCCCGATGCCTGGCTGACCTCCTGGGCCCAATCGCAGGACCGGGTCGCGGGCCTCACCTTCACCAATCAGACCCTTCGCATGATTACTCATTTGAGTCAGGGCGGTGACGAGCTTCGAGTACGCCTGCAAAATCAGTACGGAACCGGTCCCATCACGGTCAACGCATCCGCGGTTGCGATTTCATCGACGGGCGCTGCGACGGTCGACGGAACCACCCGCACGCTGGCGTTCGCCGGACAGCCCAGCGTGACGATTCCGAAAGGCGGAGAGGTCTGGAGCGACGCCGTTGCCCTTGTGACGAAGGCGCAGGATGACATTGCGGTGAGCATGTTCGTTCAGGTCCCGACCGTTCCAAGCCTGCACAGCTACCCGTTCCGCACCAACTACACCTCACCGGCTGGATCCGGCAACAAGGTCACGGACACCTCCGCCGCGGCGTTCACCGAGTCGTTGACCTGGACCTACCTGGTCAGCGCTGTCGACGTGCACAACAGTGAACTGAACGGCACCATCGTCGCCTACGGCAGTTCGGTCGTCGACGGCGAAGGCAGCCAGAATTGCGGGCCGGGCTGCACCGCAACCGGCACGAACCGGCGGTGGGCGGATGATCTGGCACGCCGGATCAACAGCGAACTTCCCAGCGACGCGCAGATCGCGCTCGCCAATGCCGGAATCGGCGGCACGACCGCCTCGCCGGCTTGCGGGGGTGGCGGCAACAACGGCGTCGACCGTTTGAATCGCGACGTTCTCGCACTCCACGGCGTGACCGGGGTGATCTACTACTACGGAACGAACGACCTGCCGGCCAACTGCTCAGCGACAACCATTATCGACAGCTACACGAACGTCTTCCAACGTCTGAGGGCCGCCGGTATCAAGATCTACGTCACGCCGATCACCCCGCGTCCGTCGTACACCCAACCGCAGAACGCCGTGCGAAGCGCCGTCAACAGTTTCGTCACGGCCGGCGGTAACTGCAGCGGAACCTGCGACGCGATTCTCGACTTCGACGCGGTGCTCAAGGACCCCGTGAATTCGAACACCATTTACGCTCCGTTCGACACGGGCGATGGAACCCACGCAAATGTGGCGGGTCAACAGGCGATCGCGAACAGCATCCCGCTGCCCCTCCTCGCCGCATCCGGTCTGCCGGATGGTTCCCCGCTGCCGGTGCTGAAGACCTTCTCGACGTACGACTTCGAGCGCGGCTACCAGGGCTGGCGGGCGGGCTCGAATGTCGGCGCGGTGAACTGGGTCAGCACGTTCGCCAACGGACCGAAAGCGCCCTTTGCCGGGCAGCGCGTCATGGATGCCCGGTCGCTCAACGTTCCCGCGAACGTGATGAGAACGGTGTTCGTCGCGCCACCGGTGCCGCTGGATGCCAGCGCTCAGACGGAGCTGGTGGCCCACATCGATTCGCACGGGGCATTCCCCGGCGCAACCGGCTACGAGGCCGTCGTCACTCTGACCGGTGCGGGTGGGGATGTTCGCACCCAGACGTTCCCGATGACCCCAGATAGCTGGAACACCATCACACTCGATGTATCCGAATGGGCTGCGCGCAGTGCGGTGAGTCGCATTGAAATCGGATTCCGTGTGCTCGGTGCGACGGGAAACTGGTCGCCACACTTCCAGATTGACGACGTCATCTGGAACGCTTTCCCGGAGATCACGTCGGGTGCTCCGAGTGCCGCGATGGTGGGTTCGGCGTATTCGTTCACGGTGGTTGCGTCGGGTAACCCGGCGCCGACGTTCTCGGTCAGTGAGGGATCGCTGCCGGCTGGGTTGAGTCTGGATGCGCAGACGGGTGTGGTGTCGGGTGTGCCGACGCTGGCGGGTTCTGCGACGTTCACGATCAGTGCCAGTAATGGTGTCGGGGCGCCGGCGACTGCCGCGTACACGATGGTCGTGGCGGCGGCTTCTGTTGCGCCGGAGATCACGTCGGGTGCTCCGAGTGCCGCGACGGTGGGTTCGGCGTATTCGTTCACGGTGGTTGCGTCGGGTAACCCGGTGCCGACGTTCTCGGTCAGTGAGGGATCGCTGCCGGCTGGGTTGAGTCTGGATGCGCAGACGGGTGTGGTGTCGGGTGTGCCGACGCTGGCGGGTTCTGCGACGTTCACGATCAGTGCCAGTAATGGTGTCGGGGCACCGGCGACTGCCGCGTACACGATCGCGGTTGCCGCAAAGCCGACTCCGACCCCGACCCCGACCCCGACTCCGACCCCGACTCCGACCCCGACTCCGACGCCGACGCCGACCGTGACGCCGACCGCGACGCCGACGTCCTCGGCCGCCCCGGGTGCGCCGACAGACGGCAGGCAGCCACCTCTGGCCAGCACGGGCTCCGAGCTCCTGCCGCTCAGCCTGCTGGCAGCGGGTCTGGCACTGTGCGGAGTCATCGTGCTGCGTCTTCGTCGCAGACAGCTGAACCGGGAGTAGTCAGACCAGCTGAGCCCGCCCGCCACGGTGAAGCAGTGGCGGGCGGGCTCGGGTGTGTACCCCGAGCGGGTGGTTCCCTGTGCCGCTCTGTCGGGATTCCCCTTGGCAGGGTCAGGGTGGCGGAACGAATTGACACGTTTTATTGCGTAAAATCAAACCGATTCCATTCACTGACCCGGCCACCGAATCGGCCACAACCGAAAGGGTGCGCCATGGCCGTAAACGTTCGGGATGTGGCTGCGCTTGCCGCAGTATCCGTCGGAACCGTCTCCAACGTGATGAACCACCCTGACAAAGTGTCAGCGGTCACCGTGGCGCGGGTGCAGGATGCCATCAAATCGCTCGGCTTCGTGCGCAATGACGCCGCGCGCCAACTACGCGCCGGCCACAGCACGAGCCTGGGACTCGTCGTGCTCGACGCCGGCAACCCCTTTTTCGCCGAACTGGCCAAGGGTGCCGAGAACCGGGCGATGGAAGAGGGGTTCACGGTTCTTGTCGGCAACAGCGATGAGAAGCCCGAGCGCGAAGCGCTCTATCTTGACCTGTTCGAGGAACAGCGTGTTCATGGCGTGTTGATCGCTCCGTTCGGTGACGCGATGCCGCGTCTGGAGCAGCTCAAGGCACGTGGAACTCCGGCGGTCGTGGTCGACCGCGCAGTGGATCACCCCGGATTCTCCTCGGTGTCGGTCGATGATGAGGCCGGCGGCTACCTCGCGGCTCAGCACCTGCTGTCGACCGGGCGCCGGCGTCTGGCCTTCGTCGGCGGGCCGATGCCATTGCGCCAGGTTACCGACCGCCTTGGCGGTGCTCAACGCGGCGTCGCCGAAGTAGAGGGCGCCTCGATCGAGGTCGTCGAAACCGATTCACTGACGGTGCGCGCCGGGAGGGAAGCCGGCGAAGAGATTTCACGCCGCTCGGCGGTTGATCGGCCCGATGCCATTTTCGCGGCCAACGACTTGCTGGCCATGGGCCTGTTGCAGGCGTTGATGAAGAACAGTACCGCCGCGGTTCCCCGCGACATCGCCCTGATCGGCTACGACGACATCGCCTTCGCCGAAGCCGCGGTCGTCCCGCTGTCGTCGATTCGCCAGCCGAGCGAGTTGATCGGCTACACCGCCGTGCAACTGCTGCTGCGCGAAGCTGAAAGTGGCCCCGATTACGTGCACGAACACGTGCGCTTTCAGCCGGAACTGATCGTGCGCGAGTCGACCGGTGGCCGCATTTTCTGACGGTGTGAACTCGTCCTTCAGAACGGGCGCGGAGTAGGCTCGATCCATGAGTACGACGGAGCAATCCCAGGCGGAACGCGACAGTCACAGCTTCTTCGGCCAGCCGCGATCCCTCGCGAACGTCTTCGGCGTCGAACTCTGGGAGCGCTTTTCGTTCTACGGCATGCAGGGCATCCTGCTGATCTATCTCTACTATTCCGCTACGCAGGGCGGGCTGGGCATCCCCAAGGTCACAGCGGCCGGAGTGGTCGGGGCCTATGGCGGGGCGGTTTACCTGTCAACGATTCTCGGTGCGTGGGTGGCTGATCGCCTGATCGGCTCCGAACGCACTCTGTTCTTCAGCGCCATCGTGATCATGCTCGGTCACATTTCTCTGGCTCTGATCCCGGATGTCACCGGCGTCGTCGTGGGCCTCCTCCTCATCGCAGTCGGCAGCGGGGGGCTCAAAGCCAACGCCACATCCGTCGTCGGATCCCTCTATCGACCCGAAGATCCCCGTCGCGACGCCGGATTCTCCATCTTTTACCTCGGCATCAATCTGGGCGCCTTCTTCGGCCCGATCCTCACCGGGCTGCTGCAGTCCACGCTCGGTTTCCACTATGGATTTGGGCTCGCCGCGGTCGGGATGGGCATCGGGCTTCTGCAGTACTCGTTTGGTCGCAAGCGCCTGCCCGAGTCGTCCCGTCGGGCGCCGGATCCGTTGCCAGCATCCCGTCGCCTGCCCTACGCGTTGATCGGTCTGGCCGGCGTCGTCATCATTGTGGTGTTCGTCCTGATCGGTGTGATTCGGGCCGAAAACCTGGCTCTCGTGGTGATCGTCCTCGTGGTCATCGCCACGATCTCCTACTTCACCGTGATGCTCTCCAGCAAGCTGGTGACTCGGATCGAACGCAAGCGCATTTTCGCGTTCATCCCGCTCTTCATCGCGAGTGCGGCATTCTGGTCGCTCTATCAGCAGCAGTTCACCGTCGTGACGATTTACTCCGACGAACGTCTCGACCGCAACCTGTTCGGCTGGACCATGCCGGTCTCGTGGGTGCAGTCCATCAACCCGATCTTCATCATCATTCTCTCGGGGGTCTTTGCCGCCATCTGGACCAAATGGGGCGCGCGGCAGCCGTCAACTCCCATCAAGTTCGCGGCCGGCACGGCGATCATGGGTGTCGCTTTTCTGCTCTTCCTGCCGTTTGTGGGCGGCGGCGCGAACTCAACCCCCCTCCTGGCACTGGTCGGAATCCTCTTCGTCTTCACGATCGCTGAGCTTCTGCTCTCGCCGGTCGGCCTGTCGGTGACGACAAAGCTTGCCCCGGCGGCATTCACCACGCAGATGGTGGCCCTGTTCTTTCTCTCGGTCTCGCTCGGCACTGCCGTCTCTGGAATTCTGGCCGAGTGGTACACCACCGCTCCCGAAGGACTTTACTTCGGGGTGCTCGGTGGCATCGCGATCGTGATTGGCCTCGCCCTGGCCATCGGAGCACGCCCGATCGTCAAGCTCATGAGTGGGGTGCGCTGAGCCGACGTCCGCGCCGCGAGTTTCGGCGCGATGCGCACGTTTCGGTGCATTGCGCATGGTTGACCGTGCGCGTAGCGCCGTACCCTGCGCGTTGCGCACGCGTTCTGCCATGATGCGCACGGCACACCGCGCGCGAACGTCTCTCCACAGCATGAGCCGCCGCCAGTTTCTGCACGGATTCGTGACGGCGAGCCGAAGCCCGGTCAGCGAGGTCACAGCCTGAAGTATGAGTGAAATTATTGATTCGATCGGCATTCGTTTCGGAGGGCTGATCCCGTCGGCCGAATTGCAAATGGCCGGGCTGAGCTCGCATGTGGTCGCGAAGCTCGTTGCCCGGGGCACATTGGTCCGAATCCGCCGGGGAGTCTACGCCGACGGAGCGCTCTGGCGTACTGTGCAGGCCGAACAGCGCTACCGGATGCTCGTGCTGGCGACCGCGCATCTTGCGCAGACATCCCAGGTGTATTCGCACCTGTCCGCTGCGGCGCTGCACGGGCTTCCCTTAATCGGCGCCTGGCCGAACTCAGTGCACACCTCCCAGCCCGGGGACTCGACGGGAAACACGGCACGGTTCACCACGCGTCACCGCTGCGCGGGCGTTCTCGACACCGTGGAAATCGCAGGGCGCACAGTGACGACGGTGCAACGAACACTGGTCGATGTGGCGGCGAGCCAGAGTTTCTTGGTGGCAGTGACAATGATCGATCACGTGCTGCACCAGGAATTGATGCGGGTGGAGAAGGCGAGCCGCTCACGAATCGTGGTGCCGCCGGCGCTTACGACGGATGACCTTCTCAGCGAATTGGAGCGGGTGCACCCCTACGCAGGAATGCGGCGGGCCGAACAGGCGATCACGTTCAGCAGCGGACTCGCGGAAACGCCCGGTGAGTCACTGAGTCGAGTGCGTATCTATGAGCTGGGATTCGAGGTGCCCGAGCTGCAAGTGAACTTTGTCGGGACCGACGGACGCAGCTATTGGGTCGACTTTTTATGGCGGCGAATCCGCAAGATTGGTGAATTCGACGGTCTGCACAAGTACCTGCGCGGGGCCATACTCGGCGACCGAGATCCGGGCGAGGTCGTGATTGCCGAGAAACGCCGCGAGCGCGCTCTGCGCCGACATTGGCACAGCTTCACGCGCTGGGAATGGGACACCGCAATCTCGCCGCGTCGATTCTACGACTTTCTCAGCGAGCATGAGGTGCCGCGAGTGTAGCCTCGTCGGGCCCTGCGCCCGTGCGTACCGACGCGCGATGCGCACCTTCTGGCGCCCGGCGCATGTTCTACCCTGCGCCAAGTGCGATAACCTGCGCCGCCCGGACGTGTCCGCGATCGTGCGTCGTCGCATCCGCGCGCGTGCTACCCGCACTGCCCGGCTCGCGAAGCGCATCGTGCGGCGCAGGGCGCACGTTCTACCGTGCGCCTTGCGCCACAACCTGCGCGGCGACCCGCACACGGCGCCTCCGCGGACGGTATTAGCGCGTGGTCGTCGCCTCGACGACGGCAATCGACTCCGTCGCTGTCTCGCGGGTCTCGCGCTCGATGGCGTCGGCATCCGTTTTCAGGCGCTCGGGTCCTTCGACGGCGGTCTCTCCGATAGTGGCCACCGCGCCGGTCGGCAGGATGAATTCTTTGGTTGCGACGATGCTGAGAGTGCCGGTGAGGGCGCGGCCGTCGCCTAGGTGCCGCAGCTCGAGACGCACGCCGACCCGAGGCCGATAGCGCAGGCGCAGGCCACGGTACTTGATCATCCAGATCAGGATGGCCGCGGCGGCCAGGACGCCCGAGGCCGCGGCGACGCCGACCGCCCAGCGGGGTCCGAATTCGTCGGCGACCCAGCCGACTAGCGGCGCGCCGAGCGGAGTTCCGCCGGCGAAGATCGCCATGTACAGCGCCATCACGCGGCCGCGCATGCTTGGCTCGGTCGTGGTCTGCACGTAGGCGTTCGCGGTGGTCATCAGGGTGAGCGACGAGAAGCCCACGAGTATGAGCGCCGCGGCGAAGAGGCCGTAGCTCGGCATGAACGCGGCGATTCCACAGGTGATTCCGAAGGCGGCGGAGCCAATCAGAATGAGTCGGAGGCGCGCGTGCGGTCGCTGCGCCGAGAGCAGCGCGCCAGCGACCGAGCCGATCGCCATGATCGAGCTGAGCAGGCCGAACTCACTGGCGCCCAGCCCGAAGACAACGGTCGTCATCGTCGAGGTGAAGATGGCGAAATTGAAGCCGAACGTGCCCACGAGGAACACCACGATCAGCACGACGATAATGTCGGGCCGGCCTCTTACATAGCGGAAGCCCGCAAGAAGCTGTCCGCGTGCGCGGGGGGCCAAGTGTTGAACGCGGAGCAGTGACTTCCGCAGCAGGAACATGGCCAGTACGGTGAAGGCGAAGGTCACCGCGTTGATCAGGAAGACCCAGCCGGCACCGACCGCTGCGGTGAGCACGCCGGCGACGGCGGGGCCGATCAGCCGGGCGCCATTGAAGGATGCCGAGTTGAGAGCGACGGCGTTCGACATATTGTCGTCGTTCACCAGTTCGCCAACGAAGGCCTGCCGGGCGGGTGCATCGATCGCCGAGACCACGCCGAGGGCGAAGGCGAAGAGGTAGACGTGCCAGAGTTCCACGACTCCGAGCACGGTGATCAGGCCGAGCCCGAGCGCGAGAGCACCCATCGAGGTCTGCGTCAGGATGAGCAGTTTGCGTCGGTCGAACCGGTCGGCAATCAGGCCCGACCAGGGCAAGAGCAGAAGTTGCGGGCCGAACTGCAGGGCCATCACGATACCGACCGCCGCGGCATTGTGATTGGTCAGCTGAGTCAGCACGATCCAGTCCTGCGCGGTGCGTTGCATCCAGGTGCCGATGTTCGACACCAGGGCACCGGCGAACCAAATGCGGTAATTGACGCCGCTCAGCGAGCGGAACATTGCACTCAACTGTCGACGATCTCCCTCATGATGAGGGTCGCCGCAGCGAGCGTCTGCCGCTGCTCGGGGCTGAGTTTCAACACGCGCTGGGCGATCCACGCATCTCGGCGTTCGCGCGTCTGTTCGACGACCGCGCTGCCCTGCTCGCTCGGGGTGAGGCGCACCTTGCGTCCGTCAACCGCCGATCCTTCGCGCCGGGCCAGCCCGGCCGTCACGAGCGCATTGACCGTGCGATTCATTGAAGGAGGAGTGACCCGCTCGTGCTCGCTCAACTCGCCGAGGGTGAGCGGCCCATGAACGTCGAGCGTGCAGAGGGCCGAAAACTGTCCCGGCGTGAGTTCATCCTCACCGCGCTGTTGGCGCAGGCGGCGGGCGAGGCGGCCGTTGGCCAGGCGAAAGTCGTGACTGAGCTCGGCCACCCGGTCGAGCGAAGGGGTCGGGCTCGCCGCGGAGGGAGCGCTTTCGACGGCCGACGCGGCGGGGGCGGCGCGGGCGACGGATGTCCGTGTCAAGAAATCACTCATGGTTAGTTAGCATAACAAATTAGCTTTGCTAAGCAATTCCGGTACTCGCATCGTGCCCCGTGACATCCCGGCTCGAGGAATGAGCCGGGTG
Organism: Leifsonia psychrotolerans; assembly: GCF_013410665.1. Lineage (NCBI taxonomy): Bacteria > Bacillati > Actinomycetota > Actinomycetes > Micrococcales > Microbacteriaceae > Glaciibacter > Glaciibacter psychrotolerans. Next base: position 2,844,609 of record NZ_JACCFM010000001.1, on the reverse strand, counting down.
CAGAATAGCCCCATGCCTACCTTCACGGATGCCCACGGGATCGCGATCACCTATTACGTCTGGCCCGTCGCCGAACCGCGGGCGGTCGTGCAGCTCACGCACGGCGTGGGCGAGCACGCCCAGCGTTATCGGGAACTGGCAACAGCCTTGAATGCGGCCGGATATTCGGTCTACGCCGACGATCATCGCGGTCATGGCCAGACCGGTGTCACCCAGCATGGCGGCGATCTGAGCAAGCTCGGTCGGCTCGGCCCCGGCGGGCTGCGCGCCGCGGTTGCCGCCGTGCACCAGTTCAGTGGCATCATCCGTGCCGAGAATTCAGGCCTGCCACTCGTGCTCTTCGGACACAGCTGGGGCTCGTTCATGGTGCAGATGATCATCAACGAGCACGCGGCCGAGTATGACGCCGTCGTGCTGAGCGGCACCGCCTATCGCTGGCCCGGGTACCTCGACAGCGGGGACCTCAACCGCAAACACAAACACCTCGGCATGACTGGCGCCGAATGGCTCAGTCGTGATCCGGCCGTGGCGGCGGCCTTCGTCGCCGACCCCCTCACCACGCTGACGCCGCTGGCGAAGCTCTTCGGCCTGCGCGACGGTGTGCGTCTCTTCGGCCGGCCCGCGCGCGATCTCCCGGAGGAACTGCCGCTTCTGATCCAGGTCGGCGGCGACGACACGGTCGGCGGTGAGCGCAGTGCACTCCGGCTGGCGAAGGCGTACTCCGAACGCTCGGGGCTGCGCGATCTGACACTGATCGTCTACCCGGGGGCCCGGCACGAGATCTATAACGAAACGAATCGCGCCGAGGTCACCGCCGACCTCGTGAGCTGGCTCGACGAGCACCTGCCCGTGCGCTCGTCGAGCGACCCGGGTGCGTCGAGCGACCCGGGTGCGTCGAGCGACCCGGGTGCGGCCAGCGTCTAACAGCCGGCCGCGGCATCCGTCGAGTTACCCCGTTGCGGTCGAGTTCACCGGGCACGCGGGCGTAACTCGACCGCATCGGGCAGAGTCAGCGAATTCTGCACCGAGCGGATGCCGCCGGATGCCGCCCGTCTCGGTACGCAGGCGCGGGCGAGGCATAGGCTGACGGTATGCATGGTGAATACAAGGTTCCGGGCGGCAAGCTCGTCGTGGTCGATCTCGAGGTCGTCGACGCGACAATCACGGGCTTTCGGCTGGCCGGCGACTTCTTTCTGGAACCAGACGAAGCACTCGAACGCATCAACGCGGCCGTGAACGGACTCTCCGCCGACAGCGACGCCGCAACCATTGCGGCCGCGGTGCGCGACGGGCTGCCCGAGAACGCGGTCTTGCTGGGTTTCTCGCCCGAGTCGGTGGCCGTGGCCATCCGTCGTGCGCTGTCGAAGGCGACGAGCTGGGGCGACTACGAGTGGGAGATCGTGCACACGCCGGCGGTGTCGCCGCGCATGCACCTGGCCCTCGACGAGGTGCTCGCCGCCGAGGTGGGCGAGGGCCGGCGCAAGCCCACCCTGCGCATCTGGGAATGGGATGAATCGGCGGTCGTGATTGGCAGCTTCCAGTCGCTGAAGAACGAGGTCGATCCTGAGGGGGCGGCGAAGTACGGATTCGACGTGGTGCGTCGTATCTCGGGCGGCGGCGCCATGATGATGGAGAAGGGCGCCGTCATCACCTACTCGCTGTACGTGCCAGCCGAGTTGGTGCAGGGTATGAGCTTCGCCGATTCCTACGCCTTTCTTGACTCGTGGGTGCTTGAGGCGTTGAAATCACTGGGCATCGATGCCAGCTATCAGCCGCTCAATGACATCACGAGCCCGACGGGCAAAATCGGCGGCGCGGCGCAGAAGCGTCTGGGCAGTGGCGCCGTGTTGCACCATGTCACCATGAGCTACGACATGGACGGCGACGTCATGGCGCAGGTGTTGCGCATCGGGCGCGAGAAGCTGAGTGACAAGGGAATCGCGAGTGCGGCCAAGCGGGTCGACCCGCTGCGCCGCCAGACCGGACTCAGTCGTGCCGAGATCATCGATCGCATGAAGCAGACATTTGCGAAGCTCTACCGCACGGTTCCCGGCGATATTACCGCGGCGGAATATGAGCGTGCCGAGCACCTGGTGACCGAGAAGTTCGCTACGGAGGAGTGGCTGACACGGGTTCCGTAACTCGCCCACAGACCCCTCATGCAACTCCCAGGTTCGCGAGGAGGATAATTGCCGCGGGACTACTTCACGGTCCCGCAAAATTCGACAGGGAGCTCCGTTGAACGGAAATGCCACGACGAGGTACCAGAACGTCGCCCTACTGTCGGTTGCGAGCACAATTGCGCCGCGAATCACGACATCTGCGGAGATCGATCTCCGTTTGGCGCCCGCCCTCAAGCGGCTGCGCCTGCCGAAGGGTCTTCTGCAGCGGGTCGCCGGTGTGCACGAGCGCCGCAACTGGGATGAGAACCAGAAGTTTGACGACGCGGCGGTGTCCGCCGGCCAACGCGCCCTCCACGCCGCGGGGATCGAGCCCGGCCAGGTGGGGTTGCTGATCAACACCTCGGTGACGCGTAAGCACCTCGAGCCGTCGGTTGCCGTGCGCATCCACCATGGCCTCGGCCTGCCCTCGTCGGCGAATAACTTCGACATCGCCAACGCCTGTCTCGGTTTCGTCAACGGCATGACGCTTGCGGGGCAGCTCATCGACGCCGGACAGATCGACTACGCGGTCGTCATCGATGGCGAAGACGCCGACACCATTCAGACCAACACGATCGAGCGCCTCCTCACGGTCGAGATCGGCCGCAAGGACTTTATGAGCGAGTTCGCGAGCCTGACTCTCGGCTCCGGTGCCGCCGCCGCCGTGCTCGGGCGAGCGGATGCGCATCCGTCAGGTCACCGGATGCTGGGCGGTGTCAGCCGCGCCGCCACCCAGTTCAACGACCTCTGTGTCGGCAGTGTCGACGGCATGTTCACTGATGCCAAGGCGCTGCTCGCCGGCGGGATGGAGCTCGTCGTGTCGGCCTGGACCGAAGCGAAACGCGACTGGAACTGGTCCGGCATGCACCGCTACATCCTGCACCAGGTCTCGGATGTGCACACCAATGCGATTGTGAAGGCCACCGGGATCGACCGGTCGCGGGTGCCGCTCACCTACCCGAAATTCGGAAACGTCGGTCCGGCATCGATTCCCATCACGCTCGCCGCGGAAGCCGACACCCTTCGGGCGGGTGATCGGGTGCTCCTGATGGGTGTCGGATCCGGGCTCAATACGGCGATGCTGGAAATCGCCTGGTGATCTCCCCGCTGCCGCGCTCCGCGTTCACACCCGCGCCCGCTTCGCTGCCGCCCACCGCCCTTCCCGGCCTCGACCCGGCCTTCTCGCGCTTGGTCGACGTGCCCGAGCGCGATTCGAAGGGGCAGACGACCGGTCTCACCCGGCGCTGGCACGTGCTCGACAACGCGGCCGAGCTTGACCGGCTCGGTGTCGAGCCGGTCGGCACCGTGCTCTGCGTGCATGGCAATCCCACCTGGTCGTATCTGTGGCGCCGCTTGGTCTCGGCTGCGTCAACGGATGCCGCCACTGAGCCGGGTGAGGCCTGGCGCGTGATCGCGGTCGATCAGTTGGAGATGGGTTTCTCCGAGCGCACCGGCCGGCCGCGCGCGCTCGAGCAGCGCGTGCGCGATCTCGCCGATTTCACCGCCGCCATCGGGCTCGATGGACCCGTCGTCACCCTCGGGCACGATTGGGGTGGCGTCGTATCGATGGGCTGGGCGGTCGATCACCCGGAGTTGCTCGCCGGCGTGATGCTGCTCAACACAGCCATCCACCAGCCGGAGGGCACCCCGATTCCTGCCCCGTTGCGGCTGGCCTTGCGCCAGGGTGTGCTGGGCGTTGCAACCGTGAGTACGCCGGCATTCCTGGAGACGACGCTTGCTCTGGCGCATCCGTCGCTGCCTGCCGAGGTCAAGCGCGGTTATCGGGCTCCATATCGCACTGCGGCTCGTCGAGGCGGAATCGGGGGATTCGTTGCCGACATCCCCGTCGACGCCGGGCACGAGAGTTTCGCGGAACTCGACCGGATCGCCACGGGCCTGCGCCACATCGCCGTTCCCGCGCTGTTGCTCTGGGGCCCGCGCGACCCTATTTTCAGCGACCGCTACCTCGATGACCTCATCGAACGGATGCCGCACGCCGACGTGCACCGCTTCGAAGGTGCCGGGCATCTCCTCGCCGAAGATGTGGACTACGCGTCCGCAGTGCGGGCCTGGCTGGGCGATCGCCGTCCGGCAGGTGGGCACTCGGCTGTCGAGTCTGTCCTGTCCGCGTCCGCGCACCCGTTGGTCGAGCCTGTCGAGACCCAGCATCCGGCTGTCGAGTCTGTCCTGTCCGCGTCCGCGCACCCGTTGGTCGAGCCTGTCGAGACCCAGCATCCGGCTGTCGAGTCTGTCCTGTCCGCGTCCGCGCACCCGTTGGTCGAGCCTGTCGAGACCCAGTTTCGCCCGCTCTGGCACTACCTCGACGAGCTGAATCACAGCACCGAGACGGCCTTGATCGAGATGGTGCCCACCGCGGGTGCTGCCCCGCGGGTGGTCAGCTGGCGGCTCCTCTCCACGCGGGTGCGAGAGATCGCGGCCGGACTCACCCGCATCGGCGTGAAGAAGGGCGACAGGGTTTCCCTGCTCGTTCAGCCGGGCGCCGACCTCACAGCGGTGCTCTACGCCTGCGTGCGGATCGGCGCGATCGTCGTCGTTGCCGACGCCGGCCTTGGCCTGACCGGCCTGACCCGGGCCGTGCGTGGCGCCCGTCCCGACCATGTGATCGGGGCCCTCCCCGGACTCGTCGCGGCTCGCGCTCTCGGCTGGCCGGGGCAGAAGATTTCCACCGTTCGCCTTCCCTCGGCCGTCGCCCGGGCACTCGGCATCTCGTATGTGCTCGCGGATCTTGCCGCACTCGGCCGTAAGACAAGCAAGAACCCCGACGGCGAAGCGATGCTGCCGGCGCCGCCGTTGCCGGACGAGACCGCTGCGATCCTGTTCACCTCAGGCTCGACCGGCCCGGCGAAGGGAGTCGTGTACACCCACGCGCAGCTGTCGGCCGTGCGGGATGCGCTCGCCGCCCAGTACGGCGTCGGCGTCGGAACGGGACTGGTCGCGGGCTTCGCGCCGTTCGCGCTGCTTGGTCCGGCCCTCGGCGCCCGCTCGGTCACCCCCGACATGAACGTGACGAGCCCCAAGACGCTCACCGCTTCAGCCGTCGCCGCTGCGGTGGCCGCAGTGGATGCGACGGTCGTCTTTCTCTCGCCGGCCGCGATCACGAATGTTGTGGCCACGGCCGACGCACTCACCGCATCCGATCGGCGCGCGCTCGAGGGAGTGCGCACCTTCCTCTCGGCCGGCGCTCCGGTGTCAGAACGGCTCCTCAGCGCGGCGGCGCGGCTGATGCCGGGTGCGAGTGCGCACACGCCCTACGGCATGACCGAGGGCCTGCTTCTGACGGATATCTCGCTCGACGGGATCCGCTCGGCGTCGGGGCGAACGGCCGACGCCTCCGGCACTGCTGCAGAGCTGCGCACCAGCCACAGCACCAGCGACAGCACTGGCGTGAGTGCCGGCACGACCGCAGGCGACGGCCCGGGCGGCGTCTGCGTCGGCGTGCCGGCTGCCACAACCCGTGTGCGGATCAGCGCGCTCGATGAGCACGGCGCGGCGACCGGGGAGCCCGGCGAGCTACCGGGAGTGACCGGCGAGATCGTCATCTCCGCCCCACACATCAGGGACCACTACGATCGGCTGTGGCTGACCAATCGGGCATCCGTTCGGGGAACCTCGAGTGACGGCCGCTGGCATCGCACCGGCGACGTTGGACACCTTGACTCCACTGGGCGGCTCTGGGTGGAGGGGCGTCTGCCGCATGTCATCACGACGGCCGACGGCGTTCTGACCCCGGTCGGCCCCGAACAGCGCATCGAATCCCTGCCGGGGGTCGCGCGTGCCGCCGCCGTCGGGGTGGGTCCGGCCGGAGTGCAGCAACTGGTCGCAATCGTCGAAACCGAACCTTCCGCGCGCCGCGTCGGCCTCGCCTCACCCGGGTTGGCCGCCGCCGTTCGAGGCAGCGCGGGCACGCCCGTCGCGGCGGTGCTGGTGGTGCCGAGGCTGCCCACCGATATTCGTCACAACTCGAAAATCGATCGGTCCCGCCTCGCGCGGTGGGCCGACGGAATCCTCTCCGGCAAACGGATGACCCGGCCATGAAGGTCCTCGTCACCGGGGCCAGCGGCCTGCTCGGTCGGGCGGTCGCTGCGGCAACGCTGGCCGCCGGACACGAGGTGCGGACGTTCCAGCGCCGGCCATCCGGTGTGCCCGGAGCCAGTGATGTGCTGGGTTCGGTGACCGACTCGGGGGCCCTGGAACGTGCCGTCGAGGGGATGGACGCCGTCATCCACCTCGCGGCGAAGGTCTCGCTGGCTGGGGACCCGGCCGAATTCGACACCGTGAACGTCGGCGGAACGCGCGCGCTGATCGCCGCGCTGACGCAGGGGGCGCCGGCAGTGACGAGCACAGCGGCGAGCACAGCATCGCGCGAAGCGGTGAGCACCGGGCCCGGCACAGCGTCGACGGATGCCGCCGCCCGCCGCCTCGTCTACGTGTCCTCGCCGTCGGTGGCGCACTCCGGAGCGTCCATCAGCGGGGAGCCCGCGATGCCCGCCGACCCGGCTCGGGCTCGGGGCGACTACGCACGCACGAAAGCGCACGCCGAACTGCTCGCGCTGGCTGCTGATTCGCCCCGCCTGCAGGTTGTGGCCGTGCGACCGCACCTGGTCTGGGGTCCGGGGGACACCCAATTGGTCGCCCGAGTGGTCGAACGTGCACGGTCCGGCCGGCTTCCGCTGCTCGGCCACGGTGCCGCGCTGATCGACACGACCTACATCGACAACGCGGCATCCGGGATCGTGGCGGCCCTCGAACGGGCAGACGACGTGCACGGGCGGGCCTACGTGATCACCAATGGCGAGCCGCGCCCGGTGGCTGAGCTGCTGGCGGGAATCTGTGCGGCAGCCGGCGTGCGCGCCCCGGGCTGGCGGGTGTCGGCCGGGTTGGCGCGGACCGCCGGATCCGTGATCGAAGCCGCCTGGCGCATCCGTGCCGGTTCCGACGAACCGCCCATGACGAGATTTTTGGCCGAGCAGTTGTCGACGGCGCACTGGTTCGATCAGCGTCAAACCCGCGCCGACCTGCACTGGGTGCCCGCCGTCTCTCTCGATGAGGGATTCCGTCGGCTCGCCGCTTCGTACGCGCGCTGACCTGACTTCAGAGCCGGGCCCGACTTCTCAGCCGGACCCGCCCGGCCGCCCGGGCGGTGCCACCCGGCGGTCGGATCCTGCAGAGCGGATGCCGTTTTCCGTTTCCCGCGCCCGACCCCCGGCCGACTTGTTACCCTTGAGGCATGGACTGGTGGATTCCGATCGGTGGTGCGGGCGTGCTCCTGCTCGGCTCCCTCGCGAACCGGTTCGGTTGGATCGACCTCTCGAACAAGAACAAGCGACCGGGTGGCGGCGGAAGCGTGCTCTCGATCGGTGACGAAGTCTTCGCACCGAGTCGACACGAGGCCGCGATTGAACTCGACCGGCAAACGGCGCTTCCGGCTCCGGCCCCGCTCGCGGGCGACGGGCCCGGGGAACGCGGTATTTACGACGGCCGCATCCGGATCAAACTCGAGCCCTAACGAGTGCCTCACGGCGGCAGTGCGGGACTGCCGCACAATCGATAGGCCGCCAACGGTGCGATAGGCCGCCAACGGTGCCGGGTTAGGTGCCGCGGGTGAGCAGATCCTGGTAGTCGGCATGCGTCGTGAGCCAGCTGCTCAGGTACGGGCACTGTGAGACAACCGGCAGGTCGGAGTGCTCGCGCACGTCGTCGAGGGCGCAGCGAACCAGCGTGCTGGCCAACCCTGCGCCGCGAAACTGCGGATCGACTTCGGTGTGCACGAAGGTGATCGCGCGCGCGCTGGAGCTGTAGCGAGCGAGCCCGACCGCCTCGCCGTTTCGCCAGATCGTGTAGCGGGACTGCTCCGGTTCGTGCCGCACGTCGACGGTTGTCGACGGAGCGTTCGGTTCAGGGTCCATCACAACAGCCTACGGCTGCTGGCAGAATGGGGAGCATGCCAATCGCGTGGTCACAGACCTCTCCGTCCACTGTCTTCCACGCCGACAACCTCACCGTGTTGCCGTCGCTACCCGATGAGTCATTCACGTTGATCTACCTCGATCCGCCATTCAACACGGGGCGCAAGCAGAAACGTCAGTCGACGACATCTGTTCGCTCATCGGCCGAGGGTGCCATGAGCGCCGTGGGCGCGATCACCGGGTTCAAGGGGCAGCGTTACGAGCGCATCAAGGGCGACCTGCTCGGCTACGACGACCAGTTCGAAGACTATTGGGCATTTCTCGAGCCCCGCCTGATCGAGGCATGGCGTCTGCTGGCCGACGACGGCACCCTATATTTGCACCTCGACTACCGCGAGGCTCACTATGCCAAGGTGCTGCTCGACGCCCTGTTTGGCCGGGACTGCTTTCTCAACGAGCTGATCTGGGCCTACGACTACGGCGCGAAGTCGAAGAATCGCTGGCCCACCAAGCACGACACGATCCTGGTCTACGTGAAGAACCCGGCGACCTACTACTTCGACTCCAGCACTGTCGACCGCGAGCCATACATGGCGCCCGGCCTGGTCACCCCCGAGAAGGTCGCGTTGGGCAAGTTGCCGACGGACGTCTGGTGGCACACGATCGTCTCCCCGACGGGCAAGGAGAAAACGGGTTACCCCACGCAGAAGCCGGTCGGCATTCTGCGGCGCATCATCCAGGCGTCGAGCCGTGAGGGAGATTGGGTGCTTGATTTCTTTGCCGGCAGCGGCACCACGGGGGCCGTTGCCGCATCGCTCGGTCGCAGGTTCGTGCTCGTCGACCAGAACCCCGAATCGCTGACGGTGATGCGTGCCCGGTTTGCCGAACTTCCCGAGGTGGACTTCGTCGACGCTCCCTGAGCGCCTCGGATTCTTCGTACACCTCGGATTCTTCGTACACCTCGGCCCGCCGGCTTCTCGGCCAGCCCCGGCCAGCCCCGGCCAGCCCCGGCCAGCCTCCCGCGCGGCCATTTCGCATAACTCCTGCAATTTGCGCGGTCAACTGGCGCACGTCGCTGCAGTCCGGATGCTGTCCAGCCACTGCCGACTGAACTGCAGGAGTTATGCGGCGCGAGCCTCAGTGACACTGCCTGGCCGAGCCGGCAGGGGCCGAAACAATCGGCCGGCCAGCGTCTTCTGAAAGACTGGGACCATGAGATTCCGCATCTTCACCGAACCACAGCAGGGCGCAAGCTACGACGACCAGCTGGCCATCGCCCAGGCCACCGAGAAGCTCGGCTTCGACGCTTTCTTCCGCTCCGACCACTATCTGGCGATGGGCGGCGCGGGGTATCCCGGCCCGACGGATGCCTGGACGACGCTGGCTGGCCTCGCCCGCGAAACCGAGAGCATCCGTCTCGGCACCCTGGTCTCGTCAGTCACCTACCGCCCGCCCGGAATCCTGGCGATTCAGGTCGCCCAAGTCGACCAGATGTCGGGGGGACGCGTGGAACTGGGGCTCGGCACCGGTTGGTTCGCAGAGGAACATGCCGCGTACGGCATCCCTTTTCCGGCCAAGCGTTTCGGCATGCTCGAGGAACAGCTCGAGATCGTGACCGGCCTCTGGGAAACCCCGCTGGGCGAGCGCTACAGCTTTGCCGGCGAGCACTATTCGCTGACCGATTCCCCGGCACTGCCGAAGCCCGTGCAGGAGCGCATTCCGGTCATCGTCGGTGGCCTCGGTGCCACGCGGACGCCCGCCATGGCCGCACGTTTCGCGACCGAGTTCAACCTGCCGTTCCCCGACTTCGCGGATGTCTCCGATAAGTTCGCCGGCGTGCGCGCGGCCTGCGAGACCCTCGGCCGAGACCCGCAGGACCTCGTCTACTCGGCGGCGTTCGTCGCGGCGACCGGTGCCAACGATGCCGAGGTCGCTCGCCGAGCGGCGGCGATCGGCCGCGAGCCCGCCGAACTGCGCGCACACGGACTGGCCGGCACGGCGGCCGAGGTCGTCGATCGGTTGGGTGCGCTTCAGGCCGACGGCGTCGACTGCGTTTACCTGCAGATGCTCGACCTGCACGACCTTGAGCACCTCGACTTCTTCGCCCGTGAGGTCGTGCCGCAGCTTCGCTGACTCGACGTTACGCGGGCGACGGACTCGGCGGCTGGTCGGGGCGTGGGGAATCGGGGCGTGCGGAGTCGGGGCGCACCGTGTCGGGCCACACGACCTCGGTCGAGCCGGTGCCCGGTTCGATCAGGGCACCCATGCGGTCGGCGGCCTGCTGAAGCTGCAGCGCCGCCTCACGCTCCGCGGTCGCTGCCTGTTCGTTGGCTGTCTCCTGCAACGCCGACGTCTTGCGCAGCGGCGGCGTCTTCATGAAGAAGCTCAGAATGAATGCGATCAGCACCACGAAGAAGCTCACCCAGAACACCGTCACCGATGCGTCGTTAAAGCCTTCAAGGAAGGGGGCGGCAAGTCGGGGGTCAGAGGTGTTGAGGAACGACGTGTTGCCGTCGAGCGAAGCCCCCAGCCCGCCGGGGTTCTGAAGAAGCTTCAGGATCTCGGCGTTGGCGGGGTTGGCGATCACTGAGGGGTCGGCTGCGGCGGCCTTCAGGCTGGCGACGGTCGCCGAGTTGCTGAAGACGGCGGCGAGGGCAATCGGAATGCGGGTGAACAACACCGAGAACAGCACGGCAGTGCCGAGGGTTCCACCGATTTGCCGGAAGAACGTCGCGGACGATGTGGCAACTCCAATGTCACGTGCTCCCACGGAGTTCTGGCTGGCGATGGTGAGGGTTTGCATCAGCTGGCCGAGCCCGAGGCCGACGAGCAGCATCCCGACCATCATGAACGTCACCGGCTTCGTGGCCGTCGCGAAGGTGAACCAGAAGAAGCCGGTCGCCATCAGAGCGGTGCCGAGGATGGGAAAGATTCGGTAGCGTCCAGTGCGGGCGATGATTTGGCCGCTGGTGATCGAGGCGATCATCAGCCCCAGGATGAGCGGAAGCATGAGCAGGCCGCTCTCGGTGGGGGTGGCCCCGAGAACCAGTTGCAGATAAAGAGGGATGGTCATGAGCGCCCCGAACATGCCAAAGCCTACGAGCACTCCGAGGATCGTGGCCATCGTAAAGGTCTGTGAGCGGAACAGTTTGAGCGGGATCAGAGCGTCATCGCCCATCAGTCGCTGCGAGATGATGAATGCGGCGATGCCGACCACCCCGACGATGTAACAGGACCAGGCCGCGAGCGAATCCCAGCCCCAAATGCGGCCCTGCTCAGCGACGAGAAGCAACGGTACGGCCGCCACGATGACAGTGGAAGCGCCCCACCAGTCAATGCGGGCGGGCCGCTTGAACCGGGGGATGTGCAGAAAACGCACGACGATGGCGAGTGCGATCAGGCCGATCGGGATGTTGATCAGAAAGACCCAACGCCAGCCCGTGATGCCGAGGATGACGGGAGTGCCGGCGAGCAGCCCGCCGAGGAGCGGGCCGATCACGCTCGAAACCCCGAACACCGCCAGAAAGTAGCCCTGATATTTCGCGCGTTCCCGCGGGGCCAGAATGTCGCCCATGATGGTCAGCGGCAGCGCCATCAGACCGCCGGCACCAAGGCCCTGCACGGCGCGGGAGAGGGCGAGGCCATACATCGACGTGGCCAAACCCGACAGCAGCGAACCGAGCAAGAAGATCGAGATGGCGATCAAAAACATCGGGCGCCGCCCGAAGATGTCGCTGAGCTTGCCGTAGATGGGCGTGCTGATCGTCGAGACGATCAGATAGGCGGTGGTCACCCAGGCCTGCAGGGACAGGCCGTCGAGATCATCGGCGATGGTGCGCATCGACGTGCCCACAACGGTTTGGTCGAGGGCCGAGAGGAACATTCCCGCCATCAGACCGAATATCACAAAGAGAATTTGCCGGTGGCTCATGAGCGGCGCGGGTGCCGAGGCGGCTTGCATAGTGAGTAAAACTACTCCGCGAACTTTCGTTCTACAAGCATTCCGTGCGAGCGTTTAGACGCTGGGATCGGCACCGGCGCGGCTACACTCGGAGGGTGTCGGAACAGCAACAGCCCAGCGGGAATCAACGGTCCGTGCGACGACGACGAACGGCTGTGGTGGCGGCATCCGTTACGGTGCTTGCGGTGGCGTCGTTGGCCGCCGGCGTGCTGACCGGTGCCGCCTCGCGTGGCGAACCGTCCGCAGCGGCGATTCCGACGCCGGCCCCGACGCCCACCGAAACGGTGCGGCCGAGTCCGACACAATCAGCTCCTCCCGTTGCGGTTCCGACCTTCGACCGGGGCGCCCTGTCGATCGATGACCCGGCGAGTATCTGGGTCGTGGTGAACAAGCTGCGCCCGCTGAACCCCGCTGACTTCACCCCACCCGACCTGGTCGACGTGCCCGTGCCGCACACCTGGGCTCCTCGACTGCGCCTCGCCGCGTCGGATGCGGTCGTCGCGCTCTTCGCCGCCGCTGAAACCGAGGCCGGCCTCACGCTCGCATCGAACAGTGCCTATCGCAGCTACGACTCCCAGGTGAGTGTCTACGATGACGATGTCGCCTCCAACGGCCAGGCGTATGCCGACACCAGCACCGCACGCCCGGGGACGAGCGAACACCAGACCGGGCTCGCCATCGACATCGGCGCCGATTCGGGGCGTTGCTCGCTCAACGTCTGCTTCGCTGACACCGCGGAAGGGCAATGGCTGGCCGCGAACGCCTGGCGTTTCGGCTTTCTGCTGCGCTATCCGGCCGACAAAGAAGCGGTCACCGGGTACGCCTTCGAACCGTGGCACTACCGCTACGTGGGCGTCGAGCTCTCGACGGAGATGCACAGCACGGGCGTGACCACCCTCGAAGAGTTCTTCGGGCTGCCGGCTGCGCCCACCTATGGCTGACCCGCGCACGACAGACGCCGGCACGACTGACGCACGGATCGCGGGCCGGGCTTCTGCTGCCGCGCCGCGCCGTCGGCTCTCCCGGCGTAGCGGCTGGATGCCCCTGGCGCTGCTCATCGTCAACCAACTGTTGGCCGGGGTGGGCGTCGCATCCGGAATCGCCGTCGGGGGACTGCTGGCCGAACAGCTCTCGGGCACGGTCACGATGGCCGGCCTGGCCCAGACTTCTAGTGTTCTCGGCGCCGGTCTCGTCGCCATTCCGCTCGCGCGCTTGGCCACCCGGGTCGGGCGACACTGGGCTCTGGCTACCGGATACGCGTTGGCGCTCGTCGGGACGTTGCTCGTTTTCGTGGCATCCGCAACGGGCTCCATTGCAATTCTGCTGATCGGCCTGGCCGCATTCGGAGCAGCCAGCGCAGCCGGTCTGCAGGCTCGCTTCGCCGCAACGGAGGTGGCCTCGAAGGGGTTCGAGGCACGGTCAATGTCGGTCGTGCTCTGGGCAACGACGCTCGGCTCGGTCGCCGGACCCAACCTCTCCCAGTTGGGCAGCGACCTCGGTCGCAGCCTCGGTATCGAGCCACTCGCGGGTCCCTACCTGTTTTCGGGCGTCGCTTTCGCTCTCTCGACCCTGCTCGCCGCAGCGTTCCTCCGCACGCCGCCGGCCGGCCAACTCGCGGGCGAAGCCGCGCCCGCTGCGCCGCTGGGTCTGCGTGCGGCCGTGCGCATCGCGCTGCGCCAGCCCCAGGCTGTCTTCGCCATCGTCGCCATCGTCTGCTCGCACACCATCATGGTCGGCGTCATGGTGATGACGCCCGTGCATATGAACCATCAGGGAATGTCCCTCGGCCTGGTCGGCCTGGTGATCAGCGTGCACATTGTTGGCATGTACGGAGCAAGCCCGCTGATGGGCTGGCTCGCCGACCGTGTCGGCCCGGCCCGGGTGATTTTCATCGGCGTGGCCATCCTGGGCCTGGCCGCCGTCATCGGCGCACTGCTGGCCCCCGACGACATGATCGGTCTCTCCCTCGCGCTCGGCCTGCTCGGACTCGGCTGGTCGGCCGGCATGATCGGCGGGTCAGCCCTGCTCACCCGTACCGTCGAACAGCGCATCCGCGTGCCATTGCAAGGGGCGACGGATGCCGCAATGAACCTGGCCGCAGCCATGGCCGCCGCCGCATCCGGCTTGCTTCTCGCCTGGGGAGGCTTCGCCGCCGTGAACGTCGTGGCCATGCTCGTGCTGATCCCCATGATCGTCTTCGGGCTGCGCGCCCGAGCCCACCTCGCCCGCGGCTAGCGCTCTGCGACGCGGTGCGGACGCGCATTCGTCGTCCGCCGGCCGGGCCGCGGAAGCACCGGACCGGATGCGTTCGCATGGGTTTTGGATGCTTCCCACAGAACCCACTCATCTGAAGGTGATGATCTGTCATGTCCCCTTTTGTCGATGAGAAACGAATTTGTGCGCCCCGCCTTTACGAGAGTTACCCGCATCCTGTCCGCCTCTGTCACCCCGCGCCGCGGCAAGCACCGCGCGCGAACCCCACTGAAAAAGAGCCACTTCGCCCTGGGTGGTGGAATTCTTGCCACCTGCACGGTTGTCGCAATCACGGCCGGGGTGTTCTCCGGAAACGGAGCCCTCGAGGCTGATGCGGCGATTCCAGCCCCGGCTGCAACCGTCTCTGTGGTTCGTCCCGCGCCGATCGTGCGCGGCGCCCTCGTCACCGCCCACGGCGAATCGGCTGGTCCCGTCACCGGTGGCACCGTCGTCACCGTGAACGGAAAGGATCTCAGCCGGGTGGCCAGCGTGAAGTTCGGCGACACCCCCGGCACGGTCACGGCAGCCACCGCCGACACCGTGACGATCACGACCCCGCCCGCGAAGGACCTTGCAACCGGAACCGTCGAGGTCGAGCTGTTCGACCTGGACGGCCGGCAGGTGAAGGTCGACGCCGCGGCGCAGCCCGGGGCCGCAGCCGATTCGTCTGCAGCCGCCGTGGGCACGCCGACAGCGATTGCTCCGAGCGAGATCGCTTCGCCGGAGATCGCTGTGCCGGATGCCGCTGTGCCGGATGCCGTCGCCACGCCCACGCCCGCCGCTGCGCCGGCCGAAAACGCCGGCCCAGGTAAGCCCGCCGCATCCGTTCCGGCTGACAAGCCCGTGGTCCCACTCACCTTCAGCTACACGCCAGACCCCAAAATCGAGGCCGAAGCCGCAGCTGCGGCGGCCGCCGCGGAACAGGCCGCAGCGCAGGCTGCCGCCGAGGCCGCGCGCCAGGCCGCAATCGCCACCCAACTCGACTATGTGCTGGCCCACTGGAGTGACTACAACTCGGAAGAATTCGGCGTGATCAGTGGCAATGACTGTGCGAACTTTGCCAGTCAGTCGCTGCTTGCGCGCGGCTGGGCTATGGACGGCGAATGGTCCTACGGCAACGGATACAGTGCGGCGTGGGCCAGTTCCACGGCACTTGCCGACTACTTCGGCCGCCACCCTGAGCGGGCCACGGCGCTCGGCGCCGACCAGTGGGACCAGGTGAAGGTCGGCGATATCGTGCAGTTCGACTGGGACAACTCAGGCGACCGCGACCACACCGGAATCGTCTCCCGCGTCGACCAGACGGCATCCGGTGTGCAGATCTACTATGCCGGTCACACCAACGACACCGACTTCAAGTCAGTCAATGAGTCCGCCGCGAACACTGGAGCGTCGGTGTACTTCTGGAGTATCGCGTAGTTTAGATCTGACACCCATTCGGGGGAACCTAGACCGGTCGTTGCAGGCAACGGCCGTTCTCTCAGAGGAAACGAGTTGCTGTGGCGTTCACGATGCGTACCCGCGCGATTCTGGCGGTCGTCGTGGTGGCCGGCTTTCTCGGTGGCGGGGCCCTGCTGGCATCCGACGCCGTGCACGGTGGTGGAGCGACCGCCGAGCAACAGCAGCAGAAGGCGCAGGAACAGCGGGCGCAGGCCGTGAACCCGGCAGTGCACCTGCAACTCGAGTACGTGCTGAAGTACTGGCAGAACTACAACCTGACCGAGTACGGGGAGGTTCCCGACAACGACTGCGTCGACTTTGCCAGCCAGTCGCTGATCGCACGTGGCTGGACGATGGATTCCGAGTGGTGGTCTGAGGGAACCGGCGAAGATTTTGACTTCTCGTCGGCCTGGGTCAGCTCGACCGCGTTCCGGGACTACCTCGCCGATTCCGGTCGGGCGACCGTGCTGAGCGACAGCCAGCGCGACCAGGTGAAGCTCGGCGACATCGTGCAGTTCGACTGGGACAACTTGGGCGACCGCGACCACACCGGTATCGTCACGCGCATTGAGGGTTCGGGCGACGACCTCGAGATCTTCTACGCCGGTCACACCGACGACACTGACTACCGCTCGGTCGATTGGGCTATCACGGTCAACCACCCGGGTGCGAGTGTCTACTACTGGAGCATCCCGGAGTAGAGGTCGGGTCGCCTAACCGGTCGGTCCACACCGTTGCTCGTGCGCCCCGTTGGTCGAGCGACCCGTTGGTCGAGCGACCCGTTGGTCGAACGCCCCGTTGGTCGAGCGACCCGTTGGTCGAGCGACCCGTTGGTCGAGCTTGTCGAGACCCTGTCACCGTGTTCGGGTTTGGTTGTCTGGATCTCGACGCGCTCGATCAGCGGTTCACACGCTCGAGGCACCTGTTGGTCGATCCACCCCGTTTCTCGAGCGACCCGTTGGTCGAGCTTGTCGAGACCCTGTCACCGTGTTCGGGTTTGGTTTTCTGGATCTCGACACGCTCGATCAGCGGTTTACACGCTCGAGGCACCCGTTGCTCGTGCGCCCCGTTGCTCGAACGACCCGTTGGTCGAGCTCGTCGAGATGAACCGTCCCTGATTTCCTGCCGCTTTCTTTCTGGTGAAAGGATTCGGTTATGCCCAAGAAACACCCAACAGAGGTTCGCGAGCGAGCGGTTCGTATGACCCTTGATCGTTTGAAGGATTACCCGTCGATGTGGGCTGCGTGCCGAGACCTGGCACCGAAGCTGAACATCGGCGCGGAGACGTTGCGGAAGTGGGTCACCCAGGCGCAGGCCGACGCCGGCGAACGGACCGGCCCCACGAGCGAGGAGCTTGAGGAGATTAAA
The DNA here is from genome assembly GCF_013410665.1 of Leifsonia psychrotolerans. Classification (NCBI taxonomy): domain Bacteria; kingdom Bacillati; phylum Actinomycetota; class Actinomycetes; order Micrococcales; family Microbacteriaceae; genus Glaciibacter; species Glaciibacter psychrotolerans. Next base: position 2,827,498 of record NZ_JACCFM010000001.1, on the reverse strand, counting down.
CGTCTCAAGCGGGAGAACCGGGATCTGAGGGAAACGAACGACATCCTCAAAGCGGCGGCGTCTTTCTTCGCGAGGGAGCTCGACCCTCGCAACCGTCCATAGTTGCTTTCATCCTGGGGATGAAGGCGAACGGCCATGGAGTCGAGTTGACGTGTGGCGTCCTGCGCGAGCAGGGCGTCGCCGTTACTTCACGGTCGTATCGTGCGTGGAAGACCCGCGCTGCCGCCGCACGAACCCGGAATGATGCCGCCCTCATCGACATCTTCAAGACGCTGCGGGTGAGGGATGCGAAGGGCCGGCAGCAGCCCGAGGTTCTCTACGGGCGGCGGAAGATGACGGCGTGGCTGGCCCGCAGCGGGTTCTCGGACGTGTCCAAGCACACCGTCGACCGGTTGATGCGTCTGGAGGGCATGAACGGCCTCGTCCGCGGGCGCAAGCCCCGCACATCGACGTCGTCTGGGAAGGACTCGGCTCGGGCTCCTGACCTCCTCAAACGCAACTTCACTGCGCCCCGCCCGAACCATAGCTGGGTGACGGACTTCACCTACGTGCCGACGTGGGGCGGTTTCGTTTATATTGCCTTCGCGATCGACCTGTTTTCGCGGGCGATCGTTGGCTGGCAAGCCTCGACGGTGAAGGACACCCCATTCGTCGAGGAGTGTTTGAAGATGGCGCTCTGGCGCCGCGACCACGCCGGTCACGCGGTGAAACCGGGAATGATTCATCACTCCGACGCCGGGTCGCAATACACGTCGATTCGGTTCACCGAGACCGTCGTCCTCGAAGGTCTCGTGGCCTCGATCGGGAGCGTCGGCGACGCCTACGACAACGCGGCCGCCGAGACCGTCATGGGGCTCTACAAGAACGAGGCCATCGCAAAGAACTCACCGTTCATGACGGGCCCGTTGAAGACCCTCGCCGATGTTGAAGCAGTCACCTTCGACTGGCTCGATTGGTACAACAATCGGCGCCTGCACAGCTCGCTTGGGAACATGCCGCCCGAGGAATACGAGCGCAACTACTACGCTGAAACAAACGGCCCGTTAAACGACGAAGCCGCCAACAAAACGGCGGCATGAAATCCGGGACGGTTCAAGACCCTGTCACAGTGTTCGGGTTTGGTTTTCTGGATCTCGACACGCTCGATCAGCGGTTTACACGCTCGAGGCACCCGTTGGTCGAGCGACCCGTTGGTCGAGCGACCCGTTGGTCGAGCTTGTCGAGACCCTGTCACCGTGTTCGGGTTTGGTTTTCTGGATCTCGACACGCTCGATCAGCGGTTTACACGCTCGAGGCACCCGTTGGTCGAGCGACCCGTTGGTCGAACGACCCGTTGGTCGAGCTTGTCGAGACCCTGTCACCGTGTTCGGGTTTGGTTTTCTGGATCTCGACACGCTCGATCAGCGGTTTACACGCTCGATCAGCGGTTTACACGCTCGAGGCACCCGTTGGTCGATCCACCCCGTTGCTCGTGCGCCCCGTTGCTCGAACGACCCGTTGGTCGAGCTCGTCGAGACCCTGTCACCGTGTTCGGGTTTGGTTTTCTGGATCTCGACACGCTCGATCAGCGGTTTACACGCTCGTGCGCCCAGTTGATCGAGGCACCCGTTGGTCGAGCTTGTCGAGACCCTGTCACCGTGTTCGGGTTTGGTTTTCTGGATCTCGACACGCTCGATCAGCGGTTTACACGCTCGATCAGCGGTTTACACGCTCGATCAGCGGTTTACACGCTCGATCAGCGGTTTACACGCTCGATCGGCGGTGCTCGACAGGCTCGACCCGCGAGTCAGGCGATCGCGGCGTCGACGATCGCCTTCGCCTCGGCCTGCACCTGTGCGAGGTGCTCGGCGCCGAGGAACGACTCGGCATAGATCTTGTAGACGTCTTCGGTGCCGCTCGGACGCGCCGCGAACCAGGCGTTTTCGGTGACGACCTTGACCCCGCCGATCGCCGCATCGTTGCCGGGGGCGTGGCTGAGCGTGGCCAGAATCGGCTCACCGGCCAATTCACTGGCTGTGATCGCGGCGCCGTCGAGGCGGCTGAGTGCGGCCTTCTGCGCGGGCGTCGCCGCCGCATCCACTCGGGCATACGCGGGCGCACCGAACTGCTCGGTGAGTTCGGCATAGCGCTGGCTCGGCGTCTTTCCGGTGACCGCCAGAATCTCGGCGGCCAGCAGTGCAAGCAGAATTCCGTCTTTATCGGTCGTCCAGACGGTGCCGTCGAAGCGCACGAAGCTGGCCCCGGCGCTCTCTTCGCCACCGAACGCCACCGAGCCGTCGATCAGGCCCGGAACAAACCATTTGAAGCCCACCGGTACCTCCCACAGCTCGCGCCCGAGCGCACCCACCACACGGTCGATCATGGACGACGAGACGAGGGTCTTGCCTATACGGGCATCCGAGCGCCATTCGGGACGGTGGGTCGAGAGGTAGTCGATGGCGACGGCAAGAAAATGGTTGGGATTCATCAGCCCCGCATCCGGTGTGACGATGCCGTGCCGGTCGGCATCGGCGTCATTGCCGGTGAGAATGTCGTAGTCGTTCTGGTGGTCCAGAACGGATGCCATCGCGTGCGGGCTCGACGGATCCATGCGGATCTTGCCGTCCCAGTCGAGCGTCATGAACCGCCAGGTGGGGTCGACTTTCGGGTTGACCACGGTGAGGTTCAACTCATATGTGTCGCGGATCGCGCCCCAATAGCCCACGCTCGCGCCTCCCAGCGGGTCGGCCCCGATGCGGATGCCGCTGGCCTTGATCGCCTGCATGTCAATGATGTGTGCGAGATCTTCAACGTAGGCGCCCCGAAAGTCGTAGGCCTCGACCGCGCTCGGCTCGCTGCGCTGCACGTCGCGCAGGCCGTTCGCAATATGCTCGTTCGCTCGTTCGGCGATCCAGCTGGTGGCATCGCTGTCGGCCGGCCCGCCGTGCGGGGGGTTGTATTTGAAGCCGCCGTCAGAGGGCGGATTGTGGCTGGGGGTGACCACGATGCCGTCGGCCTGGTCGCCGTGGCCGCCGCGGTTGTAGGCGAGAATCGCGTGCGACAGCGCCGGTGTCGGCACGTAGTCATCGAATTCATCGACCAGCACGCGCACGTCGTTGGCGACGAGCACCTCCAGTGCGGTCGTGTAGGCCGGGGCGCTGAGCGCGTGGGTGTCGGCACCGATGAAGAGCGGGCCGGTGATGCCTTGACTGTCGCGGTATTCGACGATGGCCTGGGTGGTGGCGGCGATGTGGGCTTCGTTGAATGACACGGTCAGCGAACTGCCGCGGTGACCCGACGTGCCGAAGGCCACGCGCTGGGCGGGCACCGCGACATCCGGCTTCAGTGCGTAATAGGCGGCGACGAGCGCCGTGACGTCGATGAGATCGGATTCCTGGGCCGGCGTTCCCGCACGTTCATTCATGCCCCCAGTCTGGCACTGCAACTAGGCTGTGAGCCATGCCTCTGACGCCACTAGACACCGACAGCTACAGCTTCCTCGGGCCGGCCGGCACGTTTACCGAGGCGGCGCTGGCCCAGGTGCCCGATGCGGCGGGCAAACGCTGGCGTGCGGTGAACAACGTGGGCGAGGCTCTGGCCGACGTGGTCTCAGGCCGCAGCGTGGCCGCGATGATCGCGATCGAGAACTCGGTCGATGGCGGGGTGAGCGCCACCCAGGATGCCCTGGCGAGCGTACCGAACCTGCGCATCGTGGGCGAATACCTGGTTCCGGTCAACTTCGTGCTCGTCGCCCGACCCGGAACGACCCTGGCCGAGGTGAACACCGTGAACGCGCATCCGGTCGCCTATGCGCAGTGCCGTGCCTGGCTTGAAAAAGCGGTGCCCGGTCACGGGTATATTCCGGCGTCGAGCAATGTGGCTGCCGCCGCGGCCCTGCTTGAGAACTCCCAAGCGGATGCGGCGATCGCGCCCCCCGGAATCGACACGCACCACCCCGTCGTGGTGCTCGCGACGAACATCGGCGACAACCCCAACGCCGTGACCCGCTTCGTACTCGTCAGCCGCACGGTTACCCTGCCTGAGCCGACCGGAGCAGACAAGACGACGCTCATCATCGAACTGCCCGATGACCGCTCGGGAGCGCTGCTCGAGATGCTCGAGCAGTTCGCCACTCGAGGCGTGAACCTCAGCCTGATTCAGTCCCGACCAATCGGTGACGCGCTCGGGCGCTACCGGTTCGTCATCGACGCCGACGGCCACATTCTCGACGAACGGATGGCCGACGCGCTGCTCGGCCTACGTCGGTTCAGCCCCAACGTGACATTCCTCGGTTCCTATCCTCGCGCCGACAAACAGGCGATCGAATTCACCTCCCGCTTTGATGACGAGATCTTCATCGAGGCGCGTGATTGGCTGCGCGGCCTGATCGACGGGGAGCCGGCGGCATGAGCACGCGTGGGGAAAAGACGGTCGCGGGGATCCGCCCGCCTTCGACCCACGGCATAACCCGATCTATCAGCGCGGTTACGTGCACGATGCGAGTGCGCCGAGTGCGCCGATCGCCGGGCGCGCGCGTCGTTCTTCGGGGCCGGATGCAGCTGCCTCAGCATCCGCTCCGACATCAGCATCAGCATCAGCATCAGCTCCGACATCAGCATCAGCTCCGTCGTCTGCCTCTGCGCCGTCGTCTGCCTCTGCACCCACACGTGCATCGGTGCCGACCCGCGCTTCTGCGCCCGCCCCGTCCGACGAGGTGCGGCCCGACGAGGTGCGGTTCGACGAGGTGCGGCCCGGGGACGCGCGGTTCGGCGACACCGCCGGGCACGACACCGTCGGGCACGACACCGCCGGGTACGACGGCGACATGGACCGTGTGGTCGGGCCTCGGGCGAACCCGTATCTGACTGCACTGTGGCTGATCGGCACCCTCCTGGTTGTGGCCGGCGGAGGCCTGTACTGGCAATCGGTCTCTGATGACGGGCAGAGCTATTCCTCGAGCGACCCAGGTATGCCGCTGAGCTTGATCCTGATGCGGCTCTCGTGGATGGTCGCGCCCGCACTCTTCTCGACGGGCCTTCTCGTGCTGGTCGCTCTTGTCTTCGAACGGGCGATCAGCTGGCAACGTGCCCGCCGCTAGTCGCGGGTCAGGCCTTTAGAGCGCGGGCGGCTGCCACCAGCATGAAGCCGTGAGGTCGCGCAGATGACCCTTCGGGTGACCTCGGAAGGGTCATCTGCGCGACTTCACGGCAGGCGGCGTGTAGCGAAGGGGAGGGTGGAGGGGATGGGGGCGGGGGAGTGCGGCGGGCGTGCTTCATGGCACGGTGCGCACGGCGGAATCCGCGCGCTTCAGGCCGCCGAAACCCGCACGATCAGGGCCTGCGGATCGGCCCGCAGAAACAGTGCCCGCGCCAACCCGAACTCGTCACCGTCAATTTCAAAGGGCTGCGGGCCCTCGACAGTGATGCGGATGTCGGCTGACTGCAGCGTCGTCATCGTGCGTTCGTTGGTCTCTTCGGTGACCTCAATCAGTTTGCGTCCGGTCTTCGTTCGGCGCAGCACGCCATTCTCCCAACCGACCCGCCGCCAGATCTTCAGCCAGCCGAGTACGCCCTTCGGCTTCAACACGGCGATGTCAAGAATTCCATCGTCGACCTGCGCCTTCGGGAGAAATTGCAGGTTGCCGGGCAGCAGTCCGCAATTGGCGATCAAAATGGTGCTGATGTGCGCCGAGCGATCGGGCCGCCCGGCCAGGCTGTAGCGGATACGAAACGGCACGGCTTTCGGAAACACCCGCATGCCGGCGTCGATGTAGGCCAACCAGCCGACCTGCTTCTTGAGATCGGGGTTCGTGGCCGCGATCATTTCGGCGTCGACGCCGAGGCCGGCCATCACCAAAAACACATGATCGTCGGTGTCACCGTTGGCACCCGTCACGCTGACAACGCCGAGGTCGATCGCCCGATCCTCGCCACCAAAAGCGATCGCCGTCGACTCGTCGATGCTGCTCAGGGGAAGTTGCAGGTTACGGGCGAGCAGATTTCCGGTGCCCGATGGCACTATCGCCAACGGAATCTCCGAGTCGCGCAGTGCCTCGGCAACGGCGCGCACGGTGCCATCACCACCGGCCACGATCACCATCGCGACACCCTGCCGCACCGCGCGGCGGGTGGCCTGCTGGCCGGCATCCGTCACGCTTGTCGCAAACCAGAGCGTCTCTCCCCAGCCGGACTTCGAGGCGGCCTTGCTGACGCTGGCCCGGAGCTTCTTCAGATCGACTTTGATCGGGTTATAAACCACAGCAGCATATTGGGAGGGGGAGGAAGTACGGCGATCCGTCACCTGCACAGGCTATCGGGTTGCCCAGCCCGGCGCTTGTAGACTGGCGAGCGTGATTGATCCGGTGCTGTTGCGAGAAAACCCTGACCTCATCAAGCGTTCGCAGGAGGCCCGAGGGGCCTCTGTGGAGGCTGTCGACCTGGCGCTCGCCGCCGACGCCGAACGGCGGACCACGATTTCGGCGTTCGAGGCGCTGCGGGCCGAACAGAATGTCTTCGGCAAGCAGGTTGCTGCCGCGCCGAAAGACGAGAAGAAGGCACTCGTCGCCCAGGCACAAGAACTCGCTGCCCGGGTGAAGGCCGCCAGCGCCGTCGCGACCGAAGCCGAGGCCGCGTTCCACGCCATCGTGCGCACGATCGCCAACCCCATCATCGACGGCGTTCCGGCCGGTGGCGAGGAGAACTTCATCACCCTGCGCACCCACGGCGACACCCCCATCTTCGACTTCGAACCGCGCGACCACCTCGAGCTCGGCGAACTGCTCGGCGCGATCGATATGAGCCGCGGCGCCAAGGTGTCGGGTTCGCGCTTCTACTTCTTGAAGGGCATCGGTGCCCGCCTCGAGATCGCCCTGATGAACATGGCGCTGGATCGGGCACTCGCGGCGGGATTCACGCCGTTGATCACGCCCACCCTGGTGCGACCCGAGATCATGGACGGCACCGGCTTCCTCGGCGAGCACGCCGACGAGATCTACTACCTGCCCGCCGACGACCTCTACCTCACCGGCACGAGCGAGGTGGCCCTGGCCGGCTACCACTCGGATGAGATCCTCGACCTCGAGGCCGAGCCGCTGCGCTACGCCGGCTGGTCCACCTGCTACCGTCGTGAGGCCGGATCGGGCGGAAAAGACACCCGCGGCATCATCCGGGTGCACCAGTTCAACAAGCTCGAGATGTTCGCCTACGTGCTGCCGGAAAACGCCGAGGCCGAGCACGACCGCCTCGTCGCGTTGCAGGAAGACATGCTCAAATCGCTCGGACTGAGCTACCGCGTGATCGACGTCGCCGCCGGAGACCTTGGCTCGAGCGCGGCCCGCAAGTTTGACATCGAGGCCTGGGTTCCCACGCAGGGCGCGTACCGCGAGCTGACCAGCACGAGTAACTGCACCACCTACCAGGCACGCCGTCTCGACATCCGTTACCGCACCGAATCGGGCAAGACCACCCCGGTCGCCACCCTCAACGGCACGCTGGCCACCACCCGCTGGATCGTCGCGATGCTCGAAACGCATCAGCAAGCGGATGGCTCGGTGCGCATTCCCGAGGCGCTTCGCCCGTTCCTCGGTGGCATCGACGTGATCGAGCCGATCCAGTGACCGATTCGCGCGGCGCTGCCCGGGGAACCCTCGCGGCCGAGGGAACGGATGCGCGCTGGCTCGTCGCCCTCGACATTGATGGAACGACCATGCAGGAAGACGGCACGATCAGTGCCACCGTGATTTCTGAGATTCAGCGACTGACCCTCGAGGGTCATGAGGTGATGTTGGCGACCGGCCGCAGCTCGGCCGCAACTCTTCCCGTGCTGGCGCGGCTCGGCATCACCCCGAGCTTCTTGGTCTGCTCGAACGGTGCCATCACGTTGATGCGTGACGAGCGCGAACCGAGCGGGTACCGGCGTGGACGCATCGAATCGTTCGATCCGTCCGGCGTTCTCACCACCATGCGCTCGCACATTGGGAATGCCCGCTTCGCCGTCGAAGACGAGCAGGGCCACTACCGCTTCACCGAGATATTCCCCGACGACACCATCGGCGACGACAGCGAGCAGGTCCCGTTCGAAGACTTGCTGGTGCACCTGGCGACCCGCGTCGTGGTGATCTCGCCCGACCACGAGATGGAGGAATTCCTCGCCGTGGTCGATCGCATGGGCCTTCACCGGGTCAGCTATGCAATTGGGTGGACCGCGTGGCTCGACATTGCGCCCGACGGCGTGAACAAGGCAACGGCCATGGAGCGCGTGCGCGAAGACCTCGACATCCCCCGCCACCGGGTCATGGCCGTGGGTGACGGACGCAACGACATCGACATGCTGCTCTGGGCCAGTGAGCAGGGGCGTGGCGTGGCCATGGGGCAGGCGCCGGATGAGGTTCTCGAGGCCGCCAACGAGACGACGGCTCCCGTGCACGGCGACGGGCTCGCCCAGGTCTTGGCCACGCTGTAGTCGCACGGGTGCGCGGGTGCGGGTGCGCCGATGCGCGGGCGTGCGCGGCGTCGCACCGGCGCAGAAACCGTCGGAGGTGCCCAGGTGTAGGGTCGGCGCATGATCGGTCGATCGACGCACGGCGACGGTGCTGAGCCCGCCTCTGAGCCTGACGCTAACGCTGACGCTGGTACGGCCGCTGGCGCCGACTCGGCCGCTGGCGTCGGGCCGGTCCCGTTCGCCCGGCATGGCCGACAGCGGTCGACGGGTCCGGCGAGAACGCTCGTCACTGGGCTGGGGCTGGGACTGGCGGTGCTGCTCGTGAGCTCGCTCGCCGTCGTGGGAATCGCCGTCAGCGACGTCGCGACCTCACTCAAGCCGGGCATCGTGTTGCCGGGCGACACGGTGAGTGCGGGCGGCCCGGCCCCCCAGATCGGGGCGATCGACGGCGGCGTGAACCTCCTGCTCGTCGGCAGCGATAGCGGTGAGGGGGATCCCGCCTACGGGCCGCGCGGCGAACATCTGGGCGACGTCACGGCGCTGCTCCACATCTCGAACGACCACACCCGGGCGAGCATCGTCAGCTTTCCGCGCGATTTGTTCGTGACCATTCCGGCCTGTGCGGCATCCCCGACCGAAAGCGCCCCGGGCACCGACGGCGGGTTCACCGACAAGCTCAACACCGCGCTGGCTGACGGCGGCCTGGGGTGCACGGTCGCCACCATCACGAAGCTCACCGGCCAGAACATCCCCTTCGCCGCCGAGATCGAGTTCAACGGCGTCATTGCGATGTCCGACGCCGTCGGCGGCGTGCCGGTGTGTGTGGCCGAGCCCATTCAGGATGCCTACACCGGCACGTTCCTGTCGGCCGGCGAGCACGTGCTGTCGGGCGGGGACGCCCTGCAGTTTCTGCGCACCCGCCACGGGCTCTCCACCGGCAGTGACCTGGCCAGAATCGGCAATCAACAGGCCTTCCTCGCCTCGTTGGTGCGCACCATCACCTCGAATGGTGTGCTGAACAACCCGCTCACCCTCTACAGCCTGGCCAAGGCTGCGTCGAGCAATATGAGGCTGTCGACGAGCCTGCAGCATGTCGACACCCTGGTCTCGATCGCCCTGGCCCTGCGGGGTATGGACCTGGCCCAGATTTCGTTCCTGCAGTATCCCGTCGACGAGGTCGACGGCGGGCTGGTGGCGCGCACCGCCGATGCGATGGTGCTGTTCACCGCGCTTGCGGCCGACGCGCCGGTGCAGGTGGGCGGGCAGCTCGGCCCAGCCAGCGAGGCGGCGCCGGGGGCCCCGTCGGCCCCGCCGGTGGCATCCGTCGCTCCGGTGCCCAGCGCGGGGCCGGCTGCGACAGGGGCGCCATCCTCGGTGCCGACCGCGTTGCCGGGGCCCGTCGCGGTCACGTTGCCGCCGAGCATTACGGGCCAAACCGCGGCGGAGCAGACCTGCGCTGTGGGGCGCACGCTGGTCAATCAATAGCCCCTCATCAGGTGTTCAGTGTCTTACCAGGAAGCACTGTCAGTCTGAGATCGATCCCATCGGCTAGAATCGAGCCTTGTTCGTTCGCGAACTGGAGGGCTGTCCGAGCGGCCGATGGAGCCAGTCTTGAAAACTGGTGGGCAGAAATGTCTCGTGGGTTCGAATCCCACGCCCTCCGCACAATGACGCGTCAGGGCCGACATACGACGAAGGGACCCGAGTGAGCGACCAACTGCGCCCACGCACGAATAGGGCACAGCATCTCTCGACGATCGCCCGGCACGGCCGGCTCAAAAGGTCGAATGCGTTTGCCACAATCGCCAAGTTTCTCGCTGGCACGCTGGCCGTTTTGCTGGTCAGCGGCGCCTCGGTCGCGGCGATCGCGGGAATGAACGTGGTCGCCAGCGCGAAGCCCGGCGTGCACCTGGCCAATGAGAAGGCGCTGGGGGAGATCCCGCAGATCGGTGCCATCGATGGCGGCGTCAACATGCTGATCATCGGCAGCGACAGTCGAGCAGGCCAAGATCCGTCGTTCGGTGGCGAGGACGAGACCGGCGACCTCAACGACGTGACGATGCTGTTGCACATCTCGCAGGATCACAGCAACGCCTCGGTGATCAGCTTTCCGCGCGACATGTTTGTGCCGATCCCCGAATGCCCGCTGCCCGACGGCGACACCTCGTCGGCGATGAGCCGCCAGAAGATCAACACCACGCTGAGCTACGGCGGCATGGCCTGCACCGTGCTTACCGTTGAGGCGCTCACCGGACTCAGCATCCCGTTTGCCGCGGAGGTGCAGTTCAGTGGCGTGATGGCCATGTCGACCGCAGTCGGCGGTGTTCCGGTCTGTGTCGCCGAGCGCATCGAGGACGAGTACACCGGAACCTTCCTTGACCCGGGCGTGCACTCGCTCCAGGGCGTCGATGCGCTGCAGTTCCTGCGCACCCGGCACGGCGTCGGCGACGGGAGCGACCTCACCCGCATCAACAACCAGCAGGTGTTCATGTCGTCGCTCGTGCGTCAGATCAAGAGCGCCAACACGCTCTCCGATCCGCTCAAGGTCTATTCGCTGGCGAAGGCGGCCACGTCCAACATGCAGCTCTCCGAGAGCCTCAACAACGTGTCGACGTTGGCCTCGATCGCGATGGCGTTGAAAGACATCAATCTTGACGAGATCACCTTTGTTCAGGTGCCGACCGGTTCCACCGAGGGTGGCGTGCTGCCGGTTCAGCCGGCCTTCGACGACATGTTCGCGGCCATCGCCGCCGACCAGCCGATTGCTCTCGCCGGGACCCTCGGTCGCGGTGCGACGCTCGACCCGAATGCTCCGGTAGCCGAAACGCCGGCCGCTCAGGCGCCGGCCGAGGGCGCGGCCGATCCCGCTGCCCCGGTCGCACCCCAGAAGACGGTGATTTCTGATCGGGCCACTGGCCAGACGGCAGGCGAATTCACCTGTTCGGTCGGTCGCACGCTCGACAATCAGTAGGCGGGCCGCGGCATCCGTTCGCCATGTGGTCGAAAGGATGCCGCGGACTCGGTTATGATTATGGTCGTGTGTTCGCTTCGGTGAGCATTCAGGAACCGTCGCATAGTTCGGCCTAGTGCACCACCCTGCTAAGGTGGAGTACCCTCACGGGTACCGTGGGTTCAAATCCCACCGGTTCCGCAGAGAAACCCCGCTCAGGCGGGGTTTTTTGTTTCCCGATTTGAGCCGAAACTTCGCTGAGTCAAGCCCTTGCGGTCGAGTTTTCCCGGCATGCAAGACGAACTCGACCGCACGAGGCGAACTCGGCGGATGCCGCGGCACACTTCTCGCGTGGGAGTCGCCGTTCTTCCACAGAATCCCCGTCAGTACGCTCTGCCCTGCGCCACACCGCTGTGCTGCTGGCTCAGCGAGATCCGACCGTGATCGTGTTAATCAGAGATGACGAGCTCGTCCCGAACCGGCTCGGATGGGGTGAAAAAGAGTAGTGACGACAGGGCAATTCACTCCGAGGATCGACCCGACGGAATGGGAAGCGATTGTCCGAGGGTGGGTTCGTCATCCCGGCGGCGCACACCGGATGTCCCACAATGTGGACACTCCTCGTGCCCAGTGCTGGCGCGTCTAGATCAGCGGTCAGCCGGAGTTGCCGGGTGGCAGGGTAGTGTTCAAGGGGGTCACCTTTGGTCGGGTTCGCGGCGAAAGTGTGTATTTCTCTCGCCGGCTGTGGCAGGAGGCCTAGATGATTTCGGGGGATTGATCGTATGGCGAAGCTCAAGAAGAAGAATGCTGTAGTCATCGCGGTGGCGGCACTGGTGTTGATTCCGGCTGTTGCCGCATTCGCGTATTGGACGGTCGGCGGTTCAGGCACCGGAACGGCAACAACGGGTACGAGCGAGAACATCACGGTGCATCAGACCAGCGTGGTGACGGGGATGTACCCCGGTGGTACTGAGCAGACGTTGAGCGGTAACTTCACAAATTCCGACGCAGGCCCTGTCTACGTGGGAACTGTGACGGCGAGCATCGCTTCGGTGGACAAGGCACTCAACGCCGCAGTGGGCACCTGTGATGCGTCGGATTACACTCTTGCGAATGCGGTCATGACGGTTGGTGGAGAAGTTCCAGTGGGTACGGCCGTGGGTGCGTGGGGCGGTGCCACGATTAAGTTCAACGACAAGACATCAATCCAGGATGCCTGCAAGGGCGCCACGGTCAATCTGTCTTACAGGATCGGCGCGATCGGCTAAGTGAGCCCACTCTGACAGCAGATTCGGTAAGACCGGGGCAGCGGCCCCGTTATGTGGGAGGGGGTGAACCGCGGTGATGCGAGTGCAACGGGCTATTGGAGCCGCATTTCTGGTCACCGGTGCCCTCACGCTGAGTGCTGCTCCGGGGTATGCCGCGACATCCGTCGTCGAGCCTGCGTTTGTGGTCGAAAGTGAGATACGCGAATTCGTTGACGGTGCGGGCAAGAAGAGTCGGTGTTCGGCGTCCGCGGCAACACTGGTCCCGGGAGTGACGCGCTGCTTATTGTTCCGAGTCCATAACACCTCGACCCAGCCGATCACGGTTCGCACGATCACGATGAGTTTGGACTCGACGTTCCCGCAGCCACCGTCAGGATGCTCGGCCGAGAACCTGTCGCTGCCCACGTTTACCGGGTTATTGCCGGTGACGGCCGGTGGTTGGGCCGAGAGCCCGGGCCTGCCGATCCGATTGGAGAACACTGCAACAAATCAGGACAACTGTAAGCAGACGGTGCTGCATTTCGTGTTCGATGGCACCGCCTCCGGCAGCGAATCGCAGCAGGGTGACGGATTGGCCGCGACGGGAGCCGCCAAACTGACCGGCGCCCTGTTGATCGGTATCGTCATGGTGGGTCTCGGGATGATGGTGAGCGGTACGAACCGTCGCCGGACGGGGTTGAAATCGTGAGACGGCGCACCGCACTCGTGCTGCTGATTGTCTGCGTAGCGGCCGTCGGCGGGATCGCAGCGCCCGCCGTCGCCTTCTTTTCCAGCAGCGGCACGGGGACCGGAACCGGCGCGACGGCAACGCTGCTCCCGTTGGCAATTCAGTCAGCCACGACGGGCTCGCCCTCGTCTGCACTATTCCCCGGCGGGACCGGTGATCTCGTCCTGACAGTGGCCAACCCCAATCCGGGTCCAGTGACCATTGTCGGTATTGCGCAGGGCGGCCCGGTGAATGTCACCGGTGGAACGGGGTGCAGCTCCGACTCGGGCTGGCCGGCCCCGGTGGGTAATTCCGGCGTGAGCGTGCCCGTCGTGACGGGCCTGAATATTTCGGTGGCTGGCGAGGCAACCCAGGTCGTGCACGTGCCCGGTGCCGCGTCGATGAGCACGACGTCTGCTGCCGGGTGTCAGGGCGCGAGCTTCCAGATCCCGATAACCGTTCAGGTCGTGCAATGAGCGCTGTGAGCGGAGCAGTGAAAAACCGCCGGCGCGGTCGGCGGGCTCGCCTGGTGACGGTCGCCGGAATCAGTCTTGCCCTCTCCGGGGTGCTTCTGATCCCCGCAGGCAGCGCTTTCGCATTCTGGACGGCGAGCTCGACCGGAAACTCTGCACACGCTGCAGCAGGGACCCTTGCAGCGCCGGTGCTTTCTTCAGACACGTTGGCTCCCACGATGGCTGAATTGTCCTGGACGCAGCCGTTCACACCGACGGGTTATCTGCTGACCCAGACACCAGGGGTTTTGGCTGGCTGCGCGGCAAACCCGGCCCCGGCAGCGACCTCCTGTGCGCCATCCGGTTTGACCCCGAACACCACCTACACCTGGGGGCTCTCCGCATCTCTGCACAACTGGGCCGCAATGGCGACGACTACCGCGACGACCAGCAGACAATTCACCACCACCACCCTTGGCTCCATCACGCCGACAACCGGCAGTGTGGGGGACAGTTTCACGGCGAAAGCCACGGTCACCGGAAACTCCGGCTACGGCGCCCCGGCCGGAAACGCCACGTTCAGGCTTTACGCCAACGCTGACTGTTCCGGTCCCGCCAACTTCACCACCCCAGACCAGGCGATCACCGGCGGTTCGGCCAACGGTTCACTGAAACCAACCGTTGGCACCTATCACTGGCAGGCCGCTTACACGCCCAGCGACGCCTACAACACCGCCAGTACGAGCGCGTGCAGCACAACCGCGATTACCGTACACGCAGCAGGCGGTCCGCCACCGGTCCCACCCGCCATTACGGTCAGCACATCCCCGGTGGGGGTCGTGGCGTCACCGGATGGGAAACACGTTTACGTGGCCGACTTCAGTGTGGGTACCGTGTCCGTGATTGATACGGCCACGAATGCTGTGTCGGCGCTTAACGTCGGCGGCAACCCGTACGAGCTGGCACTGTCGCCGGATGGGAAGCTCCTTTACGTCACCAGACCCTACGTCAATGCGGTGATCGTGGTTAATGTCGCCACGAATACAATTGTGAAGTCCATTACGGTCGGGACCGGTGTCGGGGACCAATACCCGTACGGGTTGTCGATGACGCCGGATGGAAAACACGTTTACGTCGCAAACAGCCGCTCGGCGTCGGTCTCAGTGATAGACACGGTGACGAACACGGTGACGGCGACGATCTCGGTGGGAGTGACGCCGGACGCGGTTGCGGTGTCGCCGGACGGCGCACACGTCTATGTCACCAATGCGAGTTCTAATACGGTGTCGGTGATTGCTACGGCTTCGAATACTGTGTCGGCGACCATCGCAGTTGCGGCGACGCCGGACGCGGTGGCGGTATCACCAGACGGGAAGCGCGTCTACGTCACCACTGGTGCTGCTAATACGTTGACGGTGATTAATGCGGTCACAAATTCTGTGATTGCGAACATTCCGGTTGGGAGCAACCCCGACGCGGTGGCATTGTCGCCAGATGGGACGCGAGTCTACGTCGCCAACTCCAATTCAAATACGGTGTCGGTGATTGATTCGGCCACAAATACGGTTGTGATGACGATACCGGTCGGCCTCAGGCCAGTCGGGGTCGCGGTGTCGCCCGATGGAACCCGTGTCTACGTCGCCAATGAGAGTTCGTACACGGTGTCGGTGATTGCTGTGCCGGTAATGACCGCCGGTGTTGCACCCGTGGCAACCGTGGGTGTTACATATTCGTTCACTATTCCGGCGGCGAATGTGACGTCATTCGCGGTCACTACCGGTGCGCTGCCAGCTGGATTGAGCCTGGATGCTGCTACCGGGGTGATCTCTGGAACCCCGACGACAGCCGGTCCGGTCACGTTCACGATCACCGGGACCGGGGAGTACGGCCGAGCAGCTTTGCCCTACACGATCATCACGGCCGCAACGTAGCCTCGACACGGCGGAAGGCAATTTCAGGCCCGGTGGCCCACCGGTCCGCAGCGAGCGCCGTCACAGCCACCCCGCGCACTGAACCAGGAATGAACATGAGTTACCGTCACGCACGTGTTGTTGTTGTTATGGAGCGTGCTGCGGTCGCGCAGCGCCGTTCGACTGCTCGAACGGGTCACTGATCGTGGATGTGCGGTGGCTGCAGGCTCCAGAACACGAGGTAGCGGCCGCGATGGCGACTCTGCGACGCGATTCACGGCCGACCTGGGTGCCGACGAAGCGGCAGGTGCTTGTGCACGTGAACCAATGCGTGATGCTGTGGTACCTCTGCATCATCCTCATGACCTTCGGCATCAAAGTCGACTCCTACCAGGACGGTCAGGTCACTGCGTCTGACGTTGGCGGGCTTCTCGTCGCTCTGGCCGTTTTCGTTGTTTGGCTCTGTGGTGCGTATCTGCTGCGCCAATGGGCGGCCAAGCCGCGATCTCCTGGAGCGCGCTTGA
Source organism: Leifsonia psychrotolerans (assembly GCF_013410665.1). NCBI lineage: Bacteria > Bacillati > Actinomycetota > Actinomycetes > Micrococcales > Microbacteriaceae > Glaciibacter > Glaciibacter psychrotolerans. Next base: position 2,811,270 of record NZ_JACCFM010000001.1, on the reverse strand, counting down.
ATGACTGGCGGCAGACTCTGACCGCCCTCGCCAACGGATTCGAATCGCACCCCAGCCCGGCCGCGACGTTCACCTCGATCATGACCGCCGGGACCAGCGGCATCCGCGAGTACCCTCGATTTGTCGCGCCCGGTGTCGAGTTCGGCACCCTCAGTTCTCACTCTCGCCGCTCGGGTGAGTGGCACTATGTTGCCGTCACGCTGCCGGCGCCTTTACCGCACCTCATTTTGGATGCCACGTCCACCGGTCGTCTCAGCAGCAACCTGCCGGTGGGGCTCGTCCGAGATCAGAAGTTGTCGTTAGAGGGGAATTTCGATCAGTCGTTCCAGGTGTATTCGCCGCTCGATTACCGCATGGAGGCACTGTATGTGCTCACTCCCGACCTGATGGCGGCGCTCATTGATGATGCCGCTGGCTACAACGTCGAGATCATCGATCACACTCTGGTCTTCTTCACGCCCCGACCGGCGGACTTCTCCACGTCGGAACCGTGGAATTCCGTTCACGCACTTCTCACGAACGTGGCGCCACGTATCATCGCAAAAGCCCGTCGGTACCTCGACGAACGCGTACCGGGCCAGGAGATTCCCCGAGTTCTCGCCAAGCTCACCGCCGAGCGCGAGCGCCCCGAGATCACGTGGATCGCGCCACCACCGCTCATCGGGCCAGAAGGCCGACTCACTATCCGCGACCGCAGGACAGGCGTGTGGTCAGCTGTGTTCGGCATCGGCTGGTTCGTCGGACTCACCTTTCTCTACGCCGTACCGGGACTCTTCGCTTTTGCAGGCTTTATGTCCATCATCGACGGCCGGTAGGCGCAGCGAACTGGGGCACCCTCCGGAGCGGTCGGGGGAGCGGATGCCGCGGCGCAGGCCCGCGAGGTCATCACTCGGGATCGAGATCACTCGCATCATCGAGTCCACGCGTGAACGCGTGTGTGCCGCCTGGCTCGAGCCGGCGCAGTTCGCCGAATGGTTTGGCTCGTGTGTCTCGGAGGTGCCCGCCGCGGGCTTGGGCCGTTGCGTGTCGTGAGTCGTTTATCGGCCGTTGCTTAGTGGCCGTTGCCAGCCTGATCAGCCATGACGAGTCCACCAGAATTCAAGTTGGATGTTGTCGGGATCACGGAACACCAGTGCGGCGCCATTGGCGGTGTCTTCGGCCGGGGAATGCACGACATTCAAACGTGTGAGCAACTCGTCCCAGGCATCCAGATCTGCGCGCTCGGAGACGCTGAATCCGATGTGGTCCAGCCCCACGTTCCGGTCATCAAATCGGGTAACCGGCACGACCGTGTGCTGGTTGAGCCCGATGACCAGCCCGGTCGCCTCGTGCGCCAACACGATCATCACGCGGTTATCAAAATCGACGCGTCGTACGCGCTTCAGGCCCAGCACCTCGCAATACCAGGTTGCGCTGGCCTCGGCGTCGGAGACCGACAGGTCGATGTGGGATGGGGTGCCAAATACGGGCATGGGTTCCTCCACTTTCACTTCAACGCTATCGGGGCATAGAAGTCGAGTCCACACTACTGACGTCGTAGCCGATTGCGGGCCATCGGTGAAGGGCCGTTCCGCCGCTCAGTCGGGGCCGACAGATAGGATCGCCACAACGGTCTTCTGTGTTCCTCGAGAAAGGCGCCACCAATGTCGGAAAACCCTCCCAGCACTGCGGCAGCGGATGCCGTGCAGCCCGGAATTACCATCACCCGCATCCTCTCGGCCCCGTGCGAGCGTGTCTTTGCAGCCTGGATCGAACCGGCACAGTTTGCCGAATGGTTTGGATCGCGCGCCGCGGAGATCCCCGTCGAAACGATATCGATGGACGTGCGCCCCGGCGGCACCTGGAGCGCCACCATGTTCGCCGGGCCCGATCGTCGCGAAATTCCCTGGACGGGCACTTATCGCGAGGTCGATCCGCCCAAGCGCCTGGTCTTCACCCTGACGGACCAGACCGACGAGGAAGCGGTCGAGGTCGTAACCGTCTCGTTCGACGATCTCGATGGAATGACCGAGATGACCTTCACCCAGGGCGGAAATACCTTGACCGAGGAGCAGTACGACGGCGCCCGTCAGGGCTGGTTGGGCTTCTTCGACACGTTGGCCGAGGTCGTCGTCCGCGACTGACCGCCGCGGACTTGGGCTGTCGGACTTGTCCGGGTGGTCGTTGCGGGTTGCATTGGGTATTTGCCGGGGGTGCCCGTCGGCGACTCGTCGGCGACCCGACCGCATCCGTTCCATGGCCGTCCAATAGCCGTTCCATATCCGTTCCAGAGCCGTTCTAAAAAATGGGTTTGGCGGATGAGGTCAAAACTCCGGCAGGAACGACTCCCAGGCCCGGCGGCGCTCTCCCCGGGGATCGGACTCGACCCGGTCGATCTCGTCGATGATCAAGGTCAGCCGGTTCGTCTCGGTGTAGGCGGGCCAGCCCGCCTCGACGGTGCCGTCGACGACGAAGCGAATCCAGGCGTGGCGCATCCGTTCGCCGGCTTGCAGGAATGACTCACGGCCGCCGAGCGAGGTGAGCGTGCGACCGGCCGCGGTGTCTGAGCGGTCGAAGAGGGCCAGCATTTCGATGCCGTGCGTCGCGTCGTAGCCGAGGATGCGCATGAGCCGCGGAGCCAGATCGAAGCGGTAGGCATGCACCGGCGCATACCGCGAATGAAAGTCGCCGGCCTTGAGCGTGGGAAACCAGAACGCCGAGTCGCCGGCGAAATCGGCGGCCGGCCGGGAATGCGGCAACCCGGGGTAGGCGTCGCGCATCGCCGCGCGTGCGGTCGTGGGCGCCCGCTCGAACAGCGCACGGATGCGCGAGGGCGACGACGGCAAAATCTCCACGCGTCCGCGAAAAGCCGAACCCTCGCGCTCGTTCGTGCCGAGGATCAGCGGCACGCGGTGCGCCCGCCCGGCGGCGAAGGCGAGCAGGGGCCGTTCGGGTAAAAAATCACCGTCGACGACCGGGGCCAGACAGAACGTTCCCGGGTACTCGTCGGGCACACTGGTCTGCAGTTTGAGCGCGGCGGCAGTGAGGCGCGACACACCTGCGGTGGTGAGAAGCTCGGCGGGGGAGCTGCCGCGAGCAGTAGCATCGGTGTCGGATGCCCCGCTGTGGGACCTGCGCGGAACCACGCTCCGCATTCGTGCAGCCGAGGCGACCAGCACCCCGCCCCGAGCCACGTCGCTGCGTGGTTCGCGACCCGCAGCGTGCACCGCACCGTCCGCATCCTCCGCTCCCTCCGCACCATCCGTGCGCAGCAGCTCGACGAACTCTTCGGCCCAGCTCGCGGTGAGAGCCGGGAGGTAGACGGCATTGGCGGGCGCCGACTGGGCGATCGCCCGGGCGAACAGGCCTTTCGCGGCCGGCGTGGCCATCAGGGTGGTCACGGCGTTGCCGCCCGCAGACTCCCCGAACACCGTCACGTTGTGTGGATCGCCCCCAAACGCACGGATGTTGCGCTGCACCCACTCCAGTGCGGCCACCTGATCGCGCAGCCCGAGGTTGCTCTCGATCGGACGCTCCGGCGTTGAATATCGGCTGAAGTCGAGGTAGCCGAGCGCGCCGAGACGATAGTTGAAGCTGACATAGACCACGCGTCCGGTGATGACGAAGCCCGTTCCCTGACCCGAGTAGTCGTGGGACGAACCCGTGCTGTAGCCGCCGCCATGAATGTAGACCATGACGGGCAGACCCAGCCGTTTTCGGGCGGGCACGGCCGCAGTCATCACGTTGAGGGTGAGGCAGTCTTCACCGGACGGTACGCGCGGGTTGGCACCCTTGAATTGGCCGCGGTAGGGCTGCGGGGCAACGTTCCCATAGCGGGACGCATCGCGCACGCCCTCCCACGGCAGCACCGGCTGCGGGGCGCGAAACCGTAGCACTCCGGTGGGTGGAGCGGCGTAGGGAATGCCACGCCAGGCCAAAATCTGGCCCTCGTGCACCCCGCGCGCAATGCCGCCGCTCACCCGCACGTCGAGGCGGTGCCGCCCGGGTGCGTTCGCCGAAACCGCCACGACCTCGGGGATTGCCATCAGCGCGCTCCCGGGGTGCTCTCGGGTCGTGAGGCGAGGGTGAAGACGTCCATCAGGCAAGTCAAGCACTGGCGCAGGCGGCTCGCTAGATGTTCGAGCGGATGGGACGGCGCACGTCACCGCCGTCCCGATCCGCGGGAGTCGCGTCCCGCCCGAGACGCACGATTTGTGTCGAACTCTTCTGTCCCGTGCCCGACCGGAGTTAACTGGCCGCGTGAACCCCCTGCAGCGGCGAGTGCTGTCCGTCGCCATCCTCTCGTCGTTCGTCGCATTCCTCGACGGATCCATCATCAACGTCGCCCTGCCGGCCATCGGCCGTGAGCTGGGTGGCGGGTTGCCGCTGCAACAGTGGGTCGTCGACGGGTACCTGCTCTCGCTCGGCGCCCTGATCCTTGTGGCGGGCTCCCTCTCGGACACGCTCGGTCGGGTGCGGGTGCTTCGCGCGGGCCTGATCTGGTTCGGAATCATGTCGCTCGCCTGTGCGTTCTCACCCACCGGCGTCATCTTGGTGATCGCCCGTATTCTGCAGGGCGTCGCCGCGGCCCTGCTCGTGCCGAGTTCGCTGGCGCTGATCACCTCCAATTTTCAGGGGGTGGCGCAGGGCAAGGCGATCGGCCTGTGGACCGGGCTGACCGGCATCGCGGGCATCGCCGGGCCGCTGCTCGGCGGCATCCTGGTCGACACCTTGAGTTGGCGGTATGTGTTTGCGATCAACGTGTTGCCGATCGCGGTCACCCTGGTGCTTCTGATGCGCGTCACGGAGCCGGCCCGCACGCTGCCCGCCGCGCGCATCGACGTGCTCGGCGCGGTTCTCGCCGCGCTCGGCCTCGGGGGGCCGGTCTTCGCGCTGATCGAACAGGGCCGATATGGCGGGGGGAGCCCGGTGGTGTTCCTGCCGCTGGTGCTGGGACTGATCGCATTCGCCACGTTCCTCTGGTGGGAGAGTCGCACCCCGCACCCCATGATGCCGCTCAGCCTGTTTCGGGTGCGCAACTTCTGGGCGGGCAACCTGGCGACCGTCGGCATCTACGCCGCCCTCAGCCTGGGCTTCTTCATGGTTTCGATCTACCTGCAGGAGGTCGGCAAGTTCTCGGCGACCGCCGCTGGCCTGGCCGGCATCCCGTCGACGATCATGATGCTGCTGTTCGCGACACTTTTCGGCACGCTCGCCGGTAAATACGGGGCGCGTCTGTTCATGACCGTGGGTCCGATCGTGGCCGGCTGCGGCTTTCTCTGGCTGCTCACCGCCCAACCGCCGATCGACTTCTGGCTGCATGTCGTGCCGGGCACCGTCTTGCTGGGCCTGGGCCTGGCGATCACCGTCGCCCCTCTGACGGCGGCCGTGCTCGGTGCGATCCACCCCGAGCAGGCTGGCATCGGCTCGGCCATCAATAACGCCGTCGCCCGGGTTGCCGGGCTCATCGCGATCGCTCTCGTCGGCACGGTGACGGGCGACCTGCTCGACGTGGCCGGATTCCAGCGGGTGATGGTTCTGGCCGCCGCGCTCATGTTTGCCGGCGCGCTCGTTTCGTGGCTGGGCATCCGCGCGGCGTCACCGGTGACGGATACCGGAGGTGCTCTGCCCGCCGTTGGCGAGCCGGGCTGACGGGTCAGACACGCCAGGGCTCGGGGATGTCACCGCTGCCCGGCCGCCGCGTCTCGGCCGAATGGGTCCCCACGCGCGGCCACCAACGGGCCTGGTGAGGACGTAAATATGCGGGGAGAACGGCGCTGAAAAGCACGGAAATACTGCGGCATGGCAGGCCCGTCGCCCGGGCATGACACGAAGGGCCCCGGATAGCTGATATAGTTTTCAAGTTGCCTCCGAGCGTTCAACGTGAAGAAGTAATACTGCGCCCGTAGCTCAACGGATAGAGCATCTGACTACGGATCAGAAGGTTGGGGGTTCGAATCCCTCCGGGCGCACAGTAGCAAAGGCCTCGTCTTCGGACGGGGCCTTTCCTGTTTCCAGCCATTCAAGGTCAACGCCCGCAGCCTCGGCCCATGCGCGGATGTAGAGCGTGCGCGGCGCACGGTGCCCGTGCTCGTAGTTGACCACCGTCGTGCGTGAGAAACCCGCACGTTCGGCGAACTCGCCCTGATCGAGGCCCGTGATCTCACGAGCCTTACGCAGCCTGTCGGCCAGCGTGAAAGTCGGCACTATCGCCGTCATCATCATTGTCATGTGGCAATGATGACACATGTGTTCGATTGGCAACAAGTGCCCGCGTGTCGAATGACAACAGTGTAATTCACCCCTAGTGTGGCCATATGACCACAGAGCAACTACTGACCACCACGCAGGTGGCTGCAGCCCGCGGAGTGTCACGTCAGGCCATCCTCGCAGCTGTCAAGCGCGGCACGCTCACTCCCGCATTCACCCTCGGCAACGGGTACTACCTGTTCGAGCCCGAGGTATCGCGTTGAACCTCGAACCGCAGCTGATCCGTAAGCCGCTGCGCTTCGAGCGCAACTTCGTCCAGCTCCCGAACACCTGGGTGCGCGACGAGCGACTGTCGTTCCGTGCACGCGGCCTTCTCGGCATGCTCATGTCGCACGACATCGGGTTCAAGGTCACGCTCAAGGACATCGCCTCGACCTCGCCCAAAGAGGGCATAGACGCGGTGCGCGCAGCAACGAACGAGCTCGAGCTCGTGGGCTACCTCAAGCGGGTCGGGTTGCAGGGCAAGGGCGGCAAATTCGAGGGCACATCGTGGGAGATTACCGACCCGTTCGACACCGGGAATCTGGCACTGTTCACCGCATTGGATTATCCAACAACGGTTACCGAAACGCCTGTGGATAACTCGGCCACCGCATTGGATTATCCAACGCGCACCGCATTGGATAATCCAACGCCTATAAGAACACAAGTTAAGAACACTAAAAGACTAAGACTTAACGACTCAGCCACCGTTGCGCACGAGGCCAACATGGACGCCTCCGGCGGCTCCCTCCGGGGCGCTGACGCGTCTGCCGAATGGCTCGGATGCGGTACCGGCCTGCGCGCTCACGAGCCGACACCTGACGGCCACTACTGCGCCTTCTGCGGACGGCCCTCACCCACCTACGCGGCTAGCGCATGAGCGCGCCCAACTCCAAGACCAAAGCTGCCGAATGGAGCAACGACATGGCACCGAAACACGCGTACGTCACGACCCCGAAGACCCGCCCCGAATGGTCAACAGTCTCGATGCACACCGCACTGCACGACCTCGCGAAGCGCATGTTCGACACTGCCGACAACCTCAGCGTGCACCGCTCAGACCGAGCGCTGCTCAAGTTCGCCGCAGCACAGACCATCTCGGCCGCGTCGCTCGTGACATGCGGTCACTGGGACATCGACACCGCCCGAGCATGGCTCGACGCCGGTGACGCTGCAGTCGCCCGGGTGTCCGCATGAAGCCCCGCGCGATCGTCATCGCCGCCACCCTCCCCGAGGGGCGCAAGTGGGTGGAGCGAGGCCGCGCCCAGCACATTCTCGACATCGAGGTCGTCGCGATCATCACGCCACGAGCTCGACACCGTGCACGCGGCATACTCGCCGACCTGATCGTCTCCACCGAAGGCGCACACGCCCTCGACCACAACACGTTCGCGCAACTGCTCGCCGAGGCCGAACCGTGCCTCGCCACCTCGACATGGAGGAACTCATGACCAACCCAGCCGAAGCGTTGCCGATCTGGTTCGTGCTACCCGTTGCTGCCGTGTTCGGTGCCGGATACCTGGTCGACGTGGCTCGTGAGAAGCGGCACGCTCGACGTGATGGAGACCGCCGAGGTGCTCGTCATGGTGTGCTCACGCAGCGCAGCGAGCACCGCGGCCTTGACTACCGCGTACGCGATCCACAGGCCGACACCCCCCGACACGATCGAGACAACGAGCATGAGCCACAGCGTGCCAGTAGTTACCATCCCCGCAGCCTATCGGCGGTGACCCGATGAGCCAGCACCACCGGCGCACGAAGCACACGACCGCGTCGCCCAAGATCAGGGCAGCGATCGAGGCGAGGCTGCCTCTGCCCTGCATCGAGGGGTGCGGTCGCCTCGTCGAGCGCGGTCAGGCGTGGCACGTCGCCCACATCCAGGCCGCGTCGCAGGGTGGACGCACGACCCTCGCGAACTGTGGCCCTGCTCACGCCCGATGCAACCTCACGGGCGGCGGCAAGATGGGCGCGGCCGTCACCAACAGCGCACGTCGAGCCGCGAAGGGCCGACGCGCATGGTGATGACCGCGCCCGCGAGCGTTCCGACGCAGTTCGACGAGCCTTTTGAGAGTTCTCCCGTACCTCCGCCTGGGGGCAGCAAGGATTTCTCTCTCTATTTGTGGGAAACCACGCGGGACCGGGGGATTCGCCCAGACTTCGCCGGGAGGTACTCGGATGATCCCGAGCTTCGCCGGGAGTTCCTCGCGGGTGCACGGCTGTACGGGATGGAGCTTGTCGACCTCGACGATGCCGACGAGCTCGCACGGCTCAAGGCGATGACGCCGCGCCGGTGGCCGTTGCAACCGCAGCAGCTTCGCATCGCCGACACGCTCAACGCGAAGTACGACAGCTACGTGATCGAGATCCCGCGCCGAGCCTCGAAGACGACAACGATCTTCATGTGGCTGCTCGGTCGGATGAAGAGCCGGCCCGGCTACCAGGCAACGTTCTCAGCGCAGAACGGTGTAGCCGGCTCCCGTCGTCTGCGTGAGTGGGGCGGCACACTCGACCGGGTGAACCCTGCCGAGGACCTCGACTTGCCGCCGTGGATGCGAGGCCGGCCGAAGCAGCAGACCAAGGCGCACAAGCGTGCCGTCGCCCTGTTCGGTGAGGACCTGCTGCCGCCGGCCGATGACGAGCCGACCGGGCGCGGGTTCCGCATCATGCGCGGCGAGGTCGGTAAGGGCATCTACTTCGACAACGGGTCGCAGCTGCTCGTGCTCAAGCCCGAGGCCGACGCGTACCGAGGCGAGGCGGCCGACGTGTCGTGGATCGACGAGGCGCAGGAGATCGACCCCGTCGCGGGCGAGGACCTGCTCGCGGGCATCGTGCCGCTGCAAGACACCAAGGAAGACTCCGCGATCGTCATCTCAGGCACGGCGGGGGAGGCCCGTGTCGGCGTGCTCTGGGAGTACCTCGAGAAGCTGCGCGAGGGCAGCCCGTACGTCGGCGGCCTCGACTACTGCGCGCCCGAAGACACACCCTGGGAAGTCATCGAGGACGAAGAGCGCGCAATGGCGTTGATCGCGCAGCACCACCCCGGCATCGGCACGCTCACGACGATGGAGAAGATGCGCAAGAACTGGCACGAGCTCGCGCTGCCGAAGTGGGCGCGGGAGTACCTGAGCCTGTGGCCCGAGACGTTCGGCACGCGTGCGATCGACCCGGCACTCTGGGCCGAGGCAACAGCCGGCCGACACGTGCCCATTCCCGCACGCGTCGCGTTCGGCATGGCTATCAAGCCCGGCGGCGGAACCGCAGCGATCGCGGCCGCGTGGCGCAACCAGCGCGGCAAAGCGTACATCGAGATCATCGAGCACCGCTCCGGCACCGACTGGATACCGAAGCGGGCGCAGGAGCTCACGAAGAAGTACCGCGGTTCGACGATCGCTTACGACGACATTGGCGAAGGCAAGGCCACCGCAACCGAGATGCAGATGCTCACCCCGAAGCCGAGGATGCGCGTCCAGACGTACCGGGAGATCGCTGCCGGATGCGTGCAAGTACTCCGTGAGCTCGGCCGCCACAACCTCGTGCACTTCGACGACGCGGGCCTGAACTCGGCTGTCGACAACGCGGCCAAGCGCGAGGTGCGCGGCGACCAAGGCGTATGGCTCTGGACTCCGAAACGCTCCGGCGAAGACAACGTGCTGCCCGACATCACCTGCCTCGACGCGGGCACCCGGGCGCTGCGCAACTGGGACCAGTATTTCGCCGTTAAGTCCGGCAGTAGCAAACCGATCATGGCCGACTAGGGGACCTCGCACCAATGGCAATCAAGCTCGACAAATCACACACCTCCGTCGTCGTCTACTGCGAGGACTGCGGCCACTGGCGCGCCTTCGCTTGGACGGTGGAGGAGGCCCACGAGGCCGCGTGTCGGCACGAAAGAAACGTGCACCCTGAGTCCACGCAGGCGTCGAAAGCAGCGAGTGTATTCCGGGCCCGACACGCCGTCGAGACCACGAATGTCGAACACGGCATCGAAGCTCTTCGACATGGGAATTCTTGATCGTCTAGGCCTCGGCCGCAGCAAGCACGACTTGCTGACGAGCGCGCAGTCACTGGGCGTCACGTCCCCGTACTCGCCCCGCATCGACATCCCGGCCGCGATCATCACCGACCTGTTCAGTGATGACGCGGCCGCCAAGCTCCCGCTCAGCCGTGAGATCGCGATCAGCGTGCCGGCCGTCTCCAAGGCCCGCAACCTGCTCGTCTCAACAATCGCCAAGTTCCCGCTGCGCGCCCTCGACACCAAGGGACTGATTCAGAACCAGCCGCCGTTCCTGTACCGCACAAACTCGGCCGTCACCCCGTATGAGCGGATGGCGTGGACGGTTGACGACATGGTCTTCTACGGCGTCTCGCTCTGGCTGGCTAAGCGCGGTGCCAAGGACAGCAGCGGACGCGGAGCGATCCTCGACGCGGAATGGTGCCCGAGGCACCTCTGGTCGATCGTCGGCGGCCAAGTCATCGTCGATGGAGAACCGATGCCCGAGGATGCGGTGATCCTGTTCAACTCGCCATTCGAAGGCCTGTTGCAGGTAGGCCAACGCACCGTCACCGGAGCCGTCGACCAGGAGGCCGCATGGGTCGGCCGGGCCAAGAACCCCGTTCCACTCATCGACCTGCACCGTATCGACGACCAGCTCACCGATGAAGAAGTCACCGAATTCGTCGCGGCATGGGCCAAAGCCCGCACATCAGAGAACGGCGCGATCGGCTCGACCCCGCCCTCGATCGAGATCAAGACGTACGGCGAAGTGAAAGCCGACCTGATGACCGAGGGCCGCAACGCGATCCGCACCGATGTCGGGTCATTCCTGAACGTGCGTGCATCGATGCTCGACGGCACGAGCGGCATCGACTCGCTGACCTACACCACGAAGGACGGCGAGAAGAACTCGTTCTACGAATTCGACCTGCCGTTCTGGACCGACCCGATCGAGGCGCGCCTGTCGATGGACGACATCGTCACGAGCGGCCAGCGGGTGCGGTTCGACAAGTACGAGGCGTACAACCTGCCGACACCAACCGGCCCAATCCAGGAGGACTAGAAAATGACCAAAGTACAGATGATGGCCGGGACGCTCGCGGCCAATCTTCAAGACCGCACGCTGAACGGGCTGCTGCTCAAGTACGGCGAGGTCGGACGTACCAACCTGGGGCGGATCAAGGTCAAGCGCGGCGCGTTCGCAATGCCGGCCGATATCAAGTCATTTCTAAACCTCAACCTGGGCCACGACGCGATGAAGCCGGTTGCACGTGCTCTGTTCGCGCAGGACACCGATGAAGGAATCTTCGGCACCTGGCGGGTGGAAGACACCCCCGAGGGTAATGCCCTGCTCGCCCAGTACGACGCGAACGACCCGGCCGCACCGCGCAAGCTCTCGATCGAGGTCGACGGCATCGTGATTAAAGACGGCGAGGCCATCAAGGGCGTCATCCACGGCGGCGCGATCGTGCCCGCCGGCGCCTTCCCCTCGTCGACGCTGATGGCCGCCGATGTCGGCGAGCTCAACGTAGTGGAAGACCCCGCCGTCGAGCAAGACCCCGCAGCTTCAAGTGAGCCAGTCGTGACCGAAGAGAAGTTCACCGACGAGTACACCGACGAGAACGGCGTCACCCGATCCCGCACCACAACCCGCACGACCACCGTCGACGGTGACACCACCACGATCACGGAAACCACCGTGATCGAAGAACCCGCAGCAACCCAGGAAGAGGACCCCACCGTGACACTGCCAAACACGCTCAACGCCGCAAAGGCCGGCACCATCATCACCAAGCCGAAGCACGACCTCGGCGCGATCTACGCGGCCGTCGCGTCGCTCAAGAGCGTTGCACCGTCGGCAGCAGCGCACACGCTGCTCGCCGCGCTCAGCGACATCACGATCAGTGGAGCCGGTGCGCTTCCCGCCGCCGGTGTCCTTCAGAACAACTGGCTCGGCCAGGTCTGGCAGGGCAAGACCTACGAGCGCCGCTACATCAACCTCGGCAAGCTCGGCACCGAGATCAACGCGGCCGGCAAGAAGGGCTTCAAAATCTTCCGAGGCACCGAGGCCGACCCCAAGACAACCCTCGGCAACACCTGGAACGGCAACAAATCCGCCGTCACATCCGGCACCGGTTACACCAAGACGATCGAGTCGACGCTGCGCCGGTTCGCATTCGCGGCCGACATCGCCCGCGAATTCTACGACCTGCCCGGCGGCACAGAAGTCGTCGAGGCGTTCATCCGTCTGATCGTCGAGGACTACGCCACCTGGTCCGACCAGAAGGCCCTGGCCGACATCGTCACCACGGCCGGTGCACCGATCGCGCCGAGCGCCTACCCGGCGCAGTACAACGCGTCGATCGGCCAGGTCATCCAGGGCATCCTCACGGTCAAACGCGCCAACGACATCCCGTCGTACGCGATCGTCAACGAGACCGCGATGGACCAGCTGCTCTACACACCGAAGGACCTGATCCCCGAGTTCATCAGCCTCGACTTCAACACCGACGGCGAGGGCACCGCCGACGGCAAGGTCAGCGTCGTATCCGCACCCGACGCGTTCTTCACCGGCATCAAGGCCAACAAGCCGGCCGCGATCGTCGGCGCACAGAACGCGATCGAGTTCGACGAAGTCAGCAGCACGCCGATCCAGATCGACGCGCTCGAACTCGCCAAGGGTGGCGTCGACCGTGCCCTGCACGGCTACCTGCAGACGCTCATCGTCCGCCCCGAGGCCGTCGTCCTCGTCGGCGAAGCCGCAGCGTAACCACCACCCACCCACTCACGAAAGGCAGGTTCGACATGGGCTACTACGTCGGGGATGTTCCCGCGCAGGATCTCGTGATCGAGCCTGCCCGCAATGAGGAACCCATCGATCTCACCCCGTTCAACGAGATCGACGCGCAACTGTTCGACCCTGCCGGGGTGCCCGTGGTTACGCCCGGGTTCCTCGGCAGCATCAGCGGCGAGACCATCGTCATCGAGTGGCCCGGGTCCAGCCCGTTCGACGTAGCCGGCATCTACGCGCTACGCCTGACCGCAACCCACACGACCACCAACGTGCGCGAGCGTATCCCCGCCGTGCGCCTCGTCGTCGATGTCGAGGACGGGTGGCACACCCTCGACACCGCCCGCGACGACTGGCGGGACGCACCCGGCTACGACGCCTGGCTGTACGAGCTTCTGTGGTCGGCACGACAGCAGGTGTGCGCGTACGCGCCCGCCCTCGCTACGGGGCAGCGGCCGCCGCTGAGCTACCTCCGCGCGCAGATCATGCAGGCCCGCAACCTGTGGAACGCGGGGAAGGTCGACCCGGCCTCCGGCGGCATGGGCGACGACACCTTCGTTCTGCGCCCGTTCCCGCTGGACTGGATGATCAAACAGGTGCTGCGCCCGCAGAACCCCCGGCCGGTGATCGCCTGATGACCGCCCCGCGCAAGGACCTCGCCGCGCTGCTGAAGCCGCTGCTGCCGCGCACATGGAAGATCGTCGAGCACCAGACGACAACGGACGTGCTGACCGTGACGAAAGTGACGCTCAAGCAGCTGCGCATCGTCCGCACGCCGGCCGCCCCGCAAGGCGCGCACGACATCGAGTTCATCGTCACGATCACGTCGGCACTGACTGATCCTGCTCGAGCGGAGGACGAGCTCGACGACCAGGTAAACATGCTGATCCACGCACTCGACCGGGCCGGAATTCCGTGGTCGAGTGCCGCGAAAGTACTCGACGGCGACAGCCTCGCGTACGACATCACCCTCACTCTCACTTCCACCCCCGACCCAATCAAGGAGTAATCATGCCCGCTATCGCCGTGAAGCCTCGCGTCTTCAAGAACTACCTGCTCAAGATCGGAGCCGACTCCTACGAGGCGCACGTGTCGTCGGTCGCTCTCACCCCGTCGTCGTCGATCCAGACGTGGAAGGGCGGAACGCCGGCCGCCGTATTCACCGACGCCACCACCCCAACATGGGTGGCCGACCTCGCCTACGCGCAGGATTGGGAGACCCCCAACTCGCTTAGCATCTACCTTCTCAACAACGAGGGTGCGACCAAGGAGGTCGAGTTCTCGCCGCTGGGCTCCGGCCCGAAGTTCACCGTGACAGTGATCATCACGCCCGGTGCGATCGGCGGGGCGATCGACGAGTTCGGCACCGCCACCGTGTCGCTGGGCGTGCAGGGCAAGCCGGTATACACCGCCGGCGCAGTCACCCCGTAACCCGGCCATGAGCTCCCGAATCAGTGTCTTCAACTCGAAGGAGTTGCAGGGCGTCATCCTGCTGATGAAGGGGCTGGACCGGGAGCTGGCGAAGCAGATACGCCAGGTCACGAAGGCGATGATCGAGCCGGAGTGGAAGGAAGCGATCGCCTCGCGGGCATCCACTCCGCTCGAACAGCGGGTGCTCGCAGCGACCGCCCGCGTCGCCGTGTCCGACCAGAACGTGACGCTCAAGTCGGCGCACATCGGCAAGTCGTTGTCCGGCGGGCTCAAGCCCTCGGAGATCGTCGGCGGTGCCGAGTTCGGTGCCGACCAATCGAAGAAGACCACCTATACAGCTACGAGCTCCAAGGGCAAGAAGTTCAAGGTAACCCGCCGGACACAGTCGCAGCTTCGGCCCCGCAATAAAGCCGGCTATGTAGTCATGCCCGCCGTAGCGAACATCATCCCCCGGCTCGCGTCGCTTTGGGTTCAGACCACGGTGCGCACGTTCTATGAACTGATTGAGAAGAGATAGGCATGGCCAAGGGCATCAGCATCGGCATTGCGTCCGATACCCGCGAGTTCACCTCCGGAGTCAAGAAGGGTGTCATCGAGCCGCTAGAAGGCGCATCGGATGCCCTCGACGACGTAGCCAAGGACGGCGACAAAGCGGGAAAGAAGCTCGAAAAAGCATTTGAGAAAGCCAGCGAAGAGACCTCCGATTTCAAGAAGGAACAGTCCGAGCTTGGCAAGGCAATGGCCGCTGGTTCGGAGAAGGGCGGCGGTGCACTCAAACGAAATACGAAAGATGCCACGTCGGCCGCCTCCCGCGACCTGGAGACGCTCGGCGACGAAGCAAAGGCGAACCTGTCAGAGACGCTGTCGTCGTTCGACGGCTCGGCTCAGGGATTCGCGGACGGCATCCAGGGCACGCTCGGCGGGATCGTCTC
Organism: Leifsonia psychrotolerans; assembly: GCF_013410665.1. Classification (NCBI taxonomy): domain Bacteria; kingdom Bacillati; phylum Actinomycetota; class Actinomycetes; order Micrococcales; family Microbacteriaceae; genus Glaciibacter; species Glaciibacter psychrotolerans. The sequence goes on along the minus strand of NZ_JACCFM010000001.1, from coordinate 2,795,891 downwards.
GGACATGGGTCCGATGGGAATGGCGCTCGGAGCGGCCGGTGCGCTCGGAATCGGTCTAATCATGGCCGCGATGGGTGACGCGGCGACAGCCACCGAGGAGGTCAAGGAGCGCACGCGTGACCTTGCATCCGAGTACATCACCACCGGTGATCTCGGTGTGGCCTCGATGGACTTCCTCATCGGGAAGTTGCAAGACCTTGCCACCGAGTCGGACGGCATCAACCTTGCCAAGCTGGCCAAGACCGCGAAGGATTCCGGGTCGAGCTTCAAAGACCTTGCCCAGGCATACTCCGGAAATGCCAAGGGACTAAAAGACCTGTGGCGAGAAGGCGATCGATACCGCAAGCAGCTCGAGGACGAGGCCGACGCGCAGGATACGACGACGAATGCCGGGGGGAAACGTTACTCGCAGCTCATGAAGCAGGCCGATGCGCAGCGCACCTATATGGGCTACCTCGGCCAGTCGATCAGCGTCGCGAAAGAAGCGGCCGAGGCCGAAGAGAACTATGCGAAGGCCGGCGGCCGCGAGCTTGAATTGAAAGCTGCCGCCGTCGAGAACTATCAGTCGGCGATCGATGACGCGGTCGGAGCTTACGGCGACTTCGTCAACGAAGAGACTAAAGCGCTTGAGCCGCAGCGCTACATCGACGGCATCAACGCACGCATTGCCGCCACCTCGTCGTTCAACACGAATGTTCAGAAGATGGCTACCGACTTCGGCCTGTCGACGGAAGAGGTGCAGGCGCTCGTCGATCAGGGCGTGGACTTCGCGCCGATGCTGCAAAGCATCATCGATTCCGGCCTCGGCCAGCAGTACGTCGACACGATCCGTAACGCGGTCGGTGGTGGTCAGGACATCCTCGACGGCGCAGACCTCACCGCGACGCTCACCGTGACTCCCGAGACTGCGAAGGCCGAGGAGAAGCTGACCGAGCAGGAGAAGAAGACACGCAGCACGAAGGTCGAAGCGAAAGCGGACACGACGGCCGCCGACAAGCAGCTCGACCAGGTCGCCGCGAAGCCGCGCACGACGACGATCACCGCGAAGCTCGACACGACCGCCGCCGATAGGCAGCTCGACAAGTTCGTCGAGGAACGCCAGGTGCGAATCGTGGCCACGATCGTCGACACCAACGGAAGGAAGATCACCTAATGGCCACCACGCTCACCCGGGTACCTCGCCGGAAGGTCACGCTCCGCACGAACCTCTGCCCCGATCCATCGGTGGAGGGTGATGCATTCGGGTGGGGTCATAGTGTCGCCGGTGGTGCCGCGCCGCTCGCCGGTAAGACTGCCTCCGCTTCGGCGTACGTCGGCGCATCCGTGTACCGGGTCACTTTGACTGCCGCACCAACGGCCTCACCCGTCACGATCTATTCAGCGTTCACACCTAAGCCGGGTCGCACGATCAGCGTCAGCGCACGGGTTCGGGTTGGCTCCGCGCTGGCCCTTCCCGCCTCTGTGCGTCTAGACATCGAGTTTCGTGATTCGGGGGACGCGCTGCTGAGTACGGCGGCGGGCATGGCAACCCCGATTACGTCGGCTACGTGGGAACTCCGTGCGAGCGAGGGTGCCGTTGTGCCAGTCGGCGCGGTGACTGCACGCGCCGTCGTGGCGTTCAGCACCCCGTCGCAGTGGTACAAGTCAGGCGTCTCGCTTGATGTTGATGCTGTGATGGTCGAGGAGTCGCCGACAGCCGGAACGTATTTTGACGGAGACGCTGGCGAGCTGTACACGTGGAAGGGTTCCCCTCACGCCAGCGAAAGCATCTTCTCCAAGTACGCCGACGCCGACATCACGGCACCGATCTTCGCGACCGGGTACACCGCGGCCCGGGGGGCACGCACGATCGTGCACGACCGGTTGAACGCGTCGTCGCCCGCCGTCACGCTCCTACCGCTAACCCTCCGCAAGGGTGCGCTGGAGCTGCTCTACCCGGATGCGGCATCCGCTCACGCGGCCGTCACATTGTTCGCTCAGCTCGCCGCGTTCGACTTCCTCGACACGAGTCAGCCGCTCGCAGGAATGCGCTTGGTCGTCGCCGACGGTGACCTGGAGATCGAGCTGGAGGACGAGACGCGGCGGCTCTGGCTTGTACGTGTTCCGTTCCGGGAGGTGACCTCGTGACCCGCGTCGAAGAGTTCACACACGCGGTCAAGTTCGAGGGAGCCTCGCTTGCCGTGTTGGAGTTCACGCCATCGCTTGATATGGATCGGGTGCCGTACCTCACATACACGGTCGTGATTGAGCACCCCGGCGCGACCCTCTACGCCGCCCTTGACCCGCGCCGCGCACCGGCCCCGTTCTTCGTCTTCAAGACGCGCCAAACAATCACCGATACCGCCACGGGGACCGTGCTCACCGACTCATTCCCGCGTGCGGGTAGTGAGAGCACCCTGAATGGGAAAGCCTGGATCACCGACGTCGAAGAGAACATTCTGTCGGGCCGGGTCACGATCACCGCCTCATCCGGCGAGGTGCTCCTGGAGTCCAAGCGTCGCCTTGCGACCGCAGCCCTCGACACCGGTGCCACGACCGTCTTTGCGCTGGCACAGTATGCCGTTGCCGACACCGGGCAGGTTCTGGCCGTCACTGATGCGATTGTGTCCTCGACCGCGCTGCCGGCGGGCGAGCGTCGGCAATGGCGTCCCGGAGACACCGCAGCGCAACTGTGCGAGGCGGAACTAGCCGCGATCGATTGCCGACTCTACGGCGACGAATACGGGTCGTTCATCACGAGCAAACGGTCCTCGTCCCCGGGGCCCGGGATCATCGGTAGTAAGACATTCTCCGACGGCGAAAACGGTCAGCTCTTCTCCGCCCGGGAGACACGCTCCCGGCGCGGCGATTGGGCGGACGGTGTGCTGGTCAAGTTCACCTACACCAACGCCGCCGGCGCACAAGTGACCGAGCTGCAACGATCCGGCTCGGGGTCACATACCCGCGGCATCGTCACGACCGAGCCGCGCCCGGCCCCGGCTGCGAACCTCGCCGACAAGCAAGTCGCCCGGGCGAAGCAGCGCGGCCGCACCCTTACTCTCACCGCCCAGATCGACCTGTACTGCTATCCCGGCTACGCCCTCAAACTCAGCATCGACGGGGTCACACGCCCGCAGACGTACACGATCCGCACCGTCGAGTGGAGCTTTCACACCGGCGTTATGACCGTCACCGCGACAACCGAAGGATGACCATGACGAACACCATCGACCAGGCCCTCGACTACGCCCGAGCCCACCCGACCCGGGACGGGAAGTCATGGGCGGGCTGGTGCGAGTCGCTGATCTGGCGTGCCGGTGGCTTCACCCGGTCGTTCGCCTCGGCGCAGCTTGCCGGGGACGCGTCCGGGTGGCTCAACCCCGATTGGACGACGGCCCCACGCGGCGCTCTGCACTACTGGTCGGGCGTCGGCGGCGACGGCCATGTCGCGTTCGACCTCGGCGGCGGCACGCTGCTCATGGCGTCGTCAAGAGTGTCGAGTCTCGGCACTGCGCTCGGCCTGATCCATTTCCTTGACTACAAGCTGCCCGAGTACCGGGGCTGGTCGCTCCGACACGGCACCGAAACCCTCGCCAGATCCGCGACCGCGGGCGCTGGCACGACCCCATTGGAGGACGATATGACACCCGTACAAGAGAAGATGCTGGCCGAGGTTCACTGGATGCTCAGCGAACGCGTCCGGCCTCAACTGAACGCGCTGCACGACGGCACCGGCGGGGCCGTACACAAGAAGCTTGACGTGGTCGTGTGGGCGCTCACCGACCCGAAGGCCGGCCTACGCAAGATGCTCGGCGACCTCATCACGAAGCTCATCCCGTCGTGGAATGGCCACCCCGTCATGCCCACCGCGCCGAAGCCGGGCCCGCCGGCCTCATGAGCGAGCGCCTCGACGGGGTCCTCGCGATGATCCTCGCCGTCGTCGCCGCCGTCGGCGCGTGGCTCAGCGGCCGCAGCAAGCGCATCCGTGAGCTTGAAGCACGCGTCGAGGAATTAGAGGCCACCAACCGCGCCCAATGGCTCTACATCCAAGACCTGATCAATCACATCTACCGGGGCAAACCGGCCCCGCCACCACCACCACCGGAAGGACTGCTCACATGAAACCCAAGATGCCCAGCCAGAAGGCCCGCGCGTACCTGTACCGGGTGCTGATCGCAGCGGGAGCCGTCGTCGCGTTCTACGGCTTCATGAGCGCGAACGAGGTCGCCATGTGGGCGGGGCTCGGCGCGGTCGTGCTGAACGTGATGCCGACCGCGAACACGTCGACCATGTCAGGAGGCGGCAGCGAGGACAGCGCGCCGTAGGGCGGCGTTGGGCACCTTCACGTAGATGCGTGTCGTCGCGGGTGAAGCGTGCCCCAGTAGCTCCTGCACAACGAACAGGTCACTCTCGACGTACGTGCGCGAGGCGAAGCTGTGCCGCAGCGTGTGGATCGTCCACGGCTCCGGCAGAGCTTTCGTGGCGAGCTTGCCGACCCATCGTGCCGAGAGGTGTCCGGCCTCGTCGCCGGGGAACGCCCACCCAATCGGTAGCGTGCGCAGGTCGAGGGCTAGGCGGTTCGTCAGAGGCACGTAGCGTTCTTTGCCGCCCTTGCCGTGCACGAGCAGGGACCAGCCGTCGAGGTCTTCAAACACGTCGTGGGTATGGATTACCGCGATCTCACCACGGCGCAGGCCCGCGTCGTGCGCGAGCCGCAGGATTAAGCTCACGCGGTCGTCAGCGAACGCGAGTGCGGCCTTGTAGAGCCGATCCGGGATCGGGCGGGCCTTGCCCTGCTGAGCCTTCACTCGGGGCAGAGCAAGCGAGATATTTTCGTCGACCCTGCCCACCGCCACCGCCCACCCGTAGAAGCTCCGAAACGACGACCGTCGGCCTCGCCGGGTCTCGGGCATCCAGACTTGTTTCGACGCGTACTGCACGAGCTGGTCAGCGGTGACCGCCCACGGCCCGGCGGCGTCGACGCGCCGGGCGAGGTGTTGTAGGTGCTGCCGGCGTGAGCCGAGCGTGGTGCTCGGCGACCCTCCGGCGCGCTGCACGTCGAGATAGTCATCAATGGCTTTCGCCCAATCATCAGAGAACATCTGATAACCGTATGGTTTTGCCTGAACCCCCCGAGGCATGGGCGCTAGTCCCCAATCTCGTGGTTGGGGGTCTCGGAACGGGTGGCGCTATGCCTAGCTGTAGCCGCCGCCTCCCAAGCTGCGCTCTCCGCAGCGAGATCGTCGCCGTATGTGTCTGTGAACTCGGGCTCGTCACCGCGTTCGCTCCACCGCACGCAGCACGTCTCGCAGTACCACCCCTCGTCGAAGTGGAGATCTTCGTCACAGCGGGTGCACGATGGCGGTGGGAAATAGAGATCATCGGTGGGCAGCTCGCCGAACCCCTTCGCTTCGCGTCGGCGCTTCGAGCAGTGACACAGCCCGAACACTCCGACAGTGATGCCGTCCAGTTCAACGCTTCGCCATTCGCAATGCTCGTCGTGCTCGCCGCGCGCAGCGGCCTCCTCGTGGCGATCTACGGTTGAACGCCACCAGCCAGTCATCATGCTCATAGGTGCGCCCCCGTCCAAGCGGACGCCGGTGCTTTGCGCATGGCGTCGAGCAGTCCTTCGAGCAGATGCCCGATGCAGTCGGTGCAGACCATCGGGCCGTGGTCGAGGTCGTGCTGCGTGCTGGTCGAGAACGGCTCCCAGTGTGCCCGCCGGGCCTCGGTGCGGTCGCCCTCGAAGGTAGCAGCGCAGAGCTTGCACTCGATCCTCGGGCCGCATCCGTCGGCGCAGCGGAACAGCTGGCCGCGCTCACCGAATCCGGCCGGCACCATGCGCTCGGGCTCAGCGTGGCACTCGGTGCAGGCGTAGCCGTCGAGCACTCGCTCGTTCATGCGCGTACCCCCTGAATGGCCGCGTTGACCAGGGCAAACGCGAGCAAGAACGGGGCAACGAGCGGCGCCGGGCTCGCCCTGTTCGGAGGGTGGACTACGGAACAGAAGGTTGGGGGTTCGAATCCCTCCGGGCGCACAGATAAACCCCGTCTCGATAGAGACGGGGTTTTTTGTTGTGTCCGCACGGTGTCCGGCCCGCCCACTTCGTCCGCTGCGGTCGAATTGTGCAGGTGCGCGAGCGGAACTCGACCGCATTGGCGAGAGTCGACGGATGCGCTGACACTGTTGGTGTGGGGTGCACTGGTCGAACGAGGCTTGATTCGTTCAGCGCTGCTGAGTGAGCGGCGCCAGCTGGATTTGCTGCGCCAACGAGTAGGCAACCGGAAGGTCGCTCTCGCTCGCAACGAAGACGCGGCCGATGACGAGGGCGGAAGTGTGCGGCACGGCGATCCGTGTCAGGCCGTTCGGAACGGTGCCCGTCCAGCCGGGCCCGGTGAGAAGATAATCGCCGGCCTCGGTTCCCGTCGTCCGTGTGCCAACGTAGGCAAAATTGGCGCCATCCGACGGATCGGTGAACTGCACGTTGTAGTAGCGGCCGGCCATGTTGGGCACGTGCAGCACGTGGGGCCCGCCCCTCACGTCGAGCCAGCCGCCCAGGTAGAGCAAGTCGTCGGCTCCGGTGGCCATCAGGCTCCCATACGATCCGGTCGGGGAAGAGGTGTGGGGCACGGCGTACAGGGTGTTCACGGGGATCGGGCCGGCACCGAAGCCACGCTTGACGATCGCCCTCTTATAGCCGCCGACCGTCAGACGCGGCCAGAGCAGGATGAACGCCGGTACGCCGATCGCCCACACGATGACTGCGGCGATGGCGAGTACGACGACGTCGCTCCATCCGCGAGAGATCCGCTGGTAGACGACAAAGGCAAAAATGATCAGGATGACAGCTGTAACGCGAGGGCCGTTCCTCAGAATGAGACGGTTCATCTCAGCTCCTTGACGACGGGCGGCACCTGATACGTGCCGTCGAGAATCGACCCACCGGGCAGGTACACGCGGAGCATCAGCTTGAAGTCTGCGGCCGGAGTGGGCAGCCAGTTGCGCTCGCGCCCGGCCGGGGCCTGATGCTGAAGGTAGATATCGACCGAGCCGTCGACATTTTTTGCGAGATTCGAACGGTCGCCCACACTCGAGCGGTGAGCGGAATTGTTCACCATGTACCCGGCGACATCGGTCGGAGTGAGCGACCAGAAGGCGTCATTCGGCGGAAGCTGCCCGGCTGCAAAGCGCAGGACGTAGCCATATCGGCCGGCCAGCTTCTGCCCGGAGGCATCCGTCGTCGTCGTCCAATACGCGGCCTCCTCAAAAACGTTGACCAGCGGCAGCGCTTTGGCGCAGGCGGCGCGCACGAGGAGTCCGTTGTCAGCTTGGCCGCAGGCACGGATGGCGCTCCACCCGTTGACGGTCGTTGTGATTCTTCGGCCCACGGCGTTCAGGATGAGGATCGCGGTCAGGAACGACAGAGTGGCGCCCATGATGATCCCTTGCACAACACCGGATCCGGCTAGCCATGCGAGAACAGTAGCCATATCCGCACAATAACACCGCTGTCAGCGTGGGTGTCAGTCCAGTGTGACGATGGCCCGCCCCGTCGTTCCGCCGCTCAGCATCGACGCGAACGCATCCGGAATTCTGTCCAGGCCGGCGTAGAGCGTGTGCACACTCTGCACCACTCCCTCGCGCAGCCAGGCACCGACTTCGGCCTCGAAGGCCGGGCGGCCCTCCTCGTGCGCCGTGACGGTGAACCCGCGCATGGTCAGTTCCTGATAGATCAGGTTGCGGTAGTTAGCAGGGCCGGCTGGCTGCCCGATGGCCCCGCAAATCACCACGCGCCCGTGCGGGTTCAAGACCTCGAGGGCGGCCTCGAGTTGTTCCCCGCCGACGTTGTCGTAGAACAGGTCGATTCCGCCGGGCGCCGCGTGGCGCAACTGGTCGACGACCGCTCCGTCGTGGCGGTTGATGGCGCGGTCGGCACCGAGCACGTCTGTCAACAGCGCGACCTTCTGTGCGGAACCCGCGATGCCGATGACGGTCGCGCCGCGGGCCTTGGCGAATTGAACCGCGCAACTGCCGACACCGCCGGCCGCCCCGGAGATTGCGACAACGTCACTGGAGCGCACCTCGCCGAACTGGGTCAAGCCCGTGTAGGCGGTGAACCCGACGTGCCCGAGGATCGTCAGGTACGAGGTGAGCTCGTCGTCGGATTTCGGACGGGGTATCGCGCGCAGGTCGGCGGAGTCGAGCACCGACTCGATTCGCCACGGGCTCTTTCCCACCGCCAGATCTCCCGGTCGAAAGGCGGGGTCGGTCGAGTCGATGACCTCGACGATGGCATCGCTGGCGGGAACATCGCCCACGCCGATTCCGGGACCGTACGCCGTTGCCGAGCCGCCGATCCGCCCGGCAAGACCGGCATTGACTCCCAGGCGCCGCACTCGCACCCGCACTTGTCCTGATTCTGCCCGGCCCATGTCGGCGTCGAACACGCCAAAGTTCTCGGCCGTGATACTGCCGTGGGGCAGCGACGTCAATCGCACTTCTCGAGTCGTCATGCTGTGACACTACGGTCAGGGCGGGGGCTCGGCAACGGGGCGTTTCCGAGCCGATCGGCGCTCAGCTAGCTGTGCGCGAGCCCCTCAAACGCGTCGCGCGGGAACGCCGTCGTCGTGTCGCCCAGGGCGAGGGCGCGGTAGGTGAGAGTCGCCGCCTCCTCAAGGTTCAGCGCGCGCCGCAGTGCCATCTCGACATTCGCCCCCAGCGTCGAACAGCCGTGGTTGCCCTGAATCACGCAATCGTGCTCGCGTGCCTGCTCGGCAGCCGTGCGCGCCAGCTCGTCGGAACCGTTCGGGTAGTAAGGGGTTCGACCGACCGACCGCACGTAATAGGCGTGGTCCAGCGTGATCAGGCGAATCTCGGCGCCGAGCGCATCCAGCAACACGGCCATCTGCGGGTGCACGTGCACGATCGCATTCGCATCGGGACGGGCTTGGTAGCTGTAGGCGTGCAGCTTCCACTCCGACGACGGATGCGCGCTGCCGGAGATCACCTGGCCGTCAGGGCCGAGCACCGAGAAGTCGTCCGGGACCAGACTGTTGAGCCAGGCCCCGGAGCGCGTCACGATAAAACTGTCGGAGCCGGGAACGCGGGCCGAGAGGTTGCCGCCGCTGGCGAGGGCGAGGCCGCGTTCGACGACGGTACGGCCCGCGGCGATCAGCTGATCGACAAGGTCTGTGTGATGGAATTGCATGGTGGCCTCTCGAGGTGGCGGCACTCAAAACTATTTGACGAACTGCGACGGTGGGCCATACTCTAGCAAAATCAACACGTCGTCGAACGTCACTTGTCCTACAACTGTCACTGACGTCCGCGCACGGCCACGGCCGAGGCTGAGACCGAAGTTCACACCGATGGTGTTGGTCGCGTGGTGCGCGTGTTCTGCGGGGGAGCATTCCCCGCACTACAGAAGGAGCCACCATGACCGAGACGCGCGAATCCATTGACCTGATTGTTCGAGCCGACACGATTCTCACCGTCGATGAGGCGGGCACCGTGATCACGGCCGGTGCGATCGCCATCAACGACGGCGTGATCGTGGGCATCGGCGACGAGCCGCAGATCTCGGCCCGCTACACCGCCACGGAGGTGCTCGACGGCGCGGGGTGCAGTGCGCTGCCGGGATGGGTGAACACCCACGCGCACCTCGCCATGAACCTGTTCCGGGGTGCGACAGACGACGTCACGCTCGAGACCTTCCTTGACCGTCTGATCGGCGCAGAGCGTCGCGTTCTGAGTGCAGAGACCGTTGCGATCGGCGCCCGCGCGGCAATGGCCGAGAGCCTGCTGGGCGGCACCACGACGGCCCTCGACATGTACTGGTACCCGCAGACCTCGCGTGCCGTCGCCCGCGAGCTGGGCTTTCGCCTGATCAACGGCCCGACGCTGATGGGCGACGTCGACCCCGAGGGCAACGACTTCGACGCCATGCTCGTGCAGGCCGAACGAATCCTGACCGAGAACCGTGCGGATGCGCCCAACGACAACCTCTGGCTCATGCCGCACTCCGCGTACACGTTGGGCAGCGAACAGCTGCGTCGCGTGAGCGAACTCGCGGCCCGGTTCGGTGCCCGCATCCACACGCACTGCGCCGAGAGCAGCGGCGAGATCGCCCTCGTCGCCGCACAGCACGACGCCCGCCCACTCGCCGTCCTCGATGAGGCTGGACTGGTCACCGACACAACGGTTCTCGCCCACGCGGTGCACCTCACCGACGACGAGATCGCCACGATCGCCCGCATCGGCGCCACCGTCGCGCACGCGCCCATTTCGAACCTCAAGATCGCCTGCGGCATTGCGCGCGTGCCCGACCTGCTCGCCGCGGGAGCGAGCGTCGCGCTCGGCACCGACGGCGCGGCATCCACGGGCAGCCTCGACATGATGCAGACGGTGCGCATGGCCGCGCTTCTGCACAAGGGCGTCTCGCAGGACCCGACACTGATCAACGCCGAGCGTGCCGTGCGTCTCGGCACCGCCGACGGTGCGCGCAGCCTCGGGCTGACGGATGTCGGCACCCTCGCCGTCGGCATGCGCGCCGACATCCAGGTGGTGCACACCGACACCCTCGCGAGTGCGCCGACCCCCGACCCGTGGTCGCGCATCGTCTATGGCGCATCGGCGTCTGACGTGCGACACACGGTGAGCGACGGCCGTGTCGTGGTGCGCGATCGTGCACTGCTGACGGCGGATGAGCCCACAATCCTGCGAGAGCTCGCGGCCGCCTCGCTGCTCGCACACTCGGCCGCGCACGAGGGCTGACCGTGACGAGCGACGACCAGCGCGGTGGTTACCGCGGATTGCCGCGGCTTGCCGGCTACGTCTTTCTGCCACTGGGCTTCCTGGCGCGGTTTCCTCTGGCCATGTTCACGGTCGGTGTCACGCTGCTTGTCGCCTGGGCTCGGGATTCCTATGGCGAGGGCGGAATCGCCTCGGGCGCGCTGGGCCTCGGTTCGGCCATCGGAGCGCCGCTGGTCGGCGCCCTGGCCGATCGTTACGGGCAACGTGTGGTGGTGCAGGTGGTTGGAGTGTTCAACGGCCTTGTCATGCTCGGTCTCGTCGGACTGGTGAAGATCGACAGTCACCTGGGCTTCATTCTGCTGTTGTCGTTCCTGATCGGATTCAGCGCACCGCAGGTCGGGCCGTTGGCGCGGGCACGATGGATCGCCCTGGTGCAGGCACAGCATGGTGCTCCGGGGGCCGACCGCACGCTCGCCGCCGCGATGGGCTGGGAGTCGATGGCGGATGAACTGACCTTCGTTTTCGGACCCGTCGCGGTGGGTGCCGCCGCACTCGTGTGGGGCGAGTACTCCCCACTGATTGTGGCCGCCGTCGTGACCTTCATCTTCGTGAGCTGGTTTGCGAACCACCGAACCGTCGAGGCGGTGAAACCGAACGGTATCGCGCGCGCCCTGCGCACCCCGATGAAGAAGCTTTTCAACCCCCGGGTCTCGGTGCCCGTGTTCGGCATGTTGAGCGTGGGTATGGTGTTCGGTGCGATGCTGACCGCCGTGACGGCCTTTGCCGGGGAGCGAGGCAACGTCGCCGACGCTGGTTTCCTCTACGGTGCGATGGGAATCGGCTCGGCATTGACGGCATTGGCCACCGCCGCGCTGCCCTCCCGGTTCTGGCTGCCGTGGCGCTGGGTCGCCGGTGCCGCAATCGTGCTCATGGGCTCACTCTTCCTGCCGATGGTGCACTCGGTTCCGGCGCTGCTCATCACGATGTTCTGCATCGGCCTCGGCGTCGGGCCGGCTCTGGTGAGCATCTTCGCCGTCGCGTCGTACACCGCCCCGACCGATCGTGTGACGGTTGTGATGACACTGATGTCGAGCGGACTCGTGGCCGGCACCGCAGTGAGCGCGCCGATCGCCGGGGCGCTCGCCGACGCATCCGGATATTCGCACGCATTCTGGGTCGTGACCGGTGCGGCGACGCTGATTCTTTTCAGCGGACTCTGGACTTCGAAGATCGTGCCACGCCCGCGCTGACAGGGCGGGTCACATCGTGATCTGGCAGGTTGCTTTGGTTTGTTGACGGGCTCGAGGGCAAATACTAGGCTGGCCCCAGTTGTATGACATCTGTCAACCGAAAGGAAACACATGGTTCGCACCATCGACTGGATTGATGGAGCTATTGAGCTCATCGACCAGACCCGACTGCCCGGCGCACTCGAGAAGCGACGGATCACCACGCTGGACGATTTGATCGTCGACATCCAGCGTCTGGCCGTGCGCGGCGCGCCGGCCCTCGGTGTAGCCGGTGCCCTCGGTGTGGCAATGATTGCCCAGCAGGCGTCGAGCCTCGACGAGGTGCATGCGAACGCTGCGCTGCTGCGCGAAGCGCGTCCGACCGCCGTCAACCTGTCCTGGGGCGTCGACCGTGTGATGAAGCGCATTGACGAGGGGCCGGCGGCCGTTCTGACCGAGGCGCTCGCCATTCGCGATGAAGACGTCGCCGCATCCATCTCGATGGGCCTCTACGGGGCCGACCTGGTGCGCTCGCTCGTCACGCGCGAGAAGGCCCGCATCATGACCATTTGCAACACCGGTGGCCTGGCCGCGGTCGAGCGCGGAACGGCGCTCGGCGTCATCCAGACGATCTTCGAACAGGGCTGGCTTGAAGAAGCATTCCCGGTCGAAACTCGCCCGCTGCTGCAGGGCGCTCGTCTGACGGCCTGGGAGCTCACCCAGATGGGTGCACCGTTCCGTCTCCTCGTCGATTCGGCCGGCCCATTCTTGCTCTCGCGCGGAATCGCGGATGCCGTTTTCATCGGCGCCGATCGCATTGCCGCCAACGGCGACACGGCCAACAAGGTGGGCTCGTTCTCGCTCGCGCTCGCCGCACAGCGTGCCGGCGTGCCGTTCATTGTTGTCGCTCCGGAGTCCACGGTCGACGTCAACACCGAGACCGGTGAGGACATCGAGATCGAAGACCGCGGTTCAGAGGAAGTGACCAACTTCGCCGGTCTGCGCACCGCTCCCGAGGGCACGCGCACCGTCAATCCGGCGTTCGACGTGACGCCGCACGATCTGATCACGGCAATTGTGACCGATCGTCGCATCGTTCGGCCGGCTCTTGGCCAGACCATGCGTAATGTCGACCTCGGTCCAACGCGTACTGTTTAACCAAACGAAGGGGCAACAACATCCATGAAGACGCATAAATTCGTAGGGATCTCCGCAGCCATCGCGGCAGGAGCACTCCTGCTGACCGGTTGTTCCGCAGGCGGAGCTGCCACGGGTGACAACGTAAGCAACGGAAAGACGGAGAAGTCTTTCATCTACGTCACCTTCGAGCCGATCGGCATCAACAAGTTCCTCGAGTCCGGCAAGGTCGGCATCGAGGAAGCAGCCAAGAAGTTCGGCGGCACCTCCAAGGTCTTCGAAGGCCAGAACAACGCCGAGACCGCACGGGCGAACCTTGAGGCTGCCGTGGGTGAAGCCCCCGACGTCATCACGATGATGGGCTTCAACTACGAAGACCTGTCGAAGGAATTCGCCGAAGCCAACGCCGACCAGGAATTCCTGCTCATCGACGCCTGCCCGGCAGACGCACCGGCGAACCTGCACTGTGCCGTTTTCCGTGAGTACGAGCCGTCCTACCTGCTCGGCATCGAGGCCGGCGCGCTGACCAAGACCAACAAGATTGGTTCGGTCGCCTCGGTCGACATCCCCTTCCTGCACCGTTACACCGACTCCTTCGCGCTCGGCGCGAAGAGCGTCAACCCGGCAATCGAAGACTCGCAGCTGTTCATCGGTGGAACGAACCCGTTCGCCGACCCGGCCAAGGGCAAGGAGCAGGCGCTCGCCATGGCCGCCACCGGCCGTGACCAGATCTTCGCTGTGGGAGCAGGCTCGAACGGCGGAATCTTTGAAGCCGCTGACGCACAGAGCTTCACCAGCTACGGCGTCGACGTGAACCAGTGCCCCGACGCTCCCGGCGTCGTCGGCGACGGCTCGCTCAAGTACGCGAACGTTGTGCTTGTCTCCGAGATCGGCAAGATCCTCGACGGAACGGCCGAAGGCGTGAGCTCGTACGGACTGGCCGAGGGTGGAATGGACATCGTCAGCCTGTCGAAGGATGCCGAAACCAGCCAGTGCACCGTCATGGAGCACCCGGACGTCGTCGCTCAGCTCGCTGCTGCCAAGCAGAAGATCATCGATGGCGAGATCACCATTCCCGACCCCCTGCAGGGCTAGGGTCCACTCGTCGCCTAAAGCGGCAGTTGCTCTCGGATCGGCACGCACTGCGTGCCGATCCGAGAGCTTTGACTTCGTTGCACGGCAACGGGAATTTCTTGAGGAGTAGTCGTGACGCTCGAAATTGACATGCAGGGCATTACCAAGCGGTTCCCCGGTGTGCTCGCCGACGACAACGTCTCTTTTTCGGTTGAAACCGGTGAGATCCATGCCCTGATGGGCGAGAACGGTGCCGGCAAGTCGATTCTGATGTCGATTCTGGCTGGGCTGTACCAGCCTGATGAAGGCGAAATCTACGTGCGTGGCGACAAGGTGAACTTCGCCTCTCCGCAAGATGCCATCCAGGCCGGTATTGGCATGGTTTTCCAATCATTCAAACTTTTTCCCTCGCTGACCATCGCCGAGAACGTGATCTTCGGGCAGGAGCCCACCCGTTCTGGTTTGATCGATCAGCGTGAGGCCAAGGCGCAGGTCGCCGCGATCTCCGAGCGCTACGGTTTGGCCGTCGATCCGTCCGCACGCGTGGACTCGGTTCCGGTCGGCGTGCTGCAGCGGGTCGAAATCATCAAGGCTCTGTACCGCGATGCGAAGGTGCTCATCCTCGATGAGCCGACCGCGGTGCTCACTCCGCAAGAGACCGACCGGCTTTTCGACGTGCTGCGCGCCCTCAAAGCCGATGGCCGCACGATCATTTTCATCACGCACAAGATGCGCGAAGTCATGGAGCTCTCCGACCGGGTCACTGTTCTGCGCGATGGCCGTGTCGTCGCCCGTCTGGTGACGGCCGAGAGCTCTGCCGCAGAGATCACTCGGCATATGGTCGGGCGTGATGTCGACCTGTCGACCGCCCCGGCCGCGAACCCGCCTGGAGAGGCGATTTTGACGGTGCGCGGCGTGACAGTACCCGGAAACGGCAACCGTCTCGCCGTCGACAACGTCGACCTCACGGTGCACAAGGGCGAAATCGTCGGCATCGCCGGTGTCGCCGGTAACGGGCAATCCGAACTTGCTGAGGCCATCGTGGGGATGCGCCGCACCACGGGCGGTACCGTCACGGTCGGAAGCGACGACGTCTCGAGCGGCGGGGTGCGAGCGCGCCGCGATGCCGGCATCTCATACATTCCCGAGGACCGCCATGGCGTCGGAACGGCACCCACAGCGGATGCCGCGCTCAATCTCTCGATGGGGCACCACCGCACAGCTCCACTGCTCAAACACGGGCTGTTGAGTCGGTCGCGCATGGTCGAGCAGGCCCAACGTTTGATCAAACGCTTCGGCATCAAGATCGCCTCGCCGAGCACGGCAGTCGGAACGCTCTCCGGTGGAAACCTGCAGAAGATCGTGGTGGCGCGTGAACTCGACTACGAGTCGCCCGTTCTGATCTCCGAGCAGCCCACGCGCGGCGTGGACGTCGGCGCGATCGAATCAATTCACCGTGAGATCACCGAGTACCGGGATCGTGGGGGAGCGGTTCTGCTGATTTCTGCCGAACTCTCCGAAATTCTGAGCCTGTCAGGAAGGATCCTTGTGATGTTCGAAGGGCGAATCGTCGCGGAGCTCGACGCTGCCACCGCGACCGAATCCGAACTCGGCCTGCTCATGGCCGGTGGCCGGGCTGCGGAGGACGCAGTATGAACGAGTCGTTCGCGCAGCGCTCGCTGGACTGGCTGAGAGGCCCGATCCCGACGTCGATCATTCTTGCTTTCGCGATCGGCGGGGTGTTCATCCTGATGGCTGGCGCCGACCCCATCGCGGGATTCCAGTCGATGTTCGACGGTTCGCTCGGAACCGGCATCGGCTTCGCAAACACGATGCAGCGGGCCATCCCCCTGATCGGAATGGCGATCGCGATCGCGGTGGCCTTCCGCGCCGGCGTGATCAACCTGGGCGCCGAAGGTCAGATGGTGCTGGGCGGTCTGTTCGGCGGAATTGTCGCGCTGAACATGCCGGGCCCGCCGGTTCTCGTCATCCTTGTCGCCTGCCTCGTCGGTGTCGTTGTCGGCGCATTCTGGGGCGTCCTTGCGGCGGCGATGCAGATGTGGCCGGGCGTTCCCCTACTGATCACGACGCTTCTGCTCAACTACCCGGCGCGCTACTTCGCCTCCTGGCTTGTGCGGTTCCCGCTGAAAGACCCCGAGACGTCCCAGGTGGCCTCGCACCCGTTCGATCCGGCCGTGCAGATCCCGCTGTTTGCGCCCCCGAAATCTGATCTTGGCCAGCTCCTCTTGCACACGCTGGGCAAAGACAACGTCATCACGGTGCTCGCGCGTACGGTCAACCTGAGTCTGATTGTCGTCGCCGTCATCGTCGTCATCGTGATCTTCATGAACACTCGCACCAAGTTCGGTTTTGAGTCGGGCGCCAATGGGCTCAACCCGGACTTCGCCCGCTACTCCGGAGTGCGCACCGGCTGGATGACAACGCGCACCATGATGCTGAGCGGGGGTATCTCGGGTCTGATCGGCGTGATGCTCGTGATCGGTGCGCCCTCCACACGCATCGTCGACGGGGCTCTGATCGGCACGAACTACGCCTGGACTGGGCTCCTCGTCGCACTGCTGGCCTCCTTCAGCCCGATCGGTGTCGTCGTGGCGGGGCTGTTCTTCGCCGCGATCATCGCCGGTGGCACCGCAGTGGGCCGCGACCTGGCGCTGTCGCCCCAGATCTCCGGTGTCATCCAGGGCATCGTGATCGTGCTGATCGCCTTCCGCGTCGCCCTCCCGCGCCGGAAGAAACGAACGCTCGTCGAACCAGTCGCCGATCAAGAACAACTCGAGGAAGAAGTGGGAAGAGTCTGATGGACTGGTCAAGCCTCATTGACGCCGCACTGATCGAGTCCGTCGTTCGCGCCATGATTCCGATCCTGCTCGCTGCCCTCGCCGGACTGATCTGCGAGCGCGCCGGAATCTTCAACATCGCCCTCGAGGGCCTGATGCTGGTCGGCGCCTTCGGTGCCGTTGCCGGTTCGTTCTTCGCCGGCAACGCCCTGGTCGGCGTGATCGTCGCCATCCTGGTTTCGATGGCGTTCTCGATGATCTTGTCGTTCGGCACCATCACTCGCAAAGCCGACCCGATCGTGTTGGGTGTGGCGATGAACATCCTGGCGGTGGGTGTCACGAGCTTCCTGATGGTGGCGTTCTTCCACGTGCAGGGCGTGTTCCAGAGCCCCGACATCAAGGGCCTGCCCACCTACCCCATCCCGTTCCTGTCTGAGATTCCGTGGATCGGCCCCGCGGTGTTCAACCTCACCCTGCTTGGCTACCTCGCGCTTATCCTGGTGCCCGTCATCAGCGTTGTGCTGTTCCGTTCGCCGCTCGGGATGCGCCTGCGTGGCGTGGGGGAGCGACCGCTGGCCGCGAAGACCCTCGGCATCAGCCCCACGCGGTACCAGTACGGTGCCGTTCTTGTGGCGGGTGCCCTCACCGGTCTGGCCGGCGCCCAGCTGGCCCTTGGCAACGTGGTGCAGTTCGCCGAGAACATGTCGGCCGGTCGTGGCTGGATCGCAGTCGTCGCCGTGATGCTCGCCCGGGCCAACCCGTGGGCCACGCTCGGAGCGTGTGTGCTGTTCGGCTTTGCCGAAGCGATTGGTTTCCGCCTGCAGGGCAACGGCTTCCCGGCCCAGATCACCGATGCGGCGCCGTACGTCGTGACGCTGATCGCGCTTCTGTTTGCCAGCCGGTCCTTCCGCAAGAGAGGCCAGGCTCTCGCCTCATGACGCACGAGAATATGGCGGGCACCGCGCACACCACTGTGCCGGTGCTCCCGCCGGATGCCGCGCTGATCGCCACGACGCTCGGCCTCAAGCCGCTGCCGCACGAGGGCGGGCTTTACAAGGAGTCCTACAAGGACGCATTCTCGTCGGCGATCTATTACATGCTCGTCGCACCGGACTTTTCGGCCCTGCACAAACTTGATTCGGTCGAGGTGTACCACTGGTACGCCGGAGATCCCGTTCAACTCTTTCTGCTGCACGCCGATGGCACAGTCGAGGAGCCCGTGCTCGGCCCGGATGTGGCGGCCGGCCAGGTTCCGCAGTTCCCGGTGCCCGGCGGCGTCTGGCAGGGATCATCGAGTGCCGGAGTGTGGAGCTTCGTCGGCACCACGATGTCGCCGGGCTACACCCAGGAGGAGTTCGTGCTGGCCGACCGTGACGAGTTCGTCGCGGCTTACCCGCACGCCGCCGAGCGCATCACCGCCCTCACCCGGGTCTAGTCGCTGCGCGGTGTGCCGCTCGCGGCCACTGTGACGCGTAGGGCGAGCCACACCGGCCAACCCGCGCTGATCGTGCAACCCGCGCTGATCGGCCAACCCTCGCTGATCGTGCAACCCGCGCTGATCGAGCGTGTCGAGATCTCGTGCGTCGGTCTTTGAACGTTGGGCGCGTTCTGGGCGTTGTCCGGCGGGGGTCTCGACAGGCTCGACCAACGGTGCGGGCTCGACCGCCGGTGCGGGGCGTACAACCCCGCTGATCGAGCGTGTCGAGATCTCGTGCGTCGGTCTTTGAACGTTGGGTGCGTTCTGGGGGTTGGCTGGCGGGGGTCTCGACGGGCTCGACCGACGGTGCGGGGCGTATAACCCCGCTGATCGAGCGTGTCGAGATCTCGTGCGTCGGTCTTTGAACGTTGGGTGCGTTCTGGGCGTTGGTTGGCGGGGGTCTCGACGGGCTCGACCAACGGTGCGGGCTCGACCGACGGTGCGGGCTCGACGGACGGTGTGGGCTCGACCAACGGTGCGGGCTCGACCGCCGGTGCGGGCTCGACCGCCGGTGCGGGCTCGACCGCCGGTGCGGGCTCGACCGACGGGGTGGGGCGTATAACCCCGCTGATCGAGCGTGTCGAGATCTCGTGCGTCGGTTTTTGAACGTTGGGTGCGTTCTGGGGGTTGGCTGGCGGGGGTCTCGACAGGCTCGACCGCCGGTGCAGGCTCGACCAACGGTGCGGGCTCGACCGCCGGGGTGGGGCGTATAACCCCGCTGATCGAGCGTGTCGAGATCTCGTGCGTCGGTCTTTGAACGTTGGGTGCGTTCTGGGGGTTGGTTGGCGGGGGTCTCGACAGGCTCGACCAACGGGGTGGGCTCGACCAACGGTGCGGGCTCGACCGCCGGTGCGCGCTCGACCGACGGTGCAGGCTCGACCGACGGGGTGGGGCGTATAACCCCGCTGATCGAGCGTGTCGAGATCTCGTGCGTCGGTCTTTGAACGTTGGGTGCGTTCTGGGGGTTGGTTGGCGGGGGTCTCGACGGGCTCGACCAACGGTGCGGGCTCGACCGCCGGTGCGGGGCGTACAACCCCGCTGATCGAGCGTGTCGAGATCTCGTGCGTCGGTCTTTGAACGTTGGGTACGTTCTGGGGGTTGGCTGGCGGGGGTCTCGACGGGCTCGACCGACGGTGCAGGCTCGACCGACGGTGTGGGCTCGACGGACGGTGTGGGCTCGACGGACGGTGTGGGCTCGACCGCCGGTGCGGGCTCGACCGACGGGGTGGGGCGTATAACCCCGCTGATCGAGCGTGTCGAGATCTCGTGCGTCGGTCTTTGAACGTTGGGTGCGTTCTGGGGGTTGGCTGGCGGGGGTCTCGACAGGCTCGACCGACGGTGCAGGCTCGACCAACGGTGCGGGCTCGACCAACGGTGCGGGCTCGACCAACGGTGCGGGCTCGACCGACGGGGTGGGCTCGACCGCCGGTGCGGGCTCGACCGACGGTGCGGGGCGTACAACCCCGCTGATCGAGCGTGTCGAGATCTCGTGCGTCGGTCTTTGAACGTTGGGTGCGTTCTGGGGGTTGGCTGGCGGGGGTCTCGACAGGCTCGACCGACGGTGCGGGCTCGACCGACGGGGTGGGCTCGACCGACGGTGTGGGCTCGACCGACGGTGTGGGCTCGACCGCCGGTGCGGGGCGTATAACCCCGCTGATCGAGCGTGTCGAGATCTCGTGCGTCGGTCTTTGAACGTTGGGTGCGTTCTGGGGGTTGTCCGGCGGGGGTCTCGACGGGCTCGACCAACGGGGTGGGCTCGACCGCCGGTGCGGGCTCGACCAACGGGGTGGGCTCGACCAACGGGGTGGGCTCGACCAACGGTGCGGGCTCGACCAACGGGGTGGACTCGACCGCCGGTGAGGGCTCGACCGCCGGTGCGCTGGGTCTCGACGGGCCCGACCAGCGGAAGGGACGAGTTCGCGCGCGGCGCGCTAGATCACGCGCTCGTTACCACCGTCCACCGGCAGGTTGGCGCCGGTCGTCGCCCGGAAGTTGTCCGAGCACAGTTCGGCGACAGCACGTCCCACGTCGAGACTCGTGATCTCGAGGCTGAGCAGGTTGCGGCGCTTGTACTCGTCCTCGGTCACACCGTACTTGCGGGCGCGCTCGGCGAGCAGCTCGGGGGTCCAGAGGCCCGTGTCGAAGACAGCATCCGGATGCACGAGGTTCACACGGATGCCGTCCGGCGCCCACTCGAGGGCGGCAACGCGTGCGACCTGGGCCGCGGCCGCCTTGCTCGCCGAGTAGGACGACGCACCGGGGCCGGGGGCCGCGATGTTCTTCGTGGCGATCAGCACCACACGGCCGCCCTTCGGGGCCAGCTTGAGGTACGGGTGCACGAGGCTGAACAGGCGTGCGACCGCCGTGGTGTTCACGCTGAGGCTCCGCAGCCAGCCCGCGTCATCCATGTCGGCGAGCAGGGCACTCTTCGTGAAGATGCCGGCCGCGGGAACGACGATGTCGATGCCGCCGAACCGGCGCACGCCCTGCTCGATGGCGCTGCGCAGCTGCTCCAGATCGGCGACATCCGCCTGAACCCCGAGCCAACCCGGTGCGCTGAAGGTGTCGGTGACACCCTCGCTGAGGTCGAGGCCGATGACGGCAGCGCCCTGATCGAGCAGCACCTGCGCACAGGCGCGGCCGATTCCGGACGCCGCACCGGTGACGAGGGCGATCTCGCCCTGGAAGCGCTTGGTCGATGCGCCGCGGCGCAGCTTGGCCTGCTCCAACTCCCAGTACTCGACGTCGAAGATGTCACCGGATGGCAGCGCCTGGTAGCCGCTCTGGCGCTCGGCTGCGTCGACGATGTCCATGGTGTGCAGGTAGATGTCTTCCGCGATCGATGTCTCGGCGGCGGAACCGCCGACGGTGACGAGGCCCCACTCGGGGTCGAGCACCACGCGAGGAACCGCGTCGAGCTGGGTGAGGGCGGCGTCGCGTCGCGGTGAGCACTCCACGAAGTAGGAGGTGTACGCGCTGGCGTAACCGGCCAGGTCACGTCCGATCAACGGCAGACGTTTGGTGCGGATGACGTGGTCGGGTGTCGCCGGACCGTGCGTGGCGCGCACGGAGACGGTGGGCGACGCGGCGAACTCGCGTGCCCGGGCCGATCCGCTTTCACGCACGATCAGCGGTCGGCCGGCAATACGGCTGGCGTCGGCCCGGAAACGTGCGCGCTCGAGGGGGTCGCCGGCGGCATCCGTGTACTGCGTCGCGGCGTCGGGCGCCTCGTGGGCGACGAACCCGGCGCGCTCCTCGGCCATCTGAATGAATTCGATGTGACGCGAGTACGCCTCTTCGCCGGTCTCACCGAGCGTGAAGAGGCCGTGGTTCATCAAAACCATGCCCTCGGTCTCGGGGGTCGAGAGCTTCGGCCAGAGTTCGGCGACGAGGCGCGCCAGGTCGAAACCGGGCATGACGTAGGGGATGACGATTAGGCGGTCGCCATAGATCTGCTCGATCGACTCACGGCCGTCGGGCTGGTTCATTACGGCGACCAGGGCGTCGGCGTGCGAGTGCAGCACGACGCGGGCCGGCAGCATGGCGTGCAGCAGGGATTCGACCGACGGATCGGGCGCGCTCGAGTCGAGGCTGGACTGGCGCAACTCGTTCATCATCTGAGTGTCGGTGAGTTTCTCGACGGCGAGCAGCTGGGCCAGACGGGCCCGCCGCAGCGGCGCGAAGCCGGCGCGCTCGATCGAGACGAGATCCCATCCGCTGCCCTTGACATAGAGCACGTCGACGGTCTCGCCCGTGACGTCGGTTGCCTGGGACTTGATCGACGTGTTTCCACCGCCGTGCAGTACAAGGCCGGGATCGGAGCCGAGCAGGCGTGAGACGTGAACGATCTCGTCGAGCGCATCGGTCGTGGGAGCGGTCGTACTGTTCCAGCGGTTCTGCATGTTATTCCTCATACTGATCGGGCGAGGCCAGGGGAATTCCCCTGGCCTCAGTCGGATGCGCCGGGGCGCTGTTAGGAGATGAGAGCTTCGAGGCCCGCGAGAATCGCAGCGTTCACCGCGGTGTCGACGACGTCGCGGAATGGCTGGTATTCGGCCATCGACTCGTCCTCGTTGGCTAGGGGGTTGCCGTCAATCGCGACGACGGCGCCGGCCTGGACGCCGTTGATGGCCGCAACGGTCAGAAGAGTCGCGACCTCCATTTCGACGGCGACGACGCCGACGGTCTGCCACATGCGCTGATCGTTCTCGAGCACGGGGGAGGGGTAGAAGTTGTCGGCGGTGAGCACGATGCCGGTGTGCACGTCGACGCCGGACTTCGCGGCTGCAGCGCGCAGTGCGACGGTGACATCCAGGTCGGCGACGGCGGGAAAGCCGAGCGGAACCATGCGCTGCGAGAGCCCATCGGCACGCACTGCGCCGGTTGCCACGACGATGGAGCCGTCGAGCACGTCAGGCTGCAGACCGCCGGCGGTGCCCACTCGAACGATCCGCGTGACGCCCGCGCGGCAGAGCTCTTCGAACGCGACTCCGGCGCCGGCCGAGCCGACTCCGTGCGAGCACACATTCACGGGCGTGCCGCGGTAAGTACCGGTGTAAGTCACGTATTCGCGGTTCGCACCGATGCGACGCGGGTTCTCCAACAGCGCAGCGATGCGCTCGACGCGGGCCGGGTCACCGGCCACCAACGTCAGGGGCGCCAGATCGGACACCTTCACCTGCAGAATCGGCAGGGTTTCCTCGGGGCTGAGGCGAACGGGCATAGTACGGGTCCTTCCGGAGTGGGTAAACGCGTGCGCGGGATGCGAACGGTGGTTCAGGCGAGAGGGAAACTGCTACCAGGCTGGCACGGCTGACATGCCTCCGTCGACAACGAGATCCTGGCCACTGATCCAGGCCGCGAGGGGTGAAGCCAGAAACACGCAGGCGTTGCCGATGTCTTCGGGGGTTCCGGTGCGGCGAAGTGGGGCGGTGCGCACCCACGAGCCGTAGCCTTCGGGCCACTGATCGGCGAGGCCGCCGCCGTCGATCAAGCCGGGTGAGACGGAGTTGACGCGAATGCCCGAGGGGCCGAATTCGAGCGCTGCGGCGCGCGCGTGCATCTTGATGGCAGCCTTCGACACCGAGTAGTGCGCGTGGTTCGGCGCGGGCAGGCTGGCCTCGACCGACGCGATATGAGTGATCGAGCCCGAGCCCTGCACACTCATGACCTCGGCGGCGGCCTGGCTCATCGCGAACGTGCCCGACAGGTTAACGGTGACAACGGCTTCCCACTCCGCCACCGTCATGCCCGCCAGCGGCTGCACGGGTTGAATGCCGGCGTTGTTGACCAGTGCGTCGAGGTGGCCAAAGGCGGCGACGGCCTTCTGCACCACCGCACGACACTGATCCAGGTCACGGATGTCGGCACGCGCGCTGAGCGCGTAGCCTCCAGCGGCGACGATTTCGTCCACCACCCGGGCGGCGGCCTTTGCGCCGGAGAAGTGGTGGATGACGACCGAGGCGCCGGCGGCGGCGAAACGCCGAGCGATTCCACCACCGATGCTGCCGCTGCCGCCCGTCACGATAACTGTTGTTCCGGAGAGGTCAGGGAGTTGGGCATCCGTTGCGTGAACCATGGCAGGATCCTCCTCGAGTTATATGACAACCTACATCTGACAAGCGGCCAGAGTCAATTGTGTTCTATGCTTCCTTCAGAACCTGCCGTGCCTGTCGGCGATCCACAAGAAGGGGTGAATGTGGTCATTCAGAGCGAAATCGGCCGGACCCCGGCACCGGCATCCGCTGACGGCGCGACGCCGAACTCGACCGGACGACTCCTGCGCACCACGAACCTGCGGGTTCAGCTGGCCGAGGGTCTGCGCGAGCGGCTGCGCAACGGCGAATGGGCCGAGGGCTCCCAACTTCCCACCGAAGCGGCGTTGACGGCCGAGTACGGCGTCTCCCGCAGCACGGTCCGCGCGGCGCTGCAGCAGCTGGAAGCCCAAGGGTTGACGATCACCCGGCATGGCACGGGCACCTTCGTCTCGCCGTACGGCCACGCCATCACCGCCGGGTTGCAGGAACTGCAATCAATGAGCGACACCATCCGCTCACACGGCATGGAACCCACGATGCGCTACCACGCGGTGCGTTTTCGTGGGGCGGATGCCGCTGAAGCGGCGGCGCTCGGCATCCCGGAAGGCACGCGCGTGCTCGCCACCGAGCGCACCGTCATTGCCGACGACATCATCGTGGCCTACTCCTATGAGGTCATTCCGGGGGCGTTGCTTCCGACCGACCTGACGACGGACGCAGTCCCCGACTCACTGTTTGGTCTCCTCGAGCAGGCCGGTGCCATTCCGCACACCGCGGTCACCGAGCTGCACGCCGCGTGCGGGCCCGAGATCGGGTGGGGCGAACGGGACCC
The DNA here is from genome assembly GCF_013410665.1 of Leifsonia psychrotolerans. Lineage (NCBI taxonomy): Bacteria > Bacillati > Actinomycetota > Actinomycetes > Micrococcales > Microbacteriaceae > Glaciibacter > Glaciibacter psychrotolerans. The sequence continues at coordinate 2,771,076 of NZ_JACCFM010000001.1, read as the reverse complement.
CGAGATGGTCTACGTCTACCTGCATCAGATTCACCACGACTCCAGTGCGCGGCCGATCATGCTCTCGCGTACCTATTTTCATGAGGGACGCTTTCAGTTCTCGATCCTGCGCGTACGCTGACGCGGCCTGCGCTGCCCTCGTGCTCGCTCAAGCTGCCCTCGTGCTCGCTCAAGCGCCTGCTGGAGCGCTCACTGAACCCGGAAGTAATCCCATGAACCTCGACGCGCCCGACGCCATCCGACACATCATCGTCGACACCGACACCGGAATCGATGATGCACTGGCCCTGCTCTACCTGGCGGGTCACCCCCACGCCGAGATCTCGGCCATCACGAGTGTGTTCGGCAACACCTCCGTCGACTCGGCGTTGACGAACATCGCCCGCGTGCTCAGCGTTGCCGAGCTCGAGGATACGCTCGTCGCGCGAGGAGCCGCCGGACCCATCGTGGGAACGTCGCGGCTCGCCTCGCACGTGCATGGCGAAGACGGGTTGGGAGATCTCTGGTCCACGCCCCTCCGCCCGAAGAATATGTCGCCGCTCAGCTCGGCAGAGTTGATTGTGCAGATGGCCCGCGCGCGACCGGGCTATTACGACCTGTTGCCACTCGGCCCGTTCAGCAACGTGGCGCTCGCGCTTGAGATCGAACCCGATCTGCTGACGCTGTTCCGCTCGGTCGTTGTCATGGGGGGATCCGGAGCGTACCCGGCGCCCGGCACCATGCTCATGGTCGATGCCAATGTGCACAGTGATGGGGTGGCGGCCGAGCGGATGTTCGCTGCGCCGCGCCGCGCACTGGTGATGGTCGGCGTCGATGTGACGGCTCGAGCCATCGTCGATGAGCAGGGGGTCTTGGCGTTGCGCCGGTCCGGAACGCCCTGGGGAACGTTCTCGGCCGATGTGCTCGACGCTTACATGGACTTCACTCAGTACACCTGGGGGCGTCGTATCTCTGCCGCACACGATGGACTCGCCGCTGCCCTACTGATGCACCCCGAGTGGATCACCCGTTCGGCGGACGGGCCGGTCAACGTGACCCGCGACGGCTTCGCGACGCGTGCGTTCCTGATGCGTACCTCGGACGGTATGCCCGTCTGTTGGCCGGCCCGGCCGGCACCAGACACGCACGTGGTGCTCGACGTCGACTACTCAGCGTTTCTGGCCGACTTCCTGCGCATCCTCTCGCGTACTCCGTAACCGCCGCCCACGTTCGGTCGGCGGAGGGAGCGCCTGTGGGTTGGGTTTGCTCAGGTCGTCATGCCACGGTGGAGTCAGCAAAGAGAAGGAGTGCGACATGCGGTTGTTGTTGATCAGGCACGGGCAGACCCCGGCCAACGTGCGGGGCGAGCTCGACACTCTGGTTCCCGGGCCGGGGCTGACCACGCTTGGGCTGGAGCAGGCCGCGGCGATTCCGGCGGCGCTCGCTGCCGAGAATATCGGTGCGCTCTATGCCTCGGTGCAGACGCGCGCCCAACTCACGGCAGCGCCGCTCGCGGCCGCCACCGGTCTGAGCGTTCAGGTGCGTGACGGCCTACGCGAGATCAGTGCCGGTGACCTCGAGCTGCACACCGATCGGGCGTCGATCACGATCTATCACGAGGTGTCTTTCGCCTGGGCCGCCGGCGACATCGAACGACGGATGCCGGGCGGCGAGAGCGGCGCCGAGGTGTTCGCCCGCTTCGATGCCGTCATCGCCGAGGCCGCGGGGAGCGGCCACGGCACCGTTGCCTGCGTCGCTCACGGCCAGGTGATTCGGGCCTGGACGGCCAGCCGCTCACGCAATGTCGACGCGGCGACGGCATCCGCTCATGTCATGCACAACACGGGTGTGATGACGCTGGACGGATCGCCCGAGACGGGCTGGACGGTGCTCTCCTGGAGTGGCACGGCGATCGGCGGCAGGTCGGTCGACGAGGGTGCGGCGACCGGACCCGGCGGTCTCTCCGGCTAGGCACCGCGAGTCGCCGACGCTGAACGTCGTCGTTTGTACCGAGAGTCGCCGGTGCGGCGTGGTCGGTCGCCAGAGGCGGCGGTTCTCGTTGAAGCTGCGCCACCCCCAGCTGCGTCCGTAGCGCAGCTCAGCCCTGCACGGGCACCGGCGTTTCGCCCGCAGTCGGACCCCGGCGTCGACGCAGAATCAGACGCTCGCCGAGGCTCCAACTCACTGTCACGAGCAGGTAGAGCCCGGCCGCCAGCGGAACGGAGGCGGCGATCACGGCAGTCATGAACGGCAGATAGCCGAGCATGCGCGCCAGGCCGGCCAGATCAGCACGCCAGGCGCGGATCCGGATACCGGCGCGCCTGGCGTGCTGCGTCGAGCGAACTACGCGGGGCCGACCGAGACCGGCGTGCCGTTCAGCGTCAGATACACCGTCGCCCCGGGAGCCGGGTTCTCACGCGCGCCGTGCTGCACGCTGATCAACGTATCGTCGGCCAACCGCACGTGGGTGCGCCGCAACGAACCGAGAAAGCTTGACGAAATGACGGTAGCCGGGATGCCTGAGCTGGCCAGGTCGATGTCTTCAGGCCGCAACCAAACGCGCACCGGGCCCTCGGCCGTGGCGGGGTGAAGCAACGGAAGGCGCTGCCCGAGCAGCGACACCCCACCGGCCGACACGACCCCGGGAAGGCGGTTGCTCAGCCCGACGAACTCGGCCACGAACGGCGTAGCCGGGCTGCGATAGAGCTCTTCCGGGGTTCCGATCTGCTCGATGTTCCCGGCCTGCATGACAGCGACGCGGTCGGCTACGGCCAGCGCCTCCTCCTGGTCGTGGGTCACGAACAGTGTGGTGATGCCGAGCTCAGTCTGGATGCGCCGAATCTCGTCCCGCAGCTGCACGCGCACCTTCGCGTCGAGCGCCGAGAGCGGCTCGTCGAGAAGCAGCACACGCGGCTCGGTAACGAGCGCGCGGGCGAGGGCCACGCGCTGCTGCTGGCCACCGCTCAGCTCATGTGCATACCGGCCCAGGTGGCTGTCGAGCCCGACCATGGTCAGGGCGTCACCCGCCCGTTTGAGGCGTTCAGCCGCGCCCACCTTGCGCATCCGCAGCCCGAATTCCACGTTCTGAATGGCCGTCAGGTGCGGAAAGAGTGAGTAGGACTGAAAGACCATGCCCATGTCGCGCTTGTTCGTCGGTTGATCGGTGACGTCTTCGCCGTTGATCGCGATGGTGCCCGAATCGATGCTCTCGAGCCCGGCAACCGCCCGCAACGCAGTGGTCTTTCCACAGCCGCTCGGGCCGAGGAGGGCCACGAACTCACCCGGTTGCACCGAGAGGCTGAGGTCGTTGAGGGCGGAAACGCCGGCGTAGGTCTTGGTGATATTCGTCAGATCGACGGCCACTCCCGAGGCGGAACTCACGATTTCTTACCGTTCTTTCTGTAGCTGGACTTGCGCGTTGCTCCGATTCGGCCGATGACGAGAAGAAGCACAAACGCGAAGAGGAGTGCGAGCAGCGCGATGGCCACCGCCACGTACGGGTCTGTCTGTGAGAGCAGCAGAATCGCTGTCTGCAGGTTTGTTCGGCTGAGGAGCGAGGCAATCGTGAACTCGCCGAGCACAACGGCCACCGAGATGAATGAGGCCGCCAGGATGCCGCGGCGGAGGTTCGGAACCAGCACCCGCCAGAACACAGAGCCCCAACTGGCGCCGAGCGAACGGGCGGCCTCACTCAGCGTGTTCACATCGACCGCGCCAATGTTCGACTGGATGGTGCGATAGGCGAAGGGCAGCACGGTGATGCCGTAGGCGAAGGCCAGAGTCCAGATCGAACTGCCGAAGACTGAGGCGATAACGGAGTAGACCGGGGCCAGGCCGACCACCAGCACGATCGCCGGCACGGTGATCGGGATGATGCAGATGAACTCCAGTACTCGTCGAAGCGCGGGGAACTTCAACTGAACCAGGATCATCGTGGGCAGCAGCACGAACAACACGATTGCCACCGTCACAACGGCAAGCATCAACGAGTTGCCGAGGCCGACGTAGAGGATTTGGTATTGCGACGCGTTCGCCGGGTTGAAAAGCGCGATCCAGTGGTCAAAGGTATAGCCACCCTGGAGGCCCCGGCGCAGGGTGAACTCGATCATGGCCACAATCGGGATGGCGAAGACTGCTCCGACGATGCCGAGGATCAGACGCCGCGTCAGGGCGCTCGGGGCGGCCCCGATGCGGTTACCGGGCGCGCTCATTTTTGCCACCTCGTCGTACGGGCCTGCAGGAAGGAATAAGCCGTCATCACGACGATCATCACAATGATCATGCCCAAAGCGAGTGCACCGGCCATGTTCGCACGGCCGAGAATCGTCTCACTCACCAGGGCGGCCCGAATCTGCAGGGGCACAATCTGCGAACCCTGGCTGATCAGTGCTGCAGCCGTCGCATAGGCAGAGAAGGCGTTGGCGAAGAGCAGCAGCAGGCTGCCGAAGAATGCGGGCGCCAGTACGGGCGCGGCGATGCGCGTCCAGTAGGTGAAACGACTCCCTCCGAGTGTGGCGTTGGCCTCGGCCCACTGTGGTTTCAGCCCCTCGAGTGCGGGCAGGAAAACGATCACCATCAGCGGCACCTGAAAGTAGATGTAGGGCAGGATGAGGCCGGGAACCGTGTAGAGCCAGACACCGTTGGCATAAATGTTGAGGTTGAAGGCGGTCTGCAGCCAGAGCGTGATGAGGCCCTGAGTTCCGATCGCGGCGATGAATGCGAAGGCGAGCATGATGCCGCCGAACTGCGCGAGAACACTCGAGACCGACTCGATGAACTGGCGCAGCCGCCCCTCGGGCCGGGTGCCGATCAGCGCGTAACAGACGATGGCTCCGATGACCGCGCCGACGGTGGCGGTCAAGGCCGAAAGCCAAAATGAGGAGACGAATGTCTTCAGGATGACCGGATCAAACAGGGCAGCAATATTGCTGAGCGTGAATGCGCCGTTGTTGTCGAAGAATCCCGTTGAGACCGCGATGATCGTCGGCAGCGCCAGAAAGGCCAGAACGTAGAACGCGAACGGGGTGAGGCCGAGAAAGGCCCAGCCACGCTTTGTGCGGCGGAGAGGCGCAGGGCCGACGGGAGAGTGACGCCGAGGAGGGACCTCGGCGTCACCACTCACATTGGCTGGCGCAGAAGCGACAGTCATAGCTTGATGCTACTGGCCGATGGCCGCAGCCCAGTTCTTCGACAGCAGCGTGTTGGCGGCATCCGTCTGTTCCACCGTGGGAGTGACGCGGTCCTTCGGCAGCTCACCGACCGAATCGAGCACCGTCTTGTCAACAGTTCCGCTCTCAACCATGGCATCGATCGTCACCGGGTAGGCGCCGGCCGCGAGGAACAGGTTCTGAGCCTCGGGGCTGAAGACGAACTCCTGCCACAGGCGGGCCGCAGCGGGGTGCGGTGCGTCCACGTTGATGGCCTGGTTGTAGAAGCTGATGTAGGCCGTGCCCGGAAGGGTGGTCACCTTCCAGCCCGGGACAACCGCCGACTGAGCGAGGTTGTTGTAGCTCCAGTCGAAGACAACGCCGGTCTCACCCGAGGCGATGGTCGCCGGGGTGGGGTCGACCGTGAGGAAGTTGCCCGCCGCGTTCAGCTTGCTGAAGAAATCAATGCCGGGCTGGAAGTCGTCGAGGGTTCCGCCGTTTTGCACGGTGGCGAGCCCGATCGCAGCGAAGGCCGCACCGGCCTGGGTGGGGTCACCGTTGATGGCGACAGCTCCCTTGTAGTCGGGCTTCAGCAGGTCGTCGAGGCTGGTCGGCTTTGGGTACTTTGCCGAGTTGTAGCCGATCGACATGCTGCCGGTGTAGTCGTTGACCCACAGGCCGGTCGACTCCTTGTTGCCGTCAGGGATGTCGGCCCAGTTCGCGACCTTGTACGGCGCGAACTGAGCGGTGCTGGCCAGCGCTACAGCCGTGCCGAGGTCGAAGACGTCGGGGGCGGTGTCTTGACCCTTGTTGTCTTTGGCGGCCTTGATCTCGTCGGCACTCGACCCATTGGGGTTGGCGGAGTTCACGGTGAGGCCATACTTCGTCTTGAACGCGGCGATGATCTTGCCGTAGTTCGCCCAGTCGTCAGGCAGGGCGATGACGTTGAGTGTGCCTTCGGCCTTGGCTGCGGCCACCAACTGGTCGAGGCCGCCGAAGTCCGCGGCGCTTGTCGCGGTTTTCGCGTCGACAGCCGATCCGCTTGACGAGGGCGTGCTGGTTCCCCCCGACGAACATCCGGTCAGAGTGAGGGCCGCAATTGCAGCGAATGCCACGACGGCGGTCGCCGTACGAGTCTTGAACATATGTTCCTCCGTGGGCCAGTTTCAGGCCGCCCGAGCTGTAAGCGGGCAGTTGGATGCCGGGTCGCTGGCCTCCCGCTCGTCATGCTAGCGCAGCACCGAGGTGGAATGGAGGTTACGATTCGGTTAACGATCGGGCGTCTAGTCACCCCTTGATTCGTGCTCTATGGTGGGATGTCGCGTCGGTAGCGACTCGGTCGAGTCTGCTGTAGAACAAGTGTTCTCGACGCAGAGTCAAGGGGTTCCATGCTGCAACTTGAGTTCGTTTCGGATTCGACACTGACCCAGATCTTTCTGCTTCTGCTGGCGTTCGTACTCTGCGCAATCGTCGGGGTCGAGCGGCAACGCAAGCTCAAGAGCGCCGGGCTGCGTACCCACACGCTGGTCGGTTTGGGTGCTGCGGTGTTCACCCTCGTGTCGGCCTACGGCTTCAGTAACGTGATCGGCCCCGAGGTGGTGCTCGACCCGTCAAGAATCGCGGCGCAGATCGTGTCGGGTATCGGCTTTCTCGGCGCCGGCGTGATCTTCGTGCGTCAAAATGCCGTGAATGGCCTCACCACGGCTGCCACGATCTGGATGTCTGCGGCGATCGGGATGGCGTGCGGGGCCGGGATGCCGGTGATCGCGGTGATCGCGACGATCCTGCACCTGGCCGCCGTCGCATTCCTGCCCATTCTCGGACGACGAATTCCGCTGATCGACAAGGATCAGGTCTTCGTTGTGTCGTACAAAGAGAACCGGGGCGTGCTGCGCGACATCCTGCATCGGGCGACCGAGCTCGGCTACGAGGCGTCCCTCACCAAGACCCGTCGAATCAACATCGATGGCAAGGTGCCTCGAGTTGAAGCCGACATGAGATTTCGCCATGGTCGGGGCCCGCTGGAAGACCTCGTTGAGGGTCTCGCCGAGATTCGCGGGGTGATCTCGGTGCAGGTGACGAAGGACGAAAACGACTGACCGTTTTCGGCGTCAGCGCTAGTGTTTGCCGCCCAGTTCGAGCAAACCAACACCACTGATTACGAGCGCGAGGCCCACGATCTGCACCCAGCTGAGCGACTCCTTGAAGAGCAGCCAGCTGACGATCACGATCGCGACGACGCCGACGGCGGACCAGATCGCGTAGGCGATACCGAGTGGAACGCCGCGCGAGAGTGACTGGCTGAGTGCTGTGAACGACGCAACGTAGCCGACGACAACGATCGCGTAGGCCCACCATTTGGCATTCTCACCCGCCGTGAACTTCAGGAAGGTCGTCGCGATCACCTCAGCGACGATGGCCAGAGCGAGGAACAGGTAGCCCCACATGTGATCGTCCTCACTCATTCTCTAAATGTCTGACATCAGGCCATTGACATTTTTGGATGCCGCAGGCCAGAATTCAGACACTATCGTCACCTGAGCCCTCTCCCATCAGATCATCCATCAGATAGGCAGTGAAAACTTCATGACTGACAAAACGACAACGACGTCGGGTACACAATCGGCCGCACAATCAATCGCAGATGCGGATGCAGCTGAGCTCGCCAAACTCGGCTACAAGCAAGAACTCCACCGCGGAATGTCGGGCTTCTCGAACTTCGCGGTTTCCTTCTCAATCATCTCGATCCTCGCCGGCTGCATCACCTCCTACTCGATCGCGCTGCGCTCGGGCGGGCCTTCGGCGATCAGCCTCGGTTGGCCCATTGTGGGAATCTTCGTGCTCTGCGTGGCCCTGGCGATGGCCGAAGTGTGTTCTCGCTACCCCACGGCTGGCGGTCTCTACTTCTGGGCCGGCCGCCTGGCCAAGAAGAATAAGCGCGAATGGGCCTGGTTCGTGGGCTGGTTCAACTTCCTCGGCGAAGTTGCCGTCACGGCGGCCATCGACTTCGGTGCCGCCACGACGATGATGGCCTTCGCCTCGCTGACCTTCGGGGTGGAACCCAACCCGATGAACACCTTCGGTCTGTTCATTGTGATCATCGTTCTTCACGGTCTGCTGAACGCCTTCGGCGTCAACCTGGTCAGCCTGCTGTCCAACGTCTCGGCCTGGTGGCACATTGTCGGCGTCGCAATCATCGTCGCCGTGCTCTGGATCCTGCCGACCAGTCACCAGTCCTTCACCTGGACCATGACCACCTGGCACAACGAGACCGGATTCACCTTCGGCCCCTACGTGTTCCTGATGGGTCTCCTCATGGCTCAGTACACCTACACGGGGTACGACGCGTCAGCCCACGTGGCCGAAGAGACCAAGAACGCCGCCATTGCGGCCCCGCGCGGCATTGTGATGAGCGTGTTGATCTCGATCATCGGTGGCTGGATTCTGTTGTTCTCGATCACCGCCGCCATTCAGGACGGGTCGCCTGAGGGCTTGAACAAGCTGCTGGCCACCGAGACCGGGCTGCCGCCCGCTCAGATCTTCCTCGACGCACTGAACAACCCCGACGTGGCGAAGTTCTTGCTCTTTATCGTCTGTGGCGCCCAGTTCTTCTGCGGCATGGCCTCCGTCACCGCGAACTCCCGCATGAGCTACGCGTTCTCGCGAGACAACGCCATCCCCGGTTCGCGACTGTGGGCCAAGGTGAACAAGCGCACCGGTACCCCGACGAACTCCATCTGGCTGTGTGTCGGCGCGGCAATCGTGCTGGCCTCCCCGGCCATGTTCAACACCACCGCGTACTTGGCCGTGACCAGCGTCGCCGTCATCGGGCTCTACATCGCCTATGTGGCACCGGTCTTCCTGCGCCGGTTGAGCAAGGACTTCACCCCCGGCCCGTTCAGCCTCGGCAAGTGGAGCCCGGTCATCGGCTGGGTCGCCGTGGTCTGGGTGGTCTTCATCTGCATTCTGTTCGTCCTTCCGCCGGTTCTGCCGATCACAATCGACTCGTTCAACTACGCGCCGATCGCGGTGGCGGTTGTGGCGATCTTCGCGACGATCCTCTGGTTCACGTCGGGCAAGAAGCACTTCATGACCCAGGAAGAGGCCGAACACCTCACCATCGACGCGAGCAAGCTGCTCGACTAGTCACTGCCATGTCCCTCCCCGCAGTCGTCGCCTCGCCACTCATCGATGCAATCCTCCGTCCTGTTCGCGGACATATGGCTTTCGAGTCCTGTGTCGAACAGCTCGGTTCGGCGATTCAGCTCGGCATCTTCGAACCCGGTTCGAAGTTGCCACCCGAGCGGATCCTCGCCGAGAAGCTCGAGGTGTCGCGGGCGACGCTGCGGGAGGCCATCAGCGCCCTGCGCTCCGCCGGCCTCGTGTCAACGACACGAGGCCGCGGAGGCGGCACGGTCGTGGGGCTGGTCGAAAACGCCCGACTGCCTGACCAGGCTCGCAACGCCGACCGGCAGGAGGAGATCGCGGACGTACTGATCTTCCGTCGGGTGATCGAGCCGGGCGCCTGCTACAGCGCGGCATCCAGTGCCCTGACGGACGCCGCGCGTTCGCGTCTCACCGACAGCCTCGCCGACACTGAGAAGGCGACGGCGCCGGCCGACTACCGACAGGCCGACGCCCGCCTGCACCTCACGATCGCCGCGCTGTGCGGCTCGGGCGAACTGACGAAAAGCAGCAGCCTGATCCAAAACAAGGTCCACCAGTTTCTTGCGGAAATTCCTTTTCTGCAGATGAATATCACGAATTCGAATCAACAACACCGGAAGATTGTGCGCGCCATCCTCGACGGGGAAGCCGACACCGCTCGTTTCGTCATGGAAGAGCATTGTGACGGCACGGCCGCACTTCTGAAGGGACTACTGAAATGAGCGGTTGGAAAGCAATGACGCAGAACTCGCACCCCCGAAACGACCGCATGCTGACGGTCGACACGTTGAAGGCAGAAATCGACAGCGGTGATATCGACACCGTCGTGCTCGCGTTCACCGATATGCAGGGTCGTCTGCAGGGCAAGTTGCTCCATGCCGCCTTCTTTCTGGAGTCGACGCTCGACCACGGCACTGAAGGCTGCAACTATCTGCTTGCGGTCGACGTTGAGATGAACACGGTCGACGGATACGACAGCACCTCCTGGGAAAAGGGCTATGGCGACATGCAGTTCGTGATGGACCTCGACACCATCCGCCGGCTGCCGCATCGCCCGGGAACCGCGATGATCCAATGCGACCTCACTCTGATCGACGGCGGCCCGGTGCCGATGTCGCCGCGCACAATGCTGCGTCAGCAGGTCGATAAGGCTGCCGCGCACGGCTGGACGGCTTTCTCGGGCACCGAGCTCGAGTTCATGATCTACGAGGACACATTCGAAGAGGCGTGGAACAAACGCTACGTCGACCTCGTTCCGGCCAACCAGTACAACGTCGATTACTCGGTGCTCGGCTCGTTGCGCGTCGAACCGGTGCTGCGCACCATCCGCAACATGATGTACCAGGCCGGCATGACCGTGGAGTCGGCGAAGGGCGAATGCAATTTTGGGCAGCACGAGATCGCGTTCAAATATGACCAGGTGATCACCACCGCCGACAACCACACTGTCTACAAGACCATGGCCAAAGACATCGCCGCGCTGCAGGGCAAGTCGATGACGTTCATGGCCAAGCCGAACGCGCGCGACGGCAGCTCCTGCCACATCCACATGTCACTGCGTGGGCCGAACGGCGAACTGGTCTTCTGGGACGCCGAGAAGGGCGAGCGCACCGCACTCTATAACCACTTCATCGCGGGAGTTTTGCACACCATGCGCGAGTTCACCCTCTTCTATGCGCCCAACATCAATTCGTACAAGCGGTTCGTGAATGGTTCGTTTGCGCCGACCGCCGTCGCCTGGGGGCTCGACAACCGCACCTGTTCCGTGCGTCTGGTCGGGCACGGCCAGAGCGCCCGCATGGAGAACCGGCTTCCCGGCGGGGACGTGAACCCCTACCTGGCCCTGACCGCCATGCTGGCCGGTGGGCTGTACGGCATCGAACATGAGCTCGAACTTGAGCCGGCCACCACGGGCAGCGCCTACGCATCCGGTGCGCCAACTGTGCCGACGACGTTGCACGAGGCCCGAGAGCTGTTCGCGAACTCGGCGATCGCCAGGGAGATCTTCGGCGAAGATGTTGTGAAGCACTATGTGAACTACGCCGACGTCGAAATTGCGGCGTTCGACTCTGCCATCACCGACTGGGAACTCCGCCGCGGGTTCGAAAGGCTCTAACACCAATGAACTTCCCCTCCTCCGTCTTTTCGGCCGGCGGTAGCTTCGACGTGATCAACCCGGCCACCGCGGAACTGCTGACCCGAGTCGATCAGGCCGATCTACACGAAACGGATGCCGCCATCGAGCGCGCACACCGTGCGTTCGCCGGCTGGAAAGCCGTCGCCCCCGGCGAACGGGCCCGTCTGCTGCGTGCCTTTGCCGCCACCGTCGATGCCCACCTCGATGAACTCGCCTGGCTCGAAGTTGCCAACTCCGGCCACACCATCGGGAACGCCCGCTGGGAAGCCGGCAACGTGCGCGATGTGCTCAACTATTACTCGGCCGCGCCTGAACGCCACTTCGGTCGCCAGATTCCGGTCGCCGGGGGAGTGGACATTACCTTCCACGAACCGCTCGGCGTCGTCGGCATCATCGTGCCGTGGAACTTTCCGATGCCCATCGCGGGCTGGGGATTCGCCCCGGCGCTGGCCGCGGGCAACACCGTGGTCTTGAAGCCGGCCGAAATCACCCCGTTGACCGCGCTGCGCCTGGCCGAACTCGCCCTCGAAGCCGGACTGCCCGAGCATGTGTTCACGGTGATTCCGGGCAAGGGATCCGTCGTCGGCGATCGGTTTGTCACGCATCCGCTCGTGCGCAAGGTGGCCTTCACCGGTTCGACCTCGGTCGGCAAGGGAATCATGCGGGGCTGCGCGGATCAGGTCAAACGGCTCACGCTCGAATTGGGCGGCAAGAGCGCCAACATCATCTTCGACGACGCCGATCTCGAGAAGGCGGCCGCCAGCGCACCCGGGGGAGCCTTCGACAACGCCGGCCAGGACTGCTGCGCACGGTCCCGCATCCTGGTGCAGGAAAACGTGTACGAGCGTTTTCTCGAACTGTTTGAGCCGGCGGTCACCTCCTTCGTCGTCGCCGATCCCCGATCCGAGAACGCCCAGATGGGCCCCATGGTCTCGGCCAAACAGCGCGACGCCGTCGCCGCCTCCATCGCCGCCGCCGACGTGGCCTACACGGGGGCGACGGTGACGGGCAGCGCCGGGTTCTGGCTGCCGCCAACGGTCGTGTTACCCACGAGCGCCGACGATCCGGTCTGGCGTCAGGAACTGTTCGGCCCGGTCGTGGCCGTCATGCCGTTTCGTGACGAGGCGGATGCCATCGCGAAGGCCAACGACACCGAATATGGCCTGTCCGGCTCGATCTTCACGAGCGACGTCGGCCGCGCGCTGCGCGTCGCCCGGGGGGTCGAAAGCGGCAACCTGTCGATCAACTCGCATTCCTCGGTGCGCTACTGGACCCCGTTCGGCGGCTTCAAGCAGTCGGGCCTCGGCCGCGAGCTCGGACCCGACGCCCCCGACTCCTTCTCCGAGGTGAAGAACGTGTTCATCTCGACCGAGCCCTGATCGAGGCAACCCCCACCGCGGCATCCGTCGCCCTCGCGCATTTTTAGCCCACCACAGTGAATAGAACAACAGAACGGACAACCACGTCATGAGCGGAAAACTCGAAGGCAAAGTCGGCGTCATCACCGGAGGCTGCTCCGGAATCGGATTGGCCACGGCCCGAAAATTCGCTGCAGAAGGCGCCAAGGTCGTCATCGGCGACCTCGATGAGGTCAACGGCCCCCGGATCGCCGCCGAACTGGGCGGCTCCTTCATCAAGACGAATGTGACGGACGAGGCCGAGGTCGAGGCGCTTTTCGCCCATGCCAAGGCCACATTCGGCAGCGTCGACGTCGCCTTCAACAATGCGGGGATCTCGCCGCCCGATGATGACTCCATTCTGAAGACGGGCATCGATGCCTGGCGGAGGGTGCAGGAAGTCAACCTGACCAGTGTCTACCTGTGCTGCAAGGCTGCGCTGCCGTACATGCTCGAGCAGGGCAAGGGCTCGATCATCAACACCGCCTCGTTCGTGGCGATTATGGGCGCGGCGACCTCGCAGATCTCGTACACCGCTTCCAAGGGCGGCGTACTGGCGATGACCCGCGAGCTTGGCGTGCAGTTTGCGCAAAAGGGCATCCGGGTGAACTCGCTCTGCCCCGGGCCGGTCAACACTCCACTGCTGCAAGAGCTCTTCGCCACGGACCCCGAGCGTGCCGCGCGGCGCCTGATTCACGTACCGATGGGCCGCTTCGCCGAGCCCGAAGAGATCGCCAATGCCGTCTCGTTCCTGGCCAGTGACGAGTCAAGCTTCATCACAGCCACCGACTTCTTGGTCGACGGTGGCCTGTCGAACGCGTACGTGACGCCGTTGGATGCCGACTTTGACTAACCGGCCCGTGATCGGAATCAGCACTTATCGGCAGCCCGCCGATTGGGGAACGTGGACGCGGGTGTCGGCCGATCTGCTTCCGTCGTCGTACGCCGATTCGGTGCGCGACGCCGGTGGCGTTCCGGTGCTGATTCCGCCCACCGGGTCCCTCGCCGAGGCGCGCGCAGTGATGGCGCGCCTCGATGGCCTCATCGTGGCCGGGGGTGCAGATCTGAACCCGGGCCTCTACGCGCAGCAAGCCGACCCGACCGTGACGACCTGGTACGACGACCGTGACGCCAGCGAAATGTGGTTGCTCGATGCGGCCGATGAGCAGCAGAAGCCGGTGCTCGGCATCTGTCGGGGCATGCAGCTGATGGCTGTTCGCGCTGGGGGCACGCTAGTGCAACATCTGCCGGATGTCGTCGGTCACGACCGTCATTCGGGGGGCGACAACGCCTACAGCTCGTCGGAGGTCACGGTGGAACCCGGGCTTCGGATCTCTGCACTGGTCGCGTCGCACCTCGCCGTGCCGTGTCATCACCACCAGGCTGTCGCGGCCCATCCGGGATTCGTTGTGACGGCACAGAGTGCCGACGGGGTCATCGAAGCGATGGAGTCGACCGGCGAGCGGTTCGAATTAGCCGTGCAGTGGCATCCGGAAACCGACGCTGACAAGGCGCTCTTCGCCGGGCTCATCGCGGCCGCCACACCGGCGTAGCTCGCGGTCCCAACGCGACCACACCGCTCGGCGGACGACTCAGCTCTCGTCGTTGCGCAGCCGGTCGCAGAGCACCGTGAGTTGCGTGAGCTCGTCTTCGCTGAGGGTCTCACCGACCCGCTTGGTGATCGACCTCATGTGTGAGACGGCCATGCGGCGGAACAGCACGAAGCCGGCATCCGTCAGTTCAACGATCGCTCCACGGCCGTCGTCGGGGTCGGTGAGCTTGGTGAGGAGGCCGCGCGTGACGAGGCGGTCGATCAGACGGCTCACGCTCGGTTGGGTCAGCAAGACGTGACGGTTGAGATCACGCAGCCGGATGCGGCGGTCGGGTGCCCGCGAGACGGTGAAGAGCACGTCGTACTCGTTCAGTGAGATCTCGTGTGAGGGAAAATCGGCGGCCAGACTGCGCATCACCGCGACCTGCGCGCGAAACAGGGATTCCCAGGCGGCCACGGCAACGGCTCGGTCGGTCACGATCGATCCTTCATGAACCCAGACTAGAAGAAGTGGGGCGACGAGTCGAACGAGGTTCCAGCCGGGTTTCGGAGCACTCTCAGAAAACTCATAGAAAAATAACGATCAGGTAACTAGCGCTCCGTTATCGGTTCGTTATATATTCGTAGTGCGTCAACCGTTTGCTGTGGCGGAAGACGCGAAATGTGATTGCAGGACACTCTTGGTGCAAGGGAAGAGGGTCGGTCGTTAGCCTCTACGACCGGCCCTCAATCACGTTAAGGCGCCAGTCATTCATTAGAGAGTGCGCCCGCCGCCAGCCTTCCGCTGTCCGCCGACTTCGCCTCTTCCGGTCGACTTCCCCTCGCGTGCCGGGCGAATTCGACCGGATTGGGCGAAATCGGCGAGGGTGGCGGCGTGTGGCCGTCGTGCTAAAAGAAGTCCGGGCTCGGAGTTGACGCCTGGCGAATCGACACGTCGGCGTGGCGGTCGAAGCGGTAGCCGACGCCCCGCACGGTGCGCACGATGTCCTCATAGCGACCCAGCTTCGAGCGCAGACGGCGCACGTGCACATCGATCGTGCGCTCGTTCGGCGCTTCTTCTTCGCTGCTGGCGTCCCAGAGCGACGAGATGAGCTCGGCACGTTCGATCGTGCGCCCCTCCCGCAGCACCAGGTACTGCAGCAACTCGAACTCCTTGTACGTGAGCGCGGCGGCCTCGCTGTCGAGAATCACGCGCTTGCGAGAAATGTCGATTACCACGCCGCCCGGCGCGCGATCGGGGTCGTCGGTCTCGGAGCGGTGCTTGGCCAGCGCCGACGGGTCCTGGAGAGCGAGTCGAACGACGTCGACGTCGCGCCCGCCGGCGCCGGCCGGAGCCAGTGCCACGGCGGCATAGGTTTCGGACGATGGCGCGAGGTCGGCCGTGAGCAGCTTGATTGCCTCAACGATGCGGTGCAGGCTCGTTCCGGCCGCGGCGGCCTTCGCCTCGTCGATGCCGACGTAGAACACGAAGCCGCGGGCCTCGGTGCCCTCGGGCACTGCACGGATGCGCGGGGCCGGGGCTGGCTTCGGTGCCGGCGCAAGGCTGAGCTCGGGGCGGTGGGCGTGTGCGGAGCGGGCGGTGTCGATGAGTGCAAGTGACATGAGTGATCCTTCTGGCGTGATGATGCGGTGAACCCGACGCTCAGGAGGCGTCTGAAGGGTTCGACAAAATGTGGCCCGTTGGGGCCCGGTACGGCGATATGAATCCGCCGGGGAATTCAGCAGGCTTGGAAAGCGACAGTGAATGCGGCGATCAGTGCGTCAGATGCACATTCGACAACACGCGACAGCGCCCGTGCCGGGCATCATCATGCCGGCAGTCCCAGAAGCCTCGACGGAGGTCAGGGGGTGTGCGTTCGTCGTCATAACTGCGAGTAAAGCGGAGTGTGACGAGATGTGTCAATTCGGGTGTGTCGCGTGACGCGCTGTGACGCGAATCAGGTGCGCGTAGAGCCTGCGCGATCGGAGCATCCGTCGTGAATCGCGCTTCTGTCAAATAATCCGTGAGAGAAAGGGGGTCTATCAAAGTTTCGTGAAGTTTGGAGGGAAGTGGGTGGCATCCCTCGAAGTTCCTGCGTGCCGCGGCTGGCGGCATCCGTTTTCAGGGGAGCCCGCTGTCCCGCGATTCGGATAACCAGCCGAAGCGCCGCGTGTCGTTCGACGGGGACGCGGCGTGTCGCGCCATTCTCCGAATCGCGGGACAGAGAAGGGGCAGCGAGAGAAGGGGCAGCGACAGAAGGGGCGAATGTGAAAGCGCGAAAGCCGGCCCTGACCAGAAGGTCAGCGGCCGGCTTTCGCAGAAACAGTGTGGAGTTAGACCAGGCCGTAGAGGCGGTCGCCCGCGTCACCCAGCCCGGGAACGATGTAGCCGAGTTCGTTGAGCTTCTCGTCGACGGCACCCAGCACGATGTTCACATCGCGGCCGGCCAGGGCCTTCTCGACGGCGGCGAGGCCCTCCGGGGCGGCCAGAATGCAGATGGCTGTCACGTCAACCGCACCGCGGTCGAACAGGAACTCAATGGCGGCAATCAGCGAACCACCGGTAGCCAGCATGGGGTCAAGCACGAAGCACTGACGGTCGGACAGGTCGTCGGGCAGGCGCTCGGCGTAGGTGGTGGGCTCGAGCGTCTCTTCGTTGCGAGCCATGCCGAGAAAACCGACCTCGGCCGACGGCAGCAACTTGACCATGCCCTCGAGCATGCCGAGACCCGCCCGCAGAATCGGCACAATGAGCGGCTTAGGATCGCTGATCTTCACACCCTTCGCGAGGGCGACAGGGGTCTGCACCGTGACGTCTTCAACCCGCACGCCGCGCGTTCCCTCATAGGCGAGAAGCGTCATCAGCTCTTCGACGAGGGCGCGGAACATGGGGGAGGAGGTGTTCTTGTCGCGGAGCACCGTGAGCTTGTGAGTGATGAGCGGGTGGTCGGCAACGTGGACTCGCATAGGGTCAATACTACGAGTTGAGAGGGCATCAGGTGAGCGCGTTGGAAAAACCGCAGGGGAGTCGCCATGGCGACTGGATGCGACTGGCCCTTGTCGAGGCCGAGGCCGCACTGCGCAGCGACGATGTGCCGGTCGGCGCCGTCATCCTCGACACGGACGGACAGGTGATCGGCCGCGGCCGTAATGAGCGCGAATTACACCAGGACCCCACCGCTCACGCCGAGATCGTCGCGATTCGTGAGGCCGCAGCGGCCACGGGCGACTGGCATTTGACCGGATGCACCCTCGTCGTCACCCTGGAACCCTGCGTCATGTGCGCGGGGGCGATACTTGCCGCTCGGCTGCCGACGGTCGTGTTCGGGGCGTGGGACGAGAAGGCAGGGGCATCCGGTTCGGTCTATGACGTCTTGCGCGATCGCCGATTGAACCATCGGGTCGAGGTCTTCGCGGGGGTCGAGGAAGAGATCTGCGGGGCACTGCTCAGGGTTTTCTTTGAAAACCCAGCCCGTCGAGCCATTCGCTGAAGAGAGCGCGTGAGGCGATCTGCATCGCCGCCGAGAATCTCTCCCGCTCGGCACGCAACACGGCGGGTTCGAGAGCGTCGCCCTCGGCCAGCGCCAGGTTCAGCCACTCCTCGTGCATTGTCGCAGTCAGCTCGGGATGGAACTGCACGGCCAGGGCCCAGTTATCGATCCCGAACGCTTCATTCGCGTACGCCGGCGAACTGGCCAATCGGGTTACGCCGGCCGGCAACTCGAAGGTGTCGCCGTGCCACTGCATCACAGGCACGCCCACAATATGGCGCAGCGGTCCGTCGGCGCCGGCCGCCGTCGGCGTGACAGCACGAAAGCCGACCTCGATGGTGGGCCCTCGAAAGACGGCTGCGCCAAGCGCGCTGGCCAGAAGTTGCGCGCCCAGGCAGATGCCCACGACGGGCCGCTCTGCGGCGAGGCGGCGCTGCAGCAGCGTGACCTCATGCACAAGCGACGGATGCTTCTCGGTTTCGTAGACGCCCATATCGCCGCCGAGCACGACCAGCAGGTCGGCTGCGGTGGCATTGAGGGCGTCCAGATCGGCCGCCGGGCTCTCGACGTAGTCCACGTCGAATCCGTAGTCGCGCAGTACCGGCTCGAGGTTACCGAGGTGCACCTGCGGCTCATGCCGCAGAACCACCGCGGTGCGGGTCATTCGAGGCCCTTGATCACGATCGCGTCGGTGGGCGGGGCCGCGGCCGCCGGGTCCACGTAGATGTCGGGTTCGATGTAGATCACACGCGCCAACGGCACGGCCGAGCGAATCCGCGCTTCGACCTGGTTGATGCTCAGGGCCACGTCCGCGAAGCGGCTGCTGCCGTCGAAGGCGAGTTTCGCGGCGACCATGAGCTCGTCGGGGCCGAGGTAGAGAGTCTTCAGATGAATGATCCGCTTGGTCTCAGGGCCGGCGAGGATCGCAGCTTCGATGGCATCGAGGTCCGCTGTGCTGGCCCCTTCACCGACGAGCAGGCTCTTCGTCTCGATGCCGAGAATGACGGCGACCAGAACGAGAAGCGCTCCGATGGCAATGGTGCCGAGGGCATCCCACAGCGGGTTGCCGGTGATGACCGTGAGGCTGACGCCGAGCAGCGCGAAGACGAGGCCGATGAGCGCCGCGACGTCTTCAAGCAGCACGACAGGGAGCTCGGGGGCCTTTGCGCGGCGCACGAACTGCACCCAGGTCTGGCCGTTGCGCAAGGGGTTCGACTCCTTGATCGCGGTGCGCAGCGAGAATGACTCGAGCCCGATCGCAATGACCAAGACGAGAAGCGGCAACCAGGCGTTCGTAAGCTCGTGCGGGTGCTGCAGCTTCGCGAAGCCTTCGTAGAGCGAAAACACCCCGCCGATCGAGAAGAGAATGATCGAGACGACGAACGCGTAGACGTAGCGTTCACGGCCGTAGCCGAACGGATGCTCGAGATCGGCACGCTTCTTGGCCTTCCTTCCGCCGAGCAACAGCAGCAGCTGATTGCCGGAGTCGGCAGTCGAGTGAACGGCCTCGGCCAGCATCGAGGACGATCCCGATAGGGCCCAGGCCACGAACTTTGTCAGGGCGATGCCGAGATTGGCCGCGAATGCCGCCAGAATTGCTTTGTTCCCACCCGATGCGCTCATGCTGCAATCCTAGATTGTGCGCCCGGTGCACAATGCCTGCCTGTGGGGCGTGCCTGGCCATCGCACCAGGTTGCCCCTGGTGTGTTGCGGTGCTGAAAGTACACTGGGAGCATGACTTCTGCCCCCGTGACACTGCCCACAATCGCCTTTCTGGGGGCCGGTTCGATGGCGCGAGCGATTCTGGCCGGGCTGCTGGCACCGGGCGTGAGCGTGGAGGGTGGCATCCGGGTCACCAATCGCAGCGCCGAGAAGGCCGGCGATTTTGACGACTCTGATCGGGTCACCGCCTGGGCGACCGAGATCGAACCCGAGGCGAACCGGCTGGCCGTGGCCGGTGCCCGCATAGTGGTCGTCGCAGTGAAGCCGGCCATGGTTCCGGCGCTGCTGACCGAGATCGCCGACGCCCTCGCACCCGGAACGCTCGTCGTGAGCGTGGCGGCGGGCGTCACCATCGCCACGTTCGAAGCGTTACTGCCCGAGTCGGTGTCGGTGATCCGCTCGATGCCAAACACTCCGGCCGTCGTCGGCAAGGCCGTCACCGGAGTGAGCGCCGGCACCCGCTCGACGGACACCGATCTCGCTCTGGCCGTGGAGCTCTTCGAAACGGTCGGAACGGTACTCGTGGTGCCCGAGAACAAGCTTGACGCTCTCAGCACGATCTCCGGCTCCGGCCCGGCCTATGTGTTCTACCTAATCGAACAATTCACGCGCACTGCCATCGACAAGGGTTTCACCGCCGCCGAGGCCGCGACCCTGGTCGAAGGCACGTTCCTGGGCGCGAGCACTCTGCTGGAGGCATCCGATCAGGGTCCGGCCGAGTTACGCCGTCAGGTGACCAGCCCGAACGGCACCACCGAGCGCGCGATCGAGGAGTTCGAGAAGATCGACCTGAAGGGCATCTTCGACACAGCCACGGATGCCGCACTCGCGCGGGCTCGCGAGTTGGCCGCTGCCGGGTAACGATGCGTCGCCCAGCGGGAACAATAGCGGTCGGGATCGCCCTGGCCGTCTTCGCGCTGCTCCTGGCCAGCTGCACGGTCGGCGGCAGCGACGTGCCCTCCGCGTCGGCGTCGCCGCCTGCGACGGGGGTCCCCTCGCCACAGGCGCAGGAACCTGCCGAATCACTCGGCACCCCCGGCGCGGCCGGATGTGCGCCGGCCTCACCGCAGCGCACCGACACGGTCAGCGGATTCCCCGAGGTGCAGGGCACTGCGAATCCGGGCAACACGCTTTATGGGCTGATCATGGGCGACACTCCGTTGCGCGCGAGTAACACCACGACCAAATTTGTCTGGCGAATCACCGGAACCGGCGATGTGACGGTGAGCGTGAAACGTCCGGACGGGTCCGCCGGACAGCTCGTCTGGGGACCGGAATCGCACGATGACAGCACCTATCTTCGCCCGGGCGACGAGTGGGGCACCGGCGTGATTCTGAATGTTGCCGGATGCTGGGAGTTCGTCGTGCGGCACGGTGCAGCCCAGGCATCCGTCTATCTGCTGGTCACGCCGCCCGCGGCACCAGCGCCGAAAGCGACGCCGGCACCGGTTCCTACTTCAAGCGGTTAGGAGCCGAGCGACGCAAACCGTTCGATGTCGCCCTCGGTGCCCGAGACGATGATCAGGTCGTGGTTCGAGACCACGGTCTCGGCCGTCGCGTAGGTGAACGGCTTGCCGGGGCTTTTCACGCCCACGACCGTCACACGGTGCTTGGTGCGCACGCCGGATTCGGTGAGGTTCATGCCACGGATTGCCTTCGGCGGGTACATCTTTACCAGGGCGAAGTCGTCATCGAACTCGATGAAGTCGAGCATGCGCCCGGATACCAGGTGGGCGACGCGCTCGCCGGCCTCGGCCTCGGGATAGATCACGTGGTTGGCGCCGATGCGCTCGAGGATCTTGCCATGCGACTGCGAGATCGCCTTCGCCCAGATCTGCGGCACCTTGAGGTCGACCAGGTTCGCGACGATCAGCACGCTGGCCTCGACCGACGAGCCGACAGCGCAGACGGCGATGGAGAAGTCTTGGGCGCCGATCTGACGCAGTGCGTCGATCGACTTGGCGTCGGCTTGAACGGCGTGAGTGACCCTCTCAGACCACTTCTGGACGAGAGCGTCGCTGGAGTCGACCACGAGAACCTCGCGGCCGAGGCGGTCGAGCTTGCCGGCCGTTGCCGCGCCGAATCGGCCGAGGCCGATCACGAGAACGGGGGCATCATGCTTGATTCGATCAACCAACGATGGGCCTCTCTTCCGGACGTTTGAAAAGCTGCCTGCTCTGGCTGGCTGCCAAAGCGGCGGCGAGTGTCACTGTACCAACTCGACCCATGAACATTGTGGCGGCGAGCACATAGACGCCCTCCGGCGGCAAATCTTGGGTGAGACCGGTTGAGAGCCCGCAGGTGGCAAAGGCAGAGATCACGTCGAAAAGCACCATGTCGAGCGAGGCCTTGGAGACCTGCAGAAGCACGATCGACGAGACGGCCACGGTCGTGGCCCCCCAGAGCACCACGCTCACCGCCAGACGCAGAATGTCGCGGGGGATGCGGCGGCCAAATGCCTCCATGCTCTCGCGGCCACGGGCCTCGGCGAAAGCGGCGAAAAACAGTACGGCCAGGGTGGTCACCTTGATTCCGCCGGCCGTCGAGGCCGATCCGCCCCCGATGAACATGAGCATGCCGCTGACGAGCAGGCTGGAGCCATGCAGATCGCCGATATTGATCGTGGCGAAGCCGCCCGACCGTGTCATCACCGACATGAAGAGCGATTGGAAGACGGTGTCGCCCACATTGAGCGAGCCGAAAGTCTTCGGATTGTCGAATTCGAGAAGAATGTAGAGCATCATTCCGGCGAACATCAGAATGATCGTCGTGACCAGCGTGATCTTCACGTGTACTGACCAGCGGCGAGGCTTGCGCCAGCCGCGGGCGAAGGCGTAGATCACCGGAAAGCCCAGACTGCCGAGGAAGACACCGACCATGAGGGCGCCGAGAAACCAATAGTCATTCGCGAACGCGCTCAGCCCGGCTTCGTTGGGGTTGAATCCGGTGTTGGTGAACGCCATTGCCGAGTAATAGAGGCTGTGCCACAGTGCTTCTCCGGCGGGTACACCGTCGATCAGCATCCGGGGGAAGAGCAGTGCGGCCACGGCCGCCTCGATCACAAAAGCGCTGATTGCGACGGTGAGCAACAGGTTGCCGACCTCGCCGAGGCGCACAGCTTGGCCCTCGTTGACAGGCCCGACGTGGATGCGCGAGGGGTTGGTGTCGCTGGCAGCCATCAGTTTCGCGCGTAACCCCAGGCGGCGTGAAATGGCCATGCCCATGATTGACGCCAGGGTCAACACGCCCACGCCGCCGATATTCACGCCCACGTACACCAGAACGTTTCCGAACGGGGACCACTGGGTGGCCATGTCAACGGTGCTCAAGCCGGTGACACAGATCACCGACACCGCGGTAAAGAGGGCGTCGTGCAGCGCCGTCACCGTTCCGGTGGACGAGGCGATCGGCAGTGAAAACAGAAGGGTGAAGACCAAGATCAACGCGGTGAAGACCAAAATCGCGAAGCGCGAGGGTGAGTTACGCGCGATGCCGTCGATGAAATCGCGAATGCGTACGTACCAATTCACATGCGGCTTCGGGAATCTAGAGGCGGCGGCAGTGCTGTGCATTCAGCCCCCTTCTCTCGGCTCCGACACGACTTGTCATGGTACTCCTGATCGGGAATGAGTAGCCTGGTGCAATGGCAGACATTTTTGACGTTGTGGCGGACTCGACCCGACGAGACATTCTGCATATTCTCCTGCAGCGATATAACCAGTCGAGTGATGCCGCAGAATTGAGTGTTTCTGACATTGTCAGTTCACTCGGACTCAGCCAGCCGACGGTCTCGAAGCACCTCAAGGTGCTGCGCGAGGCGGGCTTGGTTGGTGTGCGCGAGGAGGGGCAGCACCGCTATTACCACCTGGACTATTCACCGCTTGAGGTGATTGAAGACTGGCTGATCCCATTCCTCAGCGTCGATTTCGACCCGACCATCGATCAGGCCCTCGCCGCGGACGAGGCGGGCCTGAAAGTCGAGCAGCGGGCATTTGCCGCCGCGCTCGGCAAGGCGTTCGCCGACACCTCGTTCCAGATGACGCATGTCGTGAAAGACGCGACATCCAAAAAAAGGCGCAAGAACGACGAGAGAGCCTGACCGGGTCGCAAATTATGCTGCGATTACGTGCCTGTCAGACGGTGTGCGTAGGCGCCACCCCATTCTTCGGTTAGAATAAGGTTTTCGTGCCAGTCGTGATTTCAGCGATTCAACCAAATCTTGTGAGGTCTTGTGGGTTCTGTAATTAAGAAGCGACGCAAGCGCATGGCGAAGAAGAAGCACCGTAAGTTGCTTCGTAAGACTCGCCACCAGCGTCGCAACAAGAAGTAGACGGTTTAGATCGTTTGCTGGCGTGAGCGCTAGACCCCTGGGTCTAGCGCTTTTTGCTTGCCCAATGGTCTCAGCGGGCGGTGCGTGCGGCGCGTGCCGCGGCCTTGATGCTGGCCGTCTTCAACCGCATCACGGGCCAATCGCGAGCCTCCGCGTAACGGCCGAGCGTGGCATCCGGGTTCACGACCACCGGGTTCCCGACCAGATTCAGCAACGGAATGTCGTTGTGCGAATCGGAGTAGGCCCAACAATCCGCGAGATCGACACCGCTCGCTTCGGCTCGAACCTGCGCCGCGTGAGCCTTCTGCTCGCCGTGCATCACCGAGCCGATCAAAGCGCCGGTGAACACGCCCTCGACCGACTCGAGAACCGTGCCGAGCGCACCGGTGAAGCCGAGCCGCTCGGCGATGACGTCGGCGACTTCTTGCGCGGTGGCCGAGATCAGCCAGACTTCGCGGCCGGTCGCCAGATGCTTCTGGGCGACCTCGACGGTCTCGGGCCAGAGCCGTTGGGTGAGTCGGGTGTCGAAAATCTCATGGCTGAGCCGAATCAATTCGTCCCGGCGATGGCCGACGACGATCTCCAGCGCGCGCTCGCGCACACTGTCGAGGTGCGCCCGGTTCTCGCCCACAGCGACGAACCGCGCTTGCTTCCAGCCGAACGAGAGAATGTCGCGCAGAGTGATGAATTGGCGCCGCCACGCGCCGACGCCCACGTAATACAAGCTCGCACCGCGCATCAACGTGTTGTCGACGTCGAAGAACGCGATGGCGGGAGGGCGAGCAGCAGCAGACATGTGGAAATGAGTCTATTGGCAGAGGGGCCTTTAGAGTTGGAGGATGTCTACAGCACTTCTCACCTTGATCGGCAAGCCCGGTTGCCACCTCTGCGACGACGCCCGCGACGTGATTGTCAGCGTCATGGAAAAGGTCGCGGCAGAACCGCAGGCGCCTGAGATGGTGCTTGAAGAACGTTCGATTCTCGATGACGACGAGCTGATGGAGCGCTACGTTGAAGAGATCCCGGTCTTGCTGATCAACGGCAAGGTCCACAACTATTGGCGCATCGACCCCCTGCGGTTGCGTGCGGCCCTGATGGAGATTCGATGACCATTCGCCACATCGTGTCGTGGCAGCTCGCCGCGACCGACCCCGTCGAGCAGGCCGAGCATGCCGCGGGCATCCGTGCGCGTCTGCACGCTCTCGTCGGCGTCATCGACGGTATTCGCGCGTTGTCCGTGGGAACGGATGTCGCCGGTGGCGGCAACTGGCATGTCGTGCTGGTCGCGGATTTTGACGACCTCGATGCGGTGAACCGTTACCAGGTGCACCCGGCGCACACGGCGGCCGGCGCCTACATTCGGTCGGTCGTCGCGGCCCGGTCGTGCGTCGACGTCGAGCTCTAACCCGCGTCCGTTCGAGTCCCGAGTCCCCCGGGTCCCGTGTCTGGTGTGTCCCGCGGCCCTAAGTTCCCTGGGTCCCGTGTCCGGCGTGCCCGGTGGCCCCGTGTTTCGTGTCGGGCGTGCCCCGAGCCCTGCGTGTCCCGCCTTTTCCCGCGAGTGAGCAGTTGTTGTTGCTTCGCGACGCGTGAGTACCCAACAACTGCTCACTCGCGGAAGGAGATCGGGCGGGGGCGTGGGAGCTCAGTCGACCTTCGTCAGCCCGGTGATCGACATCGATGACGACTGACCGTTCTGGCAGGTCTGGTAAAGCAAGTCGTAGCCGCGCGGCAGATCCGCCGTCGTCGCCGTCGACTGGTTGAGCATCGCGAGGATGCCGTCGACCCGATACGTCCCGGAGTGCAAGCCGGTCAGTTCGATGAGGGTTCCGGCCTTGGAGGGAAAGTCGCGGCCGCCGCAACTCCAGTGCTCGGCGATCGTGGGGATACCGTAGCGTTCGGTCAGGTCGACCGAGCCGATGCAGGCATCCAATTCGGGATACCAGCCGGCGGCGGCGACATTGTTCGTGTAGCGAAGGCGCTTCTGCTCGGCCTCCCACGCGGCAACGGCCTCGGTCAGTGCACGCATCGGCACAGCCAGCGTCGACGTGACGGCGGGCAGCGTCGCGGCATCGTCGAGCATGAAGGTCGCGAGCACTGACGCGCTGTGGCGCATCGGGAACCCCGCAAGCAGAACGCCGGATTGCGGCCGGTTCTTCGCAGCCGCCGCGGATGCCGCAATATCGTCCTCGACGGCACCGACACGTCGATCTGCTGTCACGATCGCGTCGGCGAGTCGGGTGCGTGGCATTTCATCGAGAACCCGCCCAGCGCTCGTCTGGAGCAGGGTCTGCGCGTCGGCCAGCGTCGACCGTGCGGCGTCGACCAAGGGAGCAGCCGTGGACTGCTTGACGGCGAGGGATTCCCGTGCGGCGTCGTAGTCGCCCTGCGCCGTGAAGTGGAGCGCGGGAACCATCACCGCCACTGCGG
This sequence comes from Leifsonia psychrotolerans, assembly GCF_013410665.1. Classification (NCBI taxonomy): domain Bacteria; kingdom Bacillati; phylum Actinomycetota; class Actinomycetes; order Micrococcales; family Microbacteriaceae; genus Glaciibacter; species Glaciibacter psychrotolerans. The sequence goes on along the minus strand of NZ_JACCFM010000001.1, from coordinate 2,744,748 downwards.
CGATGAGCACAGCGCCGAGGGTCAGCCCGAGGCGAACTCGCCGTCTGGTGACCGGAATGGGGGTGTGTGGTGTCGCGAGGTCCGAGGGTGGTGTCGCAGACATCTCGCTCCCCTCATCAGTCCGAGCCTGGCCGACGCGGCGAAAACTCTCCTTGCCATCTGCGGATGGCGGAGGCCAACTGGCGCCTGCGCCGTTGACGCGCTCACCACTCTACTGGCCGGGTTGCGTCCCCCTGAGGATGTATGTAGATGTCCCCTATACCTCGGCCGGACGCAGCACACGGCCCGGGCCGTTGGTGGCCGGGCCGTGAGCGTCGTCTGTGTCCGTGCGGTGATCTAGGAGGTGGCGCCTCGACGACGAAGGAGGAGAAGGCCGGCGCCGCATCCCAGAAGCAGCAGCAGGGCTGTGGCGGGTGTGCTGATGTCGATTCCCGTCGAGGCGAGCCCGGCTACCGCGGTGCCGGAACCCGGAGTGCTGATGCCAGGGCCCGACGGGCCGTTACCGGAACCCGGAGTGCCCGCAGGAGTACTGATGGCAACGATCGTGATGTCGGCCCAGCCGATCAGGGTTCCGTCGGCGGCGACCACGGCGAGGCGGTGGGCGCCAGCAGCAGCGGATGCCGGAATCGTCACGTTCACGGTTCCGGCCCCACTTACGATGCGCCGGGCCAGGTGCACGGGCTCGGAGTGCAACCACACGTCGACGCTCCCGCCGGCGGATGCCGCACCAACTGCCACGATGATCGGGGCTCCCGGGTGCGCGGTTGCCGGCGCGGTGATGAACCCGCGCGTCGCATCCGTGAGCGACGCCGTCGGTACGGGCTTGGCCGGACCCGCGGGCGGGTCCACGGGCGTGGGCGGATCAGTCGGGTCGGTCGTCGTCGGGGAGCACGCGATTGTTCCTTCACGCAGCGCGTGGCTCGCGGTGTTGTTGTCGTCAGACCAGAAGACGGGCTTCAGGCCATCGACACAGAGCTTCTGGGGGGCGAGAGCGAACCCTTCGTTGTTGATATTCGGCATGCCGGACGGGCGCTCATAGACCGTCGTCACGGCGAAATGACCGGCCCGCTCGCCCGTTTGCGCCACCTGGAGCAGAGAGCTGCGGCCGTCGCAGGTGTCGTCACAGGCCGCCCAGAGTGCCGAGCGCTCTGCATCGAATTCAAGGTCCATCACGCCACTGAAGCCGCTGGAGATGGTTGCAACGCGGTGGTAGTCGCCCGATACCTGGTCAAGGGCATAGGCGTAGACGGTGCCATTCGCTTCGAGACCGACGACGAAGAGCCCGGTGCCGTGATTTGGGTAGTCAGCCGGCCTGTAGACCGTGGCGGAGCTTTCATCGACGAACCCCTGAGCGACGAGAAAACTGTCGGGGACCCAGGCGATGGCCTCGAGTCCGCTGTTGGGGGCCACGGGCGGTAGATCGGCGACGAGGTTCCATTCGATCGTCGCCGAGAGGGTGGCGGCTGAGCCTGTGACGTCGTAGCGCAGCACCGAGGGCCGGCTCACTTTGCTTACATCATTGTTGCGCTCTGACGAGATGAAGACTCCTCCGGCCGGTCCGGCATCCGTCAGTGCGATGCCCTCGGCATCGACATCACCGGTGCCGTCGGCATAGTGAAGTGGCTTGCCGGATGCCCACCCATCAGTTGAGACGGCGGCCCAGGTCGCGCCGTTCCAGGCGAGCTGGTACATCGTTCCGACGCCGTTCTTAGAAGCCCAGATCGTGCCAGGCGCTGCAGTGCCGGATGGCTGGTAGGCAAGCCCGCTGAGGTTGGTACCGAAGAATCCTGCCGCGTCGACGGCGCTGATCGCGGTGCCGCCCGGCCAGGGTAAGGCAGAGGGGCCGCCGGTGCCCGGTTCCGTGCTGCCGTCCGGCACGACGCAGTCGTTGGCGGCACCCTTGGTAGGTGTTTTTGTAGTCACGAACTCGCCAGTGCCGTCGGGGCAGCGGCCGTAGGTGGTCGTCGCGTGGGCGGTCCAGCTGTAGGTGTCGATCAGAGTGACGCCGTCGGCGGTGAAGAGTCGGGCCGAGTCGGCGGCGCCGAGTCCGTACGCGACGTCGACGTCGAGTGCGAGAAAGCCACCTGCCGGGATCGTGGTAGCCGCAGGAACGACGAAGCTGTGCGTGTCATCGTTGTCTTTGAGAACCAGGCCCGAGACATCCGCTGGAGCCGAAGCGGTGTTGACCAACTCGATCCAGTCGCCGGGTGCACCGCCGCTTGACTCGACCTCGTTGATGCGCACGCCGCTCGGGGCGTCGGCCATGGCCATGGCCGGGCTGAGGGTGGCGGCTACTGGCACGAGAACGGCCAGAGATGTGAGAAGGGCGGTGGCGGGACCGCGCCAGGTCTTTCGCATTCGGATGCCTTTCGAAGCAGGTCGATCGCCCGCGGTGGGCACGGTTCAACACTGGAGGCCGCGCTGAAACCTGCGGTGAACGGGAGCGAAACGTTCGAAACTTCTCGCGAGTGAGCAGTTGTTGTTGCTTCACGACGCGTGAGACCCCAACAACTGCTCACTCGCGGGAACGGGAACGGGAACGGGAACGGGAACGGGAAAGAGTGGGGTCGTTGATTCAGGGCAGCGACGGGCGCTGGGCCAACACGCGGCGCACCCTGCGCAGAAAATCGGCCGTGTCGGTGAAGACATCGTCAGCGACCACCCGCATGTACTTCCAATTTGCAGCCTCGAAGCGCTCTCGACGACGGATGTCGCGGCGAAACTGTTCCTCGCTGACGCGGTGGCCGTCACCCTCGTAATCGAACGCCATGCGCCGCTCGAGATAGGCCAGATCCGGCTTCCCCAGCCGCTCACCGGCATCGTAAATCGGCACGTTCACGACGGGTTCGGGGAGGCCGGCATCGACAAGAAGCAGCCGCAACCAGGTTTCGGGTCGCGAGTCCACGCCCATCCGCACGCGGGGAAGGGCCTCTCGGAGCTTCTTTGCTCCACGTTTGCCGGCGTAGCGACGCACTCCCTCGTGCAGTTGTTCGAGAGTCGCGAGCGGCGGATTTCGTCCATTGTCCACGACTTCGCCCGACACCAGATAGTCGGCAGCAGCGACCAGATCATAGAGTCCGAGTTGAGGCGCGAGCTGGCACCAGGTCGAAACCGGGTCTGTGAGGGTGAAGGCGTCGACGAGCCGAAACGAAGACTCGACGGCGGCGTGGCGATGCCCGACAACGCCGATAACGCGCGGTGATTGAGCGGCCTCACTCACCGTGACATGCACTGTGGTTTCGTAGAGGAAGCGCGGCGGAAGCGGCATTCGGTAGAGGCGGGCGGCCGTCGAATGGCTAAATGCCTGACCACGCATCATTCGCGCCCGGTAGGCGAAGCAGCGACCGGTCAGTGTCGCAAGATCGAGACCAACCGTGCGCACTCCGCGTGAGGGTTTCTGGAAGTCTGCGCCGCGCATCCGCTCAGGCGTGAGGATGCCGGTCGGCACATCGGCGGTGCAAAACGCCGTGCCCACCAGCGCCTCGGGAATCCTACTTCGTCGTCGCACGCCGATAGTGTGGCGCGGTCCGGCGTCGTGGCGTCGACCTTATCCACAACCCGGTACTCGCGGGAAAAACTAGGTGCGGGGGGAAGGCGCGCGGGAAAAGGCGCGGGCGCGGGCCGGACGGCGGTTCGCGGGAAAAGGCGCGAGCGGGGGAAGGCGAGCGAGCGCGGGGAAGCTCGCGGGCCGAAGTCTACGGAAGCAGGCGCGTCGGGCCGCGGAACAGGTAGGTGACCTCGCGGATCGACGTCTGGTGCAGCATGAGCATCAGCACGCGGGCCAGGCCCATGCCGAAACCACCGTGCGACGGGGCGCCGTAACGGAAGAAGTCGAGGTAGAACTCGAGCTCCTCCTGCTCCATCCCCTTGTCTTTCATCTGCTCGATCAGCACGTCGACACGGTGCTCGCGCTGCGCGCCGGTCGAGATCTCGGTGCCGTTGAAGATGAGGTCGTAGCTGTTCGTGAGGCTTGAATCACCCTCGTGGCGCATGTGGTAAAACGGGCGGATGCTGGAGGCGTAGTCGGTGAGGAAGACGAACTCGTGTCCGTAGGTCTCTTTGACGTAGGCCGCGATCTGGCGTTCGCCCTCGGGATCCATGTCGTCGTCGTCGCGCGGCACCTCGTAGCCGCGCTCCTTGACGATCTGCTTGGCCTCGGCCAGCGGGATGCGGGGGAACGGCGTGGTGGGAACGGCGATCTCGACGTCGAACAGGGCCTTGATCTCATCGCCATGCTTGGCTTTGACCGCGGTGAAACCGGCGACCATGAGGTCTTCGTGCAGTTTCATGACGTCTTCGTGGCTGTCGATCCAGCTGATCTCGGAGTCGATGCTGGTGAACTCGGTGGCGTGGCGGCTCGTGAACGAGGGGTCAGCGCGGAATGCCGGGCCCACCTCGAAGATCTTGCCGAAACCGGCCGACTGGGCCATCTGCTTGAAGAACTGAGGGCTCTGCGCGAGGTACGCCTTGGTGTCGAAGTACTCGACCTCGAACAATTCGGCACGCGACTCGCTGGCCGAGGCCATGAGCTTCGGGGTGTGCAGTTCGATGAAGTCGTTGTCGATCCAGTACGTGCGCAGGGCGTGCTCAAACGTGGTCTGGATGCGGAAGATCAAGTTCTGCTTCGGGTTGCGCAGGTCGAGGAAGCGCCAGTCCATGCGCTTGTCGAGGCTGGAATCCGGCGCGATGGGCGTCTCGGGGATCGCGTGCGAGAGCACCTCGATGCTCGCGAGCTTGACCTCGATACCGCCGAGCTTCACGCGCTCGTCATGCTTGAGTTCACCGGTGATGGTGATGAAGCTGCCCTGCGAGAGGCCGGAGATCGTGGTGGCCGGTTCATCGGCGACGACGACGCCATCGGCATCCGTCGTGCGAGGGTTCACCAGCTGCACAGCGCCGGATTCGTCGCGAAGCACGACGAACTGCACCTTCTTCTGGTCACGCACGGTGTCGACCCATCCGGACACGGTTACGGGCCCGTCTTCCAGGGCGGCCAGGTTCTTAATCAATACGCGCTCAGTCACAGAGTCAGTTTAGCTGCACCGCTCTCGGCAAACTCGCGGCTCTACGCTACGTAGACTGGGGGCGTGGTAGCTAGCAAGGTGCATCTCGTGCGTCACGGAGAGGTATTTAATCCCGAACGCGTGCTTTATGGACGGTTGCCGAACTTCCGTCTCTCCGACCTCGGCGTGCAGATGGCCCAGGCCGCGGCCGCCGAGGTACTCGCCAGCGGGCGCCCCGTGAGCCGGCTGATCGCCTCCCCGTTGCAGCGCGCCCAAGAATCGGCTCAGCCGTTCGCCGATGCATTTCAAATGTCGATCGACACCGACGAGCGCATCATCGAGCCCACGAATCATTTTGAAGGTACGCGGATGCGCGGCCCGGGTGGCGCGCTTCGCCAGCCGCGCAACTGGCCCTACCTCATCAATCCGTTCCGTCCCAGCTGGGGTGAGCCGTTCAAGGATGTGGTCGACCGCATGCTGGCCGCCATCGACGATGCCTGGGTATCAGTCGAAGACGGCGACGTCGTGTTGGTAAGCCACCAACTGCCGATTTGGATGGTGCACCGCGCGCTTGCCGGCGAAAGCCTGGCCCACGATCCGCGCCAGCGTCGCTGCGACCTGTCGAGCATCACCACGTTCGAGCGGCACGATGGCCGTTTCGTCGAGACGTCGTATTCGAACCCGGCCGCACCGCTGCAGACCGGCGCAACGGATGTGGGAGCGGTATGACAACCCGTCGTCGACTCGGCCCAGCCGTCTTCGCCTCGGGGCTGGTCGCGCTCGCTCTGATTCTGACCGGCTGCGCGTCGGACCCGCTGGCCGAGCAATATCGAGAAGGCAGTAACAAGGGATACATCGCCGGAGACGGCAGCGTCACCGAAATTGCAGAAGCAAACCGTTCCAACCCGGTCAGCTTCGAGGGTGTCACCGAACACGGCAAGACCGTGACGAGCGCCGACTACGCGGGCCAGGTCATCGTCGTGAATTTCTGGTACGCCGGATGCGCCCCCTGCCGGGCCGAGGCGCCCGATCTGCAGAAATTGAACGACGAGTTCGAGGGAGCCGGTGCGAGCTTCCTGGGCGTCAACGTGCGCGACCAGGCGGCCAACGCGATCGCTTTCAATGAGACCTACTCGGTGACCTACCCCTCGGTGATGGATGTCGACGGTGGCAGCATGCAGCTCGCCTTCAGCGGCAGCATCCCGCCCAATGCCGTGCCGACCACCCTTGTGGTCGACGGCCAGGGACGCGTCGCCGCACGTATTCTGGGCCAGGTCTCCTCGCCGTCGATCCTTGAGACCCTCATTCGCGACACGATCGCAGAGGGCAAGTAGGCGTGGGTAATCCGTTCGGTGAAATCGTCTTCAGCGGACAGTTGTACCTGGCGATCCCCGTCGCGATTCTGGCCGGACTCGTTTCGTTCGCGTCACCCTGCATCCTGCCGCTAGTCCCCGGCTATCTGGCCTACATCGGTGGATTCACCGATGGTAGCTCCCGTGCCAAGCCCGGTGATCGCACCGGGCAGCGCCGCCTGCTGCTCGGAGTCGCCCTGTTCATTGCGGGGTTTGCACTGGTCTTCGTGCTCACCGGCGTGGTCTTCGGCTTCGCAGGATTCTGGCTCAATCAGTACCGCGAGTTGATCACTCGCATCGCCGGGGCCGTCGTGATTCTGATGGGCCTCGTCTTTGTAGGCCAGTTCGGCTTCGCCCAGCGCACCATGAAATCGACCTGGCGGCCGAAGATGGGCCTGGCCGGTGCACCGGTTCTCGGCGCGGTTTTCGCCATCGGTTGGACGCCATGCACAGGCCCGACGCTCACCGCCATCAACTCGCTCAGCCTGACCAGTGGTTCGCCCTGGCAGGGCGGACTGCTCGCCCTGTTCTACGCGCTCGGCCTCGGCATTCCATTCCTCTTGATTGCGCTCGGCCTCGGTTGGATGACCGGAGCGGTCGCATTCCTGAAGCGGCATATTCGCGCGGTTAACCTCGTCGGCGGTATTTTTCTCATTGTCATTGGTGTGCTCATGGTGAGCGGCGTGTGGAATGCCTGGCTCCTCGACCTGCAAGGGGTGATTGGCGGCTATGTCCCGGCCATCTGACCATTTCGATTCGAAGCCGGCTGACGTCGGCGACAACATCACTCAGCCCAAACTCGGCTTCGTGGGCTGGCTGCGCTGGTTCTGGCGCCAGCTGACAAGCATGCGCACGGCACTGTTCCTGCTGCTCCTGCTCGCAATTGCGGCCGTGCCCGGCTCGCTCGTGCCGCAGCGGAGTTCCGACCCGAACGGCGTGACGCAGTACTTTCGCGACAACCCCGACCTGGCACCGGCACTCGACAAGATTCAGGCATTCGACGTCTATTCGTCCGCCTGGTTCTCGGCTATCTACCTGCTGCTGTTCATCTCGCTGATCGGCTGTGTCATCCCGCGCACGAAGCACCATCTGCTGGCGCTGCGGGCCAAGCCGCCGAAGACTCCGGTGCGGCTGAATCGTTTGGCCGGCTTCACCACGCGTCGGGCACCGGTGGGAACGGATGCCTCGGCCGCCATCGACTCCGCCAGCGCGCTCCTGAAATCCAGCGGTTACCGCGTCGCCCGATTCGAGAGTGTCGGCGAGAAGTCGGTGTCGGCCGAACGCGGCTACCTGCGGGAGACCGGCAACCTGGTCTTCCACTCGGCTCTCGTCGGCATCCTGATTACCGTCGGCTTCGGCAGCGGGTTCGGCTTCAGCGGGCAGCGCGTGCTCGTCGAGGGTCAAACCTTCGTGAACACCGTGAGTTCCTTCGACTCGTTCAACCCGGGGCGGTTCTTCGACGACACCAGCCTCGAGCCGTTCAAGCTCACGCTTGACGACTTCCAGGTGAAGTACGAACAGAAGGTCGACACGAAGTCGTTCGGTATGCCGCTCGACTTCACCGCGAATGTCTCGGTCACCGACCGTGGGCAGGAGCCTCGACCGGGCGAAGTCAAGGTCAATCACCCCTTGCGCACGGGCGGCACCGACATCTACCTGCTCGGCAACGGCTACGCGCCAACGATCACCGTGAAGGATCCCGCTGGCGCCGTCGTCTTCACCGACTCGATCCCGTTCCTTCCGCAGGATGCCAACCTCACATCGGTGGGTGTGGTCAAGGTTCCCGACGGGCTGGCCGAGCAGCTTGGCATGATCGGTTTCTTCTACCCGACGCAGGATACGACGGCCTCCGGCGCGTACTACTCGTCCTTCCCCGACCTTCAATACCCGATGCTCACCCTCAACGTGTACAAGGGCGACCTCGGTATCAACGACGGCGTGCCGACATCCGTCTACGCCCTCGACACCGACAAGCTCACGCAGCTCACCGGCGGTAAGACGGGCGTCGACTCGATCGAGCTGAAGCCGGGCGAGTCGCAGGAGCTGCCGAACGGTTTGGGTTCGGTCACGTTCGACAATCAGAGCCCGGATGCCGCCGTGGGCGACTTCTCCGGCACCGTGCTGCGGTTTGCGTCATTCGACATTCACCGTGACCCGACCCAGGGTTGGGTGCTGCTCTTCGCCGTGCTCGTGTTGCTCGGCCTGTTGACCTCGCTCTTCGTGCCGCGTCGTCGGGTGTGGGTCAAGGCGATCACGAACGATGACGGATCGGTGCGCCTCGAGTACGCCGGACTGGCCCGCGGCGAGGATCCGACGTTGGAGAGCGCGGTTTCGAGCATCGCCGATAAGCACGCAGCTCAGCTTCCCGTCACAGAAGACCTCGCCCCCAACCCCAATCAGACTTAGGCTTACAACCGTGAATCTCAACGATCTCTCAATTCTCAGTCTCTACTCGGCCATGGCCGTGTACGCGTTGGCCTTCATCGCCTTCGCGGTCGACCTGGCACGGCGCTCGTCCGCGGTGGGTGCAGCCGAAGTAGCCGCAGCCTCGACGGCGGATGCCAGGGCATCCGCTCAAGGGTCGGCGGGCGGCACAGCGACGCTCACCAAGCTCAGCGCCCGCATGTCGAACGACGCGGCGACGCCGTACGGCCGGTCGAAGAGCCTGCGCATCGGCGTCTCGCTCACCGTTTTGGCCTGGGTATTGCACCTGGTGGCCGACGTGTTGCGTGGAATCGCCGCCGGACGGGTGCCGTGGGCGAACATGTACGAGTTCGCGATGACGGGCACGCTCGTGATCATGACGGTGTTCCTCATCGTGATCACCCGGGTCGACCTTCGGTTCCTCGGAACGTTCGTCACCGGACTCGTGTTGGTGCTTCTCGGGGTCGCCGCACTGAACTTCTACGTTGAGGTCGCGCCGCTGCCACCGGCATTGCAGTCGTTCTGGCTGGTCATCCACGTGTTCGTCGCCACACTCGGCACGGGCTTCTTCGCGCTCGGCTTCGCGCTGTCGGCGGTGCAGTTGCTGCAGTTCCGCCGTGAGGGTCTCTTAGCTGAGGGCAAGGCGATGCGGCTCAAGTTCCTCGCCACGCTGCCGTCGGCAGTTACGCTCGAGAACCTGGCCTACCGCATCAACATCATCGGCTTCATTCTGTGGACCTTCACCCTGATGGCCGGTTCGGTCTGGGCGGAAGCCGCCTGGGGCCGGTACTGGGGCTGGGACACCAAGGAAGTCTGGACCTTCATCATCTGGGTCATCTATGCCGGGTACATTCACGCTCGAGCGACCCGCGGATGGCGTGGTTCACGCTCCGCCTGGCTGGCCATTATCGGCTTCTCGGCCGTGATGTTCAACTTCGGCATCGTGAACGTGTTCTTTAAGGGCTTGCACGCGTACTCGGGTCTTTAGACGGCGGCTTGCGGGGTCTCGACAGGCTCGACCAGCGGGCATCCGTGGGTCACCCGTTGGTCGAGCGTCCCACTCGTTGATCGAGCGTCCCACTCGTTGATCGAGCGTCCCACTCGTTGATCGAGCGTCCCACCCGTTGATCGAGCGTGTCGAGATCTCGTGCTGAGTCTCGAGTACGGCTTGCGGGGTCTCGACAGGCTCGACCAGCGGGCATCCGTGGGTCACCCGTTGGTCGAGCGTCCCACTCGTTGATCGAGCGTGTCGAGATCTCGTGCTGAGTCTCGAGTACGGCTTGCGGGGTCTCGACAGGCTCGACCAGCGGGCATCCGTGGGTCAGTCGGCGACGACCTCATAGACGCGCGCCAGGCGCTCCAGCCACCAGTCGCGGCGCTGTGGTGAGGCCGCATACCGGTCGAGCAACGCGGCATCCGGCTCCACGCGGCGCACCGGGATCGATCCACCGGCTGGTCGAAGCGGCTCGGATGTGACATCCGCTGCGAGCAGAGACGCCGTGCCGAGCCCGCAATCAAACTCCAGCTCCGGCAGCGCGGCCGCGAGATAGGCGCCCATCGCAATGCCAACCGACGTGTCGAGGGCGCTCGAGACAACGACGGGCAGCCCGGTCTGCGCGCTGACCGACAGCGCCGCACGGATGCCGCCCTGCGGTTGCGCTTTCAGCACCAGGATGTCGGCGGCGCCGGCCCGGGCGACGGCCAGCGGGTCGTCGCTGCGGCGCACACTCTCGTCGGCGGCAATCGGCACTCCGAGGTAGTGGGTGCGGCGCCGAATCTCGGCGAGTTCGTCGATGCTCATGCAGGGCTGCTCGACATACTCGAGATCGAACTCGGCCAGGGCGTGGATGGCATGTTCGGCCTCGTCGAGGTTCCAGAGCCCATTGGCATCGACGCGCACCCGGCCGGCTGGCCCGAGGGCTGCGCGTACGGCCCGCACGCGTGCCACGTCATCCGCCAGCGTGTCGCCGGGACCGGCCACCTTGACCTTGGCGGTGCGGCAGCCGGGGAAGCGGGCCAGCACGCTGGCGACGGCGTCGGGCGTGACAGCCGGCACAGTGGCGTTGACCGGGATGCGCTCACGCACGGTCGGCGGCGTCGGGGACCAGCCGAATTCGAGTGCAGCCCACAGCCAGGTGGCGGCCTCAGCGTCGTCGTATTCCACGAACGGCGAGAACTCGCTCCAGCCTTCCGGGCCACGCAGAAGCAGTGCTTCACGCGAATCAATTCCACGGAAGCGGGTTACCAGTGGCAACGACACCACGCGTGCGGTGCCCAACAGTTCATCGAGGTGCGGCAGCATGCGTCCAGTCTGGCACCCAGCCGCCCGATCGGTCGGAGGTCGAGCAAACGGCGGCCGAGCAAACGGCGGCCGAGCAAACGGCGGCCGATCAGGCGACGTCGGTCAGTCGGAGTCGATGAAGACGGCATCGTCGTCGGCCGCGTCGTCGTCGACGTCGGAACTTACGCGCGTGCTGACGACGGCAATCGGAATGCCGGTGCTGATCAAGAGAAAGGCGCCCTCGAACCGTCCACCACCACGATTGACCGGCAACCAGTAGGGGGTGTGCGCCGACATGGCGGCGGTGATCTCCTGCTGAATCGATTCCGCAGTTCGGCCGCCGAGGGAGTATTCGCTGCCGCCGTAGACGATGTCGACCCTGTTCATGTCATTCCTCATCCCTTGGGATCATTGGTGAGGTTGGGTGGCTCCGGAACGATCTGCAGGCCGGCCGATGAATTAGCGGTCGTCATCAGAGCGTCGATCCAGCCCCGGTTCAGTGAGGGCGCGCGACCGCCGAAATATTTGAACGTCAGCGCGATGCCGGGGTGAATCCAAATCGCGCTTCGCCCGTCGCCGGACTTGGGATCGTCACGCCAGCTGAAATAGAACGCTTCCCCGCGCCGGAGCTTGGCTCCGATGACGACCTGAATATGGGCTAACACGCGGTCGTCAAAGTCTGCCGTCAGCATCGAGTTATAGGTCAGTTTTCCCACAGCGCCACTCCAGACAGTCGGGTAGCTGAGACCATACGCCGTTGAGCGGATGCCTGGGAAGAGCTGCGCGGGGTACAGAGGGGTGACCGTGTTCATAATGTGACATAGTTTCATTAGTCGCGAAGGTAGCGCTCCAGGCGTGGAACGTGAAGCATGGCCAAGGCGCGCTTTTCGATCTGACGTACTCGTTCGCGGGTGACGCCCTCGACGAGTGCGATTTGGTCGAGCGTGTGGGGTTCGTCGCCGTCAAGTCCGAACCTGGCGCGCAGGATCGATCGCTCGCGGGGCGGAAGCGCCTCAAGGTAGAACAAGATGTCGGCTGCCCGCAGGGTGATTGTGGCGTATTCATCGGGTTGGGGCAGGTCATCATCAATGATCAACTCGGCGATGTCGCCGACGCCGTCGCCAACCGGCGAATGCAGTGAGATCGGCTCGTTGTCGTAGAGCAGCAGGCGGGCAACGTCGCTGGCCGACATCTGAGCCACGTCGGCAATCTCGCGTTCGGTGGGTTCCCGGTCGAGTGAGCCGGTGAGGTCGCGACGGATGCGTTTGATCTTGTTAAGCTTTTCGGCCGTGTGCACCGGGATGCGGATCATGCGCGACTTGTCTGCCATGCCGCGGTGGATGGCCTGGCGGATCCACCACGTGGCATACGTCGAGAACTTGTAGCCGGTCATGAAGTCGTATTTCTCGACGGCGCGCACCAGGCCGATGTTTCCGTCTTGCACCAGATCCATGATCGGTACGCCGCGGCCCGAATAGTGTTTCGCGATGCTCACCACGAGCCGCAGATTGGACTCGATGAAGTCATTCTTTGCTCGGTGCCCGTCATGGGCGAGTGTGGCGAGCTCCCTCGCTTCTTCGGGGGTCGCCTCACCTTTACTCAGCCGTTCATCGGCGAAGAGGCCCACTTCGATGCGCCGGGCCAGGTCGACCTCTTCCTCGGCGTTCAACAGATGCCCCTTGCCAATCAGACGCAGATAGTCGCCAAAAGCGTCGGTTGACGCTCGGGAGTAATGCGAACTGGCGGGGTAGGCGGCGCGCGTCGCCGCGGGCGACGCCGGCACCGTGGTCGTTGTCACTGACGAGGCCAAGGTGCGGCGTGGGGAGTGCGCGTTGGGAATATCAACGGTTGTCCCCGAATGCTGATCCGACTTCACGATATCGCGCAAGGCTGCCTCCCGAAATTGACCGGATACTAAGTACAGTCCCGCCTCGTTAGTGCGGCAAGGGGCTTGACGCGGCCCCCAAAAGGGTGCGTTATATCGTCGATTGAGCGCGCGAGCGGTTCATAGCCGCGAACGACGCGGGGGGAGACGCGTAGGCTGGCGGAATGACCGAACAGGTTTCTGAGCTCTTTGACCCGACCAGCTGGCAGAACGTTGCAGGCTTCGACGCCCTCACCGATGTCACGTACCATCACGACCTCTCGGGGCGGGTGGCACGCATCGCCTTCAACCGGCCGGAGGTGCGCAACGCTTTTCGCCCGCGCACGGTCGACGAACTGCATGCGGCGCTCGAACATGCTCGAACTAACCCGCGCATCGGGGTGGTTCTGCTGACCGGAAACGGGCCGAGTCCGAAAGATGGCGGCTGGGCGTTCTGCTCGGGCGGTGACCAGCGCATCCGGGGCCGTGACGGGTACAAATATGAGGGCGACGATGCTCACGGGGCTCCGGCACCGACGGCCTTGGGCCGCCTGCATATTCTGGAGGTTCAACGCCTGATTCGGTTCATGCCCAAGGTCGTGATCGCCGTGATTCCCGGCTGGGCAGCCGGAGGCGGCCATTCGCTCCACGTGGTCTGCGACCTCAGCATCGCCAGCGCCGAACACGCAAAATTCAAGCAGACGGATGCCGACGTTGGCTCATTCGACGCAGGCTACGGCAGCGCATACTTCGCGCGTCAGATCGGGCAGAAGTTCGCCCGTGAGGTGTTTTTCCTCGCTCGTGAGTACTCGGCGCAGCGCGCCTATGAGATGGGTGCAGTGAATGCGGTTGTGCCACATGCCCAGCTGGAAGAGAAGGCCCTCGAGTGGGCCTACGACATCCTGACCAAGTCGCCCACGGCCATCCGTATGCTCAAGTTTGCGTTCAACGCGGTCGACGACGGGCTGGTCGGCCAGCAAGTGTTCGCCGGTGAGGCGACCCGGTTGGCCTACGGCACCGACGAGGCCGTCGAAGGTCGCGACTCCTTCCTTGAAAAACGGGATCCCGACTGGGGCCCGTATCCCTGGCAGTACTGACCCGTTGGCGAACCCGCCGATGGCTTATTCCGGACCTCGACCCCTCGCGAACGAGCAGTTGTTGTTGCTTCCGCCGGCCCGAGGCAACAACAACTGCTCGTTCGCGGGACTGGTGGGCGGCTCGGGGCGAGCGTCATGAGCCGTGCTCTCGTGACAGTGTCGGCCACGCAACCGGTCGACGTTCTCGCGGCTCTCCGGGCGGCGCTCTCCGGCGATGGTCCTGCGGTGCTCCCGGTACCGGGCACGTCGGGTACGCCGGGCACGTCGGGTACGCCGGGCACGTCGGGTACGCCGGGCACGTCGGGCTCGTTGGGAACGCCAGATGCGTCGGGCACGCCGGATGCGCCGGGCGAGAGCGGCCGCGTTCCGCAGTCGGTGGCGGTCGTGATCGAGACGTCGGGGTCGACGGCCGAACCCAAGCGCGTCATGCTCAGCACCGACGCCCTGCTGTCGGGGGCTGCGGCCACGAGTGCGGCGCTCGGCGGCGACGGGCAGTGGCTGTTGGCGGTTCCGGCTCACTATGTGGCTGGAGTGCAGGTTCTCGTGCGCTCGATCGCCGCCCATACCACGCCGATCATTCTGCCCAGCGGGCACTTCGACCCCGAGGTGTTCGCCGACTACGCCGAATTGCTCACCGAGCCCCGGCTCTACACCTCTCTGGTTCCCGTGCAATTCGCTCGCCTTCTCGAGGCGGCCGACGTCAGCCCACGGGTGCTGGCCGTCGTTCGCCGCTTCAGCGCGATCCTCGTCGGCGGCCAGGCCATCCGGCCCGAGCTCGTCGCGCGCGCGGCCGAGCTCGATCTGAATCTGGTGCGCACCTACGGTTCGTCCGAAACCGCCGGCGGCTGCGTCTACAACGGAGTGCCGATCGGTGACACGCGCGTGCGCATCGTCGGCGGCGAACTCGAACTGTCGGGCTCGGTGCTCGCACAGGGCTATTGGAACGACGTCAAGCGCACCCGGGAGCGGTTCGTCGATGAGCACGGCGTGCGCTGGTATCGCACAGGGGACCTCGGCGAGGTGGATGCCGCAGGTGCGGTGCGCGTGCTCGGCCGCGCCGACAACGTGATCATCTCCGGCGGCGAGAAAGTCTCGCTCGATGCCGTCGAACGGGTGCTGCGCGCACTGCCCGGATGCGGTGACGCCGTCGTGCTCGCCGCATCCGATTCCGAATGGGGGCAGGTGCCGGTGGTCGTCGCGGCGGGAGGGAACGGCGAGCAGGCCGACATCCGTCGCACCCAGATTCGGTTGGAGCAGATTCGGCAGGCTGTGGGCACGGCGCTCGGCAAGGCTGCGCGGCCGGCTCGGCTGGTGATCGTACCGGTGATCCCGCTGCTGGCATCGGGCAAACCCGACAGGCAGTCGCTCATCGAGCTGGTGCGCGGAGAGTCCCACGCATCCGGCCGCTAACATAAGTGCGTGGCACACGGATCACGGCCGAAACGGCCGAACACTCAGCAGAACATGTCGAACAAGCGCACCGGCACGTCGGGCAACCCGGCACGTCGGCACACGGGAGTGAGTAAGAACCCGGCGCACGTGAAGCCGGCGACGCTGGGCGACTGGGTCAGCGGGGCGCGCCTGCGCACGCTGCCCCTGGCCATCGCGCCCGTCGCGATCGGTACCGGAGCCGCCGTTGTGGCCAGCGGGCCCGGAATCTTCCACCCGGTGCGGGCCGTGCTCGCCCTGCTGGTGGCACTGTTTCTGCAGATCGCCGTGAACTACGCGAACGACTACTCGGACGGCATCCGGGGCACCGACGCATTCCGCGTGGGCCCGGCTCGGCTCACCGGCTCGGGGGCGGCAAAACCGGCAACCGTGCTGAAGGTTGCCCTGGTCTTCTTCGGCCTCGCCGCCGTCGCCGGCCTCACCCTCGTGATTCTGAGCCAGCACTGGTGGCTGCTCGCGGTCGGCGCCGTTGCCATCCTTGCCGCCTGGTTCTACACCGGCGGCAAGAAGCCCTACGGCTATTCCGGGCTCGGCGAACTGTTCGTCTTCGTCTTCTTCGGACTGGTGGCCACCCTCGGAACCACCTATGTGCAGGTGGGCACGATCAACACCGAGAGCTGGCTCGGCGCCGTCGGAATCGGCCTCATCTCGTGTGCCGTGCTGATGGTGAACAACATCCGCGACATCGCAACCGACGCGGCCGCGGGCAAACGCACCCTCGCCGTGCGACTGGGCAACCGAGCCGCGCGCGTGGCCTACTGCGTGTTCCTGCTGGTGCCGTTCGTGATCGTCGGGTTCTTCACACTCTTCTACCCGTTGGCATTCTTCACGTTCTTTATGCTGCTGTTGGCACTGCCCGCCGTGTTGATCACGGTGACCGCGAAGACCTCACGCGAGCTGATTCTGGCGCTGAAGCTCACGAGCTTCGCCGGTCTCGGCTACGGGCTGCTACTCGGGCTTGCGTTCGCCCTCTGACGCCTGTGAGATGGTCGCGGTCGTTGAAACGGATGCCGCGTCCTCAGCCGCAGCGAGGTCGATTGCGGCGTCCTCGCTTGCAGCGTCGTCACTGATCGGCTCTTTCTCGGGGTGTCGGGCAGCGTAGAGGTCGCTCGACATGGCATTGCGGGACCTGCGCAGGAAGATGTACGACAGGCACAGCCCGATCAGCGCGGCGAGAAGGGCGGACAGCCACCACTCGACCCGCAGCGCGAGCAGGATGGCGAGCGGTACGGCAAACAGCACGATGCGCAGCACGGAGTAGTAAACCCAAACGGGGACAGCCTTCATGCCTCCAGTTTAGGTTGCCCGGCTGAACAAGCGGTCACCGTACTCCCACCCGACCGGCCTAGACTCGGGGTATGGCACGCGTCTGGTTCCTTCTCGGTTTGATGGTCGTCGTATTGACCGTCTATACGCTCGTGGATGCCGCGATGCTGCAGCGCGAGAGAATTCGCGGCCTGCCGCGGTGGGCATGGATTCTCGTGATCCTCATCATCCCGGTGATCGGCCCGTTCTTGTGGCTTAGCGTCGGGCGCGGTCGCCGTTCGGCCTCGGCCGGGCGGGGAACGCGTTCACTCGCCCCCGACGACGATCCCGACTTTCTCAAGGGCCTCGACGTGAAGGCCACGCAGGAGCAACGCATCCGCCAGCTGGAGCAAGAGCTCGCTGACCTCGACAAGCCCGACCCGCACGGTAACGGCGGAAAGCCCACGCGACCCGGAACCGCCGGCACAAGCGGAGCCGCCGGATCGGCCACCGCCGACGGATCGGCCGGTGTGCCACCCAAGAACAACGACACGGGCGACGGCGAGACGCCCGGCCGCCGCGACGCCTGAGCGTTGCGGTGAGCGAACCGACACCAGGCACGAGCCCGGCCACGACGTTCAGCGTCGCGCTGCTCGGCGAGTTCGTGCGCGCGGGGGTACGCGATCTCGTCCTCAGCCCGGGCTCTCGTTCGCAAGCGTTGGCGCTGGCTGCGGCTGAGTTGGAGCGCATCGGCCTGCTTCGTCTGCACGTGCGCATCGACGAACGCGGGGCCGGGTTTCTCGCGCTCGGCCTGGCGGTCGAGTCAGGCCGTGCGGTTCTGCTCGTCACGACATCGGGAACCGCCGTGGCCAATCTGCACCCCGCTGTGTTGGAGGCGCACCACTCGGGCGTGCCACTGATTGTGCTGGCGGCCGACCGACCCGAAGAGATGCGTGGCATTGGCTCCAACCAGACCACCGACCAGCCCGGACTGTTCGGCAGTTCGACACGTCTGATGCGTGACGTGCCGGCACCGGTCGCGGCTGAGCTGACGGATGCCGGCGCGCACGCTGAGTCGGTCGCGGCGCTGGTGCAGAGTGCGTGTGACGCGGCAACCGGGCGGGTCAGCCTGAACCCGGGGCCGGTGCACCTGAATCTGGCCTTCCGAGAGCCGCTGTCATCGGCCCTCGTGCTTGAGGAGGCGGCCGTCGCCCCCTCGGCCGTCGCCCCCGCCCCCGTCGGCCCCGCCACCGTTGCGATCGATTCGGCTGCGGCGTCCGCATCCTCGCCACCACTCCTCCTTGGTCCCGGCCTGCGCACCGTCGTTGTCGCCGGCCACGGGGCAGGGGCCGCTGCCGAGGAATTCGCCCGTTCGGTCGGCTGGCCGCTCCTAGCGGAGGTGTCGAGTGGCGCGCGATTCGGCCCGAATCTGGTCGTGGCCTATCGTGAGCTGCTGCAGAGCGATGACTTCGGAGCGCTCGTCGAGCGCGTCGTCGTCTTCGGCCACCCCACGCTCAGCCGTGAGGTTCCGGCGCTGATCCAGCGCGAGGGCGTCGAGACGATCGTCGTGTCGCCGGCCGGCACGGAGTGGTACAACCCGGGCCATCGCGTGACTCAGTTCGCGCGTGCGATCGCGGCGGACGAGGCATCCGTCGCCGTCGTGGGCACCCCGGCGGCGCGCGAATGGCTCGGACGCTGGGTGATGACCAGCCGGAGTTTCGTGCGGGAACAGGCCGCGCAGAACGACACCCCCCTGAGTGAGCGCGGAATCACGCGCGCCGAACTTGCTGCCCTGCGGGCGCCGGTGACCCGCGAGATGCTGGTGGATGCCGTGTGGCGCGCGTCCTGGCCGCATGACCGTCTGGTCTTCGGAGCCTCACGCCTGATCAGGGAGGCCGACCGCCGGGTGACGGGCAAGAAGATTCAGGTGCACGCCAACCGGGGGCTTGCGGGCATCGACGGCACGATCGCAACGGCGCTCGGTATTGCGCTCGCCAGCCAGGGCGGGACCGAGGAGCCTCGCTCGACCGGAACGACTCGGTTGCTGCTGGGCGATCTGGCGTTTCTGCACGACGTCGGGTCGCTGCTCATCCCACCCGGTGAGCATCAGCCGCGAATTCAGATTGTGGTCGGCAATGATGGCGGCGGCAGCATCTTCGACGGCCTCGAAGTGGCCGACACCGCGCCGGCATCGAGCCTGGACCGGGTGCTGTTCACCCCGCAGCAGGTGGATTTGTCCGCGCTCGCCGCTGCTTACGGCTGGGCCTATTCCCGCGCGGCCACCCGCAGCGACCTCGAGCGTGAGCTCACGACGCCGCCGGCGAACCCCAGCATCCTCGAGGTACCGCTCGCGCGCTAAATCGCGAGTGCGAACGCGCGCGCGATGAGCACCATCGTCACGACGAAGCCGCAGGCGTAGTTCAGCCAGAGGAATCGCCGCCAGCCGGCGTTGGCCTCCGCGGAGCGCTCGTCGCTGACCCGGCGCCAGGGGAAGGCCGTCAGAATGTACGGCACCGCCAGCACGGCGAAAATCGGCCCCGGCCACGGAGTGACAAGCATCAGGGCGCCGGCGGCGGCCCAGAGCGACAGTGACAGACGCACGGTCGGTGAGGCGCCGAGTACCGTGGCGATCGAGCCGATTCCGGCCTCACGATCGGGTCCGACATCCTGCACGGCGCCAAACGCATGGCTTGCCGTGCCCCAGAAGAAAAAGGCGACAAGCACGGCGATCAGGGCCGGGGTGAACGTCGCGCCGGTGAGCACGAGACCGAACACGGCCGGGCTGACGAAGTGGATGCTCGAGGTAATTGAATCGAGAAAGGGCACCTCTTTGAAGCGCAGGCCGGGCGCGGAATAGGCGACAACGGCAAACAGGCTGAGTGCCAACACGAGCCATGCCCACGGCGATGAGTCACGGCCCAGCACGATCAGTGCGACGAGGAACGGTGCGGATGTGACCACCCCCGCGATCACGACGGTGCGATGCACGCGGGGGTCGAGCAGGGCGCCCTCCACTCCGCCCTTTCGAGGATTGCGCAGATCTGATTCGTAATCAAAGACATCGTTGATGCCGTACATCAGCAGGTTGTAGGGGATCAGAAAGAACAGGGTGCCGACGATGAGCAGGGCATCGACGCGGCCCGTCGTCAAGAGGCACGCCGCGGCGAACGGATATGCCGTGTTGATCCAGCTGAGCGGCCGTGACGAGAGCAACACCTGGCGGGTCGTCGCCCAGGGTCCGGAAGCCGGGCCGGCCTTGATCTCACTCATCACGGCCTCCAAACAATCCCCAGAGTGCGGGCAGCAGCAGTGCGGCTCCGAGCGGATAAGCGAAGTCTTCGATCGGAGCCAGGCCAATCAGGATGCCGAGATGATGGGCCGGGTCATAGCTGAACAACCCGACGGCGATCATGACCGTGTCGAAGACGGCAGTCAGCACGAAGACGACGATGAGAGCGATCCCGGAGGCGATCACAACGCGCCGGTCCAGGCGACGCAGGCCCACCGCGATCAGCCAGGCGGCGAGAGCGACGGTGAGGAACACCAGGTTCACGAGCAGATAGGTCATTGGCGTGGCCTGCTCCCGATGAGACGCACGAGCCCGATCAGGTTCATGGTGAGGTAGCAGAGGAAGGTGAGAAAGAAGAGTTCTTCGACCGGGAGCTCGGGTGCGAGCAGCAACCCGGTCAGCAGCTGCGTCTCACCGCGGTAGAAGATGCCCAGCCGAATTCCGAACAGATCCCAGACGAGAAAGAAGACAACGCCGAGACCGAGCACGAGGGTGGCCCGCACCGGCTGCCGCCAGAAGAAGAGCCGAAACCGCCAATCGAGAAGCACCATCGCGCCGAGCGACACGACGAGGATGAGCAGGTAGAGGAATCCCATCAGCGCTCCGGCAACGGGGTGGTACTCACGTCTCCGCGAATGCGCTTGAGGAGGATCTCGGCGCTGATCAGGCACATGGGTAGTCCGATGCCGGGGATGGTGCTTCCGCCCGCATAGTAGAGGCCGGTGATCCGCTTGGACATGTTCGAGCCGCGAAAGAATGCGCTCTGACGCAGCGTGTGAGCCGGTCCCAGCGCGCCACCCTTCCACGAGTTGAGGTCGTCGGCGAAGTTGGCCGGACCGACGGTGCGACGAACCAGAATGCGCTCGGTGAGATCCGGAATTCCGGACCAGTCGGCGAGTTGTGCAATGGCGCGGTCGGCGATTGCCTCGACAGCAGGCGAACCGCCGCCGTCAATTCCGCCATGACCCAAACCGGGGTCGGCCGGCACCGGCACAAGCAGAAACAGGTTCGAACAGCCTTCGGGAGCGACTGTCGAGTCGGTCGCGCTGGGCATGCAGACATAGAACGAGGCAGGGTCGGGCACCGAGGGGTGTGCGCCGAAGATGCGGCCGAAATTGTCATCCCAGTCGGTGGTGAAGAACAGGGTGTGGTGGGCCAGGGGAGGGAGTTCGCCCTGCACACCGAGCATCACGAGCACGGCGCCGGGGCCGGAGATGCGGCCCTTCCACCAGCGTTCTGGATAGGTGCGCAGGGGTTCGTCGACAAGTTCGGTCTCGGTGTGGTGCAGGTCAGCACCGGAGACAACGATGTCGGCGGGCAGCTCAACCGTCGCGCCCTGTGCGTTCTGGTAACGCACTCCCGAGATCGCGGGTTTCTTGCGTGACGTCGGCCGAGTGAGGATCTTGGTCACCCGGGCATCAGAAATGACAGTGACGCCTTCGGCAGCGGCCAGCGCCGCAATGCGCTCGATCACCGTGCCGAAACCACCCTGCGGGTAGAGAACGCCGTCGGCGAGGTCAAGGTGGCTCATCAGGTGGTACAGCGCCGGTGTTTGCGCCGGAGATGAACCGAGAAAGACCGCGGGGTAGCCGAGCACTTGGCGCAACCGCGGGTCTCGCACATACCCTGCCGCGAACCGGTCTAGCGGTTGCAGAAGCAGTCGACCCAGCCGGGCGGCCCGGCCGAGGATTTCCCGCACCAGAAAAGGGCGCACGGCAGTGAAGCTCGAATAGAGGAAGCGGTCGACCGAGGTGCGGTAGGTGTCTTCGGCGGAGTCGAGATAGCGGCCGAGGGCGGCTCCGGCTCCGGGCTCGACGGCTTCGAATACGGCTTCGTTGCGCTTTCTATCGCTCGCGATGTCGAGTGGTTCGCCGCCGGCTTCAAAGTAGACCCGGTAGCCCGGATCGAGCCGAGTCAGAGTGAGCTCCGTGGCGGCACTGCGCCCGAAGAGCCGAAAGAAGTGCTCGAAGACCTCGGGCATCAGATACCACGACGGTCCGGTGTCGAAACGGAAACCGTCGGCCTCCCACACGCCAACTCGTCCGCCCAGCGTGCTTCTGGCTTCGAGGAGGGTGACCTCGTGTCCTTCGCGTGCGAGAAGTGCGGCGCTGGCCAGACCTGCAATCCCCCCGCCGATCACAACGGTGCGGGGGTGGAGTGGTGCAGCGCTCATCGGCTTCGTACCCCGCGGTCAAGCAGCACTCCGACGGCGAGCATCAGCTTCTCCCGATCTGGCACGCGTACCCGCGTCGAGACAAGAAGGTCGGCCGGTGTGGCGCGGAGTTTGTGAGAGAGCCGAGCGAAGAGGTCGCGAGCGGCACGCACCGCCGCGCGGCAGCCGCGGGGCAGCAGGGGCAACGCGAGGGAGGCGGCGGCCAGGTCATCGTCGATGTCGTCGAGCAGTCGGATTTTGTCAGCCTCGCTGATCGTCTTCGGGTCGATGCCGGGAAAGTAACTACGGCCGAGGGAGTCGTAATCGTTGGCGAGGTCGCGCAGAAAGTTGATCTTCTGGAAGGCAGCGCCAAGGCGACGTGCTCCGTTCTCGAGGTCGTGGGCTTCGGCCGGATCAGGGGTCAGTCCGGTCAAGAAGGAACGGAGGCACATCAGCCCGATGACTTCCGCCGAACCGTAGATGTAGGTCTCCAATTCGCCGGGACTGAGTGGAGTGGGATCAAGGTCGCGGCGCATTGACGCGAAGAACGCGGTGATCAGAGCCACCTCGATTCCGGTTGACCGCGCGGTCAGGGCGAAGGCGTGAACGATAAGATTGGTGCTGTAACCGCGTTGCATCGCTCGCACGGTCTCGACTTCGAGCTCGTCGAGCAGTTCGCGTTGGCCCGCGAGGCTGACGCCGGCGCCGGCAGCTGCGCCATCGACGAGTTCGTCAGCGACGCGCACAAGCGCGTAGATCGAGCGCACATCGGTACGCATGCGGGGTTCGAGCAGACGCGCCGCCAGGCCGAACGAGGTCGAATAGTGCTGGATGATCGTGGCGGCGCTGGCCAGTGCCGTTGCGTCGTAGTCGGCGGCCGAGCTGCTCACCGGTTCCAGCGCGCTCATCGGCGGCGCTCCGTTGCGAGGGCGACCAAGTCGGTGAGGATGGTGCGCACCGCTTCGGGCAACGCGGGGGTGTCGAGAGCGCCAACGGCTCGGGACACGTGGTCGCGGATGAGGTCTTCTGTCGCGTGCAGTGCCCCGCAATCGCGCAAATGTTCGCGCACGAGGTCGGCTTGGGCGTCAGTCAGAGCGGGTGAGCCGAGAAGTGGGTCAATCTCCGGCCACGCCGCGGTCGTGCGCGCGAAAGCGATCAACGTGGTCTGCTTGCCCTCGCGCAGGTCGGAGGCTGTGCTCTTTCCGGTGACTGCTGCATCACCGAATACGCCGAGAAGATCATCCGTGAGCTGGAAGGCGATACCGATCAGCCGCCCAAACTGACCGAGCGCGTCGAGTGCCTCCGGCGAGGCTCCGGCGACGATCGCCCCGGCCTGCAGGGGCGCTTCGAACGAGTAGACGGCGGTCTTCAGCTCGAGAGTGGAAAGAACCTGCTCGATCGTGGCTGCTTGACCCACCGTGTTCGTCACATCTGCCAGCTCGCCCGCCGCCGAAACGAAGACCGAACGATCGATGAGGTCGAGGAGTTGCGTGCGAGCGCCGACGTCGACGGGCAACGTGGCGATCGCTCGGTGCGCTTCGCTGAGCGCCAGATCGCCGGCCAGGATTGCAGCCGTCGTCGCCCACACGCTCGATTGGTCCTCGCTGGCTCCCAACTCGCGGGCTCGGCGCTGGAATGTTCCGGCGATGTTCGGCAGGCCGCGCCGAGTGAGATCGCGATCGATCACGTCGTCATGGATTGTGAATGCGGTGTGCAGCAGTTCGAAACTGACGGCGACCGGCATCGCCAGCGCGAGATCTTGCCCTCCGAAGCCGGCGTAGGCGGCAAGGACAAGTGCCGGGCGCACGCGTTTTCCGCCGGAGCTCGCCTGTGCCAGTGCGTCCCAGAGTGCGACGTAGTGCTCGCCGTAGTCGCTGGCGCGCAGGCGGGAAGCCGCGAAGTAGCGCTGGAGTTCGGTCTCGACGCCGGTTGAGATGAGCTCAGGCACGGAATTCCTCCAACTCGGGGAGCTGCAGCGCCATCCAGGGGCTGAACGCCCACGGTGTGGCGCCGACTGCGGTGCGCAGATCGGACGGGTCGACCCAGGTGAAATCCGCCACCTCGCTGGGGTTGGCTGCCGGTTCGAGCGTCGTCGTCGCCCGATAGACCGGGCAGAACTCGTTCTCGACGATTCCTGAACTATCGACGGCCCGGTAGCGGAACTCGGGGAGAGCGACGTCGAGGGTGTCGAGGCTGAGACCGAGTTCGAAGTCGGCCCGACGGTGCACGGCTGTGGCGAGCGGTTCGTCGGGGAGCGGGTGGCCGCAGAACGAATTGGTCCAAACGCCTGGCCAGGTGAGCTTGGTGAGCGCTCGTCGCGTGATCAGAACCTGCCCCTGACGGTTGAAAACGTAGCACGAGAAGGCGAGGTGCAGGGGCGTGTCTGCGCCATGAACGGTTCGCTTGGGGGCCGTGCCGATTGAGCGGCCGTGCTCGTCGAGGAGCACGACGCTTTCCTCCTCGATAGTGCTCAACTGCATCTCCGACCTCCCTGGTTCGCTTCCCGCGAGAAAATAGCTAACCTGGCTAGCTACTTCCACGTTAGCATGGTCAAATGGCCGAGCGGAAAAACCATGAAGCGACGTCGTCGTACTGGTACGACGATGATGCTGATGACGTTACGCGAGCCATTCTGGTGCTGCAAGCCCTGCGTCGCTTCAAGGCAGCCGATTCAGCCATGCGGCACCGCACCCAGGCTGAGATGGACATGAACGAGACTGACCTGCTCGCGCTGCGGCACCTGATCGCGGCGGAAGCCCGCGGCCACGAGGTTGGGCCGAAGGAATTGAGCGAGGTCCTGCGAATCACAACGGCGGCGACGGCGAAGCTGCTCGCACGGCTCGTGCACTCCGGTCATATCCGACGTGAGGTGCACCCCACCGACCGTCGCGCCCAACGGCTCTATGCCACCCGCAACGCTCACCAGGAGGTGCGCAAGACGCTGGGGGATATGCATGAACGTATGATCGCTGTCGCGCAGGACTTCTCGGCCGAGCAGCAGCGCGCCATCATCGACTTTCTCGACGCCATGAGCACGTCCATGCACACACCCGCCGAGGAATCGAAAGCGGCCAGGCACTCGCTGGCCACCCGACATCCGGCAGCGCACTGAGAGTCCGCTCTGGTGCAGCGTTACCGCTGCGCGGCAGAATGACGTGCAACGAAAGGTGCACCGTGGCGAAAAGTAGCGAGACATTCTGGACCGAGGACCCCGCCGAGGGGCTGCGCGTCATGCCCGGATTTCAACTGTCCGACCGCGCGACGGATGCCACACCCGGCTTCCAGGGGCGCAAAGCTGAGGCCACGGCGGCGCTCGCCGAGGGGGCCACGATCCTCTCCGGGTTACAGGAGAAGCTCTTCGCGAACAGTCGCAGCGGCGACAACCGCAAGATTCTGCTGGTGCTGCAGGCCATGGACACTGCGGGAAAAGGTGGCATTGTGCGCCACGTTGTCAGCGCGGTCGATCCGCAGGGCGTGGACCACTACGCGTTCAAGGCACCGACCGACGAGGAACGCGCCCACGACTTTCTGTGGCGGGTGCGTCGCCACGTTCCCGGTGCCGGCATGATCGGCGTGTTCGACCGTTCACACTACGAAGACGTGCTGATCGCGCGGGTGCGCCACCTCGCTCCGCCCGACGAGATCGAGGCCCGCTATGGCGCGATCAACGCGTTCGAGCAGGAATTGATTGACGACGACACGACCGTGATCAAGGTCATGCTGCACCTGAGCTTTGACGTGCAGAAGGACCGGCTGGCCGAACGGCTCGACCGGCCCGAGAAGTACTGGAAGTACAACCCCGGGGACGTCGACGAGCGCATGCTCTGGCCCGCCTATCAGGACGCCTACCAGGTGGTCTTCGACCGCACCCAAACGGAGGCAGCGCCCTGGTATGTCGTGCCCGCCGACAAGAAATGGTACGCGCGCATCGCCGTGCAGCACCTTTTGATCGACGCCCTGTCGCGCATGAATCTGGACTGGCCGGCGGCCACCTTCGACGTTGCAGTCGAGAAGGCGCGCCTGGCGGCGACCTGAGGGGAGGACGCCGCGCGCCGGCCAGGCGTCTCGTTCCAACTAATCGGCGAGGAGAACCTCGGCGAGGAGACGATCCAACTTGCGAATGTCGACACCCTTTCCGATTTTGATCTTGATGTGGCCGGCGCGGGTCCACAGCTCAAGCTCGGCATTGAAGTCGAGCGTGCCGGCGTTCTCAGACGACCACATGTTCACGCTTGAGTAGGGCAGGGAATACAGCTCGACCTTTTTGCCCGTGATGCCCTGGGCGTCGCGCACGATCAGCCGCTTGTTGGTGAAGACCGCGCTGTCGCGGAATGTCTTGTAGGCGGCAACGGGCTGCTCACCCGGAACGAGCATCGGGGCGATGTCGGCCGGGATCGGAGTCTCCGAAACGAATGTCCAAGCGGTGATGGCGGCGGTTTCCATGGGACTCCAAATTTTTCGAATAGCTGCACCGTCAGTGGTGCAATCGGCTCACTCTATTGAGTGGCGGGAGAAAGCGACGTCGACACTCCGCTCAGGATTCAGGCATCGTGGCCGGCGCAGGCGAACCGCTCCCGCCGGCCGAACGGCTCTAGTCCAGCTCGGGTGCCTCGCCCGGAGTGTCGGCGCGACTGGGTTTCTGCCAGGGCCAGGAACCGGTGATTTCCAGCTCGAGTGAAAAGCTGAGGAACGTGCGGATCAGCACGATCCCGGCCAGTACGGCGAGGCTCTCCAGGGTGGGCGTGATCGCCACGGTGCGGATGATGTCGGCCGCGACCAAGAGCTCCAGACCCAACAGGATCGAGCGGCCCAACTGCCTGCGGTAGAGCCGATAGACGTTCGGGTCACGGTTTTTCAGGCGCAGACCGGCGATCACCGTTGCGACGAGGGCGCCGATGACGATCGCCGCGACACCGGCCGCATCGATGACCTTGCCGACGGTTTCGATGACCTCCGCGAATATCACGGCGCGACCGTCTCGGTCGATTCGACCTGCGCTGAATCAGGCTGACGCGGCCGCTGACGCGGCCGCTGACGCGGCCGCTGACGCGGCCGCTGACGCGGCCGCTGACGCGGCCGCTGACGCGGCCGCTGACGCGGCCGCATGAGTCGCGCAGGGCTCGGATTTTGCAGCTCGAAGCTCATGCGCACAGGGTAGCGAGCGTCGTCGCCGCGCGCCAGGCTTCGGCTGGTGAGGTCGCGCAGATGACCCTTCGATTGCCTCGATAAGGGTCATCTGCGCTACCTCACCGGCTGCGGATGTTGGAAGCTGCGGTCTCGACCAGCGGAGCAGGTCAGCCGAAGGCCTCCACCACCGGGCGGAACTTCATGCGCGTCTCGGCCAGCTCGCGGTCGGGCTCCGAGTCGAGCACGATGCCGCAACCGGCATAGGCGGTGACATCGCCGGTGGGACTGATCTGGGCGCAGCGCAACGCGATTGCCCACTCGCCGTCGCCGTCGGCGCCCACCCAGCCGACCGGGCCGGCGTAGCGCCCGCGGTCGAAGGGTTCGAGCTCGCGAATCACGGCCAGGGCGGTGTCGGTGGGGGTTCCCGCGACCGCGGCAGTGGGGTGCAGCGCCGCGATGAGGTCGAGCGAGGTTGACCCGTCGCTCAGCGTGCCCTCAAGGTCGGTGGCCAGGTGCCACAGGTTCGGAAGCTTCAATGTGAACGGCACCTCGCTCGCCGTGAGGTGCGAGGTGTGCGGGCGCAGCGACGCCACGACGCTCTGCACCGCGAACTCGTGCTCGTCACCGTCCTTGCTCGACGTGGCCAGCGTGAGAGCCGCCTCGGCGTCTGACTCGGCATCCGCTCCCCGCGACATGGTGCCGGCGAGCACACGCGCATTGACCTCACCCTGCGAGGCGCGAATCAGCGTCTCGGGGCTCGAACCAATGAGTCCGTCAACGGCGAAGGTCCAACAGTCCGGGTAGCCGAGTGCGAGCTGCGTGAGGGCCCGCCGCGCATCGGACTCGGCCGGCAGATGCCCCACGAGGTCTCGTGCCAGCACGATCTTGCTCACGTCGCGCGCGGCGATGCGGCGCACTGCCTCGGCCACGGCGTCGCGGTAGGCCTCGGCTGTCATGGCGCCGGGCAGCAGCGAGAGGCGGTATTCGGCGCCGAGCGGATGCAACGTCAGCGGAATTTCGGGCGGCTCGGTCCCCGTCTCCCAAATGCGGGTAACCCAGCACTGGCCGTCTTCGCGACCCACAATGAGCCGCGGCACGATCAAGACGCTCTTCTGTGCCGACGACGCGTCGAACGCGAAGGCGCCGAACGCGAGCAGGCCGGTTCCGGTGCGCGCGAGGGGGTCGGTGATGGTTGCGGCGGCGACGACCTCCCGCCAGGCGAGCGCGGCATCCGTCATGCGGGTTTCCCCGCCGAACTCCAGTCGTAACGCCGTGCCGATGCCGGCTAATCCCTGCGTGCGCCGCATCCAGAGCAGAGGCTCCTGGCGGTCAAGCAAGAGAATGAGTTGACGGATGTCGCTGATCGCGGTGGTCTCCACCGTCAAAGCCTGCACATTCACCTGTTCAGCCTACGCCTGCGCCCCGGTTTCGATCGTGCGGTGAGCTCTCGGCCACTCAATCTAGACTAGGGGGGTGAACAGAGCAGACCTGGGCAAACAGCCGGCGCAAGTTGCCGCCATGTTCGATGAGGTGGCCGCCAACTATGACCGTACGAACACCGTGCTGTCGATGGGAAACGCCGCCCTCTGGCGCATCGCGACGACCAAGGCCGTCGCGCCGAAGCCGGGCGAACGCATCCTCGACATCGCGGCCGGAACCGGCACCTCGAGCGCTTCGTTGGCGAAGTCCGGCGCCCACATCGTTGCCGCCGACTTCTCGGCGGGCATGATTCGGGTCGGGCGTGAGCGCAATGCCGGCAACCCCAACATTGAGTTCGTGCAGGCGGATGCCACAGCCCTGCCGTTCGCAGACGGCGAATTCGACGCCGTCACCATCTCGTTCGGTCTGCGTAACGTCGTGGAGCCGAAGAAAGCGCTCGCCGAGTTCTACCGCGTGACCAAGCCCGGCGGCCGTGTCGTGATTTGCGAATTCTCCACGCCGCAGATTGCCCCGGTTCGGGCGGGCTACTACGCCTATCTGCGCTACGTGATGCCGACGCTCGTGAAGTTCGCATCGTCGAATGACCCCGCCTATGACTATTTGGGTGAGTCGATCGAGGCGTGGCCGAATCAGCGCACCCTCAGCGGCTGGCTGCGCGAGGCGGGCTACCGCTCCGTGGCGTACCGTAACCTCACGCTCGGCGTCGTCGCGCTGCACCGCGGCATCAAGCCGGAGCGTTCCGCCGCCCCCGCGGCATCCTGATCCCCTTCTCCTCAATCGTTAGGCACATAGAGTGAAACCGAGCGCCCCTGTCGTCCGCCGTAGCTCGTCGGTGACGTCGCAACTGGGCTTGAGCGACCGTATCTTTTCGACCGCCGCCGATCGCGGTTTGGCGGCCGACATCGATGCCGGGCTCGAGCAGGTCGAGGCTGGGCTGTTGGCGGAGGTCGTCTTCGCCGACGAAATCGCGAACGTCACCAGTCGCTACCTGCTCAACGCCGGCGGCAAACGGGTGCGACCCATGCTGGCCCTGCTCACCGCTCACCTCGGTAGCGGGTCGGTGCCCAACGTCGTGACGGCCGCGGCGGCGATCGAAATCACCCACCTGGCCTCGCTCTATCACGACGATGTGATGGATGACGCCGACAAGCGTCGCGGCGTGCCGAGTGCCCAGACGGTGTGGGGCAACTCGATTGCGATTCTCACCGGTGACCTGTTGTTCGCTCGGGCGAGCCAACTGATGGCCCGTCTCGGGGAGCGCGCCATCCGTTTGCAGGCCGACACCTTCGAGCGCCTCGTGCTCGGCCAACTGCATGAGACCGTCGGTCCGCGCGACGGCGAAGACCCGGTTCAGCACTACATTCAGGTGCTCGCCGACAAGACCGGGTCGCTCATCGCCGCCGCCGCCCAGGCCGGAATCGTCTTCTCTGACGCTCCCGACGAGTTCGAAGGCCCCGTGGTTGAGTTCGGCGAGAAGATCGGTGTCGCCTTCCAACTCATCGACGACGTCATTGACCTCTCGCCGCAGCCCGACGAGACCGGCAAGGTGCCCGGCACCGACTTGCGCGCCGGGGTCGCCACGCTGCCGCTGCTGCGGTTGCGGGAACGTCAGACGACGGATGCCGCCGCGGCCGCGCTGCTCGAACGCCTCGAACGTGACGTGATGAGCGGACCGGCCAGCGATGCTGCCGGTGCCGTCGCTGCCGACGCGGCGATCGCGGAGCTGCGCGACCACGACGTCACCCACCAGACCCTCGCAGAAGCCCACCAGTGGGCCAGAGATGCCGTCGCGGCGCTCGAACCGCTGCCCAAGGGCTCGGTTAAGAAGGCGCTCACCAAGTTCGCTGAAACGATTGTGGAACGCTCGAGCTAACGAGCCGCCCGCCCAAGAACGACTGAGACTGCGAGCGCAGGCCTCAACCCTAAGGAAGGTTTTCATGACCAAGTTGCGATTGGCCATTGTCGGAGCAGGCCCCGCCGGCATCTACGCCGCCGACATCCTGTTGAAGGCAGAGCGCAACTTCGACGTTTCGATTGACCTGTTCGACCACCTGCCCGCGCCGTATGGGCTCGTGCGCTATGGCGTCGCCCCCGACCACCCGCGCATCAAGGGCATCATCAACGCCCTGCGCGATGTGCTCGACCGTGGCGACATTCGTCTCTTTGGCAACGTGCGCTACGGCACCGACATCACGCTCGATGACCTCAAACAGCACTACAACGCGGTGATCTTCGCCACGGGAGCCGTGCGTGACGCCGACCTGAACATTCCGGGCATCGAGCTCGAGGGCTCGTACGGCGCCGCCGAGTTCGTTAGCTGGTTCGACGGGCACCCCGACTTTCCGCGCACCTGGCCGCTCGAGGCGAAGCAGGTGGCGGTGATCGGCAATGGCAATGTGGCCCTCGACGTCTCCCGCATCCTGGCCAAGCATGCCGACGACCTGTTGGTGACCGAGATTCCAGATAACGTCTACGGCGGACTCAAGGAGTCGCCGGTGACCGATGTTCACGTGTTCGGCCGCCGCGGTCCGACCTCGGTGAAGTTCACCCCGCTCGAACTGCGGGAACTCGGCGAGCTGCGCGACGTCGACATCATGGTCTACGACGAAGACTTCGACTACGACGATGCTGCCCGCGCGGCCGTCGCCGGAAACAAGCAGGTGTTCGTGATCGATAAGGTGCTGAACCAGTGGCGCCAGCGCGAGGTCGGCGAGGCCAGCCGTCGCCTGCACCTGCACTTCTTCGCCAAGCCCATCGAGATCGTTGACGACGGCGCCGGTCGGGTAGGTGGCATCCGTTACGAGCGCACGGTGCCCGACGGTGAGGGCGGAGTCGTCGGTACCGGCGAAATGCGCGAACTGCCGATTCAGGCCGTGTACCGCGCCGTCGGCTACTTCGGTTCGCCGCTGCCAGGCATCCCGTTCGACAAGAAGCGCGGTGTGATTCCGAACCGCGAGGGCCAGGTGCTGCGCAAGGACCCGTCGTCGGGTTCGGGCGGTGCCAATGAGCAGATGTACGGCGTCTACGCGACGGGGTGGATCAAGCGTGGGCCGGTGGGGCTGATTGGTCACACCAAGTCGGATGCGATGGAGACCGTGCGTCACCTCATCAACGATTCGGGCAATTGGTGGCACCCCGAGCACCCCGCCGAAGAGAGCGTGACCGAGTTGCTCGATTCGCGCGGCATCCACTACACCGACCTGAACGGCTGGCATAACCTCGACCAACACGAGCTATCGCTCGGGGAGTCGGCCGGCCGCACCCGAATCAAGGTTGTGCCGCGTGACGAGATGGTGACGGTGTCGCGCTCGAAATAGTCTCGTGCGCGGCGGCATCCGTCGCGGTCAGCCTGTGGAGCAACGCGCATCATTCGGGGAACACTGGGCGGCGTGCGATACCCTCCAGGCATGCGCATTCCGGAGAATGGCTGGCAACCCGACATCCTTGGCGCGGGTTTCGAAGCGCTCACTCTGTCGCTGAAGCCGGATGCCGAAGGGCCAGTCGTCGCCACACTCGTGCGCGCGGTCGGTCGGTTCAGGCTCGAACTGGTGCGTCCGATCGCCGCGGGCGTCGATGTGCTCTATCTGCACGGCTGGTCCGACTACTTTTTTCAGACCGAGCTGGCCGATTTTTGGCAGGATGCCGGGGCTCATTTTCATGCGCTTGACCTGCGTAAGTATGGGCGCAGCCTGCGTGAGGGGCAAACGCCCGGCTACATCACCGACCTGGCCGCCTATGACGAAGACATCGAAGCCGCGCTGTCGGCGATGGGGCACGGTGAGGGTTCGCGGAGTAAGCGGCAGCTTCTGCTGCTGGGGCACTCGACCGGTGGGCTCATCCTCAGCCTCTGGGCGAACCGGCATCGTGGTCGTGCCTCGGCGCTCGTGCTCAACAGCCCGTGGCTGGAGTTCCAGGCCTCCGGTGTTGGTCGAGCCGCTATTCAGCCGATCATCGACTTACAAGCGCGGGTCGATCCGCGGGCGCCGCTGCCGCGGGTCGACTTGGGTTTCTATACGCGCTCGGTGTCGGCCGACTACGAGGGGAGCTGGACCTATAAGAAGGAGTGGCGGCCGGAGCGCGGGTTCATGGCGCACCCCGCGTGGTTGCGTGCGATCCTGGCCGGGCATGCGCGCGTGGCATCCGGTCTGGCGATTGACGCCCCGGTGCTCTCGATGATTTCGGCGCGGTCGATGCTGGTGCCGAAATGGGAACCCGCAATGATGACGAGCGACGTGGTGCTGCGCGTCGACGACATCGCCGTGCGCTCGACTCGGCTGGGTGCACTCGTGACGATTCTGCGGCTGGACGGGGCCCTGCACGACGTTTTCTTGTCGGCAGAGCCCGTGCGGCGGCAGGCGTACCGGGAGTTGACCCGGTGGTTGCGCAGCTACCTGCAGCCCGAAAATGAGCGGATGAGTTAGCGGAAGTTCACGAACTGAAGCGCGACGTTGAGGTCTGAGCCCTTGAGCAGTGCCATGGTCTCCTGCAGGTCGTCGCGGCTCTTGGAGCTGACCCGCAGTTCGTCGCCCTGAATCTGGCTCTTGACGCTCTTCGGCGCTTCGTCGCGAATGATCTTGTTGATCTTCTTCGCGTTCTCCTGGTCGATTCCGGCCTTCAGCGACACTTCGATGCGGTATTCCTTGCCCGAGGGGTAGGGGTCGCCGGCATCCAGGCTGCGCAGCGAGATGCCGCGCTTGATGAGCTTGGCTTCATAGACTTCGAGGATCGCCTTCACGCGCTCCTCGCTCGAGGCCTTCATGAGCACCTTGTCGCCGCTCTGTTCGATCGACGCACCCACATTTTTGAAGTCGTAGCGCTGCGCGACCTCCTTCTGTGCCTGATGGAGTGCGTTGTCCGCCTCCATCTGGTCGACCTTGCTGACGATGTCGAACGTTGAATCTGCCATGCTCCCATGGTACCGAGAAGCGTTAGGAAGATGGAGTCGCCGCAGCCGGCAGCTTTTTCAGCAGGATGAGGAGCCTCGACACGGAGGCTTCGACGCACGCGGGATCAGGCGATTTCCTGAATGGCACTCCGCCTTGTATTCTTGTCAACGCGTCTTCGGTCACGTGTTTTCATATGGTCGGGTGCGCATTGGCGAGTTACCCAAGCGGCCAAAGGGATCTGACTGTAAATCAGACTGCTCAGCATTCGGGGGTTCGAATCCCTCACTCGCCACATCGCAGTAATGCAAGGAAGTAAGCCCCGTCAGCACTCCCGCGAGTTGCTGGGCGGGGCTTATTCGTTTCACGCGCCACCACCCTGCGTGGGCTTGCGCGGGGTAGCGCGGTTCGCGCACGTTCTAGCGTGCGCCGACGGCCTGAGCCTGCGCATCCGAACAGGCGGCGGTGAATTCCCGGACGCACCGAGATGTGATTCAGCGAACGCCCGAGAGTCGGCTGGTAGGTTCGGTCGCGGGGAAACCGTGGCAGGAAGGCGCCCATGAACGCAGCGAGTGCCAAGTCGGCCGAGACGCGCGAGCGGATCTTGGGCGTCGCCTCCGTGGAATTCGCAGAGCGCGGCTATGCCGGCACCTCCATCGGCACGATCGCCGAGAAATCCGGCGCCGGAAAAGGATTGGTTCAGTACCACTTCAAGGCAAAATCTGACATCGCCGTGGCGATCGTGCGGGGAGCCTTCTCGAAAGCTCCATTCGCCAATCCGCTCGATGGCGGAGCAGAGGCCCGCGGTGTCGCGGCCATCGTCGCGTCGATTCGAGGTGTCTCCGGTGCCTTTCGAGACGACGTACGGGTGCGGGCAGCCGTGCGGCTCGTGCGCGAATATGACGTGATTCCGGTGACCTTTCCGACTCCGTACGTGGGCTGGATGGCACGGATGGCAGAGTTGCTGCGCGAGGCTGTTGACGACGGAGAAATCCCGCCGCTGAGCGACTACGACGTCGAAGGGTGGCACCTGGTCGCAACCTTCACCGGCGTGCAGGAGACCTCGCAACGCCTGACCGGCCGGCACGATCTGCCCGAGCGCATCGAACAGATGATGGCCCTGCAGCTGCCCCGCCTGGGTGTGCGTGACCTGGAGCGCTACCTGGGTGCCTGACCCAGCTGCGGCGGCCTCGAGGCTTCCCGAGTCAGGGTCTCAGGGGGCGTTTCGCGACGACACCGTTGTTATAGTACGATCGTACGAGGGGACCAACTCTCGGGGGAGCGAATTGGCGAACGGTGCAGCGCGGGGGTCTCGTGCTCCGTTCACCCCGCACTCTTAGTTTTGTCGGAGCTGCTTCGCGGTAGCGTGGGAATATGACGCCTACCGCTGCTGCTGACCTCCTCGCCATCGCCCGTGACATCACCCTCACCGCCGGGGATCTCGCCCGTGCCCGCCGCGCCGAAGGGGTCAACATCGCGGCGTCGAAGTCGTCGCCCGAAGACGTCGTGACCCTGGCCGATCAAGAGACCGAGGCGCTCATTCGGCGCATGCTGGCTGCAGCCAGGCCGAACGACGGCTTCTATGGAGAAGAATCGGAGGCCACGGCCGGCACGAGCGGACTGACCTGGGTCGTCGACCCGATCGATGGCACCGTCAACTATCTCTATGGAATTCCTACCTATGCCGTCAGCATCGCCGTCGTCGAGGGGGACGGCGACCCGGCCACATCCACCCCTCTGGCCGGAGCCGTGCTCAACCCGGCTACCGGTGAGCTGTTCACCGCCTCCCTCGGTGGTGGCGCATTCCTCGGCACACGGCAGTTGCACGTGAATACCGGGGTGAGCATGCCGCTTGCGCTGATCGGAACCGGATTCTCCTACACCGCCGCCCGCCGAGTGAAGCAGGCGCGGGTGGTGGCCGGCTTGATCAGTGAGGTGCGCGACATCCGTCGCTTCGGTGCGGCCGCACTCGACCTGTGCTTGGTGGCGGCCGGCCGCATCGATGCCTACTACGAACGCGGTTTGAAGCCGTGGGACCACGCTGCCGGCGAGCTCATCGCGACCGAGGCCGGGGCGAAGGTCGGTGGATTCGGCGAGGACCGTGCGACCGAGACGTTGCTCATCGCCGCCGCGCCCGACGTCTACGGCACGCTCGAGCCGATTCTGGCGGGTCTCTTTGCCGATCATATGGGCGACGACCCGATCTAACCTGCGGAGCGCGGCACGGTCGATGATCAGGGAAATTATCGACGGGCGGCAGCTGGAGGAGGCACTCGAAACCGCACAATTTACCCCTTTTCGGGGGTGATTCACCAGCGTTGTGTTGGAATTCTCAGGTTCGGGGCGATAGCCTCTGGAGGTTCCGTTATTTACCCGTTACATGTGGCGCAGGCCACGATGCGCGTCTCATAGCGTCAGCCCAACACCGAAAGATTCTCTGCCTTGACACGTCACTCCACTGCGCTGGGCGCTCCGGCGCCCGCCCTGGACGACCTGACCTCTGGCGCATCGCAGCCGCTCACACGTCGTGAGTTGCGTGAGCGCGAGCGGAGGGTGCAGGAATCGGCCGCAGCCTGGACCGTGACCGAGACGGCTGCTCTTCCGCAGGTTGCGTTGATTGAGGCTGAGACTGGTGCTGCACCTGCTGACACTCCTGCTGCGGCCCCTGACGCGGAGGCTCCCGCACTCGTAACTCCTGCACTCGTCGTTTCCGCGCTAGTTGCGGCCGCGCAGAATGGCCCAGTTTTCCTGCCGCCCGTTGTGGACGCGCCGCAGGAATTGAGCATTGCCACGACGGTTTCCCCCACTACTTCGTCGATTCCGGTTGCACCCGTGCCGGTCGGTGCTACTGTCGCGCCCGTGCTGGATATTCCGTCGCGACGCTCACAGCGCACCGTGCAGCGCCCTTCGAGTGGCGCCCCGCGGGTGGACCTGACCCGTCCGCCCGCACCGGCGTGGACGCCGAGCCGCGTTCTTGCGGCATCCGCCCCGCGCCGTAACGGTCGTGTCGGCATTCTGGCCGCCAAGGGCGCCAGCGTCGTGGCCATGGCCTTCGTCGCGCTGATGGCGGTCTCTACCTCACTCCCGGCTGAAGCCCTGCTCTCAAGCGCCGACGTTCGGGCTGCGGTCGTTGCCCCAGGCGCTCCGGCCAAGCAGGATGCGCAAAAACTCAACGTCGCCAGCGGGATTGACACGTTGTCGGTCGAGCGCGACGGCTTCGACTCCAAGTCCGTCGCTGAAGTCGCAGTGGCCAGCGGCATCCGTTTGGAAAACTCGTTCGTGAACAATCCGAACGGCACGATTCAGTGGCCGTTCGCGGTCGGTGTGCACGTGGGCGATGAGTTTGGCCACCGCGATTGTGCCGGATGCTCCGCGAATCATGGCGGACAGGACTTCAACCCCGGTCTGGGCGCTCCCATTCAGGCGATCGCGGACGGCGTTGTGAGCCTGGCCGAAGACGGCGAAGGCAGCCTCGGCGTGCACATGATGATTGACCACGTGATCGACGGCAAGACCGTGACCAGCGTGTATGCGCATATGGTCCACGGTTCGATGCTGTTCAACCAAGGCGATGTTGTGAAGGTCGGCGATATCATCGGCAAGACCGGTACGACCGGCATGTCGACGGGCCCGCACCTGCACTTCGAGATTCGTCTGGGCGGCATCGACGGTACCAAGGTCGACCCGCTCGTCTGGCTGCGCGAAAACACGAACTAGGTCGCGTTTCGGCCGGCTGCTGCGCCGCGGGCTGCTGCGGGGCGTTCTCCGCTCAGCTTCGTAACCAGACCGTCGTGTCGCCGGGCAGTTCCCTCCCCGTGAGGGCCTCGCTCGCGAGAAGAACGTCACCGGCGGGGAGGGCGACGGTCGTCGACCCGGTGTTCGCGATCACCGTCACCGGGCCATTGGTAAACGCCACGACCTCTCGCGGATAGCCCGGCAGCCAGCGCACTGACCCCCAGCCGAGTTCGTTCGCGCGGCGCAGGCGCAGGGCGCGCGTGTAGAGCTCCAGCGTTGAGTCGGCCTCGCCCAGCTGGGTATCACGGGCGAGCGTCGCCCATTCGGCCGGCTGAGGCAGCCAGCTGGCGGGCGTCGGGCCGAATCCGTAGGACGGGCCGGCGGCGGTCCAGGGCAGCGGCACGCGGCATCCGTCTCGACCGTAACGCTCGCCGTTGGTGCGAAACCAGGTGGGGTCTTGGCGTGCAGAATCGGGCAGGTCGATGACCTCGGGCAGGCCGAGCTCTTCGCCCTGGTAGAGGTAGCTGGAGCCAGGCAGGGCCAGCATGAGGGCGGATGCAGCGCGCGCGCGACGCAGGCCGACCGCCGGGTTGCCAAGTCCGACGGTTGTGGGGCCGACGCCATGCCCCTGCGGATTCTCGACGGTGAGCGCGAGGCGCGTTGCATGCCGCACGACGTCGTGGTTGGAAAGCACCCAGGTGCTCGGCGCGCCGACGGCGGTGAAGGCGTCGAGCGAGGCATCGATGACGGTGCGAAGAGCCGGGGCGCTCCAGGGGGTCTCGAGGTAGGCGAAGTTGAACGCCTGATGCATTTCATCGGGGCGTACCCATTTGGCGACCTCGCTGAGTGGATCGACCCAGGCCTCGGCTGCGAGTACGCGCTCACCCGGGTAACCGGCCAGCACCGTGCGCCAGTCGCGGTAGATTTCGTGGACGCCGTCTTGGGCCCAGAACGGCGCTGTTGGTGCGGGTTCCGGTTCGAGGGAGGGCGTTCCGCCGCCGCCCATGCTTCCCCCGTCGGCGGGCGGGATGTAGTCGGGGAGTCCGGCCGCCTTGATCATGCCGTGCGCGACGTCGACCCGGAAGCCGTCCACGCCACGGTCGAGCCAGAAGCGCAGCACACCGCGAAACTGTTCGCGCACCCACTCGTTCTCCCAATCGAAGTCGGGTTGGCTGGTGTCGAAGAGGTGCAGATACCACTGGCCGGGTGTGCCGTCGGAATCCAGGACGCGGGTCCAGGCGCGGCCACCAAACACGGATTCCCAGTTGTTCGGAGGGAGCTCACCGTGTGTGCCGCGGCCGTCACGGAACAGATAACGCGCGCGCTCGGCGCTGCCCGGTGCGGCGGCGAGAGCAGCCTGGAACCAGGGGTGATCGCTCGAGGAATGGTTGGGAACGATGTCGACGATGACCCGCAGCCCGAGTTCGTGCGCGGTGCGAAGCATCTCGTCAAAGTCGGCGAGCGTGCCGAACAGTGGATCGACGTCGCAGTAGTCCGAGACGTCATAGCCGCCATCGCGCTGGGGCGACATGTAAAACGGCGAGAGCCAGATGGCGTCGACCCCGAGATCCCGCAGAGCTCCCAGCCTGCTGCTGATGCCCGGGAGGTCTCCCACGCCGTCGCCATTCGCGTCGGCGAACGAGCGGGGGTAGATCTGATAAATAACTGCGGTGCGCCACCACTCCGAGCCTGTCATGAAAGACACCCTACGGGAGTGGTGCGGGTGGGAGCGGCGGGAGGCTCTGCGTCAGGTCCCTCAAGTAGGGTGTGGGCATGCTGCAGCCACACCATGACGGATCGCCGCTGTACGTCTCGACCCAGGAGCCCTCGCTCGGCGACGTAGTGCAGGTGCGGCTGCGCATCCCGCACGAGTGGGGCACGGTCGCCTGGGTGCGCACTCGCTCGAACCCCAATCGGGAGCCGCGCTACTCGGAGGCATCCGTCATTGCTTCGAGCGATGGCTGGGACTGGTGGGAGGCCGCGGTCACGGTCGAGAACCCGGTGCACGGCTACCGGTTCGCGATCGAACGCACCGACGGCACCCGCTGGTGGCTGAACGCCGCGGGCCTGCACGAGATCGAGACGCTCGACGCGGCGGACTTCACACTTTTGGCAACGCCCGCAGCCCCCGCCTGGGCTGCCTCGAGCGTGCTCTACCAAATCTTTCCCGACCGGTTCGGGCGTTCGCCCGCCGCCGAGACGCGCGAACAGCCGGGTTGGGCCATCGCGGCAGACTGGGACGACCCCGTCGAGCTTGAGCCGCCGGGCCGATCTCAGCAGTTCTATGGGGGAGACCTCGACGGTATTGCGGCGCACTTCGATCACCTGCAGCGCCTCGGCGTCACCCTGATCTACCTCACCCCGGTGTTCCCCGGTGGTTCGAACCACCGCTACGACGCCTCAAGCTTCGACGAAGTCGACCCGCTGCTCGGCGGTAACGCGGCCTTCGCGCGCCTGATCGACGCCGCGCACGCCCGCGGATTCAAGGTGATCGGAGACCTGACCAGTAACCATTCCGGAGACCGGCATGAGTGGTTTCAGGCTGCGCACCGGCATCCGGATGCACCGGAAAGCGACTTTTACTATTGGCGCGACACCGAAAACGAGGGTTACGAGTCGTGGCTGGGAGTGCCGAGCCTACCCAAGTTTAACTGGAACTCGACCGAGCTGCGTCGCCGCTTCATCGACGGGCCGGATTCGGTCGTCGCACGCTGGTTGAAGGCACCCTACGGCCTCGACGGCTGGCGAATTGACGTGGCGAATATGACGGGACGGCTCGGCGCCGAAGACCTCAACGCCCAGGTGCGGCAGACGATTCTTACGACCATGCGAGATGTCAACCCCGACACGATTCTGCTTGGCGAATCAACCAACGATGCGGCGAGTGACTTTCAGGGCGACGCCTGGCACGGTGCAATGACATATGCCCCATTCACCCGGCCGCTCTGGAGCTGGCTGAGCGAGCCGGGCAGTCCAGCGGGCGGGGGAATCGGCTTCGCCGACAATTCAGTGCCGGAGTACACCGGGCGGCAGTTCTTCGACGCGCATCAGCGGTTCGTGGCCGGGTTTCCCTGGCGCATCCGGTTGGCCACGATGAACGCGCTCGACACGCACGACACTCCGCGCTTTCGCACGAGTGCCCGGCCGGGCACTGTGCCCGTGGCGCTGGGGCTTTCGGTCACGCTGCCGGGCATCCCCGTGATCTTCGCGGGCGACGAGTTCGGGCTGGTCGGCATCGACGGCGAACAGTCACGTACGCCCATTCCGTGGGAGACCGCCGCCGAGCCGGCCGTGTCCGAGACCATCGAGCTGTATGCCCGGGTGATCGGTTTGCGCACCGGGGAAACGGATTCGCACGCCGCCCTCAACGGGGGCGGCCTGCGTTGGCTGCATGTCGGCGAGGAGATTCTCGTCTTTGTGCGGGAATCGTCCGAGGGTTCTGTGCTCGTGCTCGCGGCGCGTTCGGCGGCGGAGGTCACGCTCCCGGCCAGGGCTCTTGCGGGCGCAGCCGAAGCAAATCTGCTGATCGGGGAGGGTTCTTTACGTGTCGCGGCCGACGGCATCCGTCTGGCGGCGCGTGGTGCGTGCTTCACGGCATGGTCACTTCGGGGGCTTCAGTTGCCCCAGTTTGGCGCTGGGTCTGCGTAACGGTCATGAGAGGGTGCGAAGTGATGATAATCTCTATGGGTTGCCAAAATTAGGTGCAGCTTCGGTTTCGAAGCTTCGCCCCCTTAGCTCATTGGTAGAGCACTTCCTTGGTAAGGAAGAGGTAGTGGGTCCGATTCCCACAGGGGGCTCAGGCTGGATTTTAGCTTAGGCTGGGGTCATAGTCGCGGCGGGGTAGCTCAGTTGGTTAGAGCACACGGCTCATAATCGTGGTGTCGCGGGTTCAATTCCCGCTCCCGCTACACATAAAGGCCCTTTGACCAGGAATATCCTCGGTCATAGGGTCTTTCTTTTTGCCCTCGATTCGGCTGAAAGGGCCGGGACTGGCGGACGTGTTGTCCTCACACAGCGAGCGCCGCCTCGAAGGCTTCAAGCAGCCACGTGTACACGGCGTAGGTCGGCACGGTCTCGAGGGCAAGCATCGGTTCGGCGGCGGCATCGATATCGGCGGCGGCATCGGCGGCGGACAGACTGAGCACGCCCGCTCCTCCTGCCGAAATGAAGCGCCCTGCTCGGCGTGCCGTGCGCACGCGCAGCTCGGTCCACGGCTGTGCCCAGAAATGTGAAAACGCGTCGTTCGCGCAGTCGGGTGCGGGCTGGCCGGCAGACGCATCACCGTGAGACAGCCGCTGCTCATAATCGGCGACCGAGAGGAGGGCCGGATTGATTGCGAAACTCCAGGCCGGACCGATCTGAAGAAAACGTAGAACGGTATCGACGGTGTGTGCGATGGGAATCACTCCGTAGGCACGCCGGGCGCCCCGCGTGGAGCCGGCAGACGCGGCATCCGCAGTAACGACATCAACCGCATCGGCATCGACCACATCGACGGCGAAGGCGGTGGATTCGCCCAGCGTCCAGGTGGTCATTGTCTGGGTGACCCCGGCGTTGCTGCGACTCACCTCCAGCACCGTGGCTGTGGGCTGCCAGTGGCTGGCGAGCAGGCTCGCAAACGGGCTTAACCGGCGCCGATTGCCGTGCAGCAGACCGGCCGCACGCAACTCGTCGGCGGCGGAGCGTCGCGGTAGTGACCGCCCGGATGCCGCGAGAAGTTCGCGCTCGGCCCACTCGGAAAGCACAACAGAGGGCAGGATGAACGTCTGCGGGGGAGCGATGCGGTCGAGCAGCTCCAGCGGGAGTTGGGCGTGAGCACTCGCCCACCCGTCGAGTACCGGGTCGACTGCTGCGTCTCGGCGGGTGTCGCCCGGTTCAGCGGTGAGCACAAGGTGCGTGGCCCAATACAGGAAGGCGGGCTCACAGGCGAGGAACTGATGCGTGGCCGCGGACGCCGTCAACTGCACGTGGCGGGCACCATCGGCCCACACCCACCGCGCGATGACGATCTGCGCGTTGCCATTCGGGTAGCTGGCCGTGATGCGTCGGCCCGAGGCCGGCTGCGCGCTCCACACATCGACGGCGATGATCTGCGCACCCGGATGCGTGGCCAGGATTGCGGCGATCGAGGCGCTCGATGCCGATTCAATGGGTGCCGTTGAGGCTGAGGAGGTCAGAGCGACGTGGGGGCGAAAGTCACCGGCTCCCCAGTTCTCACGTGCGCGCACATACTCGCAGCCCTCTCCATTGATGTCGACGTTGATGTCGACGTCAACCTCCACCCAGTTGTCGATTTCGGGCAGCGTCGCACTGGCCTGCGGCTGGCCACCGGCCATCACAGGCCCTTCACGGTGTGGAACCAGCGCGGCAGGAGCACCCGCGGCATCCAAAACAACGACACCACGAAGATCCCCAGTGCGATGACGCTCAGGGCGCCTGCGACAAACGCCGCCTCACGCCAGCCCGCGTCGAGCAGAGCGCGTGCGGTGCCGAGCGCGAGCCCTGCAAGACCGAAAAAGAGAAGCCCGAACCCGACGCTATACCCGTA
Organism: Leifsonia psychrotolerans; assembly: GCF_013410665.1. NCBI lineage: Bacteria > Bacillati > Actinomycetota > Actinomycetes > Micrococcales > Microbacteriaceae > Glaciibacter > Glaciibacter psychrotolerans. The sequence goes on along the minus strand of NZ_JACCFM010000001.1, from coordinate 2,701,859 downwards.
GTGCCCGGGGGGCACGGGCCGCACCCAGCCGCGCCAGCGCTGCGTGTAAGCGAGGATGCCGAGAAGTAGAGCAAGAATGCTGACGCCGAAGAGAATCCAGTTCATCCGAACAATCCGTTCATCTGCCTTCGCAGGCCGTGGGTGTGGAGGGTTAGCGCTTCGAGCGGCGGCGGCGGCCCACGAAGAACGTTGCGGCTCCGCCGACGAGCAGCACAACTGCTGCCGGAACGGCCCAGCCGAGTACGGTGGAACCGGTCTCAGCCAGGCTTCCGACCGTACCGGCGGGCACGGATGCCGGGGGAGTGCCCGTCTCGGGAACGGTCACGACCGGTGGTACGACAACCGCGGCGGCTGTGACGACAATTTCAGTCGACCAGGCCACAGTGGTTCCACTGAGAACGAGCTGCACCGGGTACGTACCGGGGGCCCGACCGGTTGGAATGGTAAAGGACAGCGAGGCGTTGCCGGCGGCATCCGTCACCCCTGATCCCACCACCGTGCCGTCAAACTCCACGGTGAACGGTGTCAGCGGTGGCAGCCCGTGTGCGGTGACCGGAACTGTCCCGCCGGGGTGAACATCGGCGGTCGGGATGGTGACGCTTGGCGTGTACGACCACGTGAAGGTCACGAATCCGGCGCCGGTGTGGGGTGCCCCGGCCGTCGCCGTGAGCGTGGGGGCCAGGTAGCCAGAACCGCCACCACCGGGGGCGACGAGGTCAATCGCGACATCACCGTTGTCCACGCCGGTTTGCACAGCGCCGCTGCCGCCGCCCGTGTAGCCGCTGCCGCCGTGACCAGACCAATAACGGTTAAGCAGGGGAGACGTGAATGGGCTGTGGTCGCCGCCGGCGGCGAGGAGCGCGGTGGGCGCGGTGAGCGACATCTCGGGGGCTCCGGGGTGGCCGTTGGCGGTGCCTACTCCGCCGAGGCCGCCGCCGGACGTGGCGCCTCGACCATTGGCCGCATGCGTGCCGAATGCCGTGGCATCCGTGCCCGGAGCGATGCCGGGGGCGGAGGGGGAGCCGCCCGAGCCGCCGGGGTATGTCGCGAGAATCTGGTCGGGGAAGCTGAAGTAGGTGGCGAAACCGCCGCCACCGCCGCCACCGGCGACCGCGAGGAGGGTGTCGTCGCTGGCCTGCAGGTAGCTGCCCTCGCTGGGAAGTGAGCCGGCACTGAAACGGACGGTTTGGCCGGCGTAGGCGGGACCCAGGTCAATCGTGGTCTGTCCACCCGGGCCGCCGACGGAGGTCGGGTCGTCCCACTGGTCGATCGAGGCCGGGGCGCCAGCGTAACCAGCGATGGTGGCGGTGAGGCTGGAAACTCCGTCGGGCAGCGTGAACGCTGCCTCGCCGAAGGTCGACGTGAATGTTGCCGTGCAGTCGGTGACGCAGGATGAGGCGGGCAGAGCGCCGGCCGCGGCGGACTCGGCGACCATCCCGCACGACGCGGCTATGCCGATCGCGGTGAGTGAGAGAGCCCCTAAAATCTTTGAGGCGCGGTCGTGACCCATGAATGCTCAACTTCCAGCTCAGTGCCCAGCCATCATCGGCTCAGCCGCGATGCGTGCGCACGCAGCACGGGGCTGGAGGGCGAGAATAAGCATAACCTCAGGGAGGGTCCGAGTCGTGCGCAGTCGTGCGCAGGCGTGGGTCTGCGTGTCGCCCCGACCCGGATGCTGAGTCAGGGCTGTGGGGGACGGTCAACCACGAAGTCGGAGCCGGGGAACACCACCGTTTCGTGCCCGTTTTCAAAGCGCACCAGATAGGGCGGGCCACCCTCGGCCCCACGCACTTCGATAATCTCGCCGTGGCGATCCGGGGTCTCGACGGTCTTGCCTCGGATCAGAATTCGGTCGCCAACTGCAGCCTGCATGGCATCCACCTCCGTAGCGCCAGGCTACGCCGCGGGGGATCATCTGCCCAGAGCTGGTGTGGGGGCGCTCAAGGCCTCGTGCCGGCTCGACGCAGTGCAGACTCCAAGAGTTCGACATCGATGCGGGCGTGCTCGCGGGCGATTGCGCTCGCGTCGTTTGCGCGCCGGTCGCAGATCGCGGCAACGAGCTGCTCGTGTTCGGCCAGAGCCCGCCGCTCCATCGCGGCCATCCCCTCCGGCTCGCCCCAGAGGTGCGATGGAGCCGAGATGCTGATGCGTGAATCGAGGTCGAGAACCACGCCCTGGAGCGTGGCGTTATGGGAGGCCTCGCCGATGGCGAGGTGAAGCCGCTCGTCGGCTTTTTGCGAGTGCAAGCCAGAGTCGGCGGCGCGGAAAGCCTCGAGCCGTTGCCGGAGTATCACGACGTCCTCGGCAGTGCGGTTCTCTGCTGCGGCTCGGGCGAGGGTTCCCTGCAGGCGGCTGACGGCTTCGGAGGTGTCGAGCATGTCCGCCCACCGCGTCGTGAGGGATCGGTGCACCGAAGCGCCGGATGGAGCAGCCCACGCTTCCCGCACGAACGACCCGCCGCCGCGACCCCGCTGGGTCTCGAGGAGGCCATGCTCGACGAGCCGTGCGAGGGCAGCCCGCACGGTCATGCGTCCGACTCGAAGAGCGGCGGCAAGCTCACGTTCAGGCGGCAGCTTCGAGCCGGGCAAATACTCGCCGATGGCGATGGCCGTGATGAGTCGGTCGGTGATCTCATCGATCCGCGAGGGTCCAGAAAACGGAACGCTGAGCGAACCCGTGGGTTCCTGGTCGAGCGGAGGTGTGCCCCCGAGTCGGCCTACGTTTTCGGTGATAGAAGCCCCCACTCCTCATTTGGTCGAGCCGAATTCGGGTCGAAATCCGTGTCTCGCCCATGGTAAGACATTCAAATGGTCTTGAACTGAGACCTTTTATAGTCCATGATATTGCTCACCGGTTCGGCGTCGCAGTGTGGGTGCTTGCTCCGGATGCGCACACTGCGCCCCGCCGCCGACGAAGGAGTGCCGTGCACCACGTCTCCACCAGCACCACCATCCCTTTCCGCGAATGGAAGACCTGGGTTCGCCTGACCGAGCCCGAACAGCCGCTCGAGGGTGCGCTTCCGCTCATCGTGCTGCACGGCGGCCCCGGTATGGCGCACAACTATGTGCGCAACATCGGCGAACTCGCCTCCACCGGCCGAACTGTCATTCACTATGACCAGTTGGGGTGCGGCAACAGCACCCACCTGCCCGATGCACCAGCCGAGTTCTGGAATCCCCAGCTCTTCGTCGATGAGTTTCTCAACCTGGTCGAACAGCTCGGACTCACCGAGTACCACCTCCTCGGCCAGTCGTGGGGCGGAATGCTCGCCGCTGAGATCGCCACTCGGCGCCCAGCGGGCCTGGCCAGTGTCATGATCTGCAATTCCCCGGCATCCATGCAGCTCTGGGCGGACGGTGCGCGTGCGCTCCGCGCCCAGCTGCCGGCCGATGTGCAGGATGCGCTGACCCGGCATGAAGAAGCCGGCAGCATCCTCGACCCCGAATACCTCCGCGCCGCAGACGTTTTCTACCAACGTCACGTCTGCATGATCACCCCCAATCCGGTCGACTTTCAGGAGAGCGTCGACCAGATGGAGGCCGAGCCCACGGTGTACCACACCATGAACGGCCCCAATGAGTTCCATGTAATCGGGAGCATGCGCTCCTGGAGCATCATCGACCGACTCGGCGCGATCAGTGCGCCGACGTTGGTCGTCGCCGGTGAACACGATGAAGCCACGCCAGAGACCTGGCAGCCCTTCGTCGACGGCATCACGGGGGCGACGAGTCACATCTTCCCCAACGCGAGCCACTGCGTGCACCTCGAACACCCCGCTGAGTTCCGCGCAGTCATCGCCGAATTCATCGCGTCTCACGACGGCCATCCGGCCACGTGATCGAACTTTTCCGCCCTCGAAAGGACACCACCGTGTCGAAAGTGACGACAAGCTCGGCAGAGCTCACCCCGCAACAGCAGCTCGAAGCGTATGGCTATAAGCAGCAGCTCAAACGTTCGGTCTCGACCATGGACCTGCTCATTTATGGGCTGATCTTCATGGTGCCGATCGCACCCTGGGCCATCTTCGGCGTCGTCTACAACGCCGCGGGTGGCATGGTGCCGCTGGTCTACCTGATCGGCCTGATCGCGATGATCTTCACCGCCTTGGCCTACCAGCAGATGGCGAAGTCGATTCCGCTGGCCGGGTCGGTGTTCTCCTACGTCGGCCGCGGCATCCATCCCACGGCCGGCTTCTTCGCCGGTTGGGCGATCCTCCTCGACTACCTGCTCGTGCCGACGCTCCTCTACGTCTTCGCGGCAGAATCCATGATCGGAATCTTCCCCGGCACGGAACGCTGGATGTGGGCGCTCATCTTCGTGGCGATCAACACGACGATCAACCTGCTCGGCATCAGCTCGATCAAGCTGATCAACCGTGTCTTCCTCGCCGTCGAGATCGTCTTCATCGTGATCTTCGTGATCATCGCCTTCAACGCGCTGAACAGCGGCACCATCCCGGGAGCCGAACTCACCACCGCACCCATTTGGGACGCCAGCAAGGTGACCGGGCCGCTGATCGCATCCGCTCTGTCGATCGCCGTGCTCAGCTTCCTCGGCTTCGATGGCATCTCAACTATGGCCGAAGAGTCAACCGGTGGCCGTAACTCGGCCGGCAAGGCCATGATCATTGCCCTGGTGATCGTCGCATTCTGCTTTATTCTGCAGACCTGGCTCGCCAGCGCCCTGGCCGGTGGCCGTGAGTCGTTCGCCGACAACGAGGTGGGCAACGCCTTCTTCCTCATCGTTCAGGCCGCCTCAAACACCGGCTGGATGAACGCATTCTTCGTGGTCAACGTGCTCGCCGTGGGTATCGCCAATGCCATGGCTGCGCAGGCTGCAACCTCGCGTCTGCTGTTCTCGATGAGCCGCGACCGCCAGCTGCCGAAGTTCCTCAGCGAAATCAGCGGACGCCAGATTCCGCGCAATGCCGTGCTGTTCGTCTCTGCGCTCTCCGCGATTCTCGTGCTGTTCTTCGTCGGTCAGATCGACCTGATTTCGTCGCTGGTGAACTTCGGTGCGCTGTTCGGCTTCATGATGCTGCACATCGCCGTGATCGTGCACTACCTGGTGCGCAAGAAGTCGCGCAACTACCTGCTGCACCTGGTTGCGCCCGTGGTCGGCTTCCTGATCATCGGCTATGTGCTGCTGAACGCCGCAGTCGAAGCCAAGGTCGGCGGTCTCGTCTGGCTCATCCTCGGCGCCGGCGTGTTTCTCTACTACCGGGCAACGGGTCGCAAGACCGATCTATCGGGCGAGGCCGATGGCCGTGAGGCGCCGGCATTGGGCGAACGGAGCGCTGTCTAAGTGGATCATTTTCTCGACAAGTCACACGGCAAGTTCGGCTTCGCGGCCGACGTCGAACCCGCCCTGCGCATCACGCCGGGCACGGGGGAGCGCATCGGCTTTGAAACCAGCGACGCCGTGTATGCCCAGCTGCATGACGTCAAAGATCTCGCGAAGGTCACCGTCGGCATCAATCCGGTGACCGGCCCGGTCTACGTCGAAGGTGCCATGCCCGGCGATGCCCTTGCCGTGACCATCCACGAGATCCGTCTCAAGGAACACGGCTGGTCGGTGAGCCTGCCCGGCTCAGGCGCGTTGCAGCACCTGATGGGCGACGAGGTGTTCACCCGCCGCGTACCCATCGATGAGGCGGGGGTGCACGTCACCGATCGGCATACCTTCGACGCGCGCCCCATGATCGGCTGTATCGGCACGGCTCCCGCAGAGGGAGCGAACTCGACGATCATGCCTTCCACGCCGCAGGGCGGCAACATGGATGTCACCGAGTGCAAGCCCGGCTCGACCGTCTACCTTCCTGTCATGGTCGAAGGTGCCTACCTCTCGATCGGCGATATCCACGCGATCATGGCCGAGGGCGAATCGTCATTCGTTGCGATCGAGGCCGAGGGTATTGCCGTTGTCAGCATCGACGTCGTGCCCGGGCTGACCTTGCGCGCCCCACGGGTCGAGACGGCCGACGAGTGGATCTTCGTCGGCCTGGGCGACCCGGTGCAAGAGAGCATTCAGCGTGGCTATGAGGACATGTTCAACTTCCTCGTCGAGGACAACGGTTGGACGAAGGGTGACGCCTACGCCGTGATGAGCGCGGTCGGCCACTCGCGCCTGGGCGGTCCGACAGGTTCGGGCGAACCCGACCCGCTGCATCCGTTCGAAGCCATCGGCGCCGTGACGATTCACCGCCTGGCGAAGAGCGTTCTCTAACCGGTCGTGCAGTCTGGCGGGGCGTCCCTTTTCGAAAGGGGGCGCCCCGCTTTCGCTCTGTCGGCGCCCCGCTTTCGCCGACTTCGCCTCGTGCGGTCGAGTTTCGCCGGCGTGCGACGGAAACTCGACCGTAAAGGGTGACTTCGCGGATCCGGCCGTGGCACCGGGCGGTTGGCGCCGATGGCGACCTCGTCGGGTACGCCAGCCGGCTCGACCGCACACGGTTCCTGCTCGCCCTCGAAGAACCGAGCGCCGCGGCCCTGGGGCGCCTCGTGTGACCGGCGATCTCACGTTTACCTGTCGGCGGACGTCTGCATAATGTGACTATGAAGCCGTTCGAACAGATCGTCGCCGTGCACGGGGCTACTGTGCTGCGCGTCTGTCGCGCCGTGGTCGGCCCCAGTGATGCCGACGACGCCTGGTCCGAGACGTTTCTTGCGGCCTTACGCGCCTACCCGGCGCTCGACGTCGAGGCGAACGTCGAGGCCTGGCTTGTGACCATCGCCCATCGCAAAGCCATCGACCTGATTCGAGCCCGAGGCCGCGCACCGATCCCGCTCGAGACGCTGCCGGAGTCGATCTCCACGATCGGCCTGCCCGAAAAAAGCGACCCGGATCTGTGGCCCGCGCTCGCCGCGCTCCCTCCCAAGCAGCGCCAGGCCGTCGCCTATCACTATCTGACGGGACTGCCGCACCGGGATATCGCCGATATTCTCGGCGGCACGACGGATGCGGCCCGACGCGCTGCCGCCGACGGCATCAAGGCCCTCAGGCTGCGGCTCGCCGCCGCACCCCCGCCCGAGCGACCAACCCCCGAACTCACACTTAGACCCGCACCCGTAGCGGAGGGAACCTCCCCATGACCACCGCACCTACTCCGCACCTCGGTGGCACGCACGATCTCACCGATCTGCTCGCCCCCACCCGCGACGTGGATCCCGCAGACCTCGACCGACTGCATGCCGCGCTCGAGGCGGCTGCGGCATCCGGCGGCGACCTCGACGTCGCCTATCGCACCCTCGATACCCCGATCGGACTGCTTCTGCTGGCTGCGACCGAGCAGGGCCTCGTGCGGATCGCCTTCGAGCGAGAGAACCATGATGCGGTGCTCGACCGGCTGGCCGCGCTGGTGAGCCCGCGCATCCTGCACGCACCGCGACGCCTGGATGCCGCAGCCCGCGAACTCGACGAGTACTTCGCCGGAGCCCGGCACGCCTTCGACCTGGAGCTCGACCACCGACTCTCGACGGGGTTTCGGCTCAGCGTGCTCGCCCACCTGCCTCATATCGCGTACGGCCGCACCGAGAGTTATGCCCAAGTCGCGCTCGCTGCGGGAAGCCCGCGGGCGATGCGGGCGGTCGGTACCGCGTGCGCAACAAACCCTCTGCCGCTCGTTGTGCCCTGCCACCGGGTCGTGCGCTCCGATGGCTCGTACGGTGGCTACCTCGGGGGGACCGAGGCTAAGCACCTGCTGCTCAGCCTGGAGGCGGCGGGGGTTGCCCGTGTGAGGGCTGCGCCGAACGCCGTTCTCGAGGTCGCCGACGCTGCGTCCGCCGCCTCCGACCCTGCTTCCGCTGCCTCCGCCGCTGCCTCCGCCGCTGCCGCCGCCGCTGCGTCCGGCACCTCCGACTTCGCCGACGCCGTTCGACCGGAGCCACGATGACCGACGCCCTGTTCCCGGCGGAGCGTCGCGAAGTGGCGCCCGGTGCCGTGCACGTTCCGGGCTGGCTCGACCTCCATGAGCAGAAAGATATCGTCGCCCAGTTCATGTGCTGGGCGCGCGGACCGGTGCCGATCCGGGCTGCCCGACTCCCGGGCGGTCACGATATGTCGGTGCGCACGGTGTGCCTGGGCTGGCATTGGCAGCCCTACCGTTACACCCGCGAGGCCGGCGACGTCAACGGCGTGCGCGTGCTCGACTTTCCCGACTGGTTGGTCACGCTCGGTCAGCGTGCGGTGGCCGCGGCCTTCGACGATCAGACGTCCGCTGCGGCCTATCGACCGGATGCCGCCCTCGTGAACTACTACGGCGACACCGCGAAGATGGGCATGCACCAAGACAAAGACGAGAAGTCCGACGCGCCGGTCGTCTCACTGAGCATCGGCGACACCGCCAAATTCAGGTTCGGCAATACGGCCGATCGTGGCCAGCCGTACACCGACCTCGATCTCGTCTCCGGTGACCTCTTCGTGTTCGGCGGGCCGAGCCGCTTCGCCTTCCACGGTGTGCCCAAGATCTACCCCGGCACCGGCAGTCGCGCCACGGGGCTCGCTTCGGGCAGAATCAATATCACCATGCGCGTGACAGGGCTCTCCGAGTGATGACCATCCCGAAAACGGATGCCGCGGCATCCGCGGCGAGTGCGGTATCCGTTGTCCCCGCTGGAACGGTGCGCGGCGACGACGGCCTCGCCCGGCCGACCTGGGCGGCGACCGACCCGCTGATGCGCGACTACTACGACACCGAGTGGGGAGTGCCGGTGCGTGACGAGCACGGGCTGTTCGAACGCATCAGCCTCGAGGCTTTTCAGGCCGGACTGTCGTGGGCGACGATCTTGAAGAAGCGGCCGGCATTTCGATCGGCGTTCGACGGCTTCGATCCCGACGTTGTGGCTGGCTACACCGAACGCGATGTCGAGCGGCTGCTGGGCGATGCGAGAATCGTGCGCAATCGGCTCAAGGTGAATGCAACAATCACCAACGCGCGGGCCACGATCGCCTTGCGGGCCGACGGCGGTCTGGTCGACTTCGTCTGGTCATTCCAACCGGCCGAAACCCCGCACCCGCACACGTCTGCGGAGGTACCCACGCAATCCGTGGAATCCGTCGCCCTGTCGAAAGCGCTCCGCGCACGCGGCTTCGCCTTCGTCGGTCCCACCACGATGTTTGCGCTGATGGAGGCCATTGGCATCGTCGACACGCATCTGCTCGGCAGCCACCGGCGAGGCAGTTCGGGTGTCTGGTCGGCAACGACCGCACCGTGAGCCGCCTCGTGCTCGATCTCGCCGCCCCTGAGTCGCTCGAGGTGCGCGCCATGCTGGCCTCGTTTGCGCTGCATGCCATTCCGGGCGCCGAAGTCGCCGACGCGGCGGCCCAGACCCATCAGCGCGTGCTGCCCACCTCGGTTGGGCCGGTCGCGGTGACGCTCACACTGGCCACGGATGCCGTCCGCGTGCGCGTCGACGCCGGTGCGCCGGTTCAGGCCGACGAGCTCACCGTGATCGCGCGCCGTTGGCTCGACTTCGACACCGATCTCAGCGCAGTGCGGGATGTGCTCGGCGGCGATGCCGTCATCGGCCCGCTCATCGGCGCCCGGCCCGGATTGCGCATCATCGGCTACCCGAACGGCTTCGAGGCCGCGGTGATGACGGTGCTGGGCCAGCAGGTCTCGCTTGCAGCCTGCCGCACGTTCGGTGGTCGGCTTGCCGCTGAATGGGGAACACCCGGGCCGGGCGGGCTGCTCCTGTTTCCTACGCCACAGCAACTGGCCGAGGTCGATGCCGAGGACCTGCAACGCCGCATCCGTATCACGGGCGCCCGTGCGCGAACGGTGCACGCACTCGCGGTGGCGTGTGCCGAGGGTCTTGAGATTTCTGCGGATGGCGACCGTGACGACATCCGTCGCAGGCTGCTCGATGTGCCCGGGATTGGGCCGTGGACAGCCGATTATCTGGCGGTTCGTGTGCTGGCCGACCACGATGCGTTCACTCCGACAGACCTGGTGCTGCGCCGAGCACTCGGCGGTGTCAGCGCGAAAGAGGCGACGGCAGTGTCGGGGCGGTGGGCGCCGTATCGCGCCTACGCGCTGATGCACCTCTGGGCGTCAGATCCGATGAACGAAGACACTCCTCCGGCTGCCCCGTGACGGTTTTCTGCTCTCATCTGCAGCTCGCTGAAAAGTGAGAGTTCACTCACTCGCCATTTGCCACCCCCCGCTTTGGGGGTCTAAGCTCGGCGAACGAGGAATTTTCCTCGACTGGAAGAGGGGTACTCCGTGAATCTGCTACTTATTATCATCGTTGTTGTCGCCGTTGTGCTGCTGATCACCGGTGGTTTCGTTCAATCCCTGCAATTTCTGCTCTGGGTCGGAATTGTATTGGCGGTAATCGCCGTGATCATGTTCCTGCTGCGAGCGATTTCAGGACGTCGCGGCGCCTGACCCACTCTGCCGTGATCGGGGCTCCTCAACTGAGGGGCCCCGATCGTCGGTTTAAAGCCGTGATATTCCACTTCCGATAATCACGACACCAATCACGATCATGATCACGATGGTCACCGGTCGGCTGTGGGTAGCAACCCACTCGCGGCCAGAGTGCAGTCGCTTCTCCATCTTCGTCGGAGAGGCCAGTGTCATGATGATCGGCACCGCGATCGTGCTGAGCGATACGGTCACATAGATCGCGACGACGATCAGCGTGCCACTGACCGGCAGGCCATTACCGCGCAGGATCAGGCCAGTCGCCGTGCCCAGAAGCAACGCCTTGGGCCGAAGGTTCAGGCTCAACGCGAGCCCGAACGACGACAACGCACCCAGCGAACCGACGGTCCGCAACCACTTCGGCGTTTTGCCGGTGGGCGCCTTCACCGCTCGGCGCAAGCGGATGACAGCGAACACGATGACGGCGATGCCGATCAGGATCAGTGCGACGGCCAAGCCGGGTTGCGGGCGCCGGGTCGGCGGCATGGGAATAGCTCGTGCAAAGAGCACGAAGAGGCCGGTCACAAGAACGAGTCCCACCACTGAGCCGAGCAGGAATGGAACGGCGGCGCGCTCGCGGTTCGGTGAAAGCAGAATGGCAATCGTGGCCATGATGGTAACCGAGCTCAGAGCGAGGGCGACCGCGATCGGAAGCAGCTGGCCGAGTGCCAGAAACACCAAGAGCACCCTTCTGCAGCGTCGACATGTGCGTTGGCGGGATTGTGGCAACCAACCCCTGCCCAATAGCGTAGGCGCAGCGCAATCGATCAGCGAAGGACGGCCATGACCAACTCGCTTTCATCAGATGCCGTGCAGCCTCGATTCCAGCCGCCGTTTCGCTGGGGTTATGCCGTCACTCTCGGCGGACTCGGTGCGATCGTCACGGGCATGGCGATATACAACCTGCGCGGTATCGTCTTCTCGGTCTTTCTCGCCGCGTTCGCGACCGTGGGCCTCGACCCTTTGGTGCGGTGGTTTCAACGTCGCGGGATGACCCGCACCTGGGGGATCGTCACCGTCATCCTGCTCATCGTTGCGCTTCTCGTCTCGATCGTCTGGGTGGTGCTGCCACTCGTGATCTCACAGATCAACGCGCTGGCGACATCCATCCCGGCAGAAATTCAGATGATGAGGGAACAGGGGTGGTTTGACCAGGCCAACGCAGCGAGCAACGGGGTGATCGGCACCTTTGCGACCTGGCTGACGAAAGAGATCAGCGATCCCAAATTCATCGCCGCAGCCGGCGCCGGTGTCGTCGGGCTTGGGTTTACGATCGCCAACGCGATCGCCTCGGGATTCTTCATCGCCATCCTGACGATCTATTTCATCGGTGCCTACGATGCCACGAAGCGCGCGGCGTTCAGATTGGTCGCAGCCTCACGGCGGGCCGCGTTCACCGGGTATACCGAACGCATTCTCGGCAATGTGGGCAAGTACCTCAGCGGCATGGTGATCTTGGCGTTCATCAATGCCGTCTACAGCCTGATTCTGCTGCTTCTGGTGGGAGTTCCCGGCGCGTTCTTGATCGCACTCCTCGCCTTCTTCATCACCCTCATCCCGCTGGTCGGCACGATTCTGACGACCATCGCGATGACCGTACTCGCCCTCTTTCACTCGCCGACGTCGGCACTCATCGTGCTCATCTTCATGCTCATCTACATGCAGGTCGAGGCGTACGTGCTCACGCCCAAGGTGATGAGTAAGGCGGTGAAGATCCCGGGCTCGGTCGTGCTGATCTCGGCGCTGGCCGGTGGCACACTCTTCGGTCTGGCCGGGGCACTCATGGCAATTCCGATTTCGGCCGGGGTGATACTCATCATCACCGAGGTCGTCATGCCGCGCAAAGATACGCTCTGAAGCTCTGCGGATGCGGGCACAGAGTGGGTTGGGTTCGCCAGGCGACGCCTCAGCGCGGCGAGACGACGTGCACGATCTCGAGGCTGCCGCGCTTGGGTGCACGGCCGTCGCCCGACGAGCGGCCGGTGAGGCGTCGTCCGATCCAGGGCAAGACGAACTCGCGATAGTAGGCCGCGGTGCCCTGGGCGCGTTCGGTTGACGCAGCGTCGGCATCCGCTCGGGCCTCCCACTCGACAGGCACCGGAACGCCCAGCGAACGGAGCACGTTACTGGCGACACGGGCGTGACCGCGCGCATTCATGTGCAACTTGTCGACCGACCAGTACTTCTTGAGCTCGAGCTCGTCGTCGGCCCAATTATCGACGAGAATCACGCCGGGTCGCACGAACGCAGCCCGTGCCGCCTGCGCGAGGGCATCGCCGCGCTTTTGCATGAGGGAGCCGAGTGGCAGGTGCCGTGACGGGTTCGCACCGCTCAGCATGACCACCTGGGCGCCGGTTGCCGAGGCGGTATCGACGACCTGCTCCAGCAGATCGATGACCGATGAGATCTCGACCTTGGGTCGCATTATGTCGTTGCCGCCGCCGACGATGGTCAGCAGATCGGGCTTCAGCGCGAGTGCCGGCTGCAACTGCTCGGCCACGATTGGCCCCAGCAGCTTGCCACGGATCGCCAGGTTGGCGTAGCCGACGGGCTCGGACTGGGCGGTCGCGAGCCCGAGCGCAACGAGATCAGCCCAGCCACGCACATCACCGTTCGGGAGTTCGTCGCCGACTCCCTCGGTAAAGCTGTCGCCCATGGCCACGTAACGCTGAAACATGCGTCTCCCTCATGAAACCTACTCAAGCGGTGTCGGCTCAGCGGTGAGTCGGCCCAGATCTGGGATGTTACTCGCTTGGCGTGGCCGATTCTGCATGTGTGGTGTCGGCGGACGCGGTCTCGGATGCTGCCGCGGTGCCGGCGGGATCGTTCTTCGCCAGGCGTTCCCGCAGCACGTCGCGCGCGGCCCGGGCCGAGCGGCGCACGTCCTTATCGGGATCGCGCAAGCGCTGCTCAATGGCCGGAAGGTGCTCGGCGGTGCCCTGCGCGGCCAGCGCGTTCAGGGCGGCCGAGCGAACGCGGGGAACCTCATCCGTCGTCATACGCACCAGCTTGGGCGAAACGCTCAGCTCGCGCAGCGTGATGACGCGGGCACACATTTCGCGCACGCGCCAGGCCTGGTTGGTGAGACCGACGACGACGTAGGGAGCCGCAGAATCGGTCCAGACGTGGAGCAGGGTGCGGGCGCCCCAGAGTTCGGGCCAGTAGAGGGCCGGAGCGCCTTCGAGGATTCCGAGAGCGTGGCGTCCGCCCACGTACAGCAGAAAGTCCTTTCCGGCGTTCTTCGCACGCAGCAGCGTGACGGCGTTGGCGCTGACGACGTCTTCGCCGTAATGGGCGATCGCCGCCTGAATACGCTCGTTCGTCGGAAGGTCGAGGGGAATGTCGGGGTGCATCTCAAGTTTGTTTGCCATGGCAATTCCCACTGTAGCCGCAGCACCTTGGCGACTGTCAGGCTGGCGGTGCGCCGCTATCGGCGGCTGAGGCTGTTCGGGCACGAGCCCACGCCCGCAAAGTACACTGGGCGGGTGCCAGTAAATCCCGAACTTCAGGGCCGGGTCTTCCCGCCCGCGCCGCCCTACCTGGTCGGTCGCGAAAAGGTGCGCGAGTTCTCCCGCGCCGTTTTCGCCACGAACCCGATCAACCTCGATCCTGAGGCCGCCCGCGCCGCCGGTCACGCCGATGTCGTCGCGCCGCCGACGTTCGCCGTGGTCGTGCAAGAGCTCACCCTCGCGCAGCTTCTGGCCGAACCGGACTCCGGAATCGACTTCACCCGGGTCGTGCACGGCGACCAGCGCTTCAGCTACAGCCGTCCGATCGTCGCCGGTGACCTGCTGACCGCGACCCTGCGCGTGGCCAGCGTGAAGAGCCTCGGCGGCCACTCGATGGTCACGGCCGAATCCGACATCGTCGACGCCGACGGCGCGCACGTCGTGACCGCGACATCCACTCTGGTCGTCAGGGGAGACGAATGAACGCCGCACCCACACTGCACTCTCTCTCTGTCGGCGACGTGGTCGCGGGCGGAAGCTTCCCCCTGACGCGTGACTCCCTCGTGCGCTACGCCGGGGCATCCGGAGATTTCAATCCCATTCATTACCGCGACGACGTGGCCGTCTCGGTGGGCCTGCCGGGCGTGCTCGCCCACGGCATGCTCACCATGGGCCTGGCCGTGCAGTCGGTCGTCGATTGGGCCGGCGACCCCGCGCGGATCGTCGACTACCAGGTGCGCTTCACGCGTCCGGTGCCGGTCGATGCCGAGACGGGTGCGCTCGTCACGGTCGTCGCGAAGGTCGGCGCCATCGACACGGATGCCGCTATCGCGCGCATCGACCTCACCGTCACGTTCAACGAACAGACCGTTCTCGGCAAGGCGCAGGCGCGCGTCAGCCTGGCCTAGCCGATGATGCAGCACCGCCCCGAGACCCCGATCGCGCTCAGCGAGCTGACGACCCTGCAGGTCGGCGGCGTGCCGACCGCCATGATCGCCCCGGCCACCGAGGGGGAGCTCGTCGACGCGGCGCTCGCCGTCTGGGCCGACGGCGACGACTGGATGCTGCTCGGCGGCGGCTCGAACACCGTTGCCGCCGACGACGGTTTCGAGGGCACGGTCATTCGCATCGTCACCCGCGGCATTGAGGTGCTGCCGGCTGCGGTCGGAGCGTGGACAGTGGGCGACGACCGCGTGACGGATGCCGATTCTGTCGCCTCGCCAACCGCCTCGCCAACCGCCTCGACGACCGATCGAGTGCGGTTGCGCGTGCAGGCCGGCGAGCCGTGGGACGAGTTGGTCGCCACCTGTGTGGCCAACGGTTGGGCGGGTATCGAAGCACTGTCGGGCATTCCAGGTTCGGCCGGGGCCGCGCCGGTGCAGAACATCGGAGCCTACGGCCAGGAGCTCGATACGAGCCTCGTTGCGATCGACTTCCTGGACTACGAGCTCGGCGAGGTGCGTCACATCGAGGCGGCCGAGCTGCGCCTCGGCTATCGCACGTCCGCTCTCAAACAGGGGCTGCAGGGAATCGTGCTGGCGATCGAGCTGGAGCTGTCGGACACGCGAGCGGAGGCAGTCGTTCTGGGTAGCTCCCTCGGCCGGCCCATCGCCTACGCTCAGTTGGCCGGTGCGCTCGACGTGCAGGTGGGCGATCGGGTGGCGCTTGACGCAATTCGCGCGTCGGTGCTGGCATTGCGTGCGTCGAAGGGCATGGTGCTCGACCCGAGCGACCCCGACACCGCCAGCGCCGGTTCGTTCTTCACGAACCCAATCGTGACCGAGAGCTTCGCACGTAGCCTGCCGGATGCCGCGCCCCGCTGGTCGCAGGTGCCCGATGTCGCCGATCGCATCATTCCATTGGAGGAATATGCCGGAGTTGGCCCGATTCCCGGGGAGCCGACCGTGGCGCTGACGAAGCTGAGTGCGGCCTGGCTGATCGAAAATTCAGGCATCTCAAAGGGGTTTCAACTGCCGGGTTCGCGGGCTGCGATTTCGAGTAAGCACACACTCGCGCTGACTAACACAGGTGGGGCGACGGCTGAGGAAATCGCGCAGCTCGCTCGCTATGTGCAGGGCCGCGTGGCGGCGGAGTTCGGTGTGATTCTGCGGCCGGAGCCGGTTCTCGTCGGGGTTGAGCTCTAGCTCTCAGCCCAGCCCCTGCCCCTGCCCAGCCCCCGGCTCCAGCCGGCCCCCTGATCCAGCAGGCCCCCTGCTCCAGCCGACCCCCGGCTCCAGCCGGGCACGCGGCCTGTGCATAACTCCTGCACTTCGCGTGACGTCGTGTGGGATGCCGCTTGAACACGGGGTTCTCTCGGCCGGGCGGCGCTTCGTGCAGGAGTTAGCCGGGCGGACCGCTGGGCGGTGCTGCCTAACCCGCCCGCCGGGAGGCCGCCGCGATGCCAGCGACGACGAGCGCCAGGCCGATCACGATCACCGTGCTCAGCAGCCACAACGTGGGATCTGGGGCCGCCGGTAGCACTGTACGCACGACCATGAAGCCGGCGAAAGCAAGAAGTAGAACGCCCCAGAAGATTGTCGCAAAGAGTGGGCGGTGCCGAGAGTCCGCCGTCGGAGCTGGAGCCGGGGGAGCGTGGGATTCGGCGGCAGCTGCGTCAGCATCGGTGCGGAGAGTAGTCAACGGAACCGTCGGTTGCTCGTTCGGCAGGGGAGTCGTGGGGGTGTCGGACATGCTCGCTCCTAGTTGCGGGGGTCTTCGACGGTGACCTGGCCGGCGAGGGTCCAGACCCGGATAGTGGGAACCGACGTCGACGCGGTGCCGTTGAAGGTGCGTACGTCGTGCACAAAGATGCCGCCTCGTGCCACGTCGGCGCGATTGCTACCGGGTTCCTCATAGTCCACGGCGCCCGCGAGCACATTCACCTCGATGGTCACCGGGCTGTTGTTCGGCAGAACGAGTTCGGTCTGACCAAAACCAAGCCAGACATCGATGACGCGCGGCTCTCCCGTCGGCACGGTGAGGGCCGCACGGTCGAGGGCTCTCAGATCGACGGTTGGATTTCCGGCGAGCATGGCGTAGCCGGCCGGGGCGCCCTCTGCGCTCGCCGAAACCGTCCAGGTCGGCGACCCGAAAATCGAGTACTGGGTGCCCGGGGGCAGCACGCCGAGCACGACCAGGGCAGCAGCGGCCAGAAAGGCGAAGCCGCCCAATGCGCCGCTTGAGCGACCACGGATGCCCGACACGATAACGCCGAGCGCCAGAATTCCGAGGGTGAATGACAACCCGATCAGGAGGGCGGAATTCGACCAGATGCCGCCGGCGAAGGCTCCGGAGTATACGGCGGCTGCGCTGGACCCAAGTGCTAATGCGAGGCCGAGCGCGATGGCTGTGAAACCGGCGCCGGGGTGCGGGCGGTGGTCGTGGCGGTCATGCGTGCGGGCGGCTTCGCCGACAGCATTCTTCTGCTCAAGCAGGGCGTCCCAAGCGCTGCGCTGGGCTGCCGGAGGAACGGGGGAAAGGGGCGGCACCGGTGGAACGGTTCCGGTCGGGGCAGCGGGTATCGCCGCACCTACGGCCGGGCCGGGCGCCGTCGCGGTGCCGGCCGCTGTGGATTCCCAGACCACTGAGTGTGACGCGGCTGCGGCTGCGGCTGGGGCGGCCGGTGCGGCGGCATCCGTCTGAGCGGAAGGTGTCGTGACGAAGGACGTACGCGGACCAGTCGGAGGCATGCCTGTTGACGCTGATCCAGCGGCCGGCGCCCCTGCGGAAGCCCCGCGGAAGGCGGAATCCGATGCGGGAATGCGCCGCAGCAAGAAGATCACCACCCAGACGATGAAAACCGTCACGGCGATCGACCAACCGATGGTGAAGGTCACGGCGAGCCAGTCGGGCATTCCCCAGGCGAGTGGGGCGCCCTGCCACCAGAGGCCGCGGGCGAACGGAAACACGGTGAACAAGATCAGCGCGCCGATGGCGATCATGGCTGGTTCGAAGACGCCACGAAAGGCCTGCTCGACGTGAATGCGGCCGCTGGCGTTCGGCAGCAGCGCCCAGCCCAGAGCGTAGGCGAAGAGTGCGGGACCGCCGAGCACAGCGAGCACGAGTGCGATGCCGCGGATGATCAGCGGGTCAAGACCGGTGCGATGGGCGATGCCGCCGCAGACTCCGGCAAACCAGCGGTCGTGGCCACGGTCGATGCCGGTCGAGCGGATCCAGTCGAAGAATCGCGTGACCTGCGGCGCAGGCGGATGCGTGGGCGGGTGGTGCGGTGCGTCGTTCATGCTTCGAGTCTGGCGGCCCGGGCCCGACGCTGCCATGGGGGATCACCCTGATCGAACCCTGAGTTCGTGCCGAACGCACATTCGGGGTGTCGCGACATGCTTTGATTTTGACTGTGAACACTCTCGTGATGACTCGACCCCGGCTGCGCCTGGTCGGTGGAGTCTGCGCGGGTTTCTCCGACCACACCGGCGTGCCGGTGCGCACCGTGCGCACCGTCACTCTCCTCCTCTCGCTGTGCGGCGGCGCGGGCGTGCTGCTCTATGTCTGGCTCTGGGTGACGACGCCCACGACTGTGGCCGCTGACCACGGGGCAGGTCCGCGACTCGGACTGGCCGGGTCGACGGCTGCCGCTGCCGCCGTCGGCTCGTTCCCGGGTAGGACCGCTGCCCTGTCCGCCGGCCCGTCCGTTGGTCGGTTCGGCGTTGGTTCCTCTGCCGCATCGGATGCCCCACCCGCGCGCTCGGCGCCCGTCACCGAGATCTTGCTCGGTGTCGCGCTGCTCGCGGCAGGCGTCGCTCTGGTCGCCAGCCGACTCGGGGCCGGTATCCCGCTGGCCGTCATCATCCCGGGCATTGTCGTGCTCGCGGGAACTGCCCTGGCCTGGCGCCAATTCGCCGACATTCGCAGCGGCGCGGCCCAGCGATCCTCCGCCTTGCTGGTGCGGGCACTCGGCGCCCTCGTGCTCGTGGCGGTCGGGATTCTCTTGTTCTTCGTCACCGGCGACAGTCCAAACGTCTGGACGGTGGTCATCGCCGCGGTGTCGGTGCTGCTGGGCGTCGCCGTCGTGATCGCGCCCTGGCTCATCCGTCTCTCGCATGATCTCGCGGATGAGCGTGCCGCGCGGGTGCGGGAGTTGGAGCGCGCCGAAATTGCCGCGCACCTGCACGATTCGGTGCTTCAAACCCTGGCGCTCATTCAGCAGAAGGCCGGCCCGCAGAGCGAGGCGGCTCGGCTCGCCCGCGCGCAGGAGCGGGAGCTGCGCGAGTGGCTGTTCACCGGGTCGGAGGCGACGACCATCGACCTCGCTGCCGAATTGCGGCGCCTCGCCGGGGTGATCGAGCAGGACTTCGCAGTTCAATTCGACGTCGTCACGGCCGGGGCGAGCCCCGAGGACGTGCCGGATGCCCTCGTCGCCGCGGCCCGTGAGGCGATGTTGAACGCGGCTCGGCATGCAGGCGGCCTGGTCTCGATCTACCTGGAATCCGGCCCGTCGCGCATCGAACTCAGCGTCACCGATCGCGGCCCCGGCTTCAGCCTCGATGACATCCCCGACGACCGCCTCGGCGTCAAGGAATCGATCGTCGGACGGATGCGCCGGGTCGGCGGCACCGCAACCGTGCGCCGCGGTCCGGGCGGAACGGGCACCGAGATCGTGCTGGTCATGCCGGTCAGCGCGGCGATGGGCGAGACCGCAGCGGGCGAACAGCCACCGTCAGAGACGGGAGAGGGCGGGGCAATATGACCGGAGTCAGACGGATGCCGCGTTCATTGCGGCCGGCAGGCGCAGCGTGTGGCGCCCGGCGTATGTTCTACCCTGCGCGAAGTGTCACAACCTGCGCCGGGCGGGGCGCACACACCGCTCACACAACAGCGAACCCTGAAACGAGGCAGCAATGAGTGACCCCGAGCACGAGGCAGCCAACGCGCCGACCCTGCCCGTCGTGATCGTCGACGACCACTCGATCTTCCGCTCGGGGCTGCGCACAGAACTTGAGCCCGACCTGCACGTGCTCGGCGAGGCGGCAACGGTCGAGGAGGCGATCGCGCTGGTGGTCTCCACGCAGCCGCGCGTCGTGTTGCTGGACGTGCACCTGCCCGGAGGGCGCGGCGGCGGTGGCGCCGAGGTGATCCGCGAGGCGGCACCCCACTCGCCGCAGACCTTGTTCCTGGCGCTGAGCGTCTCAGATGCCGCGGATGACGTCGTCACCGTCATCCGTGCAGGCGCGCGCGGGTACATCACCAAGAGCGCATCGGGGGCCGAGGTTTCGGATGCCGCGCGCCGCGTCTCCGACGGCGACGCCGTGTTCTCGCCCAAGCTCGCAGGCTTCGTGCTCGATGCGTTCGGAGCCGTTGCCGGCGAGATCGCCGAAACCACCGAGGAACTCGACCGGTTGTCGGCCCGCGAACAGGAAGTCATGCGCCTGATCGCGCGCGGCTACACCTACAAAGAGGTCGCCGGCACGCTGTTCATCTCGGTGAAGACGGTCGAAACACATGTGTCGGCCGTGCTGCGCAAGCTTCAGCTCTCGTCGCGGCACGAACTGACGGCCTGGGCGCTGGAGCGCAAGCTGCTCTAACGAAACCCTGTGGTGCCTGCGTGAGGTGACGCACAGCGACCGTCCGGAGCCAGTGGAGGGCCGGTGCGGAACCCCTCACAGAGTCGGCGGATGGTCTCGCGTCGACCCCACCGACAGCAAGCCGAGCTCCATTGCACGGGTGACCGCGCGCGTGCGGTCGTTCACATCAAGCTTCTCGAACGCATGCAGCAGATGTGTTTTCACCGTCGCTTCGCCGATGAACAGCGACCGCCCGATTGCCGCGTTGCTTTGGCCTGTAGCGACCAGTCGGAGCACGTCGAGCTCGCGGGCAGAGAGGCGTGGTGCGGCGGGTGCATCCGCCCGCACACGCTGCACCAGTTTCGCGGCGATCGACGGCGAGAGCACACTCTGGCCACGCGCCACCTGGCGGACGCCCTCGATGATCTCGGCCTGCGGGGCAGCCTTGAGCAGGTACCCGCTCGCTCCCGCCTCGATGGCACCGAGAATCTGATCGTCGCTCTCGTAGGTCGTCACGATGAGCACCCGGACGGTCGGGCCGGTGCCGCCGGAGCTGGCGCCGCCCACGCTCCCCGCAGCCGCGAGAATCTGTGCCGTGGCGGCAACCCCGTCGAGTTGCGGCATCCGGAGGTCCATCAGCACGACGTCGGGGGAGAGATCCGCCGCCAGCTCGACAGCATGGTGGCCGTCGCCGGCCTCGCCGACGACCTGGATATCGTCGGCGGCACCGAGTAACCCGACGATTCCAGCGCGCACGATCGGGTGGTCGTCGACGACCAACACGCGGATCATCGCGCACTCCCTACCGGCACGCTCACGCGCAGCACTGTGCCGCCCGCAGCGCCGTCGGCGACGTTGAGTCGGCCGCCCACCAGATCCACGCGATCGCGCATGCCGGCCAGCCCGTATCCAGTCGTCGACTCGGCCGAATAGACCCCGAGCCCCCGTCCGTTGTCGCGCACCTCCACGGCCAGCTCCCCGTTCGCGCTCGTCAGGCTGACGGATGCCACACTCGCCCGCGAGTGTTTCCTCACGTTCGCGAGACCCTCCTGAATGCAGCGCAGCATGACCACCTCGAGTTCGCGATCGAGGTCACCGGGCTGCACTGCGACATCCACCCGGATGCCGGTCTCCTGCATGAATCGCGCCGATAACCGGCCGACGGTCTCAGCCAGCGTCGAGTCACCCACACGCACCGGCGACATCGCGGTGACCAGCGCACGCGCTTCGGTGAGCGCGTCGCATGCGGTCTCCTCGATCAGGCCGACGCTCAATTGGGCTGCGACGAGGCCGTGCACGACGCCGCCCGTGGCACGGCCCTCGGCACCGCCTGCGGCACGGCCCTCGGGGCCGTCGCCCGCGACGACCTCCGCCGCCGGAATCGACGCGAGCTCGGTGTCGGCGCGCTGGGCGAGCATCACCAGGCTGGTCAGGCTCTGTGCGATCGTGTCGTGAATCTCCCGGGCCAAGCGTTCGCGCTCGGTGGAACTGCCGGCATCCCGATGCAGCGCCGCCAATTCGTCCTGCGCTGCGGTGAGTTCCTGCAACAGTTGTTTGTGCCTCTGTCCGTCCTGGTCGATGCGGGTGATCCACAGGCCGAGCACGATGGCGAACAGAAGAGAGACGCCCTCGATGGCGACGGCCTGCAGCAGGATCTCCGGCCCGCCGCCGAGACCGAGGTAGAAGCCGATGCCCACCGTGAGGGCGAGCAGCCCGCTCTGCACGATCGCGAGCAGCGTCGACCCACTCAGCACCCAGAGCAGCGGAAAGATCAGCGCCTGCAGGGTGGCCATATTCGGCAAGAAATAGACGGCGACGCCGGTGCCGACGATGACGAGAATGCGAAACGCGACGGATGCCACGGGGCTGGCGAACGCACGGTGCCCGAAGGCCGCGTAACCAGCTCCGATCACGGCGAGCGTGATGAGCGCGCCGGCCGCAGAACTCGCGCTCGGCGCATCGGCGAGAAGTGCCACGGCGGCCAGGAGCAGCAGAGTGCCAGCGAAGGCGAGGCTCCACCAGTGTTTCGTCGTCATCCGTCTATCTTCCCATTCGGACGATGGCTCAGCTGTCCTTGCGGATCCACCGGAACGTCACGAGGCTCAGCACGACCCCGACGACGAGCCAGATTCCGAGATTGAGGGCCACGAGCGGCAGATCCCAGGCTCCCGAGGGTTCCAGCGTCTGAAAGTTTTCGGGGAGAAACACCGAGCGCATGCCCTGCGCCATCCACTTGAGGGGGAAGAGGCTGGCGAAGTTCTGCATCCAGGATGGCAGCATATAAAATTGCAGGTAGACGCCAGAAATGAACTGTAAGAGGAGCACGGTGGGAATGATGACGGCCGTCGCGCTCTTGCCGGAACGAGGCACCGAGGAGAGGGCGATGCCGAGCAGTGCCGAGGTGATCACGCCGAAGACGAAGACCCAGGCGAAGGTGAACCACGCGCTCGGCTCGGTTGGCAGGGAGACGCCGAAGGCGAAACGCGCCACAACCAACAGCAGAGCGGCCTGCAGAATGCCGGTGACGAACACCTGGCCGATCTTGCCGACGAAGTAACTGAGGGGCGAGAGCGGGGTGCCGCCCAGCCGTTTCAGGGTGCCGTCGCCCTTCTCGGTGGCGATGTCGACCGCGAGATTCTGCAGGCCGGAGAGCAGCATGCCGGCTGCGATCATGCCGGGCAGATAGTACGCGCCGACGCTGATGCCGCCCGTGCCGTCGGGCTGGGTGCCGACGTTGCCGGCCGAGCCGAACGCCGTCGTGAAGATGCCGAGCATGACGACGGGAAAAAGGAAGGTGAAGAACAGGGTGTCCGGCGAACGGAAGTAGATGCGGGTCTCATAGCCGATTCGGGCGGCGCCGAGTGCGAGTGTGCTCATGCTGACAGGTCCTTGATGAATGTCGCTGTGGGAGTAGTGAGGCTGGAGGAGACAGAGTTCGCCTCGGAGGAGGGCTCGGATGAAGCCTCGGAGGAGGCCACGGCTGGGGGCTCGATCGAGGTCGGATGCCGCTTCGGAGCGGGCGCGTCAGGCGCCGTGTCGACGGCGACAGTCTCTGCCGAGCGCACCAGATCGAGGTAGACATCTTCGAGGCTTGGCCGGATGATCTCGAGCTCGTTCGGCTCCCCGCCGAGCTCCGCCACGAGGGCGGCGACAACGGCTGCCGGCTGCTCGGTGCGGGTCTCCCGTTTGACCCCGGAAGCATCGCGCCAGCGCACGAATGGCACCCGGGCCGCGGCCCCGCCGATCGCGTCGATGGCGCCGATGTCGATCAGGCGTCCGCCCGCGATGACCCCGGCCCGGTCGCCAAGCTGGGCGGCCTCGTCGAGATAATGCGTGGTGAGCAGGATGGTCGTGCCCTCGGCTTTGAGCGAGCGGATCAGATCCCAGAACTGATGCCGAGCCTCGGGGTCGAAGCCGGTCGTGGGCTCGTCGAGAAACAGCAGCTCGGGGCGGCCAATGATGCCAAGCGCGACATCCACTCGTCGTCGTTGCCCTCCAGAGAGCTTGCCGATGCGAGTCTTTGCCTTGTCGGCCAGGCCAACGGCGTCCATGACCTCACCGACGCTGCGCGGACGCGGGTAGAAGCCCGCGAAGTGGGTGAGCTGTTCGAGCACCGTGACGTTTCCGCTCTCGCCCGTGGACTGCAGCACAATGCCGAGACGTTCCTTCCACCGCCTGGTCGCGTGCCGGGGGTCGATGCCGAGCACGCTCGCCTCGCCGCTCGTGCGGTCGCGGTAGCCCTCGAGGATCTCGATTGTGGTGCTCTTGCCGGCGCCGTTCGGGCCGAGCAGCGCGAAGGTTTCGCCGGCCTGGATGTCGAAGCTGATACCGCCTACGGCCTCAAAGGTGCCATAGCTCTTGCGCAGGTCGCGCACCTGCACGATGGGCGTTGTCTCTGTCATACGTCAACACTCGCAGCGGATGCCCGTGACCGAAACCCCTACCTGTCTGACCCGGGCATCCACCGTTCGGTGGACCAACGCTCGATGTGGAGCTGCCGTGGCGTGAAGTCGCGAAAATGACCCTTCATCTCGCTCATGAAAGGTCATTCGCGCGACCTCACGGCCGACGGATGCGACGGGTGTGACGGCTGCGACGGATGCTGCGTTACGCGAAGAGGCGCTGCAGGCGCTGCACGCCCTCCAGCAGGGCCTCGTCGCCGAGTGCGTAACTCAGGCGCAGGAAGCCGCTGGGGCCGAAGGCCTCGCCGGGAACAACGGCGACCTCGGCCTGGTCGAGGATCAGATCGGCCAGTTCGAGCGATGTCGTCGGGGTGATGCCGCCCCAGGTCTTCCCAAGCAAGCCCGTGACATCCGGGTAGACGTAGAACGCTCCCTGCGGGGTGGGCGTGTGCATGCCGGGGATCTTGTTGAGTTCCGAGACGATCAGCTTGCGGCGACGGTCAAACGCCTCGCGCATCGCGATCGCGGCGTCTTGCGGACCGTTCAGCGCGGCGATCGCCGCACGCTGGGAGATGTTTGACACGTTCGACGTGAGGTGCGACTGCAGGTTGCTCGCGGCCTTGATGGCGTCGGCGGGGCCGACCATCCAGCCGAGGCGCCATCCGGTCATCGCATACGTCTTGGCCACACCATTGACGAGGATGGTGCGGTCGGCCAGTGCCGGCACGGCCTCCACGATCGACACGGCGCGTACTCCGTCGTAGGTGAGATTCTGGTAGATCTCGTCGGAGATCACCCAGAGGCCGTGGGAGTCGGCCCATTCGCCGATCTCCTTGGTCTGCTCGGGGGAGTAGACCGAGCCGGTCGGGTTCGACGGTGAGACGAAGAGCAACACCTTGGTGCGCGGGGTGCGGGCGGCCTCGAGCTGCTCGACGGTGACGAGATAGTTCTGCTCACTGCCGGCGAAAACGTCAACCTGCACGCCACCGGCCAGTTTGATGGCCTCGGGGTACGTGGTCCAGTAGGGAGTGGGGACGAGTACCTCGTCGCCCGGGTCGAGCAGGGTGGCGAACGACTGATACACGGCCTGCTTGCCACCGTTGGTGATGATCACCTGGCTGGGCGACACCGCAAGCCCACTGTCGCGCAGTGTCTTCGCGGCAACGGCTTCGCGCAGCTCAGGCAGTCCTGCTGCGGGCGTGTAGCGGTGGTTCTTGGGATCGACGACGGCGGCGAGGGCGGCTTCGATGATGTGCTGGGGAGTGGGGAAGTCAGGTTCCCCAGCCGCAAAGCTGATCACCGGCCGGCCGGCAGCTTGAAGCGCCTTGGCCTTTCCGTCGACTTTGAGAGTTGCCGACTCTGCAATGGAGCCGACCCGGGTTGAGATGCGCTTGAGTTCGTGGTTCACGCTCCGAGCTTACGGGGGCATGCGCGTCGGGAACAGAGAGGTTACGATAGTGAGTGCAGCCCAGTCGAACACGTTCCGCATATTTTGCGGGAATCACGTGATTCGTGGGGCTACGGGTGTGCTGACAGGCGCGGATGCGTCGGTCGGAGCGTCATCGGAAGGGCTCAGCTTTACACGGCCGGTTCGGTGACCTACACTTGATCGAAGTAGTTGAAATCAGCGATGCTTTTTTGCGCCCATTTTTGAGCACGGCCTTGTGCCGAGCATGACGATGTTCGTGAGGTAAGCCTTGAGGATTTTGCTCAAAGGGTGGTGGCTCAATTGGTAGAGCAGCGGTCTCCAAAACCGCAGGTTGCAGGTTCGAGTCCTGTCCGCCCTGCAAGTCGATGGTCACTCCATCGGCCCAGGAAAGGTGTACTAGGTGGCCCGGAAAGTTATCGACGAACCCAGTGAGGAAATCGTCGCCAACGCGAAGACGGCCCGCGAATCCAAACGCGGTCCCTTCGGACGGTTGTCCCTGTTCATCAAGCAGGTCATGGCTGAACTCCGCAAGGTGGTTACGCCGACTCGCAAAGAACTCGTGAGCTACACGGGCGTCGTTTTGGTCTTCGTGGTCATCATGATGCTCATTGTTTCCGCGTTTGACTGGGTGTTTGCCCTCGCTGTGACCTGGGTGTTCGGAACTCCAGGCGGCTAACTCCGTCACGATGCCCGGACAGCGTGAACACGTGACAACTGGGAATCCTGGCAACGCGGCTCGACAGGCTTTCGTGCCCAATGCAATAGAGAAGAATTGAGATTTTGTGTCTGAGACGAATCACGACGACGTTGACTGGGCGACCGCAGCCGAGCAGTCCGCTGACGACGATGAGGCGCAGGAGGGCAACACCCTCGCCGCTGAAGAGAACTCGGTCGTCGCAGCCGAGCACGTCGCCGTTCACATCATCGACGAGGACGCCGACAGCCTGACCGACCTCGATGCTGCGCTCGACGCTCTCGCCGAGGCGACAGACCCCGAGGCAGACGCCGTCGTCAACGACGCGCTCGACATCGACTCCGCCGACGAAGCAGAGGCAGCCGTTGAGGCCGTCGAAGACGAAGCATCCGACGACCCGTACGAAGAGTTCCGTAAGGAACTGCGCTTCGCACCGGGCAAGTGGTTTGTTATTCACTCCTACGCCGGTTTCGAACGCCGCGTGAAGTCGAACATCGAGAACCGCAAGCAGTCGATGGCCATGGAAGATTACATCTACCAGGTCGAGGTTCCGATGGAAGATGTTGTCGAGATCAAGAACGGCCAGCGCAAGATGGTCACCCGCGTGCGCATCCCTGGATACGTGCTCGTTCGCATGGATCTGAACGAAGACAGCTGGTCTGTTGTTCGTCACACCCCCGGTGTCACGGGCTTCGTGGGCAATGCCCACAACCCGACGCCGCTGCGTTTCGAAGAGGCCTTCGGCATGCTGAAGAGCCTGGTCGAGATCAAGGATGTTCCGGCAGCCAAGGGTGGAAGCGGGCAGGGCGGCAAGGCTCCGGTTCGCGTCATCGCCGCCGAGATCGACTTCGAAATCGGCGAGACGATCACCATCAAGGAAGGCTCGTTCGCTGGCCTCCCCGGTTCGATCAACGAGATCAAGCCCGAGAGCG
Organism: Leifsonia psychrotolerans; assembly: GCF_013410665.1. Lineage (NCBI taxonomy): Bacteria > Bacillati > Actinomycetota > Actinomycetes > Micrococcales > Microbacteriaceae > Glaciibacter > Glaciibacter psychrotolerans. The sequence goes on along the minus strand of NZ_JACCFM010000001.1, from coordinate 2,674,512 downwards.
GCAAGCTCATCGTGCTCGTTTCGCTCTTCGAGCGTGAGACCCCGGTCGAGCTCAGCTTCGACCAGGTCACCAAGCTTTGACGCGAGTCGGATCAATGTCGCGAAGCGGCGTTGATGCGACTCGGGTCAGGTCGAGCAAGGCGCCCTGGCGCCGCACCCCGACCTCACACTAAACCACCGGGGCCCATCCGGGTACCGGGAGAGCAGCCCTAGCGGCCACTCGAACATCAAAAGAAGGAAGAACAATGGCACCGAAGAAGAAGGTTACTGGTCTGATCAAGCTTCAGATCAAGGCCGGCGCCGCCAACCCCGCTCCGCCCATTGGTCCGGCGCTCGGTCAGCACGGCGTCAACATCATGGAGTTCTGCAAGGCGTACAACGCAGCAACCGAGTCGCAGCGCGGCAACGTCGTTCCCGTTGAGATCACCGTGTACGAAGACCGCTCGTTCACGTTCATCCTGAAGACCCCGCCGGCTGCAGAGCTCATCAAGAAGGCTGCTGGAGTTGCCAAGGGCTCAGGAACCCCGCACACCGTCAAGGTTGCCAAGCTCACGCAGGCTCAGGTTCGCGAGATCGCTCAGGCCAAGATGGTTGACCTGAACGCCAACGACCTCGACGCAGCGTCGAAGATCATCGCCGGCACCGCCCGTTCCATGGGCGTCACGGTCGAGGGCTAACCCTCCCCACCCCCCCAGCATTGCGCCGAGCGGTATTTCGCCGACAGGCATGTGGAAGAGCCAGCCAGGCTCGCACCACCACACTCTCAAGTTCTCATTACAGGAGATTCAAATGGCACAGAAGTCAAAGGCCTACCGGGCCGCGGCCGAGAAGATCGAAGCCGACAAGCTCTACACCCCGACCGACGCAGTTACTCTTGCAAAAGAGACCGGTTCTGCCAAGTTCAACTCCACCGTTGAGGTTGCCCTCAAGCTCGGTGTCGACCCGCGCAAGGCAGACCAGATGGTTCGCGGCACCGTGATTCTTCCTCACGGCACCGGTAAGACCGCCCGCGTCATTGTGTTCGCAACGGGCCCCGCGGCCGAAGCTGCAATTGCAGCCGGCGCCGACGAGGTTGGTGGCGACGAGCTCATCGAGAAGGTTGCCGCTGGTTACACCTCGTTCGACTCCGCCGTCTCGACCCCCGAGCTTATGGGTAAGGTCGGTCGTCTCGGTAAGGTCCTCGGCCCGCGCGGTCTGATGCCGAACCCGAAGACCGGCACCGTGACGCCCGACGTCGCCAAGGCTGTCTCTGACATCAAGGGTGGAAAGATCGAATTCCGCGTCGACAAGCACTCCAACGTGCACTTCGTCGTCGGCAAGGTTTCCTTCACCGCCGAGCAGCTGGATGAGAACATCAAGGCCGCCCTCGAAGAGGTCGTCCGTTTGAAGCCGAGCTCCTCCAAGGGCCGCTACATCACCAAGGGCGCCGTCTCGACCACCTTCGGTCCGGGCATCCCCCTCGATGTGAACAGCATTTAAGTTCTCTCAAACACCGTGCGTTAGTCAGCACAAAAACGGCCCGTCCACTGGACGGGCCGTTTTTTGCGTGTGGGCGTGTGGGCGGATGCCGTTAGCGGGCGAGGGTGCGCAACTTCTCAGCGACTGCGATGGCGTCGCCCTCCGGGGCATCCGATCGGCGGTCTGGGCGGGCAATGAACAGGTAAAGCAGACCCGAGCCGGCCACAACGCCGAAGCCGATGAGCACGATCCAGTCGTTCACGAAGACGCCGCTGCTGCCCGGCCAGGCCAGCAGTACCATCGCGAAGATTCCATAGGCCAGCGCGACGGCGTTGACGAGGAAACCCCATCGGCCGAGGCTGAACGGGCCGGCCGGGCGCCAGCCCATGATGCGTTGCCGCAGCGCGGCGAGCACGACAGATTGGAAGGCGACGTAGATGCCGAGCACCGCGAAGGCCGTGATCTGCGTGAGCAACTCGTCGGGGCCGACGAAGATGATGAAACAGAGCAGCAGCGGGATGGTGCAGGCCACGATGAGGGCGTTGCGGGGAACCTTGCTGCGCGGAGACACCTTCGCCAGCCAGCGGTGACCCGGCATCATGCCGTCGCGCGCAAACGAGAACAGGAGCCGGCTCGCGGCGGCCTGCAGGCTGAGCACGCAGGAGAGGAACGCCGTGAGCGCGACGACCAAGAAGATCTTCGCGCCGACAGTGCCGAGTGATGCCTCGAGAATGGCGGGAATCGGGTCGGCATCCTTGCCGTCGACAATGGCCTGCAGGTCGGGTGCGGCCAACACATAACCGCCGAACGCGAGAAGTGCCGAGACACCGCCGACGGCGATTGTCATGATCATGGCAACCGGGATGCGGCGGGCCGGGTCAGTGACTTCCTCCGCGACATCCCCGCAGGCTTCGAAACCGTAGAACAAGAACAGGCCGGCGAGTGCGGCGCCCAGGAATGCGAAGAAGTATGAGCCGTCACCCTGCACGCCGAGGGTGTTGACGAAAACATCGAAGCCCTGGTGGCGTTGGAAGATCAGCAGGTAGAGGCCGACGGCGATCACGCCGATGAGTTCGGCGGCGAGGCCGATGCGCGCGACACGGCCCAGTGTCCTCGTGCCCGAGAAATTGAAAGCCAACGCCACGATCAGGAACAGGGCGGAGAGGCCGAGTGTGGCGCCCTTCGTGATGGGAATGTCGAGAAGACTGGCCAGGAAGCCGCTGCCGAACTCGGCGACGGCGGTAATCGTGACGATCATCGCCCAGATATACACCCAGGCCGCCAGCCAGGCGTAGCGCTTACCCCAGAGGCGCCGCGTCCACGGGTAGATGCCGCCATGGATCGGATACTGCGAGACGACCTCGCCGAAGACCAGGGCGACGAGCATCTGGCCGGAGCCAACGATGAGCATCCAGAAGATTGACGGCGGGCCGCCCGTCGACACGGCAAGGGCGAACAGCGAATAGACGCCGACCAGGGGCGAGAGATAGGTGAAACCGAGGGCGAAGTTGGCCCAGAGTGACATCGAGCGGTTGAAGGAATCCTCGTAGCCGAGAGCCTTCAGATGCTCGCTGTCTCCGAGCCGATCCTGTGCGGGTACCTCTGCTGACATGATGACCTTTCGGTTCAAGCCGGAGGTGCACCGGGCCGAACTGGCCGTCGACACCTCATTGTGTGTGCCAACCATACAGCTGAGAGATTGCTGAGCGATAGCAGCGGATGCGTAGACTCAAGCTCAACTGTGATGAACGCGAAGGAGCGATATGCGCATCGGAATGGCGATCAATTATGCGAGCGGTTTCCGCGAGGCTGTGGCCGAGGTCGCGGAGCTGGAGCGCGCCGGTCTTGACCTGATCTCAGTGCCGGAGGCGTACTCCTTCGATGCCGTCAGCCAACTGGGGTTCATCGCAGCGAAGACGTCGACGATCACGCTCGCCTCCGGCATCCTGCAAATCTTCACGCGCACGCCGACGCTCACCGCCATGACTGCGGCCGGCCTTGACTATGTCTCTGACGGTCGTTTTCTGCTCGGCATCGGAGCCTCAGGGCCGCAGGTCGTCGAAGGGTTTCACGGGGTCAGGTATGACGCACCCGTGGCACGCACGCGAGAGATCGTCGAGATCTGTCGGTTGGTCTGGCAACGCGAGAAGGTCGAGTATTCGGGTCGGCACTATACGATCCCGCTGCCGGCCGACCAAGGAACAGGACTCGGCAAGCCGCTCAAGCTGATCAACCAGCCGGTGCGCTCGCGCATCCCGATCTCGATTGCGGCGCTTGGGCCGAAGAGCGTCGAGCAGGCGGCCGAGATCGCCGAGGCATGGCAGCCGATTTTCTTCCATCCCGAGCGGGCCGACCGCGTCTGGGGCGCAGCGCTCGCCGCCGGGCAGGCCAAACGTGACGGGGCAATGCCGCCTCTTGAGATTCATGCGAGCCCGGTGCTGTGCATCGGGGAGAAGGCCGAGGCGCTGCTGCCGCAGCTCAAGCCGCAGCTGGCACTTTACATCGGCGGCATGGGGGCGCGCGGCACAAACTTCTACAACGATCTTGTGCGTTCGTACGGGTATGAGGCCGAAGCGGAGCTGATTCAGGATCTCTATCTGGCCGGCCGCAAGGATGAAGCCGCGGCCGCCGTGCCCGACGAGCTCGTGCGGGCGATCTCGCTGGTTGGTCCGAAGAGCTACGTGGCCGAGCGCCTCGCCGCATTCGCCGAGGCCGGGGTGACGTCATTGAATGTCGTGCCGCTGGCTGAGGATGCCGTTGGTCGCCTCGCCCAGATCGCCGCTCTGAAGGAGCTGGTCGGGGACCTGCCCGCCGGCTGAGGCGCGGCGGGCCTCGGCCGTCTACCCGCCGCCCGCCAGTGAGGTCGCGCACATGACCCTTCCCGGAGCAGGGGAAGGGTCATTTGCGCGACCTCACGGTGAGTGTCGCTGAAATGTTCAGGCGGGCGGCTCGTGAGCAGTCGGTCCGCGGCACCGCACTGGACAGAACGGCCGGCGATCTACGGGTCGTGCCTCGGCTCGTGACTGATCAGGCCTACTGTGTTGCCCTCACTGTCGCGAATGAGGGCCAACCACTCGTCGTTGCCGGCGGGGCCGAGGGTGTCGTCGGTGTGCGTGAAGACGACGTGCGGTTCGTCGACGACCTCGACGCCGAGGGTGTGCATCCGTTCGATGCTCTGACGCACGTCGTCGACGAGAAAAGAGAAGGTGCACGAGGGTGCTGCAGCGTCAAGCAGCAGTCGTGACCTGCCGACGTTGAAGTAGAGCACGCCGGCCGTCGTGTTACAGGCGGCGGGCGGACCGCCGAGCAACATTTCGTAGAACGCGCTCGCGCGGTCAAGATCGTCGGCGTGCTGGGCGACCTGCAGAATCTCCATGGTGACCTCCACCTTGATCATGCGTTGGCGGGCTCGCCCTGTCTAGCGTGTCGTTTCTGTCCCCGGATTCGGAGACTCATGCGACACGCCGAGGTTCGGGGCGCCGACACGCCACAGAAGCGACGGTTATCCGAATCCGGGGACATACGCAGGGCGGGTGGCGTGCCGGAAGAAGATGCGGGACGCCAGGAAACAGGCGAGGCGGGGAGCATGCACAGGGGAGAGACGAGGGCGCACACAGACGCGCGGGTTGGGCCGCGTGCAAACGAGGAGGGGGTTGAGGCAGCCGTGCGGGCCACCTCAACCCCCGAAGGGTGGTTCTTTGGTGGTTAGCCGATGCGGATCATCTTCTTGTTGACGAACTCGTCGGCACCGAAGCGGCCAAGTTCGCGGCCCGAACCCGAGCGCTTGATGCCACCGAAGGGCAGCTCGGCGCCGTCGGCACCGACCAGGTTGATGAAGACCATGCCGGCCTCAATCTGGTTGGCGACCCGGATGGCCTGCTCGGCATCCGTCGTGAAGACGTAGGAACCGAGGCCGAACGGGGTGTCGTTCGCGAGACGGATGGCGTCGTCTTCCGAGGTCGCACGGAAGATGGAGGCCACGGGGCCGAAGAACTCCTCGTGGTAGGCGTCGTTGTCGGGGGTCAGGTTGGTGAGCACGGTTGATGGGAAGTACGTGCCGTTGCGCTCGCCGCCGAGCGCGATGGTCGCGCCCTGGGCCACGGCCCGGTCGAGCTGGTTCTGCAAGTTGTCGGCGGCGGCCGCCGAGGAGAGCGGGCCGAGCACGGTGTCGGCGTGCATCGGGTCGCCCGGCACGGCTGAAGCGATCGCGGCGTTGAACTTTTCGAGGAACGAATCGTAGAGGTCGTCGGCGACGATGAATCGCTTGGCCGCATTGCAGGCCTGGCCGTTGTTGTCGAGACGGGCGGCGACGGCGGCCTCGACCGTGGCATCCAGGTCGTCGGTGCTGAGCAGAATGAACGGATCGGAGCCGCCGAGCTCGAGCACGACCTTCTTGAGGTGGCGACCAGCGGTCTCAGCGACGGCTGCGCCGGCCCGCTCGGAACCGGTCAGCGAGATGCCGTGTACGCGCGGGTCGGCGATGACGCCGGCGATCTGCTCGTTGTCGGCGTAGATGTTGACGTATGCGCCCTCCGGGAAACCGGCGTCAAGGAAGATCTGCTCAATGGCCGCGGCGGACTCGGGGCACTGCGACGCGTGCTTGAGCAGGATGGTGTTGCCCACGATGAGGTTGGGGCCGGCGAAGCGGGCAACCTGATAGTAGGGGAAGTTCCACGGCATGATGCCGAGCAAGACGCCGAGCGAGCTGCGGCGGATGAGTGCGGACCCCTCGCCGGCGAGAAGCGTGATCGGCTCGTCCTTCATCAAATCGACCGCGTTGTCGGCGTAGTAGGCGTAGATGTCAGCGCTGAAGTCAACCTCGCCAAGTGCCTGTTCGAGCGGCTTGCCCATCTCGCGCACGATGATCTCGGCGAGTTGCTGACGGCGCTCGGTGTGCAGCTCGGCAACACGACGGATGAGGGCGGCCCGCTGCTCGACGGTGCTGGCGCGCGACCAACCGCGGTGTGCTTCGTCGGCGGATGCGATCGCCGCATCGAGCTGCTCGTCGGTGATGCGGGGGTAGGTCTTGACCGTTTCACCGGTCGCGGGGTTGATGACGGCGTAATCGCTCATGAGGTCTCCTTGTCAGGGCGCCGTCGACGAGCATTGGCAGGACGGCAACGGCGCACACGTGAAACCAGCATACGGCGAGCGATGCCACCGAAGGAATGGACGGACCGTCTGAATCATGTGTCGAATTCGACAGTGCGTACAGCGTGGGGCGGGAGCAGTTCGACCCGCGCGGGCGGCTCGAAGGATCCGTTGATCGAGCGGGTCAAGATCGGGCGGTTGGGTGTGGGGGTTGGCTCGCGGGGTCTCGACAAGCTCGACCAGCGGGGGTGGCTTGACCAGCGGGGTGGGTCGACCGGCGGGGGTGGGGCCGACCGGGAAAGGATCCGTTGATCGAGCGTGTCGCGATCGGGTGGTTGGGTGTGGGGGTTGGCTCGCGGGGTCTCGACAAGCTCGACCAGCGGGGGTGGCTCGACCGGCGGCGGGGGTGGCTCGACCGGCGGGGGTGGCTCGGCCGGCGGGGGCGGGTCGGCCGGCGGGGGATCCGTTGATCGAGCGTGTCGAGATCGGGTGGTTGGGTGTGGGGGTTGGCTCGCGGGGTCTCGACAAGCTCGACCAACGGGGGTGGCTCGACCAACGGGGGTGGTTCGACCGGCGGGGTGGCTCGACCGGCGGGGTGGCTCGACCCGCGGGGCCGTTCGACCGACGGGGGCGCGAGCAACGAAAAACGCCGGGAACGAGGAGTGTGTGGCTCCCGTCCCCGGCGTTGTGCGTGGTGACCGTTAGACGACGTAGCCGTCCGCCACCGTGAGTGCCTCGTCGATGATGGCGAGACCGCGCACCAGGTCCTCTTCGGAGATGATCAGCGGGGGAGCGATGTGCAGACGGTTGAAGTGCACGAACGGCCAGAGGCCGGCCGCCTTGCACGCCGCGGCGACAGCGTTCATCGGCGCAGCATCCGCGCCGGCTGCGTTGAACGGAACCAGAGGTTCGCCCGTGGCCTTGTCGAGCACGAGTTCGATCGCCCAGAACAGTCCGGTGCCACGGACGTCGCCGACCGACGGGTGGCTCGCAAGCCACGCCTGCACGGTCGGGGCGACGACACGCTCGCCCAGATCCTTCACACGCTCCAGGATGCCGTCACGTTCGAACACGTCGAACGTCGCGACTCCGGGGGCGCAGGCCAGCGGGTGGCCCGAGTAAGTGAGACCGCCGGGGAAGGGCACATTGTCGAAGAACGAAGCGATCTCATCCGAAATCACCACGCCGCCGAGCGGCACATAACCCGAGTTGACGCCCTTCGCGAAGGTGATCAGATCGGGGGTGACGTCGAACGCGTTGACCGCGAACCACTCGCCGATGCGACCGAAGCCCACCATGACCTCGTCGGCGATGTACATGATGCCGTACTTGTCGCACAGGGCGCGCACGCCCGGCAGGTAGCCGGCCGGCGGCACGAGCACGCCGTTGGTGCCGACGATGGTCTCGAGGATGATCGCGCCGATGGTCGAGGCGCCTTCGAGCACGATGACCTGCTCGAGGTGCTCGAGGGCGCGGGCGCTCTCTTCGGCCTCGGTCGTGGCGTGGAACGCGGACCGATAGAGGTAGGGGCCGAAGAAGTGCGCGACCGAACCATCGCCCGGCTCGTTCGACCAGCGACGCGGGTCGCCGGTCAGCGAGATCGCCGTGGCGGTCGAGCCGTGGTAGCTGCGGTACATCGAGAGCACCTTGCGCTTGCCAGTGACCCGGCGAGCCAGACGCACGGCGTACTCATTGGCATCCGCTCCACCGTTGGTGAAGAGAACCTTATTGAGGCTGCCGGGAGCGACCTCACTGATACGGCGGGCGAGTTCGCCGCGCACGTCGCTGGCCATAGCCGGCTGAATGGTGGCCTGACGGCCAGCCTGCTCCTGGATGGACGCAACCAGGTCGGGGTGCTGGTGGCCGAGGTTCAGGTTCACCAGCTGTGAGCTGAAATCGAGGTAGGCGTTGCCCTCGTAATCCCAGAAGGTGGCGCCGGCACCGGATGCGACGGGCATCGGGTTGATCTGCGCCTGCGAGCTCCAGGAGTGGAAGACGTGGGCACGGTCGTTCGCGCGCACCTCGGCTTCGCTCTGCTCGGACGGCTGCACTGCTTTCGTGCGGCCGGGGGCACTCTCGTGCGTCATTTCGATGGTCATCGACAGCCCCTTAGTGGTTGCTCGGGAAGCCGAGGTTGATCTGCGATTCGCTGGGCTTGGGCCAGCGGCTCGTGATGACCTTGTTGCGGGTGTAGAACTTGACACTGTCGGGGCCGTAGATGTGGGCGTCGCCGAAGAGCGAGTCCTTCCAGCCACCGAACGAGTAGACGCCGGCCGGAACGGGGATCGGCACGTTGACGCCGACCATGCCGACCTCGATGTCGAACTCAAACTGGCGCGCGGTCGCACCGTCGCGGGTGAAGATGGCGACGCCGTTGCCGAACTGGTTCGAGTTGATCAGGGCGACGGCCTCGTCGTAGTTCTCGACGCGCACGACGGCCAGAACCGGTCCGAAGATCTCGTCGGTGTAGACCTTCATGTCGGTGGTGACGTTGTCGATCAGGCTGACGCCCACGAAGAATCCGTCATTGTCGAAGGTCTGCAGGGTGCCGTCGACGACGACCGTTCCGCCTTCAGCCGCGGCGCCGGTCACGTAGGAGGCGACCTTGTCGCGGTGCTCGCGGGTGATCAGCGGGCCCATCTCGCTCGCGGAGTCGGTTCCATCGCCAATGACGAGGCCGCCCATGCGTGAACGCACGGCCTCGACGAGCTCGTCGGCGACATCGCCAACGGCCACGAGAACGCTGACGGCCATGCAACGCTCGCCGGCCGAACCGTAGGCTGCGCTGATTGCGGCGTCGGCGGCGCCCGGGATGTCGGCATCCGGCATGACGACCATGTGGTTCTTAGCGCCACCGAGAGCCTGCACGCGCTTGCCGTTTTCGGCTGCGCGCTTGTAGATCGCCTTGGCGATCGGGGTGGATCCGACGAAGCTGACGGCCGCGACATCGGGCGAGTCGATGATGGTGTCGACGGCGACCTTGTCACCATGAACGACGTTGAGCACGCCGTCGGGCAGGCCGGCCTCCTGGAACAGCTTGGCCAGGAAGATCGCCGCGGACGGGTCCTTCTCGCTGGGCTTCAGCACAACGGTGTTGCCGCAGGCGATCGCCGAGGCGATCATCCACAGCGGCACCATGACGGGGAAGTTGAACGGGGTGATGCAGCCGACGACGCCGACGGGCTGCTTGACCGAGTGCACGTCGACACCGGTTGAGACCTGCTCGGAGTGCTCACCCTTGAGCAGGTGGGTGAGGCCGGACGCGAATTCGACGTTTTCGAGGCCGCGCGAGATTTCGCCGGCGGCATCCGAGAGCACCTTGCCGTGCTCGCTCGTGACGATGGCGGCGAGTTCGGGGGTGCGCTCCTTGAGCAGGTGGCGCAGGCGGAAGAAGACGTCACTGCGCTTGACCAGGCTTGTACGGCGCCAGGCCGGCAGAGCAGCCTTGGCTGCGGCGATGGCCTGCTCGACATCGGCGACCGAACCGAGGATGAGGTCGTGCTGGGCGGCTCCGGTGGCCGGGTTGTAGATGATGCCGGTGCGGGTGGGCTCGCCGGCATCCTGGCCGTTGATGAAGTGGCGCACGAGTGCCATGGAGTCTCCTTAGGTTAGGGGAAATGTACTGAATCGGACACTCTGCCTGATTGGGCGCGTATCCTTAGATAGCAATGCTTGCAGACGAGGCAGGGAGAATTCGATGCCAGACCGTCCCGTTTTTGGCGGCGATCAGACAGAACGTCCGGAGGCGGTGGTTGCCCCCTGGGCCGCACTGCCGACGGTGGGCGACGTGCTGCGGATGCCCGTGCTCGCCGCGGCCCTGCCGGAGCTGCTGGCCGGGCACGATTCCCTCGGAACGCCCGTGCGCTGGGTGCACGTGAGCGACAGTCTTGGGGTGGCAACGCTGCTCGACGGCGGCGAACTTCTGCTCGCTACCGGGGTGGGGTTTTTGGCGGATGCGGCGGCACTGACGGTCTACATCGAGGAGCTCGTGGGCGCCGGAGTTGCCGGTCTGGTGCTGGAGCTGGTGCCCGGGCTGGAGCAGGTGCCGCCCGCGATTCTTGAGGCCTGCCTTCGGTTGAACTTTCCGCTCGTCGTGCTGCACAAGGTGGTCAAATTCGTTGCTGTGACCGAGGCGGTGCATAGTCGCATCATCTCGGGGCAGACCGAGGCTCTGCGGGCCCGGGCCGAACTGCACGATTTGTTCGTGGGACTCAGCCTGCGCGGCAGCCCCGCCGACTACATCGTGGCGCAGCTGGCCCGGGTGCTGAATGCCCCGGTCGTGCTTGAGAACCTCAACCACCAGGTGGTCGCGGTCGAGAGCCTCACAGTGGGGGATACGATTCTGGCCGACTGGGAGCAGCGCTCGCGAGCCGCCCGGCGGGATTCGGTCGGGGGCGCGGCGGAGCCGGATGAGCCCGCGTCCGGCTGGGACATCGTTCCGGTCGAGGCGCGCGGCATCCGCTGGGGGTATCTCGTAGCGTTGCCCGGACCGCTGCATCCGGCCGGACGGTCTTCGGTGATGCAGCAGGCCGCCGTGGCGCTGGCCCTCGGCCGGTTGGCCGATCGTGACGCCGACGAGTGGACCCGTCAGGGCCACGAACAGCTTCTCGCCGGCCTGCTCGGCGGCCGCTATGTCACCGAGCTGGGGGTTTCGGTGCGGCTTGAGGCGGCCGGGCTGCGCGTGCGTGATCGGCTGCTGCTTGGCGTGGTTGTGGCCGTGCCGCCGACGGCCGCCGCAGTGGCCGCGGCGCTCACCGCGGCCGCCGCTCTCGGGGCCGACGCGATTGCCGCGGCGCATCCGGGCGGTCGCCCCGCCCAGCTCATGGTGGCGTTGTCGCTGCCGGCCGACGCCCGATTCACGGATGCCGCGGCGACGGCTTTCGCCCGGGATGTCCAGCAGGCCCTCGGTCCGGCCGCTCCGGACATCGCGGTCGGAATCGGCGGCGAGGCGCATGATGCGGCATCGCTGTTGGCCTCGCTCGAAGAAGCGTCCGAGTTGTTACGACGCAGCGCGTCGGCGCCCCGGCGTGGAGTGAGCCTGCACCGGGTCGAGAACCGACCGCTGCTGCGGCTGGTCACGGCGCTCGGCAGCGACCCGCGGTTGCAGGCGCACAGCGAGCAGATGTTGCGCCCGCTGATCGAGCATGACCTGGAGAACGGCGGCGGTCTGCTGCCGGTGTTGGCGGCGTTCGCGGCGCATCCGGGCAACCGCACGAAGGCAGCCAGCGCCAGTCACCTGTCGCGCTCGGTGTTCTATCAGCGCATTGCTCTGATCGAGGACCTGCTCGACGTCGACCTCGACGATGGCGAAACGGTCAGTGCACTGCACACGGCATTGTTGGCGCGGGGCACCCTCCGCTGATCACCCCGCTGGTCGAGCGTGATCGGCGCGCCGTTGGTCGAGTTCGATAGCCGTGCCGTCGGTCGAGCGTGTCGAGACCCTGGCGCGCGGGTGTGGGGGTTAGCTCGCGGGATCTCGACGAGCTCGATCAGCGGGGTGGAGCTCGATCAGCGGTTTGTTGCTCGATCGCCGTGCCGTCGGTCGAGCGTGTCGAGACCCTGGTGTTGGGGTGTCGAGATCCTGGCGCGCGGGTGTCGGGGTTGGCTCGCGGGATCTCGACGAGCTCGATCAGCGGGGTGGAGCTCGATCAGCGGTTTGTTGCTCGATCGCCGTGCCGTCGGTCGAGCGTGTCGAGACCCTGGTGCGCGGGTGTGGGGGTTGGCTCGCGGGATCTCGACACGCTCGATCAGCGGTTTGTTGCTCGATCAGCGGGGTGGAGCTCGATCAACGGGTTGTTGCTCGATCACCGACAGCGGTTAGGCGATGTAGACCTTGCGGAGGGTCTGCGTGACCGTCCAGATCGTACGCTGGCCCTCGCGCAGCAGCACGACATCACCGGCACCGAGCAGCATTGTCTCGCCAGTCTCCTCGAATTCGACCGTACCCGCGCCCGAGAGCACCACGAAGACCTCGTCGGCCTCCACGTCACTCATCGCCCCGGGGGTCATCTCCCAGACGCCGATCTCGCTGCCAGCGAAGTCACCGAGCGCCACGGTGCCCGTGCGGGGTTCGCCCGACAGCCGCTGCGAGGCGGGGACCGGCTCGAGTTCCAGCTCGATTGAGGCGGCAGCAGTTTTGAGAGCGAGGTCGAGCATGAGGCATCCGTTTCAGAGAGGGTGAGCGCGGAGAACGTCACGAGAGGGAAGAGGGGAGACCCTGCAGCCCGGCCGATCGAGCGAATGAACCGCGCCGACACGACCGAGCTGCAGAGCAGGGGCTAACCGGCGATTGTCTTCGCGATGTCCTCGGCGGAGGAGTCGCCGCGGCGCAGCACGAGGGCCACGACGCCGAGCGCCACAAGCGTGAGCACGAGCATGACGGTCGACACGGCCGCAATCTCCGGGCGCAGGCCCACCCGCAGTGCGCTGAAGATGTAGACCGGGAACGGAGTCGACCCGGGCACCTGCACGAAGCTGGACACGATCGTGTTGTCGAGGCTGAGCGTGAACGACATCAGAGCACCGGCCATGATCGCGGGAGCCGCGACCGGCAGCGTGATCTGCGTGAACCGACGGTACGGCGTGGCGTACAAGTCGGCGGCTGCCTCTTCGAGGGAGGCATCGAGGCCCTGCATCCGTGCCCGAACAATGAACGTGACCACGGCCACCGACAGTACCGCGTGGGCGATCACCAGACGCACCATACCGATGTTGAAGAAGCCGATGCCGGCATCCGTGCCCAGGCTCACAAACCAGGGCAGCATCGCGACGGCGTCGACGATCTCGGGCGTGAACAGGGTGAGCGAGAGCAACCCGGTGGCCAGAATCACCGTGAGCGAGCTCACGTGTGAGCGGGCCAGGGCGATGCCGCCGAGGGTGCCGAGAATGGTCGAGACAACCGCGGCACCGAGAGCGGCGAGGATCGAGGTGACGACCGAGCCACGGATGATGGGGTTGTTCAGCGCCGACTGATAGGCGTCAAAACCGAAACCGTCCCACGAGGCCAACAGGCGCCCCGAGTTGAACGAGTAGACGACCATCACGATGATCGGCAGGAACAGGAACGCAAAAACCAGCACGCCCCAGATCGTGAGCATCACCCGGGAGGCGTCCCGACGGCGGCGCTTGGGTGCCGCCGGATGCGCGGGTGCGGTCGGCACAGAGTCTGCGCTGCGCACCGTGTTTACTTCTTGCACTGCACTCATGCTGCACCTCCCGAAAGATCAACCTTGCGATTCGCGCGAATAGCCCCGCGCACGATCAAGCCGATGACGGCGACAACGGCGACCGCGGCCGCGATGAAAAGCATCAGCAGCACGGCCATGGCTGAGCCCAGCGCCCAGTTCTGAGCGGTGTTGAACTGGCCGGCCACAAGCTGGCCGATCATGTTGCCCTGTGCGCCACCCAATACGGATGCGGTGATGTAGTCACCCATCAGCGGGATGAACACGAGCAGCGAGCCCGAGATGATTCCTGGCATGGCCAGCGGCAAGGTGATCTGCATGAGCGTGCGCCAGCGGTTCGCGCCGAGGTCCTTGCTGGCCTCCCGGAGGGCCGGTCCGGAGGCATTGATCGCGACGAACAACGGCAGAATCATCAGCGGCAAGTAGTTGTAGACCACACCCAGCTGCACCGCGCCCTGGGTGTACAGCACGTCGAGACGGCCGTCGATCAAGCCCAGGTTCTGCAGCGTGTCCGAGAGAAAGCCGCGCGGGGAGAGCACGATCTGCCAGCCGAGGGTGCGCACCAGGAAGTTGGTCCAAAACGGCACCAACACCAGGGCGAGCGCCAGCGGGCGCCACTTCGGGTTGAGCCGGATGGCCATCCAGTAGGCGAACGGAATCGAGATCAGCAGGCAGAGAGCGGTGCCGACCAGTCCAATCTGGAGCGTGTTCCAAAATGTGCCGAAGAACGTTGCGTCGAGCGCCTCGGCATACCGATCGAACGAGAGCACATCGTTGGAGTGCGCCGTGAACAGGTCGGGCTTGTAGCCAAAGCTGTACCAGAGGATGAGAGCGAGCGGCACGACGAAGAAGAACGCGACGAACGCCCAGGTGGGGAAGCCCAAGAACGACGCACCCCCGAAACGACGTCGCTTCTTCGTGGTCGCCGGGCGCGGGCCCATCGGGTCGGTGCCGATCGGGCGCGTGGCGAGCGAAACCTGGTTGCGGCGGCTCATGAGGCAGCCTGCGCCATCATGCGGTTCAGGATCTTCACGATGCGCTCCGTGCCGGAGTTGATCTCGGATGCGGTCAGACGCGCCACGACCTCGTCGGGCGGAAAGACGAGTTCGGGCAGCTCGAAGTCGTTTGCTGCCGCCAAATCGGCCATTCCGACGACGCCGGTGTTGTAACCCATGTAGTCGACCTCCCGGAACGAAACCTCGGGTTCGAGCATGTAATCGATGAAGGCGTACGCGGCATCCAGGTTTTGCGCCCCTTTGGCGATCGCCCAGGTGTCCATCCAGATGTTGGCGGTCGGCGTGGGGTAGACGAATTTCCAGGATTCGGGGCTGTCGCTCTCCTGCATCCCGAGACGAACGTCACCGTTGAACGCCTGCATCAGCACAAACGTCTCTTCGGGAATCCCCGAGGTGACCGCTGTGGAGTTGAAGGCCTTGATGTGCGTGGCGAGGGTCTTCACCATGTACTCTTCGCAGGCGTCGAGGTCAGCCTTGTTCGTCGTATTCAGGTCGATGCCGTGGGCGCCGAAGTAGATGCTGCACACCTCCCACGAGTCTTCGAGCAGTGCGGTCTTCTTGCTGGCGACGCCGGTGGCGGCCTCGAGGAAGTCGGCCCAGGATTCCATCGGGGTGGTGATCACGCGAGCGTCGTAGGCGTACCCGGTGGTGCCCCAGTTCTTGCACACGGAGTATTTGTTGCCCGGGTCCCAGCTCTGATTGCGGTAGAGCGGTTCGATGTTCTCGAAGTTCTTCAGCTGATCCAACTGGAGCTCTTCGAGCAGTCCGTTCTGGCTCATCATCGGAATGTACGAGCCGGTGGGCACGATGATGTCGTAGCCGCTGGTGCCGCGCGTGGCACCGAGCTTCGCGATGAGCTCCTCGTTCGAGCCGTAGCTGTCGAACTGCACTGTCGTGCCGTTCTTCATGAACGTCGTAATGTTGCCCGGATCGTCGTAGTCACCCCAGCTGTAGATGTTGAGCTTGTTCTCCATCACTCCGTCGAGTTTCGCGGAGGC
The DNA here is from genome assembly GCF_013410665.1 of Leifsonia psychrotolerans. NCBI lineage: Bacteria > Bacillati > Actinomycetota > Actinomycetes > Micrococcales > Microbacteriaceae > Glaciibacter > Glaciibacter psychrotolerans. The sequence continues at coordinate 2,658,766 of NZ_JACCFM010000001.1, read as the reverse complement.
GGCAAAAGTCTTATTCGGGCTGCAGGCGCTCAATGCGCCAGCCGCGCCCAGTACGACAAAGCCGGAGAGCAGGGCGCGACGGGTGATGCGCGCCGTGCTGCCGGTAGGGATCAGAGCCCGAAAATCGGGCGTCGTCGCCATCTCAGTGCACCAACGCGGGCTCGGCGGCGGGGGCGTCGAAGACGAGCAGATCGGATGCCTCCCAGGAGCACCACACGGTGTCACCCGTCTGCAGCGGTTCGGTCTGGGTCGGGTGCATGCGCGCAATGAGCTCGAGGCCGCTCGCGGTCATGACGACATACTGCATGACATCACCGAGGAACGAGATGCCCACCAAGGTTCCACGAACTGCAGTGCGGCCGAGTGGCTCCGCCGCGTTGACCTGAATCGACTCGGCACGGATGGCCGCGTGAACCGGCGAGCCAATGCGAGCGGCAGCCTCGACGCGGTCGGTGGCGAGCACGCCATCCGCGCTGGTGAGCATGCCGGGCCCGGCGATGGTGGCCTCGATGAAGTTCTGCTTGCCGATAAAGCCGGCGACGAAGGCATTGGCCGGTGCGGAGTAGACCTCTTCGGTGCTGCCGAGCTGCTGAATAACGCCGCCCTGCATGACGACGATGCGGTCGCTCATGGAGAGCGCCTCCTGCTGATCATGCGTGACGAAGATGAAGGTGATGCCGAGCTGACGCTGCAGTAGCTTCAACTCGATCTGCATCTCTTCGCGCAGTTTGCGGTCGAGGGCCGACATCGGCTCATCGAGCAGGAGCACCTTCGGGCGGTTGACGAGAGCACGTGACAGAGCGACGCGCTGCTGCTGACCACCCGACAGCTTCTGCGGGGTGCGGTCGGCGAACGTGAGCATCTGGGTGAGTTCGAGCGACTCTTTGACGCGCACTGCGATCTCGGCTTTGGGAACGCGCTTCTGGCGCAGCCCGTAGGCCACATTCTCGGCGACGGTCATGTGCGGGAAGAGCGCATACGACTGAAAAACGGTGTTCACCGGGCGTTTGTGGGGCGGGACGTCGAGCATTGAACGACCGGCGACGACGATGTCTCCACTGTCGGGGTGCTCGAAGCCGGCAATCATGCGCAGCAGGGTGGTCTTGCCGCAGCCCGACGGGCCGAGCAACGAAATGAACTCACCGGAGAGCACATCGAGTGAGATGCCGTTCACGGCCACGGCGTCGCCGTAGCTTTTGACAACTGAGGTCAGTTGCACTGATCCGGCTTCGGCGGGGGAAAGATTGGTCACAGGTGTATCACTCCTTGCAGAGATGTTAAGTGGCGCGAGGGGGCGTCGCCCGGTCGTGGTTAGGAATCGAAGCCGAGGCCGAGGGCATCGAGCGTCTTCAGGATGAGGTTGCGGCGGCCACGGTTGTGGTCGGCGCGGTCCATTGACCAGCGGGTGGCCTGAACGCCCATGAAAGCGATGGGCTCGGGCGGGAACGGCAGGGGGCGCTCGCGCACCATCTGCAGCTGCGTGCGCTCGGTTTTCAGACCCTCGAGCTTGTCAAGCATGACCTCGGCCGCGAAACGGGTGGCGGCAACGCCGAGTCCGGTGAATCCGGTGGCGTAGGCGATCCGGTCGCCGCGGGCCAGTCCGAAGAAGGCACAGAAGCGGGTGGAGGAGTCGATCGGGCCGGCCCAGCGGTGGCTGAACTGAAGACCTTCGAGCTGAGGGAACGTGGTGAAGAAGTGGCCCGCCAGTGTCTCGTAGGTCTCAGTGCGGTTTTCATACTCCTCACGTACGCGAGCGCCGTAGTGGTAGATCGCGTCATAGCCGCCGAAGAGAATGCGGTTGTCGTGGCTCAAGCGGTAGTAGTGGAACTGGTTCGCCATGTCGCCCAGGCCCTGGCGGTTCTGCCAGCCGATGGCATCCATTTGCTCAGCACTCAGCGGATTCGTCATCAGCGCGTAGTCGTAAACGGGCACGGTCTGCAGCTTGTTGCGTTTGAGCAGCGATGGGAAGACGTTGGTCGCCAGTGCGGTCTTCGTGGCGAGCACGCGGTGGGTGGCGGTGCGCACGGCCGTGCCCTGCGCAACCGTGAGATTGGCGGTGTCGAGCTCGACCACGGGCGAGTGCTCGAAGATCTCAACGCCGAGCTCGGTGGCCGCGCGGGCCAATTCGGCGGCGAGCTTGGCGGGGTGCACGAGTGCCGAGGTGCGCTTGTTCCACATCGCGGCCAGGTACGTGGGGGAGTTGACCTGGGCCCGAGTGGCCTCGGTGTCGAGGAACTCGACCGTGGTGTCGCCCGCAGCCGTCGCTTCGGCGGCGCCTTCGCGCAACCACTCGACCTGGTGCTCTTCGACGGCGAGGTCGAGCGAACCGTTGCGCTCGAAGTCGATGTCGAGGCCGAGATCGGCGACCGTCTGCTCGATGGCATCGAGGTTCTCGAGGCCCATCTCGTTCATGCGGTCGAATTCCTTCGGCCAGCGGCTCTTGCCGTTCTCGTCACCGTGGGTGAGGCTGGCCTCACAGAAACCGCCGTTGCGGCCGGACGCTGCCCAGCCGATGGTCTTCGCCTCGAGCAATACCACCCGGGAACCGGGGTTGCGCTGCTTGGCAAGAATCGCCGTCCACAGGCCGCAGTAACCGCCGCCGACAACGACGAGGTCGGCTTCGAGATCAGCCGTGAGCGTGGGGTACCCCTGAGCCGGCGCGATGTCGTCGAGCCAGAATGCTCCGAGTTTGGTGCCCTGCAAGGCATGGCTGACCACGGACGCCTTCGGTCGGACTCTTTCGAAAACAGTGCTTTCCACGATGGAAGTCTCAGTCTTTCTGTCTCAGCATCGAAACGGTTAGCGGTGACCCGCGCGGGGCATCCATTCATTCTGTCAAGAGACGGGGTGCGTCGCCGACACAAAGCGTCGGGAAGAACCGAGCAATGCACGCATTTCGTACGAAATCGTTAGCGACAGCACTGATGGACGACGAAAACCGTTGAGATCTCTGAGTTTGCGCTGAACGGATGCTGAGCCTCGGCTGCGTCACGCCTCGACGGCTCCTGACAGTTCGACCCCGGCGGGCGCGTGCGCCTCAAGAAATTGGTAGACCTCGGTTTGATCTACGCCGGGAAACGTGCCGGTGGGCAGCGCCGCGAGCAGGCTGGTGGGGGTGCGCGCGGCCGGCCAGGATTGCTCGGCCCAGCGTTCGGCCAGCGCGGAGGGGGCGCGGCAGCACGACTCGTCGGGGCAGCGCGACACCGCGCGGTGCGTCGTTTCCCGGCCGCGAAACCACTTCACGTGGGCGAAGGGCACCCCCACACTCACCGAATAGTCGCCCTCCTTGGCCTTTTCGATGCGGGACGTGCACCAGAACGTGCCGCTGGGCGTGTCGGTGTATTGGTACCAGGGACTGAATCTGTCGGTCACATCGAACACCGTGCGTGCCGTCCAACTGCGGCAGACAGTCGTGCCCTCCACTGCGCCCAGCGCGTCGCTCGGGAACCTCACTGAATCATTCTCGTAGGCCTTGATGATGGTGCCCGACTCATGCACCTTCATGAAGTGCACCGGGATGTCGAGGCGGGCCGTGGCTAGATTCGTAAACCGATGGGCCGCCGTCTCATACGAGACGGCGAAGGCGTCGCGCAGATCCTCCATCGAGATGCGGCGCAGGTTCTTCGCTTCGGCGAGCAGCTTCACCGTGCCCTTCTCCGGCAGCAGGATGGCGGCGGTCAGATAGTTGGTCTCGACGCGTTGACGCAGAAAATCCGCATAATTTCTGGGCTCCGCGTGGCCGCACAGGTGGCTGGCGAATGCTTGCAGAATGGGCGAACGGGAATCGCGCGAGGCCGATTGCTCGGTGGGCAGATAGATACGCCCGTTGTGTTTGTCGGTCACTGACCGAGTCGATTTGGGCAGGTCGCTGACGTAGTGCAGCGAGAAGCCGAGATGGGAGGCCATGTCTGAGACCATTTGCTGCGAGACCGGCCCATCCGTGTGGCCGACGGCGTGCAGTAGTTCGACGGCCACGGTTTCCAGCTCGGGAAAGTAGTTGTCTCGTGCCCGCATGGTGGCCCGCAGCTCGGCGTTCGCGCGTCGTGCCTCCTCGGGCGTTGCAGCGCGCTCGCGATGCAGCCGCTCGATCTCGTTGTGCAGGGTGAGGAGGGTCTGCAAAATGGCGTCGTTCTGGCTCTTGCCCACACGGATGCGCGCCAGCCCCAGCGCCGCGAAGACGGGCCCGCGCTGCGCCTTTTCGACGGCGATCTCCAACGCGGCACGCTCGGATGGCGCCTCGGTGCGCAGCAGTTCGTCCACGCTTGTGCCGAGCGCCAGCGCGATGGTCCGCAGCATCGACAGGCTCGGCTCCCGATTGCCGTTCTCGATCATCGACACTTGGGAGGGTGCCCGGTCGACCGCCGACGCGAGGTCGTCGAGGGTCATCTTCGCGCCTGTGCGCAGCTCACGGATGCGCCGCCCCAGCGTGAGCGTGTCGACCCCCTCATCGCCGGGGTCAGGTTCGCCGGCTCGGTCGAGTGCGGTGCTGCGTGGGGAGAGATCCGCGGTGATCATGCCCCCATCGTCACACGACACCACGCGCGACACAAACAGAAGAATCGTGCTTATTCTGCGCGTCTGTGCGTTGATCGAGCGTGTCGAGTCGGTCCTGTGCGTTGATCGAGCGTGTCGAGATCTCGTGACTGGGTCTCGAGACGGGGTGCTGGGTCTCGACAGGCTCGACCAGCGGGGTGTGCTCGACCAGCGGGGTGCGCTCGACCAGCGGGGTGTGCTCGACCAGCGGGGTGGCTCGACCCGGGTGGTTCCGATCAGCTCGGCCGGGCCGTCGAACGGGTTGCGATCGAGCACAGCAAAGTCCGCGAGCTGGCCCACCTCGATTGTGCCGGTCTCGTCACGGTGGTTGACCCAGGCCGAGCCGGCCGTATACGCGGTGGGGGAACTGGCCAGATCGATGCGCTGCTCGGGCACGAAGACGGCGTGTGGTCGAGCTCCTTGCTGAACGAATGCGGGTGATCGGTGACGACTGGGCTGGGCCGGATCAATCAGCCGCCGCCCATGGTCTTGGCGATCTGCGTGGCCGAGTCGCCTGAACGCTTCAGCACCCACGCGACGAGTGCCAGTGCTCCGAGCGTGAGCAGCAGCATGACCGTCGAGACCGCGGCGATCTCGGGGCGCAGACCGCTTCGCACTGCACTCAGCACATAGACCGGCCAGGGCGTCGAGCCCGAGACCTGGATGAAGGCCGACACCACGGTGTTGTCGAGGCTGAGCGTGAACGCGAGCAGCCCGCCGGCAAGCACGGCGGGCATCACCAGCGGCAACGTCACTTTGCGGAACGTCGGCAGCGGAGGGGCGTAGAGATCGGCGGATGCCTCCTCCAGATTCTCGTCGAGGCCGACGAGCCGAGAGCGCACGATGTACGACACGACTGCGATCGAGAACAGTGAATGCCCGATGACCAGGCGCACGATCCCATCATTGAAAACGGCGAGGCCGGCATCCTGCCCGAGAAAGACCAGCCACGGCAGCAACGCGACGGCGTCGACGATCTCGGGCGTCACCGTCACCAGAATGAGTAGAAACGCGAACCAGGCGACCCATTTACCGGGGCGCCTGGCCATAGCAACGCCGGCAAGGGTGCCGATGAACGTCGCGAAGATCGCCGAGATCAAGCCCGTGCGGATGGACACCCAGACGGCATCGCGGATGGCGGGCTTACTCAACATGGTCTGGAAGGCATCGAAGCCGAAGCCGTCCCACGCCACGAGCAGCCGACCGGTGTTGAACGAGTAGACGATGATCACAAGAATTGGAGCGAACAGAAAGAGGAAGACGAGGGCGCTCCACACCGCCATCGACCGGTCGAGCAGGGTGCGTTGCGGGCGAGCGGCGATGACCGTTGTTGCCGTAGTCGGTGTCGCAGCAGCCCGTGTGTCCGGCAGATTCTGAGTCGTCATGCGTCACTCCCAATGTGCAGGTGTCGGCGGCGGCGGAACGGAAGCGCGATCAGCCAGATCAGCAGGCCAACGGCGGCGGCGCTCGCCAGGATCACGAGGATCAACACGACCGCCATGGCCGAGCCGAGCGCCCAGTTCTGTGCGGTTTGGAATTGGCTGGCGACGAGTTGGCCGATCATATTGCCCTTGGCCCCGCCGAGCACGGTCGCGGTGATGTAGTCGCCCATCAGCGGAATGTAGACGAGCAAGGCTCCGGCGATGATGCCGGGGCGGGCCAGCGGCAACGTGACCTGCATGAAGGTCGCGAAGCGGGCAGCGCCGAGGTCTTTGCTCGCCTCACGCAGTCCCGGGCCGACCCGGTCGAACGCCACGAACAGCGGCAGAATCATGAGCGGCAGGTAGTTGTAGACGACACCGATCAGCACGGCTTGACGGGTGTAGAGAATCTCGAGAGCGCCGTCGAGCAGCCCGACCGACTGCAGCAGCGTCGAGAGCCAGCCCTCCGGAGCGAGGATCACCTGCCAGCCGATCGTGCGCACCAGAAAGTTCGTCCAGAACGGCACCATGATCGCGGCCAGCAACAGGCCGCGCCGGCTGACCGGCGCCTTGACCGCCATCCAATAGGCGACTGGGAACGAGATGAGCAGGCACAGAGTGGTTCCGGTCACGCCCACCCAGAAGGTGTTGAGAAACGTGGCGAAGAACGTCGGGGAGAGTGCTTCGGCATAGCGGTCAAGGCTCAGGATGTCGTTGGCATGAGTTCCGAAGATGCCCGGCTTGTAGCCGAAGCTGAACCAGATCACCATGCCGACGGGCGCGACGAAGAAGAGTAGCAGCCAGGCCCAGGCCGGCAGGGCTAACGTGGCCCCGGGCATCCGGAATGGGCGTCGGGGCGGCCGGGAGTCGTGTGCAGGAGGCGCGGCCTCAGATTCCTGCTCGCGGATCAGCGTCGTCACGAATCAACCTGCCCGGCGTTAGGCGCCGGCCGCAGCCCGTGCCTTGTTCCAGATTTCGACGATACGCTCTTGAGCCTCGGTCACTTCGCCCGTGCTCATCGTTGCGATCTGCTCGGGGCCGAAGAAGACCAGGTCGAGCATGGGGAGGTCATTCTCTGCGGCGAGGTCTTCGATGTTCGAGGCGCCGGTGTGATAACCGATGTAGTCAAGCTGACGCACCTGTACCTCGGGCTCAAGCACGTAGTTGATGAACGCGTGGGCGGCCTCGGGATTGGGGGCGCCGGCGGCGATTGCCCAGTTGTCCATCCAGAGCTCGGTCGCTGGGGTACCAAGCCGCCAGACCCAGCGGTCGGGATCCGGGCTCTCCAGAATGCCGATACGGGCGTCGCCATTCCACGCCTGCATGAGCATGTGTGTCGCCTGAGGGATGGCGGAACCCCCGGGGTAGCTGTCGAACGCCGCAACGTGTGGGGCGAGGTCGTTGACGACGAAGTTCTCGGCCGCGTCGAGGTGCTCCGGGTCTGTTGTGTTCCAATCGATGCCGTGCGTCCAGAAGTACAACCCGGTGAGCTCGGCCGGGTCGTCGAGCACAGACGTCTTGCCGCTGGCCTCGTTCTGGGCCGCGTCGATGAAGTCGTCCCAGCTGGTGAGTTCGCGCGTGATCTTGGTTTTGTCGTAGACAAAGCCGGTCGTGCCCCACGCCTTGCAGATCGAGTAGTCGTTGGCCGGATCCCAGGCCTGACCGAGGAAGGCCGGGTCCATGTGCGTGAGGTTCGGGATGAGGTCGAGGTTGAGCTTCGTGAGCAGTTTGTTCTCAACCATCTGAGGAATGAACGGGCCGGTCGGAACGACAATGTCGTATCCGCTCGTTCCCTTTGCCGCCACGAGCTTCGAGATCATCTCTTCGTTTGAGGCGAACGAATCGAGCACGATCTTCGGGCCTTTGTCGGCCGTGAAGTCGCTGAGTACCGTCGGGTTGTCGTAGTCGCCCCAGGTGTAGATCGACAGTTTCGCTTCGAGAGGCCCGCCGGTGGCCACCGCTGAAGGATCCGCGCCGGGGCTGCTGCAGGCGGCGAGCAGGCCGGTGCCGGCTGCGGCGGCCGCGAAGCCGAGGAAGCGGCGTCGGGAGAGCTCGCTGGCGATGATCCGGGAGGCTGATGTGCTTGCGAGGATGCGAACGGTCTGGTCTGCGCGAGACATGGCGATTCCTTAGAACTGTGTGTCGGGCTGGGTGGGGGCAAGGGCGGTGACGTTGGGTGAGATCGGCTCGAGGTCGGAGGGGGAGTCGGCGTCCGGATAGAGCAGCACGCATTCGGCCGGCCAGCTGCACCAGACCGCTTCGCCCAGCTCAAGCCGAGCCGCACCATGCCGTGGGCGGCGGGTGAGCAGTGTCTGCCCGGTCGGCAGCTCGACGACGTATTGCAGGGTTTCGCCGAGGTGCGAGACGCTGAGCAGTGTGCCGGCGACCGTGTTGTCGGTGGACGAATCTCGGGCCGGCGCATCCGCTTCGATCGAGACAAACTCGGGTCGGATCGCCGCCTGTGCGGCTTGGCCGACGGGGCCGGTCAAGAGTTCGGTGCCGGATCCCGCGGGGTGCGTTGCCCGGATGCGGCCGACCGGGGTGTCGAGCACTCCGGGCACGCCCGTGAGCACCCCGGCCAGAAAGTTCTGCTGGCCGACGAACCCGGCCACGTAGGCCGTGCTCGGTGAGCCGTAGATGGTGTCTGCGTCGGCGAGTTGTTCGATGCGACCGTCACGCAGGATAGCAATCCGGTCGCTCATTGACAGTGCCTCACCCTGGTCGTGGGTGACAAAAATGAAGGTGATTCCGAGCCGCGATTGCAGCAGTTTCAGTTCGAGCTGCATCTCCTCACGCAGCTGCCGGTCGAGAGCGCCGAGCGGTTCGTCGAGCAGCAGCACCGCCGGACGGTTGATGAGCGCACGGGCCAGGGCGACGCGTTGCTGCTGACCGCCCGAGAGCTGGGTTGGTTTGCGGTCCGCAAAGCGCAGCATCCGCACGGTGTCGAGCGCCGAGATGACGCGTTCGCGGATCTCAGATTTCGGCAGGCGCTTCTGCACGAGCCCATACGCCACATTGTCGGCGACAGTGAGGTGGGGAAACAGGGCGTAGGCCTGGAAAACAGTGTTGACGTTGCGTTTATAGGGCGGGATGCCGATCACGTTGCGCCCCGAGATGCGGATGTTGCCGGCATCGGGGTGTTCGAAGCCGGCCAGCATGCGCAGTGTCGTCGTTTTTCCACAGCCGGATGGGCCGAGCAACGAGAGGAATTCGCCCGGCTCCACGCGGAGGTCGATGGCATCGACGGCGGTTTGGGCGCCGAAGAGTTTGCTCACCTTCTCGAGTACGACGGTGCCGACCGGCTCTCCGTCTGGTCCGGACGCCGAGGCGGGTCGGGACGGAGTGAGCTCAGGGGCCAGGGGAACAATCACGTCGTGCGTACCTCCACAGTGAAGCCGTACCTCGTGCCTCGTATTCAATCGTGTAGACGATCAGAAAGCAACGGAATGCGCAGGAACTGACTCTTTTGATGCTGATTTCGTCGTCGTCGTGTGCCTGCTTCGCGGCCTGCTTCGCTGCCTCTCCCGCTGCCTCTCCCGCTGCCTGTCTCATGCCGCCACCACTATTTCCGTGAGGTCGCGCAGATGACCCTTCGGTCGGCTCCGGAAGGGTCATTTGCGCTCCCTCACCAGGCAGAGGCGGGGGCTGCCCCGGCGTCGGGAGGCTGCTGCGGGCCACACTGTTGGCTCCTCCACAGCGAGACGGATGCCGAGTCTCTGCACGATCTGGCCGCCCCCTTCCGCACGGGGCGGGCTCCCCTCGCAGGCTGTTCGGATGGAACCTCGACACCCTTTACCACCAAGCCTCGCGTCGGGACCGTTTACAACGAGCGCCGCGACTGCGCAAGGAATCAGCAGAAGTCGGCTTCGCGGACGTGACCTTGAGCGGCCGTTCCACGGAGTTCGTGTTCCCCGGTCGAAGAGGACGTCGGCCATTGTGTACACCGCGACCTACACCGGCGACGGTACCCGCGCCCTCGTTGCCGAACGCATCCGAGATGCTCGGTCCTTGCATGTTCGACTTCCGGAGGCCGCATTCTTCTGCGGCACGACCGCCGCGTTGATCCTTGGAATTCCTGTGCCGATCGAACTCGCGGCCAGGCCCGCGCTGCATGTCGGGATGCCTTCGCCGGAGTGCGCCAGCCGCGCCAGTGGGGTGATTGGCCATAAGTTGCAGATTGATCCGCGAGACGTCGGCACCTGCAGCGGACTGCGAGTGACATCGGTACCCCGCACCTGGTGCGATCTCGCTGCCGTGCTCGATCTGGAAGACCTCGTGGCCGCCGGCGACCGCATCATTCATTACAAGAACCCGTTGGCAAGCCGGGCAAATCTGGCCGCCGCGATTGACGCCCACCCAGCCCGACGCGGTCGGGCGCTCCTCCGCGAGGCCCTCGAGTTGCTTGACGAGCGCGCCGACTCGCCGCCAGAATCCGTCATTCGGGTGACGGTTGTGTGCGCTGGAATCCGGGGCTTTCACGCAAACTATCCGGTGAGGAACATTCGCGGCGAGATTATTGCGTGGGGTGACCTCAGCTTTCCTGCCCACCGTGTTGCCTTCGAATATCAGGGTGACTATCACCGCACCGAACCGGGCCGTTGGCGCAAAGACCTCACGCGAAAGGCCCGGATGGCATCCGCCGGATGGCAGGTAATCGAGATCGCTGGCACTGAGCTGGCCGACCGACAGGCGCTGCTCGAACTGATCCGAGACACACTCGCCTTCTATCCCGCCGTTCATCCCGTTGATCTGAACCCGCCGACCCGGTGAGTCTCACTGCATCCGGTGCCTCACACCCCGTCGCGGCAGGTGAGGTCGCGCAGATGACCCTTCCGGAGGCAACTGGAGGGTCAGTTGCGCGACCTCACGGGCTATATGTGCCCGAGGCACGACCGGCAGGGGCACGAGAGTTTCGCAGCACGGAAGAAGCGGGGAATTTCTGCTCGGAAAGTTGGGTCGCGGGCGGTGCGGGGATCGCAGAGTTGATGCAACCACCCGCACAGACCGCGATGCCCCACGGAGGCCACCATGACCCGCACAAACGCTCCCCGCCCCGGCGACCAGACCCAGACCGCAGCAGAGCTCGCCCTCGAGTGGGCCGCCGACCCGCGCTGGGACGGCATCCGTCGCGATTACACCGCCGATGATGTCATCGCCCTGCGCGGCACCGTGCGGGAAGATCGCACACTGGCCCGCCGTGGCGCCGAAAAGCTGTGGGAGCTCGTCAACCAGAACGGAACCCCCGAGAAACCGGAATGGGTCGCGGCGCTCGGCGCTCTCACCGGCAACCAGGCCGTGCAGCAAGTGCGCGCCGGGCTCAAAGCCATCTACCTCTCGGGCTGGCAGGTTGCCGCAGACGCGAACCTGTCCGGTCAGACCTACCCAGACCAGTCGCTCTACCCCGCCAACTCGGTGCCGGCCGTCGTGCGCCGCATCAACAACGCTCTGCTGCGCGCCGACCAGATCGAGGCTGCGGAGGCCGCTTCGGGGGTCTCGACAAGCTCGACCAGCGGTGTGGGCTCGACCAGCGGTGTGGGCTCGACCAGCGGTGTGGGCTCGACCAGCGGTGTGGGCTCGCCGGGCGGTTCGGAGGCCGCGGCATCCACGGAGCCGGCGGAACCCCGCGACTGGATGGCACCCATCGTCGCCGACGCCGAAGCCGGATTCGGTGGCCCGCTCAACGCCTATGAGCTCATGCACTCGATGATCGAGGCCGGCGCAGCCGGAGTGCACTGGGAAGACCAGCTCGCCAGCGAGAAGAAGTGCGGCCACATGGGCGGTAAAGTACTCGTTCCCACGAGCCAGCACGTGCGCACGCTGAATGCCGCACGACTGGCCGCGGATGTCGCGGGCGTACCCTCGCTCATCATCGCGCGCACCGACGCGCTCGCCGCGACCCTGCTCACCAGCGACATCGACCCGCGCGACGAACCGTTCCTCACGGGAACGCGCACCGCGGAGGGGTTCTATGAGGTCACCAACGGCATTGACACGGTCATCTCCCGTGGTCTGGCCTACGCGCCGTACGCCGACCTGCTCTGGGTCGAAAGTGCCGAGCCCGACCTCGAACTCGCTCAGCGCTTCGCCGCACGCATCCACCAGGACTTCCCTGGCAAGAAGCTGGCCTACAACTGCTCGCCGTCGTTCAACTGGAAATCCCACCTCACCGACGAGCAGATCGCCGCTTTCCAACGGGAACTTGCTGCCTGCGGCTATACGTTCCAGTTCATCACGCTGGCTGGTTTTCATGCGCTCAACCACTCGATGTTCACGCTCGCGGCCGACTACGCCGAGCGAGCGATGAGTGCTTATGTCGATCTGCAGGAGGCCGAGTTCGCTTCAGAGAGCGCCGGCTACACCGCAACCCGCCACCAGCGGGAGGTCGGCACAGGCTACTTCGATCGGGTCGCCACCGCGCTGAATCCCACCAGCGCCACCCTCGCCCTCGTCGGTTCGACCGAGGCCGAGCAGTTCTAAACCCGTCACTTTAGAAGGATAGACAGATGAACACCACACAAACGGAGACCCTGGATCGGGTCTCGACAAGCTCGACCAACGGGGTGGGCTCGACCAACGGGGTGGAGTTGGCGGGATCGGTTCGTGAGGTCTCGACAAGCTCGACCAACGGGGTGGGCTCGACCAACGGGGTGGGCCCGACCAACGGGGTGGAGTTGGCGGGATCGGTTCGTGAGGTCTCGACAAGCTCGACCAACGGGTTGGGCTCGACCAACGGGGTGGGCTCGACCAACGGGGTGGGCTCGACCAACGGGGTGGAGTTGGCGGGATCGGTTCGTGAGGTCTCGACAAGCTCGACCAACGGGTTGGGCTCGACCAGCGGGGTGGGCTGGCACACCGAGACGGCCCTGGCCGGCCACCTCGAGGTCACCGGCGAGCGGGGAGAGCGTTACGACGAGATCCTCACCCCCGCAGCGCTCGACTTTCTCGCCGAGCTGCACGACCGGTTCGCCGGCAGCCGCCACGACCTCTTGGCCGCGCGGCTTCAGACGGGGGCGGATGCCGCGAGGGGCCGCGATCCTCGCTTTCTCAGCGAGACCGAGCACATCCGGTGCGACCGCACCTGGTTCGTGGCCGGTGCTGGACCGGGCCTCGAAGATCGCCGCGTCGAGATCACCGGACCGACCGACCGCAAGATGGCGATCAACGCCTTGAATTCCGGCGCAAAGGTGTGGCTGGCCGACCAGGAAGACGCGACAAGCCCGACTTGGGCGAACGTGATCGAGGGACAGATCACCCTGTTCGATGCGGTGCGTGGTCAGCTGCGTTACGACAGCCCCGAGGGCAAAAGCTACCGGGTGACGGGAGACGCGACGGGTACGACTCCGACCATCGTGATGCGGCCGCGTGGCTTGCACCTGGAAGAGAAGAACATCCTGTTCGCGGATCGTGCAAACCGACGGATGGCCGCATCCGGCAGCCTGATCGACTTCGGTCTGTACTTCTTTCACAATGCGCAGACGCTGATCGATTCCGGGACGGGGCCGTACTTCTACCTGCCGAAGCTCGAGAGCCATCGGGAAGCCCGCTGGTGGAATGAGGTGTTCACCTTCGCCGAAGAGCGCGTTGGAATAGCGCATGGCACAATCCGGGCAACGGTGCTGATCGAGACGATCCAGGCGGCTTTCGAGATGCAGGAGATTCTCTACGAACTGCGCGAGCACTGCGCCGGCCTGAACGCGGGGCGGTGGGACTACATCTTCAGCATTATCAAGACCTTTCGCGCTCGCGGCCGGAGGTTCGTCTTTCCCGACCGCAAACAGATCACCATGACGGTGCCATTTATGCGCGACTACACCGAGCTGCTCGTCGCCACCTGCCACCAGCGCGGCGCATATGCCATTGGCGGCATGAGCGCGTTCATCCCGAACCGCCGTGACCCTGCGGTCACCGCGCGCGCTCTCGAGCAGGTCGCTGCCGATAAGCGTCGCGAGGCCGTCAACGGCTTCGACGGCACCTGGGTTGCCCACCCCGACCTGATTCCAACCGCGCAGGCCGAGTTCGATCGAGTCCTCGCGGAACGACCGAACCAGCTCGGGCGCACGCGCGATTGGGTGCGCATCACCGCGGAACAGCTTCTCGACATCTCAAGCATCGGCGGCGAGATTACTGAGGCAGGCGTGCGCGATAACGTGGTGATCGCCCTGAAATACATCGAAGCCTGGCTGCGTGGGCAGGGTGCTGTGGCCATCGACAATCTGATGGAAGATGCCGCGACGGCCGAGATTTCACGCTCGCAGATCTGGCAGTGGATTCACGACAACTCGATTACCGCAGAGGGGCAGCGCATCGACGTGACCTGGGTTGAGTCGCTCGTGGCCGAGGTGTTCGGTTCGCTTGATCGCACACCGGACGACCGCTTCGACGATGCCCGTGAAGTGTTACGGGCTTCGGCGCTTGAACCAGAGTTTCCGATGTTTTTCACAGTGGGGGCGTACGCCCGCTTCCTCTGATTCACCCCCGCGAGTCGCTGCGAACCGCGAGTCACCGCAGACAAGGCCCCCTGGACACGCTCCGGGGGGCCTTCGTCTGCCGTCATTCATGACCAAAAAAGTTTCACATCTGAACCGGTTGATGTCATCTTCAGGATGACTTCGACCGGTTTTGTGCGTTCTACCCGCGAACTGGGGTATGGCGCATTCGATCCTGCCCGGAATCGAAAAAGAGAGAAATTCAGCATTACTGTCGAGTTTTTCTCGTGAATGGCCTTCGGGCGCAAGGCTCTTGCGTGCCAAGTGGACCCTGCGCCTGTTTTGTGCATTTCGCCCACTTTTCGAAACGGAAAGGTGCGCCCCACACTGGGGTAGTCCGGGGACAGACAAGGCGTTCTATCCGCACATAGAGTTCTTACTGCTGATCGAGCGCCGTCAAATCTGAGGCCGAGCGCACGGCAAGCATCCCAGCCTCTCCCGCCCCTCCGGTGGGCCTCATCGGCATGTCCTGCGCACTGCCACGAAAGGAATCATCATGAACAAGCTCCTCAAGGGATCCCTCGCCGGAGCCGCCGGCATCGCCCTCCTCCTCGGGGGCGCGGGCACGTTCGCCTCGTGGAACGACACGGCAGGCGTCACCGGTGGCACAATTGTCGCCGGCAACTTGAAGCTCATCGACAGCACGACCGGAACCTGGACGGTTTCGCACGACGGAGGCGCGCCCGCGGCGATCGCAAACATCGCTACCTTCCGCGCAGTTCCCGGCGACGTCTTGACCTACAGCAGCAGTGTGAAGGTCGTTGCGACCGGAGACAATCTCGTCGCAACGCTGTCGCTGAGCGCCACGTCGGTCACCCCGACCGTGACCACCAATGCCGCGGACATCGCACTCGCCGCTTACCTCACGAAGAACGCCACCATCACGGCGACCGGTACCGGCATTACGGCGATCGGCTCCACTGGTACGTACAAGATCACCAATGGCGCCAACTCGGTCGCGGCGGTAAAGGTGGCCTTTGGCTTCCCGAAGGATGCCGTTGCAGGCGCTGAGGACGACACGAAGTTGGGTTCGGTCAACTTCAGCGCTCTCGCCGTCACGCTCGCGCAGAACTAGCGGAAATCTGGTGTGCGCCTCGTGACGGAGGTGCACACCAGAATCTCCCGCACATTCGCTTCATCATTCTCCATCCTCACGGTCGGTCTCTGACCAGTCACCACGCATTCGATCCTGGAAGGTACGTCACGCTCATGATTTCGAAGCCTGGCAGCGCGCCGAAGGTGGCGCTGGGACGCATGGCGATGACGGCAGGTGGGTTCGCGCTTGCACTCTTCTTGGCGGTCACCGCGGCAGGAGGGAGCTACGCCTTCCTGAGTCAGCAATCAAACGCTGCGCCGGCAACGACCCTCGGCTCAGGCACCGCAAGCCTGACGGTGACGACACCGCTCTCGCTGTCGGTTGCAAAGCTCTACCCGGGGGCGACCGTCGTGGGAACCGCGACAGTGAAAAACGCGGGCGACGTGGCGCTTGCCCTGCGCCTGAACGGGTTGACGGCCCCGGCCGTGCCGAACGCCTTCTCCAGCTCACTCGTCGTCGGCCTCAGCGTGGTGGCAAGCGCGGCGCAGTGCACCAGCGCGACTGCAGCGGTGTGGTCAGGCAGCTTCGCCGCTGCGTCGACCGGCTCGCTCAACTCGACGTTGCCCGTCGGCTCATCGGGAATCCTCTGCGTGAGCGTGACGCTTCCCTCCACCGCGCCGGCCGCGAGCCAAGGGCAGCTGGCCACCGGCTTCGGAATTCTGATCGATGGGACGCAGGTCTAACCCATGACCGGCTCGACGAAACCCACACGGATGCGGTCGCGACTCAGCGTCGCGTTAGGCTTCACCCTCTTTCTTACTCTGGCCGGTACGGCCGGAGCTTCGGCGTACTGGACGGCTCCAGCCGCGACGTTGAATGCGTCCGCCGGGGCGGGCACCATCGGTATCTCTCAGAGCGGATTCGACGCGCTCGCGGTGCAATACACGGTTGGCACGCTCAGCACGACCAAGCCCGTGACGGTGACGAACACTGGTGCGGGTACCGCGCCGTACAGTCTCACCCTGGCCGCACCGGGCGGCGCCCTCGCTACGGGAATCGTCGTGAAGATCTGGTCAGTCGCACGGACCAACCTGTGCACGACTGGCGCGACGGCGCCGACGACCAGCTACAACTGGACGACGATCCCCGCTCAGACTGGAAGCCTCGCGTCCGGGGCATCGGTGTTCTTCTGCGTGCGCACCTCGATCACGGCTGCGCAGCAGAACACACTGGCCGCGCAAACCGTCACGGGCACGTCAAACGCTGTCACGACTCTTGGCAACTGGACGTCGAGCGCTCCGGTGGCCACCGCCACACAATCGGTGCTCGATACGCAGCCCCCGACCGTTCCCGGCACTCCAACGTTCTCGGGTACGACGACGACGGCGACCACTCTGACCTGGGCAGCCTCGACCGACAACGTCGGTGTTGTCGCCTACGACGTGTATCGCGACGGCGTGCTGCTTGTGCCGGCTTCACCCTCGACGACATTCACCGACACCGCGCTCACCCCGTCGAAGGCTTATAGCTACACCGTCAGGGCAAAGGATGCTGCAGGGAATGCCTCGCAAGTCTCCACGTCCGCCTCGGTGACGACGATCGCGGCTGCCCCTTCCCCGACGCTCTGGTACACGATTTCGAACCCGACCAGCGGATACTGTTTCGACGGTGAAGGGGCCAACTCGGCCTCGGGCACCCGGCTGATCACGTTCGGCTGCCACGGCGGGACGAACCAGCAGTGGAAGTTCCTGGCCGACGGAACGATCCAGGCGCGATACGCTTCGCTCTCGCTGAGGGCGGCCGGCACGAACGCCGGCGCCTCCCTGACCCTGGTCAACTCGGCAGCCGGGCCGACCTCATGGGCGGTGAACGCCGCCACCGGGTTCCCCGGGCAGTTCCAGATCAAGCAGAGCACGGCGAACATGTGCATCGATGTCACAGGGCTGGGATCTGTCGGCTACGTCGTGCAGCAGAGCTGCAGTGCGACGTCGTCGGGTCAGCGATTCACGATGACGGCGGTGAACTGACCATGAGGTTCTCACTCACACAGACTCGTGCGGCGGTGCTTGCAACTCTGGCCGGCGCGGCGTTAGCACTCGGCGGCGCGGTGGCTCCGGCCTCAGCGCTCGACGCTCATCCCACCCAGATCCTGCTCAGCAGCGATGGCGTCACCTGGGGAACGAGTCTCAGCGGCTCGCTCTTCGACGGTCTCGGTCGTTTGATTCCCGGTGAGTCGGCCTCAGCGAAACTCTGGGTGAAGAACCCGACGAGCGAACCGGCAGAGGTGCGGATGAGCGCACGATCCCTGGTGGCTTCATCCGATCTGTTCGCCGAAAATGTCACGATGTCCACCTGGAACTCCGCCGATGACGGAACGCTCTCTACCGTGCTCGGAAGAGTGGGGGCCTGCCAGACCATGGTCGATTCTCAGACACTCGCCGGCGGGGCCACCATGAAGATGGTCGTGACCTTCACGATGGCGGATGTCTCGGGCACGGTTGGTCAGAACGACACGGTCAGCTTCTCGGCACTCGTGGCCATGCGCGCCGCAGATGCCGGGCCGTTCCCCCCATCGGCCTGCGACGATGACGGTGTCATCGTCGGCCCGACCACTCCTCCAGCAGGGCCCCCCGCTCCAGCGGGACCCGCCGCACCGGGCGGCAGCACGGCGAGTGCGCCCGGGTTGGCTCACACTGGTGCACAGGTGGCGACCCCGCTTCTGGTTGTCGGCGGTCTTCTCGGGGGAGGGGTGCTGTTCTTCCTCCTCGGACGCCGTCGCCGAAGGATTGACGGATCATGACATCGCCCGAGATCGTCGGCATCCTGGAACCTCAAGCCGACCCGCTGCCGCACGGTCGGCCCGAGGCACCGACTCCGGAACGGGGACTGTGGGGCTCTCTCGGCCTCGCGCTGAGCGCGGCGCTTCTGATTCTCGTGATCGCGCTGGCGATGCTGGTGATCGTGGTTCCGAAGATTGCCGGCGCCACCCCGATGACGGTGCTGACGAGTTCGATGGAACCGGGCCTGCCCCCGGGCACCCTCATCATCGTCAAGCCCATCGACCCGAATCGACTGCAGTTCGGTGACGTGGCGACCTATCAGATCGAGTCGGGCAAGCCCGGCGTCATCACCCACCGCGTGGTCGCCATCACTCTGCTCGCCAACGGTGAACGCGGCTTCATCTTTCAGGGTGACAACAACAGCGCTCAGGATGCCCCGGTGAAGTCGATTCAGATTCAGGGCAAGCTGTGGTATTCGATTCCGCTGCTGGGTTGGGTGAACAACGCGGTCAACGGTGCGAACAGGTCATGGGTCACTCCGCTGGCCGCCGGAGGGCTCTTCGCCTACTTCGCCTACACGGTGTTGAGTGCGGTGAGCGACGCGAGGAAGAAGCGCCGCGCCCGCGCTGCGGCGCAATCGGCGGTTTAGGCCTCGGGGGAGACGCGCAAGACGATCTTGCCGCGGGTGTGCCCCTGCTCGATCAAGCGGTGGGCCTCCGCACCCTCGGCGAGGTCAAAGATCGCATCGACATGCGGTCGCACCACTCCCGCGTCGATCAGCGTCGTGATCTCGTCGAGCACGCGCGCATCGGGCGAGACCTTGTAGTGGGTGGCCCGGATGCCTGCTGCCGCGGCTTCGTCCGCCATTGTCGGCCAGCTGCCGCTCGGCGCGTTCACCAGAATGCCGTGGGGGCGCACTACGCGCAGTGACCGGCTGCCCGTGTTGTCGTGCACATTTCCGATCAGATCGATGACGGCATCGAGGCCCGAGAGCACCTCGTCGAAACGCGTCGTCGAATAGTCGAGCACCTCGTCGGCGCCGAGGCGACGCAAAAAGTCGTGGTTGCGTGCCGAGCCGGTAGCCACCACATGTGCGCCGAGGTGACGGGCGAACTGCACCACGAAATGACCGACGCCTCCGCTGGCAGCGTGCACGAGCATCCGTGTGCCCGGGCCGACCTCGGCCAGGGCGAGCATTCCCCAGGCGGTCAGGGCGGCGACTGGCACGGCGGCGGCCTCGTCATGGCTCAGGCGTGCGGGTTTGCGGGCGACGCTCAAGGCTGTGACCGGCAGAAACTCGGCATAGCTGCCGGTTGTGCGTGGCACGCGGGCCATGCCGTAGACCGCGTCGCCAGGCTGCAGCGGGAACGACTCGTAGGGGGCGCTGACCACGATTCCGCTGAAGTCGCTGCCGAGCACGACGGGGAATCCGTCGAAGGCCCCGGTCACACCGGACCCGGCACGGGTCTTCGCGTCGATCGGATTCACGCTCGCTGAGACCACACGCACAAGCAGTTCGTCGCTCACGGCGAGGGGCAGCGGAACCTCAGTCAGCCGGAGTTCGTCGGGGCCGCCGGAACGATCGATTGTGAGAGCTTTCATAGTCGGCGGTCGATCAGTGACGCTGGGCATGCCTACAGTGTGGCGCATGAGTAGGCTGCACGTAACGGCGCAGCCGTCGAAACTCGGGAGGCAGCTCGTGAGAAGAACATATGGCGCAATTCGTTTCGTTGCGGCCGCGGGCATCGTCGTCGCAATCGTCGGGCAACTCGTCTACAGCCTCAGCCTTCTTGAGGTCAACACCAGTGCATTCCTCTGGAACTTCTTCAGCTTCTTCACTGTTCTCTCGAACTGCCTGGCCGCTGTGGTTCTCGTGTTCGGCGCCTGGTATTGCTTTCGGATGCCGGCCGACCCGCCCTGGTTCAACCTCGCGCACACCTCAGTGGTCACCTACATGGTGACAACAGGAATCGTCTACAACCTGCTGCTGCGGAACATTTCACTCGACCAGGGCACAACACTCGGGTGGTCGAACGAGATCTTGCACGTCTGGGCGCCACTCTATCTGCTGGCCGACTGGCTGTTCGCCGCGGGGCGCAGCGCCCTCCTCTGGCGTCGGCTCTGGGTGGTCGTGCTGTTTCCCGTCGCCTGGGCGATCTACACGATGATTCGAGGCGGGATCCTCGACTGGTATCCGTATCCGTTCCTCAACCCGGCGCAGCCCGCCGGGTATATCGGAGTGGTGTTGCACGTGCTGCTGATCACCGTGGTGATTCTCGCCATCGCGGCGGGGCTATTCGCGCTCAGTCGGGTGCGCGCGCTGCAACCGCCCGACTAAGCACAGGGAAGGGTCAGGCGTCGCCCAGTGAGATCGCTTCGGCTTCTTCCAGGGCACCTTCGGTCGCGCCGTCGGCTCTGCGAAGATGCTTGCGGCCGATGATCACGATCGCCGTGGCGATGAGCGCCGTGATGGCTCCGGCCCAGAACGGCATCGCCGGCGAGATCGTTGCGGCGAGCAGCGCAGCAGCCGGGGGAGCGATGGCCCCGCCCAAGAAGCGCACACCTGAGTAGGCCGACGACGCCACCGCGCGCGGAAGGTCGGTCGCCTCCATCACAGATTCAGTCAGAACCGTGTTCAAGATGCCAAGGAGCAGGCCGCCGACGATCACGCTGACGATCAGTCCGACTGCGGAATCCACGAGCAACGCCAGGGCGACCAGGTCGAGGGCGAGCAGGGGAAGTACACACCAGAGCACGCGGGTGCGCGGCATCCGTGCGGTGAGAAACGGGGCGACCCAGACCGAGGTCACCGCGACGGACAGGCCCCAGCCAAAGAAGATGAAGCCGAGCGTGATGGCATCGGAGAGCCCGAGCGGCACGAGCGCGAACGGCGTGTAGGCCAGCATGACGAAGAAGCTCATGTTGTAGAACAGTGCGGCGGCGGCGAGAATGCCGAGTCCCGGTCGGGCCAGCGCCCGGAACGGCGCGGAGAGCCGCGTCGGCGTCGGCGTGACCGCTGGCGTCTTCAGCAGGGTGACGATGGCGATGAAGCCGATGGCCATGAGTGTCGCGGTGCCGAAAAAGGGGCCGCGCCAGCTGATGCTGCCGAGCAGGCCGCCGGCGAGGGGGCCGATGGCCAGGCCGAGCCCGAGGGACGCCTCATAGAGGATGATCGCCGATGAGGTGCCACCGGCCGCGGCGCCGACGATCGTCGCGAGTGCGGTCGAGATGAACAGCGCGTTGCCGAGACCCCAGCCGGCCCGAAAGCCGATGATCGATTCAACGTCGCTCGACAGCCCGGCGAAGAGAGCAAACGCCACGATGAGGCCGAGCCCGATCAGCAGGGTCTTCTTGGCGCCGATGCGGCTCGACAGCCAACTCGTGAAGAACATCGCCACACCGGTGATCACGAGGTAGCTCGTGAAGAGCAGTTCGGTTTGTGCAGCGGATGCCTGCAGGTCGTGGGCAATGGCCGGCAGAATCGGGTCGACCAGGCCGATGCCCATGAATGCGACGACGCACGCGAAGGCGACGGCCCAGACGGCTTTCGGCTGGTGCAGGATGCTTGAGGAGGGCTTCGATGTGGCGTTCACAACCGTGCTCCGGTTCCGACGCTGCCGACTGTGTCACCGCCGGCTGCGCCAACGACATCGACGGGGTCGACGCGGGCGGCAACGATCTCGACGGCATGACGGAGCGTCTCGATCTCGGCCGGTCCGAGATCGGCAAAGAGCGGCATCAGCGCGGCGATGAGCTTGTCTCGCCAGGCGTCGAGCGCGGCGAGACCCGCGTCGCTGGCCTCGATCAGGCTCGCTCGGGCATCCGTGGGATCGGCGCGGCGGTGCACCCAGCCGAGCTCGTCAAGGGTCGTCACCAGATTGGTGGCCGTCGGCTGGGAGACCCGGCTGCTCTCGGCCAGCGCGCCGAGCCGCAACGGCCCGCTGCCGCGCAGTACGCTGAGTGTTCGCCAGAGGGCCGGTGATTCAGTGCCTCCCGCCGCCCGCGCGGCGACACGGGTGAGACGGTGATTGACGACGACGAGATCGCCGAGCACCTGGTGCAGATCTGATTCCATTCCTTAACTATACATAGCTTGCCTATGTAAATGCTGAATCTTTGCTGTCACGACGTCGCGACCTGAATTCTCTCAGGAACCAGGTCAATCGCCTCGCGACGGATGGCCGCGGCTACCACCACGCTCAGCACAAGTCCCAGCGCGGCCATCACGCTGAAGCTCAGCAGCCAACTGTTCGTCGCCGTCTGAATGAGCCCGATCGCCAGTGATCCGGCCCCGGCGATCACGTAGCCGGCGCCCTGCCCGATGGCGGAGACCACGCCAGCCGTGGCGGGGTTCGTCGACATCGTGATGATCAGGCTGAGGGAGAGGCCGAAGGCCGCACTCTGCACGGCTCCGAGGCCGCCGACAATCCAGAAGATCTGTTCGTTCGACGACAGATAGAGCGCGAGCATTCCGATCGCAATGGCGACTCCGAGACCCGGCCCGACCCACCGCAGGACCGCGCGACGTCGCGCAAGGATGGGCGTGACCAGGGTGGGCACAAAGCCGGCGATGCTGAACCACGCCAGCAGCCATCCCGTCTGCGCCGAGTCCTGGCCACGTTCGGCGAGCAGAAGCGGCATCCAGGCGGTCATCGCAAAGTAGAGCAAGGCCTGCAGCCCGAAGACCAAGGTCAGGATCGCGATCGTCCTCATGTTGCGAGGGGTGAACACGAGTGCCGCGCGCGGCGGAGTCGGGGTGGGTCCTGCGGCGCGCAGCCTCCGCATCCCCTGCATGAGGGGGATGCCGGCGAGCAGAGCGGGCACCGCCCAGACGCCCCAGGCGATCTCAAGGCGCGGGCCCGACATCGCGTAGATCGGTGCGGTGAGTGCCGCGCCCAGTGCTGCTCCGACGCCAAAACTCATGCTGCTGAGTCCCACCCACAGTGCCGGGGCATCCACTGATTTCAAAAACTGCGGCAGCAGTGTGCCGGCCGCCATGATCGCCGCGCCGGCGACAAACGTTCCTGGCAGCAGAAGTGCGGGCCAGAGAACCCGAATCACCAGACCGGCCGCGAGTGCCCACATCGCACAGAGCAGCACGCGCGAGACGCCGAACCGGCGTGCCAGCCACGGCCCGAGTGGTGCGCTCACGCCAAATGCGATGACGGGGAGTGTGGCCAGCACCGTCGTCTCACTGGCACTGAGCCCGAGCGCGCGGGATGCCTCATCGAGAGTTGCCGCCACCGTCGTCACGGCCGGGCGCAGGTTGAGCCCGATCAGCAGTGCCGCGACGAGGCCCAGCAATCGGGTCGAGTCCGGACGCGCGCGGCTCGACTTACGCCGAGACGACATGGAGCCCCTCGGCCACAACCCGGCCATCATGCAGAACGGTTCGGTCATTCCCGCGATCCATCACTGCGCTGGTGACGGTCTCCCCGTCAACCAGAAGCAGGTCTGCTCGATCTCCGACCGAGACACCGGGCCGGTCGAGAATGCCGCGCAGTCGTGGCGCCTCCGGGCTCATCACGCTCGCCCCACCCATCGTCGCCACCGCGAGTGCGTGCTCGATCTGCTCGTCGCGTCGGAAGTCGTTCGTGAACGCCAGCTGCCAGGTGCGGTCGAGCATGTCGCAATTACCGTAGGGGCTCCAATAGTCACGCTGGCCGTCTTCGCCGAGGCCCACGCGCACGCCCGCTTCGGTCAGGGCGAGGAGCGAGAGTTGAGTGGTGGCGGGTGGCGCGACGGTTGCCATCGCCACATCGAGTTCGGCGAACTGCTCGATCAAACGGCGACTCACGGCCTCGGAAACCGAGCCGAGATCGTAGGCATGCGACAGCGTGACTTTGCCCTGCATGCCGAGCGCCCGGATGCGTTCAAGCACCAACTCGGTGCTGAATACGCCCAGTTCGCCGGGTTCATGCAGGTGAATGTCAATCTCCACCTGGTACTTCTCGGCCAGGCCGAAGACGATGTCGAGGTGCCGCGCGGGGTCGCGGTCGAGTTGGCTCGGATCGATACCACCCATGACATCCGCACCCTGTTTGAGTGATTCCTCCAGCAGCTCGACGGTGCCCTCTTCACGCAGGATGCCGGCTTGGGGGAACGTCATCACCTGCACGTCGGCCTGCCCGGCGAACTTCTGCTTCGCCGCCATCACGGCGTCGAACCGCTGAAGTTTGCAGTCGACGTCGACCTGGGCGTAGGAGCGCACACGCGTCGTGCCGCGCGCGATCATCCGTTCGAGCGTTCCCGCCACGCGCTTCTCGATGCCGATCTCGGCGGTGCGCCAGTTATTGCGGTCGTTCAGCATCATTCCCCAGACTCCGGGCGCACCGGTGTGGGGCCGAAACGGCAGCCCGATGCGGGTGGAATCGAGGTGTACGTGCACATCGCTGAAGGACGGCACGACGAGACGGCCGCGACCGTCGACGACATCGCGATCAGCAGGCGCAGTGGTCTGCGCAGCAGGTATGGAGACGTGCGGGGTGCTGGCTGCGATGCGCCCGTTCTCGATCAGCAAATCGACGGCATCGGTACCCCAGGGTCGAACGTTGGTGATGATCATGGGGCCAAATGGTATACCAAAGTGCTGAGAGCGGTGTAGCTCTCAGTATGATGACGGAATGACAGTCACACCGCGCAACGTCGGCGAGACGGTGCGTGTCACCGGTGTGTTACGAGACCAGATCATTGGTGGCGAACGGGCGCCGGGTGCCCGCCTCGTTGAACGTGAGATCGCCACGGCGCTCGGTGTGAGCCGGGTTCCGGTGCGGGAAGCGCTTCGGGTCTTGCTCGCAGAAGGGCTGGTGCTGGCCCGGCCGCATAGCTGGATGACGGTGCGACAGTTCACCGAGCGCGACATCGAAGAGCTCTTTCAGGTGCGCGCTGCGTTCGACTCGCTCGCTTTCGCGTTGGCCGCACGCGAAGCAGGCCCTGACGCGCTCGCCCGCCTCGCGCTCGTGCTCTCGGCCGAGTCGGACGCGTCCGCCAAAGCCGGCGCCTCTCGCGCGGCGTCTGCCTCGTTTCATGACCTCGTCATCGAGATCTCCGGCAACTCGCTTCTTGCCGAGCTGTGGCGCACACTGAGCGGACGCATGCGCTGGTTGCTCGGACAGCATGACCACCCGATCGAGATGCATGAGGAGCATGCTCGCCTCTACGCTGCCATCGCGGCCGGCGACGAGAAGGCGGCAGCGGCGCTGGCGATGAGTCACCTCGAAACCAGTCGTCGCGCGTTCGAGGCCCGCATCGGCTCCCGCAGCCCCACGCCTGAACAAAAAACACGGCGCCACTCCCGAAGGAGTGACGCCGTGAAAGGAAACGCAGAAGCTACTTGATGGTAGCGGTTGCGCCGGCCTCAACGAGGGCAGCGTGTGCCTTCTCGGCAGCTTCCTTGCCAACGGCTTCGAGAACGGCCTTCGGAGCACCGTCAACGACTGCCTTGGCTTCGCCGAGGCCCAGGCTGGTGAGCTCGCGCACAACCTTGATGACCTGGATCTTCTTGTCGCCAGCGGCTTCGAGAATGACGTCGAACTCAGTCTTCTCTTCGACCTCTTCAGCGGCTGCGGCGGGGCCAGCAGCTGCAGCAGCAGCAACCGGAGCAGCAGCGGTGACCTCGAAGGTCTCCTCGAACGCCTTGACGAACTCGCTGAGCTCGATGAGGGTCAGGCCCTTGAACTGCTCGAGCAGCTCTTCAGTGGAAAGCTTTGCCATGATTTTCTCCTTAGTTTTCTTAATTACTCACCGCGATACCAGGCCGATGCCTAGTTCGCGGACTCCTGCTTCTCACGCAGCGCGTCGATGGTGCGAACAGCCTTCGACAGTGGTGCGTTGAACAGATATGCGGCTCCGAACAGCGAGGCCTTGAAGGCGCCGGCAAGCTTGCCGAGCAGAACTTCACGAGACTCGAGGTCGGCGAGCTTGCCTACCTCTGCGGCGGTGAGCGGGTTACCGTCGAAGTAACCGCCCTTGACCACCAGGAGAGGGTTTGCCTTGGCAAAGGTGCGCATGGCCTTCGCAACAGCGACAGGGTCGCCGTGAACGAATGCGATTGCGGACGGTCCGACAAGCTCGTCGTCAAACGACGTGATGCCGGCGTTGTTCGCCGCAATCTTGGTCAGCGTGTTCTTTACCACGGCGTACGTGGCGTCCTCACTGATGGAAACGCGCAGCTCCTTGAGCTTTGCAACAGTGAGACCGCGGTACTCGGTGAGCAGAACGGCGGTCGAGCTCTGGAATTTCTCCGTCAGCTCGGCGACCGATGCTTCCTTGTTCGCCATGGTGCTCCTCTTATAATCATGTGCCGGTAGCCCCGGGCGCAGACATGAAAAAAGCTCCAGCGCAAGGCCGGAGCTGAGGTGCAATTCTTTCGAACAGCGACAAAACTTCGAATCCTGCGCGGGCCGTTCACATCGTGAACCTTCGATTGCTGCATACATTTCTGCACACGGCAATAACCGGCGGTCTTTGGCTTTGCTCCACACTACGGGATGCGCGCATCCGTTGGCAAATCGTATGCCGACGCGTCGGCGCCACGGAAGTGGTTGACATGAGTCCACTAGTTATATATAGTTGACACTTATCAATTACTAGCAGGAGACAGATGTCACGCGCCGAGAACACGGTTAAAGCACCACCCAAAAACCCTAAACGTCCAATTTCCGCTGACGGAACCATGACCAAGCGCCAGGTGCTCGAGGCCCTTTCGGGGCTGCTCCTCGGTATGTTCGTGTCGATCCTCGCGGGCACGGTGGTGAGCACGTCGATGCCGCTCATCATCTCTGACCTCCAGGGCAACCAATCGGCTTACACCTGGGTCATCACCTCGACGATGCTGGCGACCACGGTCTCCACCCCGCTCTGGGGCAAGTTCGCCGACCTCTTCAACCGCAAGCTGCTCATTCAGCTCGCGCTGGTCGTCTTCGTACTCGGCTCGGCGCTGGCCGGCTTCTCTCAGAACACCGAGACGCTCATCGGGTTCCGTGTGCTGCAGGGTCTCGGTGCCGGTGGCCTCGCCGCACTGAGCCAGATCATCATGGCCGACATCATCAGCCCGCGCGACCGTGGAAAGTACGCCGGATTGTTCGGCGCTGTCATGGCGCTCGGCACCGTCGGCGGTCCGCTGCTGGGTGGCGTCGTCACGGATGCCTTCGGCTGGCGCTGGAACTTCTTCATCGCGCTGCCCGTAGCAATCGCGGCGATCATCATGCTGCAGCTCACCCTGCACCTGCCCAAGCACCCCAAGCGCGCGGTGCGCATCGACTACCTCGGCGCCGTGCTCATCACGGCCGGTGTCTCGCTGCTGCTGATCTGGGTGAGCATGGGTGGAAGCCAATTCGAATGGTCCTCCATTGAGTCGTACTTCATGATCGGCGGAGCGGTGCTTCTGCTGATCGCTGCGGTGATCGTCGAGTTCAAGGTTCCCGAACCGATCATTCCGCTCACCATGTTCAAGAACCGCACCTTCACCCTCTCGGTGATTGCCAGCATCGCGGTCGGCGTCAGCATGTTCGGCACCGCAGTGTTCCTGTCGCAGTACATGCAATTGGCCCGTGGCGCAACGCCGACACAGTCCGGACTGCTGACTATTCCGATGATGGGTGGACTGCTCATTGCCTCGACCTTCTTCGGAAACCTGATCAGCCGTCGCGGCACCTGGAAGTCAATCATGGTGGTCGGCAGCGCGCTGATCGTGGCCGGTTCGGCTCTGCTCGGTACGCTCAACGCCACCACCTCGCTCGTGCTTGTCGGTGTGTACATGGCTATCCTCGGCGCCGGCGTCGGCATGATCATGCAGAACCTCGTGCTGGTTGTGCAGAACTCGATCGAGGTCAAGAACCTCGGCGTGGCAACGAGCGCCGTCACATTCTTCCGGAGCCTCGGCGGCACCATCGGTGTCACGGTTCTCGGTTCCATGCTGGGAACGTTCGTGGCCCAACACATCAAGGACGGCATTCCGAAGCTCAGCCCCGCCGACCAGGCTGCTGCGGTGAAGGCTCTGGGCAGTGGAAACATCCCTCACGTCTCGCAGCTGCCGGATGTCGTTCGCTCGCTCGTTGAGGGTGCCTACGGTTCTGGTGTCGGCATCGTCTTCCTGTACAGCGTGCCGCTGGCGATCGTCACATTGATCGCGGTGATCTTCATGCCGAACGCACCGCTCGGCACCAAGACCGCGGTGCAGCTGAAGGCCGCGGCTCGGTCCAAGACCGGTGCGATCAACACGGCCGACGTCGCCGCAGTGCGCAAGCGCGAGATCGAAGATATGGAAGACATCCTGATTGAAGTGAGTGCGGCCGCCGTCGCCTTGCCTCCCGTGGGCGAGGCGCACCCCACCGGGTCGATCCAGGCGGTCACGTCATCTGAACTGGAGCCGTCGGGACTCGATTCGGATCTTGATTCAGGGCTTGAGCTGGAACTCGAGTCGAAATCTGAGTCAACCCCCGGTTCCGGTCGATAGCCTGACATCATGACCGAGAATGCTTCGACAGATACCCGGGCTCGGCTGTGCTCCTGCCTGTGCTCGTGTGCCGATGTGCCCAGCTCACAGCGCGCGGCTGGCAGCGAGGGCGCCTCGGATGCCGTCGCCGTGGCAATCGCAGAGGTCGAGGAGCAGATCGGGGTGCTCGCCGGACACATTCGGGCGAGCATCCGGATCGCTGCAATCTCGATCGACCCGGCGTTGCAGCCGTTCGGCCTGAAGATGCTTCGTGTGCTCACCGCGCACGGACCGATGCACGCCAGTAAGCTGGCCGAGGTGATGCTGGTCGATCGCAGCATCATCAGTCGGCAGACGAGGCAGCTTCACGAACTCGGGCTGGTCGAACTGCAGACCGATCCGGATGACGGGCGTGCGCGTTATGTGGCAGCCACCGCGGTTGCGATGGAACGGCTTAATGCCGTGCGTACCGGCGATGAGCTGGCGATCGTCACTCACATGAGCACCTGGCCCGTCGATGATCTTCGTCAGTTCACCGGTCTTCTCAAGCGACTGACTCAGTCGGACTCCTAGCGACGCACCGCAGTGCGTGAACGGCCTCGTCGGCATTATCGGCGGGGCCGTTCGTTGTGGGTAGCGCCGGGGTGATGCGGGGGCAAACGCTTCGTGCAACGCCGCGTGCGCGACGAAAAACCGAGTTCTTTCTACCCCCGTCGGGAAATCCTGCGAGGGGAGCGCGGCCGGTCAATCCGGTGTGATCCGGGGCCAGCTGCAGGGTGCGACCGAGCCCAGATACCGCAAAAGCGAAAAACAACTGTTTTAATCACCCCAGTCTTGGGGGAAATAGTCGTCATAGCACGCTTTCGCCCCAGGGGTGCTGGTGCTCCATGTCATTCTTTATGAGGACAGAACTTTCAAAAACGTCACGATCTATAAATCGTGGCCGGCGATGAAGCGTTCGGTCTCACTTTGCATCCTGGTCACGGCTTCGTCGGCTCTCAGCATCCTGCTGCGGGAACACGTTGGCGTCCGACATAAATAGAGGTAGTAGCTCATGAGTTCACGTCGCCAACTCGACGCTCCGCGGCCCCGTCTGCGCACTCGCGTGATGAAGGTCGTCGCGGCAACCGCCACGACCGCGTTGCTCGTGGGCAGCTTCGTTGCGGTCGGCTTCGCCGGCACCGCGCTCAGCGCGCAGGCGGTCGACGACACGACGCAGACCTCGGATGTCACAGCGCCCGAGGCGGAGAGCCCCGCCCCGGTCGCTCCGGTCGTTCCGCAGAGCGCTCCGGTCGTTGACGACGCTGCTGGGGGGACGGACGCATACCCCACGATGGAGCAGGTCGCCGCCGCGATCGAAACCGATGGCACTAAAATTCCTCTCTCGGGCGCGGTGACACCGTTCCCTGAGGGCATGGGACGTGCCTGGATCGTGCAGGGCGCGGGATCAAACTCCTCGGTGCGCAACGTCATCAACAGCCCCACCGGCATGACCTTCGCGGACAGCACCGGCACTATCGGCAAGATGACGCTGAACGCCCTTGCCTTCGACCAGAAGAACCGCATTCTCTATGCCATGCGCATTTATAGTGGTGACGCTCAGATGATCCGCATCGGCGCCAACAGCGAGTATCAGGTCGTTCCACTCAAGCGCCAGGGCGGTGCTCCGATTGGAAAGGACTCCTGGTATTCCGGAACCTGGGGCTTGAATAGCGCAGGCGCGGGTGTCTACTACTTCCGTGCCCAGGCCGGAATCCAGACCATTGCCAATCCCGAATCGAACAACGTGGCCTACCAGCACAGCGTGGCGGGCGAACTGCCCGACACGATGGACTTCTCATTCAAAGACGGTTTTCTGTGGGCGGCAATGGGGCTTGTCGCAAAGCCGCGGATGTACCGCATTAACGTAGCGAATCCGAGTAGCTACGTCGCCGAGTCCTGGCCGCTTGCTGGTGTGAAGGGTGCTTCTCCATATGGCGCCCAGTGGTTTTATGGAAACGGCGATCTCGCGATCTCTCGGAACACCCTTCCCGGTCAAAGCCTTCAGCCCTACTACCAGATCCAGATCACGAACGGCGAAACAGCACAGCCGAGCTTCGCTGTCTATGCCACCACCCCCGGTACCTCCAGCGACAACAACGACGGTGCTGCATACATGGGCCTGCCGGTCGACCTGGGAGTTGTGAAGACGTCCAGCGAGCTGTTCATCGGCGGCCCCACCTCGAGTGGCCCGAACATCATTCAGTACACCATCACGGTGACCAACAATGAAGACCCGAACGGAGTTCCGCAGCGCACCTCGAGCGGCTTCCAGCTGACCGATAAATTGCCGCTGAAGCTCAAGAATCCCCGAGTGGTCCAGCCGGCCAGCAACTCGTGCGAGCTCACCCCCGGCACGGCGACCGTGCAGGGCACCTACGCCTGCGCCGGTGGTGAACTGGCGCCGGGCGCAAGTATTGCGTACGTCATTGAGGGCGAAACCGAGGGCATCGTCAAGGACGAGTGCATGCGCAATGACATTCGGGTCAAGGGTTTCGAGCGTGACGATAACCCGGCCAACGACACCTCGTTTGCAGAGCCGTGCGCGGGCAAGAAGGCTCCCGAAGGCTTCCTCGTGAGCAAGGCCGCCGTGGTAGCGCCGCAGGCCGGCACAACCGCGACGTCCACGGTTCCCGGCGGTACCGTCAACTACGGCATCACCGTGAAGAATATTGACAAGAATGCGTACACCGTTGGGCGTCCGGCGTCGTTCATCGACGACGTGTCGGCTGTGCTCGACGACGCCGACATCACGCTGACGGCACCCGTCGACCCAAACCTGGTGTTCGACCCGGTGGCGAAGACAATCAGATGGTCCGGCCCCCTGGCTCTGGACGAAGAGCGCACGTTCCGCTATTCGGCCAAGGTAAAGGCCCCGGTCACCGGAAACTACTCGCTGGACAACGTCGTGTCGCCCGGAGTGAGCGGCGACTGCGTGAGCGCTGCAGCATGCCGCACGAGCACGCCGGTGAGCAGCTTCGTCGTCACGAAGAAGGCAAACAAGACCGCAGTCCACGCTGGTGACACCATCACGTACACCGTTGATGTCACGAACATCGGCCAGGTCAACTACACGGACGCTTCGTTCAGCGATGACCTGTCGAAGGTCACCACCAACGCCACGTTCAACAACGATGCCAAGCTCGTCCCCGTCGCCCCGCAGACCGCGGCGGACGGCGGAGCATTCAGCTTTGACGCCGGAGCGTCCCGCCTCGACTGGGTCGGCGCTTTGAAAATCGGCGAGAAGAAGACCTTCCGCTACTCCGCAACAGTCAAGACGGGTGCGGCCGGAAAGCTGACGAACACCGTCAAGCCCACCGAGGTCACCGGCCTGTGCACCACGGTCGCCGAGTGCACCGTGACAACCCCGATCGGTTCCTACGTGTCGGCAAAGGTGGTCGACAAAAAGTCCGCAAAGCCGGGCGAAACTGTCACCTACACCGTCACAATGACGAACACCGGCCTCGTCGCCTATGACAAGGCGATCAACCCGGCAGTGTTCACCGACGATATGACCGACGTGCTCGATGACGGAAAACTCGTCAAGAACACGGTCTCGGCAACCGTCACCGTCGGCGCCGGCCCGGCAACAGCCACTGATCTGCCGGTGTTCACCGGGGCCGACCCGGCAACGAACACCCCGGCGCAGGCAATCTGGAGCGGAAGCCTGCCCCTGAACGCCACGGTCACAGTCAGCTACCAGGTGAAGATCAACAACCTGGTCAAGGGCAACCACGTTCTTCGCAATGGGGTCACCTCACCGGGCTGCGACACGGGCATCTGCCGACCGGTAGAAACGCCCATCTACGATTTCACGGTCGACAAGACCGCGGACAAGGTCTCGACGGCTACGGGCGACATCGTTTCCTACACTCTGACGGTCACGAACACCGGACAGGTCGCCTACACGAACGCCGTTCCCGCTGCCTGGGAGGATGATCTGACCGGAGTGCTCGACGACGCCGTCTTCAACAATGACGCGAACGCGAGCGCTGGAGCACTGAACTACACAGCACCGAAGTTGAGCTGGACCGGGCCCCTTCCCCTCGCCGGTGTCGTGACGATCACTTACACCGTGACCGTCAAGCCGACGATTGACCCGGCATCCACCGCCATTCTCGAGAACCAGGTCTGCTGGACGGTCGCCGTTGCCGGTGCACCGATTTGCGACCGAGTTGATGTGCCGATCGTCAGCTACAAGGTCGAGAAGGTCGCCAGCAAGACCGTTGCCAAGCCGGGCGACAAGGTGCTGTACACGCTCACCGTAACGAACACCGGCGATGTGCAGGGTGGCCCTGCAAGTGGCTTCTCTGCAGAGATTACAGACGCCCTGACCAACGTCTTTGATGACGCGAACCTCGACCCGGACTACGCCATTACCGGTGGCGCATCATTTGTGGCCGCGGGTTCTGGTTTGCCGGCACGAATTGTCTGGACGGGTGACCTTCCGCTGCTGCCCATTGCCGGCAATGACAACGCCCACGTGATTACCTTCCAGGTGATTGTGAAGCCGATCAAGAATCAGACCGGTAACAACCTTCTCGTCAACGCAGTGTGCGCCGGACCGAGCTGTGTGCCGCCGCCCGTTTGCACACCGACCCACCAGCAGAACAAGCTGTGCGCCATCACCAACATTCAGCGCAGCGACGTGACAAAGTCGGCCGACAAGACCGACGCCAAGCCCGGCGACGCCGTCACCTACACCGTGACGGTCGCGAACACCGGCACGGTCGACTTCACCGCTGCCGACCCGGCCACACTGTTTGACAACGTGAGTAATGTGCTCGACGATGCCACGTTTGACCCGGCTACGATCACAATCGTGGGCGGCAACGGCGTTGCGCCGACGTACACCGCTCCGACACTGAGTTGGTCTGGTGCTCTCGCCGTCGGTCAGACCGTGAAAATCAGCTACGTGGTGGTCGTCAAGGGTGCTGCGCGCGGTGACAACATCCTTCGAAATGCGGTGTGCTTTGATGCCGCACTGAAGGAGTGCAAGCCACCTGTTCTGGTTCCGGTGCGTGCCCACGAGATCGTGAAGACGGTCGACAAGCCTCGCGCCGCTCCGGGCGAAACCGTTAACTACACGATCACCGTCACCAATACCGGCGAGCTGGATTACACCGCCGCTAACAAGGTGACGTGGAAGGACGACCTGTCCGACGTGCTCGATGACGCAACGTTCGACTACACGACTGTTCAGCTGAGCAGCGTTCCGGCTGCCGGCGCCGTGGGAGCCACGAGCTATACGAAGCCGACACTGTCCTGGTCGGGAACACTCGCCAAGGGTCAGACGACAACCATCACGTTCTCGGTGGTCGTCAAGGCAACCGGAAGTCGCGGCGATAGCGTCCTGAAGAATGCGGTCTGCTGGACCGCGACCGACTGTGGCGGACTGCTGCTCACCCCGGTCTACGACTACACGGTTGACAAGTCGGCCGATAAGTCAACCGTCGCTCCGGGCGAGACCGTCACCTACACGATTACCGTCACCAACACCGGTGCTGACCCCTACACGCTGGCCAAGCCGGCTACCTGGAGTGACAGCCTCGCCGAGGTTCTCGATGACGCCACGTTCGATGGGACCACCCAGATTCTCAGTGGTGGCGGAACCGTGACCTACGTCGAGCCAGTGTTGAGCTGGTCCGGTCCGCTCGAGGTCGGTACTCCGGTCGTGATCACCTACTCGGTGACCGTGCCCAAGCCGACGCTGGCGGGCAGTGACAACGTTCTGACGAACGTCGTGTGCAAGACGCTCGCCAACAATTGCGGTCCCGTGATTCGAATTCCAGTCATGGAATACGACGTGGCGAAGACTGCGTCCCCCGGAGCAGCACAGCCGGGCGATGTCGTCACCTACACACTGACGGTGACGAACACGGGTGAGGCTGACTACACGACGGCGAACCCCGCCAGCATCACTGACAGCCTCAGCGCTGTCCTGGATGACGCAACGTTCAACGCAGGCAGCATCACCACGAAGCTGAATGGCGTGACTGTCGCACCGGGGCAGAAGGCGGCCTACGCCGCTGGCGAGCTGACCTGGGCGGGTGCCCTCCCGCAGGGTGGAGTCGTGGTCATCACCTACACGGTGACTGTGAACAAGCTGGTCGGAGCCGGAGACAACATGCTCACGAACTTCGTCTGCGCCGGTGTCTGCTCGCCGCCGCCGCCCGTGTGCCTTGATGGTGACACCACGTGCACCAATACTCCGGTGCTGCGCTACGACTACAACAAGGTGCCGAACCGTGTTACGGCACGCGTCGGTGAGATTGTCAGCTACACCATCACCGTCACGAACACCGGCGAGGGCGACTTCACTGCCGCCGACCCGATCAGCATCAAGGACATCATGACCGGCGTGCTCGATGACGCCGAGTACCAGGGTGACGCAACCGCGGTTCTGGGCACCATTGATGACACGACGACGCCCGGAACGCTGCTCTACACCGGCGCGCTAGCCCGGGGAGAAGTGGATACCGTCACCTACTCGGTGAAGGTGCTCGCGGCCAACCAGGGCGACCGTCTGCTGAGCAACGTGGTGGAAGATGACAACATCTGCCCGCCCGGCTCGAACGACCCGAAGTGCAACCCGCTCGTCACGATTCCCGAGTACACGGCTAAGAAGGTGGCCGACCGCACCGAGACCAAGCCGGGCGAGACCGTCAACTACACCATCACGGTGACGAACTCAGGAACGGTCGACTTCACCGTCAACACACCGGTGAACTTCACTGACGACCTCACCGCAGTTCTGGACGACACCAGCTTCATCTCCGGAAGCGAGAGAGCCTCCACGGGCGCTGTCTCGTACACGGAACCGACACTGGCCTGGACGGGTGCGCTGAAGGCCGGCAAGACGGCCACCATCACCTACTCGGTGAAGGTGGACGACACCGTCACGGGCGACCACACGCTCGTCAACACCGTGGTCACCGGCTCGACGCCACTCTGTTACGACGAGACGAACCTCGACTGCCAGCCGCCGCTGCCCCCGTGCCCGGTGGACAGCACGAACCCGGACTGCACCAGCACGGTGCTGGTTCGTGACTTCGACATCGTGAAGACCGCCGACACGCAGACCGCGAAATCGGGTGACATCGTGATGTACTCGATCACGTTCACCAACACCGGTCAGGTCGCCTTCACCGACGCGAAGCCCTTCACCCTGAAGGACGACCTGTCGAAGGTGCTCGATGACGCAACCATGAATGTGGGCAGCATCACCGGTGGGGCCAAGTACGACACGCCCCCGGTGCTGACCTGGTCGGGCCCGCTCGCCGTGGGAGCAGAGCACACCATCACGTACACCGTGAAGGTCGATCTGAAGGCTCACATCTCGGGCGACAAGAAGCTGATCAACAAGGTGGAGACCCCGGACGGCAAGTGTGTCGTCGGGTCCAACGATCCCGCCTGCACCACGCTGGTCAAGCTCGAGC
The DNA here is from genome assembly GCF_013410665.1 of Leifsonia psychrotolerans. Lineage (NCBI taxonomy): Bacteria > Bacillati > Actinomycetota > Actinomycetes > Micrococcales > Microbacteriaceae > Glaciibacter > Glaciibacter psychrotolerans. Next base: position 2,622,597 of record NZ_JACCFM010000001.1, on the reverse strand, counting down.
TCATTCACGTGACGAAGAAGGCCGACAAGCTCTTCACGAAGGCCGGCGACGTCGTCACCTACACGATCACTGTCAAGAACGTTGGAACGGCTCCGTCGCCGGAGGCTTCCTTCACCGACGACCTGACCGATGTTCTGAAGCTGGCCGACTACAACAACGACGCGACGAAGGGTGCAAGCTACGTCAAACCGATCTTGTCCTGGACTGCACCGTTGGCCGTCGGTGAATCAGCCACGATCACGTACAGCGTGACCGTGAAGGCCACCGCGGTGTCGGGCACCATGAAGAATGTGGTCGTCACGCCGCCGACGCTCGGAAACTGCGACGAAGGCAGTACCGACCCGGACTGCCAGGTTGATGTTCCTGTGCTGCCGCCGCTGGCTGAAACCGGCATGCAGCTGGGTGGGGCGCTGCTCGTGGCCCTGCTCACGCTCGGTGGAGGCTTCGCTCTGGTCAGCATCCGTCGTCGTCGGGTTACCGGCACACGATAGCAACCGACAGTGAGAGGCGGGGCGTCTGACGCCCCGCCTCTGCTGTGCTTAACCTCGGCAACACGCCGGACTCTCAAAGGAAAATTCAGCATCATGACGAACTCGTCGAGACGGGCTCCGCGGCTCACGCGCCGCGTTCGCACAACCATCGCCGGGGTGGCCGCGGTATTCGCTCTCTGGGCCGGGGCCGCCCCGGCACTGGCGGTGGACACGCCTGTGGGGATGTCGGTCTCGATCACGAATTCCGTCGCGGAAGCAACCGCCGACAGCACGATGGATTACGTCACTGTGCTCGAGAACTCGGGGCCGGAACCGGTCGATCTTCGACTCGTCGTCACCGTGCCGGGCTACGCCACGATCGCCGCAGCACCCGATGCCACGATCGACGAGCACAGCGCCACCTGGGCCGTCACAGTGGAGCCGGGGGCACCGCAGACCATGACGACATCCGCTGTGCTCACCTCGATCCCGGCCGAGACCCTGTGGGTGAACGTGACGGCGGATGTGTTCGTCGAGGAGTCGCAGAGCGCCGTCATCGGGTCCGCGGCAGTCACGCCCGTCGTTGGAACTGAAAAGGCTCGAGCGGATGCCGCCACGGCGTCTGAGCAGCACTTTGCTGCCGAGGCCGCGGCGACAGGTGTGAGCGGCTTTTTCGCCTCGCCGACCACGGTTATCGCTGTGATCATCGTGGCGGGGGTGCTCGCGATCGCCCTGACCGTGGCATCAATTCTGTTGCGCCGCATGAATCGGGAACGAGCCCGGCTTGCCGGTGACGCGGGTGCGAGCCTCCAGCCCCGAACCGTAGACGCTCCGGAGCGGCAACAATAGTAGACGCGACGTTTCGTTGATCTGATAGGATTTCCCCGCGCACGACGAGCATTCGAGCCTGAACTCGAAGTTCGTTCGCTTGAGCCCCGGAGCACAGTCCATTCCTCCGCACGGCTGAGCGAACCCGCTTCATGCGGCGCTGGCTTCACCGACAACGGTGAGGCGTGCAGCCGCTCGGGTGATGAAGAGGACTCAATGCGCTTTCGTGCGATATCAAAAGGCCTGGCGTGGGTTGCAGCCGCGGCGCTGTGCTCAACACTGCTGAGCCCGGTCGGCTCGGCCTGGGGGATGGACGCTACTCCCGTGGTGCGCAGTGACGTGCACGAGGCCGCCGTTCCGGAAACCGACATGCTCGACCCGGAAACGTTGGAGCCGGTCGATCATCCTTCAGAAGAACGAGCCCCCGTGCCTGCCGCCCGGCTGCTCGCTCTGCCTGAAGCGCTGCCGGGATCGAGCGAACACATCGTCGACGTGGCCATCGTCAGACCACAGGGTAACGCCGGCCCCTTGAATCTCACTCCAGCCAAGATCGAGGCGCTGATCGGCACGGCATCGGGCTACTGGAACGTCGAGACCGCGGGGGCAATCTCCTCGATCAGTATGAACCCTGCTGTGTTGAGCTATAGCAGTCAGTTCAAGTGTGACGCCGTCCAAAGCTTGGCGCAGGAGGCGAGAGCAAAATTCGGACAAACGGCGGACGGCTACAAGCTGACGGCTCGCCACCTTCTGCTGCTTGTACCCGAAACCTGTGGCTCGTCCGGTGAGGGCTCGTTCGGTACGGGGGATGGGATTGCGCGCCCCAGTAACGGTGGCTTCCTCTGGGTTCAGGATCGTCTCCGTACCCAGAATGTCTTGATCCACGAAATCGGTCACAATCTCGGCTTGGGCCACGCAACCACTCACGTGTGCCCAAACTCGCCATCGGGTGAGCCCTATTTTGAAGGAACGCGGGCGCCCCACGCCAGCCCGTGGAGCACGGTGCTGTCGAACGGCTGTTACATCGAGGAATACGGCGACTACGTCGATGTGATGGGCTTTATGTCAGCGGTGGCCAACCCCGACAACTTGCTGCCGCCGGCACTGACATCATTGAATAGCATCCGGCTGGGGGTCATGCCAGCAGCGGCAATTCAGCAGATCGCGATCGGAGCCACACAGGCGACCAGCAGTCAGACCGTGGCACTCTCGTCGCTCACCTCCGACTCCGACGGAACCCGCGTTCTCGCTGTCACTGATCCGATCAGTTCGGATGTCTATCTTTTCGAATATCGCGACGGCACGGGTCGGGACGCGCCCACACAGTTTGGCCGGGGAAACATGGTCAGCTACGGTGCTGCCCCCGGGGTGCGCATGCTCGCGACACGCAATCCGGACGACACGGAACTCATGACCAAGGTTGATCCCTCGATCAGGGGCACACGAAGCCAACACTTTGAGCCGGGCCAAACAGCCACGACCCGCACCCGCGGTGTGTTAGTCACGGTCGATTCCATCGTCGGGGGCCTAGCCACTCTGACGGTCACGCTCTCCCGGAAACCGATGGTTCCCACAGAGGTCGGGTCGTCGCCCCCGACGATCAGCGGCACGCTGACGCCGGGGTCAGTTCTCACGGCCGTGCCCGGTGCCTGGTCTGCGCAAACGTTCACCTACCAATGGTCGTCGAACGGTGTGCCTCTCGCAGGCGCGACGGCATCGCGTTACACGCTGACCTCCGCACACCTCAATGCGGCGATGTCGGTCACCGTGACCGGATCGCGACCCGACTACATCTCTGCAACGGCGACGTCTCGGCCGGTTGCGATTGTCGCCGGTGTGGCACCGGTAATTGCCGGGGTGACGGCGGTCGGATCGACGCTCGAGGCCACGACCGCAGGGTGGGCAGACGGTACGAACTTCTGGTACCGGTGGTATGCGGACGGCTGGCAGATCAAGGGGGCAACGGCTTCGACCTTCACGCTCACCCCGCTGCAATTGGACATGGTGCTCACCGTCGATGTGACCGGCACACAACCGGGCTACGAGACTGGCACCTTCAGGTCGGCACCGACAACGAAGGTCACGATCGGTACCACGACGTATTCATTCGCTCCCTCGGCTGCATCGGTGCTCGAATGGCCCGACCGGGCGGCCTATAGTGGGGCTCCCTACCGATACAGCTACCAATGGTTTCTGAATGGCGAGCGGATCGAGGGTGCGACGAAATCCGATCTCGCGACGGGCCAATTCTCAGCTGCCGCTGACGCGGTGTTCACGCTGGAGGTCACGGCCGGGCTCTATTCCGGCGCGGACCGGGTGCTGAAGGTCGCCGTCAGTGGTGAGCCGGCGCTCGGATCGACGCTGCAGGCGACTGTGACGGGTTTCGGGTTGGGCGACCTGACCTACCAGTGGCTCTCGAAGGGAATCGCAATTCCCGGCGCGACAGGGCCAACGTGGACGTTGCTGGCCCCTCAGGCCGGCAAACGCATCAGCGTGCGCGTGACCCCGAGTGCGCCGCTGAAAGCGGTAACCTCACGGGCCACCGGGATGGTGACGAAGGCGCCCATTCCTCAGATCACCGGCTCAGCGCAGACCGGGAGCGTCATCACTGCGGTGCCCGGACAATGGTCGACCGGCATGAAGCTGAAATACCAGTGGTTCGCTGACGGTGCGCCCATCGCGAAGGCGACGACCTCGAAGCTTTCTGTCACGATGGCCTTCGCCGGGCAGCGCATCACGGTCAGAGTGACGGGTGCACAAGCAGGCTTTGCGACGGTTGCTCGGACGTCGGACGCGACCGCTGGCGTCTCGCTGGCGCTGACCAGCGTCGTGCCGAAAATCGCCGGAACGGCGAAGGTCAACGCCCTCCTTACTGCTGTGCCCGGAGCGTGGGTGCCGGCGCCGGTAGCACTCAGCTATCAGTGGGTGGTCGGCGGAATCGCCGTCGTCGGTGCGACCGGCCAGACCTACCGGCCTGTCGCCGCGGATAGGGGCAAGGTCGTCACCGTCATGGTCACCGGCTCGAAGGTCGGCTATCCCGCGCTGACCCGCGTCTCGCTCGCCACGAGGGCAATCGTCACCTAAGCGATCCCGCGTCATCTCGGGCGCGCGGCACCGACACCGTAAAGCAGGTGTGTCCCGGCCTGCTTTCGACCGAGAGGTCGCCGTGGTGCGCACCGATGACAGCCTGCGCGATCGCCAACCCGAGTCCGGTGCTGCCCGTGCCGCGAAAACGTGAGCTGTCGCCCCGGGCGAATCGCTCGAACAGGGTTCCCTGCAGCTCGGTCGGGATGCCCGGCCCGTCGTCGGTGACCGTGACGAGTGCGCGGTCGCCCTCCGTCGACAGTGCGGCCGTCACCGTGGTTCCGGCGGGCGTGTGGGTTCGAGCGTTGGTGAGCAGGTTTGCGATGACCTGGTGCAAGCGATGCGCATCGCCGAGGCATTCGATGGGTTCGTCGGGAAGGTCGAGATCCCACTGATGGTCTGGCCCGGCGGCGTGGGCATCGCTGACGGCGTCGACAAGAAGCATCGTCAGATCGACCGGTTGCATCTCCAACTCGCGGCCCTCGTCGAGCCGGGCCAGCAGCAGAAGATCTTCGACCAGGCCCGTCATGCGCACCGATTCTGACTCAATGCGACTGAGCGCGTGCTGGATGTCCGGGGGGAGCTGCTCGCCGCTTCGTCGGGTGAGCTCTGCATAGCCACGGATCGACGCGAGGGGTGTGCGCAACTCATGGCTGGCATCCGAGACGAACTGACGCACCTTGTGCTCGCTGGCCTGACGAGTTTCGAGGGCGAGGTCGACGTGATCGAGCATGCGGTTGAGGGCGGAACCGACACGACCGACTTCGGTACGTGGATCGGTATCGGCCACGGGCACACGATCGACGAGGGTGACCTCGCCGCGATCCAGCGGCAACTCGGAGACTCGCACCGCCGTCTCGGTGACGCGCTGCAGCGGGCGCAGCGCCAGGCGCACGATCCAGGTGGCGAGCAAGGCCACCACCAGCACGCCGGCGAGTGAAACCAGAGCGATGATGAGACCGAGGTTCGCTGCCGTGCTGTTCACGTTGCGCAAGGGAAGACCGATCAGGTAGGCCACGCCGGTGCGGGTGGATGCTGTGACCACCCGATAGCTCCCGACGGCGCCACCAAGGTCGATGGTCACCGCGCGGCCCGCGCTGGCGCCGTCGACGAGAAGCTGCACCTGTTGGGTGCCCAACGGTTGCACGACACCGCTGTCGTCAGTGTAACCGGCTGTGATGGTTGCGCCGTCGAAGACCAACGCGAGCGTGCCGGGCTGTTGAGCGGGGCCGTTCAAGATATCGGTGGCCGACGGCGCTGCGAGGGAGAGGATTCCAGGTCGACCAGTCCCGCCTTCCAAAACGATGAGCGACCGGGAGACGGCCGAGGCGAGCTGGGCATCGAGTTCGTCCTGCAGAGACGCGCGCAAAATGGTGACGCTGACCACACCGATGATGACGCTGACGAGCGCGAGCAGGGCGACGACGGTGAGAACCAGGCGTCGGCGCAGGGTCCACGGTCGGTGGTTCCGCGGCGCGGAGACAAAAGGCACCGCTTCTTCCGGTGCCGCTTCGTCGGCGGTGTCGTCGGGCGGCGGCGGTGGGGGAGCCAGCGGCCGGGCAGCGGCGGCATCCGTCTCGGGCATCGATTTGTCGGTCTTCGGCATCAGGTGACGGCTTTGAGCATGTAGCCGGCGCCGCGCACGGTGTGAATCATCGGGGCGCGCCCGGCATCGATCTTCTTGCGCAGGTAGGAGATATAGATCTCCACGACCGAGGAGCGGCCGCCGAAGTCGTAGCTCCAGACCCGGTCGAGAATCTGCGCTTTGCTCAGCACTCGACGGGGGTTGCGCATGAGAAAACGCAGCAGCTCGAACTCGGTGGCGGTGAGTTCGATCGGCTCTCCGGCCCGGAACACCTCATAGCTGTCCTCGTCGAGTGTGAGGTCGCCGACCTGAATCAGCGGGTCGTTCGTGTCGGCCACCGAGAGCGTGGAGCGACGGATGAGCCCGCGCAGGCGAGCCACCACTTCTTCGAGGCTGAACGGCTTGGTGACATAGTCGTCGCCGCCCGCCGTGAGACCGGCGATGCGGTCGTCGAGCGAATCCTTCGCGGTGAGAAAGAGCACCGGAGTCTCGTTGCCATCGGCCCGTACCCGTTGCAGCACCTGCAAGCCGTCGATGTCGGGCAACATGATGTCGAGAACGATCGCATCCGGACGAAACTCTCGAGCGATCGACAGCGCTTTATGGCCGTCGCCGGCCGTGCGTACGTCCCAGCCTTCATAGCGCAAGGCCATGGCCAGCAGGTCGGCCAGGGTCGGTTCATCGTCGACGACGAGAACGCGAATCTGGCTTCCGTCGGCCTTGCTGAGGCGCGGCCCCTGCGCGGGACGGTCGTTCACGCGAGTACTCATTTGCCCAGTATCCGTGCGCTTTCTATGAATAGGCCATGAACCGGCCCTGAGTGGCCTCAGCGACGTGGGGCGGGCGCGACCGGGCCTCACCTGATCGTCGTCACGCATGACGAGGCGAACTGAGTGCTTCCTGGCAGCTTCCGCGCCGATGACGGGAGAGAATAGAGGAGTGACCGACACCTTGTTCCCGCTCTTCGATGAGGCGGCGAACCCCGCACGTCGGCCCCAAATTCCCTCACACGTGCAGCGCATCGTCGCCGATTCGACCGACCGGGTCGCCTGGCTGCGCGCCCGTAACCAGGGCATTACCGCCACGGATGTCGCCAAGCTCGCCACCCCCAAATCGGTGCAGAACGCGGCCTACGACAAAATGCACGGCACCAGTTTCAGCGGCAACAGTTACACCGACCATGGTCGGGCGCGTGAGCCGGAGATCGCCGCCTGGGTGCAGAACAACTACGGCATCGAGCCGAGCACTGCGCTGTTTCGCGCTGAACATCACGTGCGGCACTTGGCCACCCCCGATGGTGTGCTGTTGACACAGAGCGGCAATCTTGAGCTCGCCGAGATCAAGACCACGAGCAAGCCGTGGCGCAGCATCCCGCGTTCCTATCTGCGACAGGTGTGGTGGCAACAATATGTGCTGGGCGCCGAGCGCACTCTGCTGGTCTGGGAGCAGCACGAGAACTTCGTGCCGGTCAGTGCGGTGCCGGAATGCCGATGGATCGAGCGTGACGAAGACCAGATTGCGATCCTGGTGGGCTTTGCGAACGACCTGATCGACATTCTCGATCATCAGGCTCGGCAGAATCGGCAGCCGTAACCGCGGGGCGAGCCGGCGCGCCTCCGGGTCGTCGGGGCCCTGCAGGGCAACGGTTCGATAACAACTCCGAGACCGGGCTGCTGCGCCGTTGTCGGTGTGAGGGTCGAGGCGTACCGTGCCCTGTGGATTCGGTCCCACGCAGTGGGCTGTTCCTGACTCAATGAGGAGCACAGATGAACACCATGCGGCAACGCCGTTACCTCGCACCACTGGCCATTGCGGGATCGATCGCCGTCGTGCTGTCGGCCTGCTCCAGTGGGGCGAGCACGACCAGTGCGAGCCCGACGAGCCCATCCGCCGACCTGAAGGGCGTCACTCTCAACGTGGCCGCCGACTGGTCGGGCACCGAGCAGACGAATTTTGAAAAGGTTCTGGCCCAATTCACCGCCGACACCGGGGCGCAGGTCAACTACACGAGCTACGGCAGCAACGTCGCCACGACTCTGAACACAAAGATTGAGGGCGGCGATCCACCGGATGTCGCGGTCATCCCGCAGCCGGGATTGTTGAACTCGCTGGCGAAGGCCGGCAGCCTCATCCCGCTCGATTCGGCAACCCAAGCCACAGTAAAGGCCGACTACTCGCAAGACTGGATCGACCTCGGTACCTCGGACGGAAAGATGTACGGCGTCTGGTTCAAGGGCGCCAACAAATCGACCGTCTGGTACAACACGACTGTGTACGACGACGCCGGTGCAACGGTGCCCAAGACCTGGGATGACTTCCTCACGCAGCTCGGAGTGGTCGCCAATTCCGGGGTCTACGGACTCTCCATCGGTGCGGATGCGGGTTGGCCGCTGACCGACTGGTTCGAGAACGTCTACCTCCGCACCGCCGGGCCGGCCATGTACGACAAGCTCAGCACCCACTCGATTCCGTGGACGGACGCCTCCGTCACCACGGCCCTGACCGACTTGGCCACACTCTGGTCGAACGCGACTGTGGTGCAGCCCGGCACTGCGCAGCGCACCTTCGGAGATTCTGTCATCGCCGTGTTCGGCGATCCGCCAGCCGCCGGTACCGTTTACGAGGGCGATTTCGTGGCCAGCAACATCGCGAGCGACACCAAGTCGGTCGTCGGCAAGACGGCGAAGTTCTACGATTTCCCCTCGATCAACGACTCCCCGACATCGGTGGTGGGCGGCGGCAACGTCGCAGCCCAGCTGAAAGACAACAAGGGTGCAGCAGCGCTCATGAGCTATCTGGCCACACCCGAAGCGGCAACCATCTGGGTGAAGGCCGGCGGCTTCACGTCGCCCAACAAGAAGGTCGACATGGCGGCCTACCCGGATGCGACGAGCAAGCAGATCGCCCAGGCCCTCGTTGACGCCAAGACCTTCCGTTTCGACATGTCAGACCAGGCACCGAGCGCATTCGGCGGCACCCCGGGCGCCGGCGAATGGCAGATTCTGATCGACTTCTTCAACAGCCCGACGGACATCGCGGGAACCCAACAGAAACTGGAAGCAGCCGCGGCCGCAGCCTGGGGCAACTGACCCTCCGGGGGAGGGGCGAACAATGACACGCTCACTCGCCGGCGCCGCCGACCGGTCCGGCGGTGCCGGTACTGCTACGGAAGCGACTCGACCCACCGGATCCGGGACACCATCCTCCCGGCATCCGGTGGCGGCTGGCCGCCATCGCGCCCTGATCGCGGCCGCCTTCCTGGCGCCGGCCCTCCTGCTGCTCGGTGTGCTCGTCGCGTACCCGGTGGTCTACTCGGTCTGGCGTTCACTGTATGACGCGGCAGGCACGAATTTTCTCGGCCTGGGCAACTACGTGACGATGTTCACCGACCCGGCCACCTTTATCTCCATCCGGAACAACGTCATCTGGGTGCTGGTGGTTCCGGTGAGCGTCACGATCATTGGGCTCATCTTCGCGGTGCTGATGGACCGCATCAAATGGGGGACCGCCTTCAAGCTGATCGTGTTCATGCCCATGGCGATCTCGATGGTCGCGGCCGGCGTGATCTTTCGCACCACATTTCAAGAGAACCCCAATCTTGGCCTGGTGAACGCCACACTGGTGGGCATCCACAACGCCGTGGGCGGCGGTTCGGTCTACCCGAACGCCCGGCCGCGCGAGAACACCGGGCTGACGACCACGGATGGCGCGGTGCTGGCCGCCAACCCGGTCAGTCCGGGCTCCATGCAAGATTTTCCGTTGATCGGTGTCACCCCGAAGTCGCTTCCGGGCAATGCAACAGTCGCTGTCGCAGCCCCCCAGCCCGCCGCCGACGCGATCGCCGGAACCGTCTGGCTCGACTTCGTCAGGGGCGGCGGCGGAACAGCGGGTGCTCTCGGCGACGGCAAGAAGGGCTTGCCGGGCATCGAGGTTAACGCCGTCAACTCGGCGGGCACGATCGTCGGCACGACGCGCACGGCCGACGACGGCAGCTATGTGCTGGCGAAGCTGCCGGCCGGGGCGGTGTCGGTGACACTGCCGGCCTCCAATTTCAGCGCGCCGTACGCCGGGGTGTCCTGGCTCGGGCCGACACTCGTCACCGCCGTCGTGATCCTCAGCTACATCTGGATCTGGGCCGGTTTCGCGATGGTGATGATCGCATCCGGCCTCTCGGCGATGGATCGTTCCCTGCAGGAGGCCGCCCGCATGGACGGTGCCAACGAGTGGCAGGTCTTCCGACGCATCACCGCGCCTCTGCTCTCGCCGGTGTTGATCGTCGTCTTTGTGACTCTCATCGTGAACGTGCTGAAGATCTTCGACCTGGTTTATGTCATTCCACCGCCGTCATCGCTGCCGGCTGCGACGGTGATCGCCGTGCAGATGTGGACGGTATCGTTCGGCGGCGGTAACGACCAGGGGCTCGGATCCGCGCTCTCCATCCTGCTGCTGGTGCTGGTGCTGCCCTTCATGATCATCAATGTGCGCCGTTTCAGATCAGACCGGGACCGCTGATGACCGCCGTCGACCCGCTCGCTACCCCCGACCTCGCCGAAGTGAGAAACGTGGCGAGTGCGACGAGCGCCCGCAACCTCACCCTCGTCAAACCCAAGCGTTCTCTCGGCGGTCGCATCGTCGGGTTCTTCAGTCACGGCATCGTCAACCTGGTGCTTTGCGTCATCGCGGTGTTCTGGCTGGTGCCCACCGTCGGGCTGTTCGTTTCATCGCTCCGCAGCAGCCTGAACAACAGCCAGTCGGGGTGGTGGACGGTCTTCACGAAGCCGGCCGAGTTGACCCTCCAGAATTACAGCAACCTGGTCGGCAACTCCCAGTTCATGGGTTCCTTTGTCAACACCATCCTCATCACCGTTCCAGCGACCTTGCTCGTCATCGGCATTGGCGCTCTGGCCGGTTACGCGTTTGCCTGGATCAAATTCCCCGGGCGGGACTGGCTGTTGATCGCTGTGATTGTGCTGCTGGCCGTGCCCGTGCAGGTCGCACTGATTCCGATTGCGAAGCTCTTCGGTTCGATTGGGCTCTTCGGCTCCATAGTCGGCGTGATCATCTTCCACGTCTCGTTCGGGCTGCCATTCGCGATATTCCTGTTGCGGAATTACTTCACCCAGGTTCCCGGTGAACTGCTTGAAGCCGCCCGCATTGACGGAGCGAGCGAGTGGCGAATCTTCTCGCGCATCATCCTGCCGCTGGGTATGCCGGCCATCGCGTCGCTCGGTATCTTTCAGTTTCTGTGGGTGTGGAATGACCTGCTGATCGCCCTGATCTTCACCAACGCGTCGTCCCAACCGGTGACCGTGGCGATCCAAAGCCAGTTGCGGCAGTTCGGTGCCAACATCGACGTGCTCTCCTCCGGCGCGTTTCTGTCGATGATCATTCCCTTGATCGTCTTCTTCGCCTTCCAGCGCTACTTCGTCACCGCGCTGCTCGCTGGTTCGCAGCGCTGACGCAACCGACATCCGTCGAACGGCTCAGCGTGTTCGCGCAGCCACGCGCACAACGTAGGGTGAATGAATGAGCGGAATGCGTGGTGGTGGAGGCGGTGGCGGCCGGCGTGGTGGCGGGCGCGTGAGCAGCGGAGACGCACGAGCCCAACGTGCCGAGAATGCGTCGGCGCCCGTTATTCATAACCTGCTGAGCCGAATCGGCGGGCTGTTCACCCCCTATCGGCGCCCGCTCACGCTCACCATCATCCTCGTCATCGTGAGCGCCGCGCTCTCGGTGATTCCGCCGCTACTCACCCAGCGCGTGTTCGACGACGCACTCTTTCCGCGCGGGCAGGAGCCCGACCTCCGATTGCTGGCGATTCTCGTCGGGCTGATGGCCGCGGTCTTCGTCAGCTCGGCGCTGCTCGGCGTCTGGCAGACCTGGTTGACGGCCACCGTCGGCAACAAAGTCATGGGGGCCTTGCGCGTCAAGCTCTTCTCCCACTTGCAGTCCATGGAACTCAGCTTTTTCACGCGCACGAAGACCGGCGTCATCCAGTCACGTTTGCAGAACGACGTCGGCGGCGTCGCGAACGTGCTCACCAACACCATCTCGAGTGTGCTCGGCAATACCGTGACGGTCATCGCGGCCTTCGCCGCCATGGTGCTCCTCAACTGGCAGCTCACTATCGTGGCCGTGATTCTGATGCCGGTGCTCGTCATCGCGCAGCGCCGGGTCGGTCAGGTGCGCGCCCGAATCGCGGGTAAGACGCAGGAATCCCTCTCCGACATGACGGCGATCACCCAGGAGGCGCTGAGCGTGTCCGGCATCCTGCTGTCGAAGAGTTTCACGCGGCAGAGCGCCGAGACGGCCCGTTACTCCGACGAGAACCAGAACCAGGTGAACCTGCAGGTGCGCCTGGAGATGAGTGGCCAGTGGTTCTTCGCAATGGTCAACATTTTTCTCTCGAGCATTCCGGCCATCGTCTACCTGGTGGCTGGCTTTTTGTTGAACAACGGTGCAGCCGATGTGACGGCGGGCACCATCGTGGCCTTCACGACGGTGCAGGCCCGACTGATGTTCCCGCTGCTGGGGCTCATGCGAGTCGCGCTCGATTTGCAGACCTCGAGCGCGCTGTTTGCACGCATCTTCGAGTACCTCGACCTGCGCCCGGCGATCAGCGACCGTCGCGACGCCCTCGCCGTTCCCGCGACGAGCGCTGCGTCGGGTCGCGTGGAATTCGATCAGGTGTCGTTCCGGTATCCCGACATGGCAACGGATGCCCGTCCCACCCTCGATGATGTCTCATTCACCATCGAGCCCGGGCAGTTCGCAGCCTTCGTCGGCCCGTCCGGCGCGGGCAAGACCACGGTGTCGTATCTGATTCCGCGCTTCTACGAGGCGTCGGCGGGACGCGTGCTTTTCGCCGGGATCGACGTGCGTGACCTCATCCAGAACTCCCTCGTCTCTCACATCGGCATCGTGAGCCAAGAGACCTACCTCTTTCATGCCACGATCGCCGAGAACCTGCGGTATGCGAAACCGGATGCGACGCTCGAAGAGCTCGAGACCGCCGCGCGGGCCGCGAATATCCACGACACAATCGCCTCGTTCCCTGAGCGGTACGACACCGTGGTCGGCGAGCGTGGGTACCGGCTGTCCGGGGGTGAGAAACAGCGCATCGCCATCGCCCGAGTGCTGCTGAAAGACCCGGAGGTGCTCATTCTCGACGAGGCCACGAGTGCGCTGGACGCGATTTCGGAGCGCGTCGTGCAGGCCGCGCTCGACACCGCCTCGCGCGGACGCACGACGATCGCCATTGCCCACCGGCTCTCGACGATTCTCGCCGCCGACGTCATCTTCGTCGTCGACGCGGGTCGGATCGTCGAGCGCGGCTCGCACACTGAGCTGCTCGAACGCGGCGGTATCTATGCGCGGCTCTACTCAGAGCAGGTCACGACCTCGTAGCCGGGGCATCCGTATGCCCGCCGCTTGAGCCCCGGAATCCGTGTGCAGTCCGGCCCAGCGCTGTCACGCTGCTCACGGTGCTTCCCGTCCTCGGATTCGGTTAAGGCCGCGACACGCCGTTCTTCGGCGCGACGACGCGCGGTAGAACTCTCTGTTAACCGAATCCGGGCACAAGAAGCGGCCGAGAAACGGCGCAACGAAAGTGAGGGAAGGCGAGGTGAGAAGGCTACTGCCGCTTCGCCAACATGCTTTGCATCAATTCAATCTCTGACTTCTGACTCAGCACGACGCTGTTCGCGAAGGTGAGCACCGAGCTGTTGTTGGCCCGATCCTGCACCGACTCTGCCATGTCGACTGCGCCCTGGTGGTGGGCGATCATGAGCGTGAGAAAGATCTTCTCCGCCTCCACCCCGGATGCCGCCGTCAGTTCAGCGATCTGCGCGGGAGTCGCCAGGCCCGGCATGGGCTGGCCTGCCGCATGCATCGATTCGTGGGTATGTCCGGTGTCGGATCGGCCGGGGCGGGTCATCCAGGTCATCGGCGGCTCGGGGGAGGCCTGTGACACACCCCATTCGGTGAGCCATCCGTACATTTGGCCGGACTGCTGGGACTGCGTTCTCGCAATGTCGTAGGCGAGCAGGCGCACGTCAGGGGCATCCGTACGGTCACGCACGATCATCGCGAGCTCGACGCCCTGATCGTGGTGCACCTGCATGTCGCGGGAGAAACCGGCTTCGGCGCTGGTCGTGCCGGGCGTTGACGTGCGAAGCGTGCTGAGCCGCCCGGCCGCGAACGAGCCGATACCCACGACGACGACAAGCGCGAGCACGGCGATCACGAGAACTGCGCGACTACGAGGGCGCGGCACGTCTGTTTCTGACACGGAAGGACTCCAGAGAAAAGTCTCGTCCAGCCCGGCGGCGGGCCGGACGAGAGGGGAACGAGTTAGCTGACCTTGCCGGGGGCGTCGAGTGCGCCCGTGCAGGCGGAGCCGGGCTCTGGAACGCTTTCGTTCTTCCAGTACTCCTCAATGAACTCGGAGATACGCGGGTCGTCAGCGGTCTTGACCTGCAGCTGAGCGTTCCAGGCGCTGACCACGATCGGTGCAGGGATATCTGCAAACGGCGAGAGAACGACATACGTCGACGGCAGCTTCAGCTTGAGAGCTGCGAGGTCGTCGTCGCTGATCGACGGGTCGTAGGTGACCCACACGGCGCCGTGCTCGAGCGAGTGCACAGCATTCTCGTTAGGAACGGGTTCGGTGTAGACACCGCAGTTGAGCCACATGGGGTTATGCTCGCCACCGGCGGGTGGCGTCTGCGGATACGTGACGGCGGTCTCAACGTGACCGGCGCCGTTCGTGAATGTCTCGGCGCCCGAGACCTTGGCGCCCGTGCCCCCAGCGGTATATGTCGTCTTTTGTGGGGTCAAAACGACGGATGTGACAACGAGGCCGACAACCGCCACCACAGCGACGGCACCAGAGACGATTCCGATCGTGCGGTTACGCTTGCTGCGCTTCTCCTGACGACGGAACTCTTCAAGCTTCTTGTCGCGCTGAATCTGGCGTTGCTGCTTGATGGTCGGGGTCTCTGCCCCGGCCTTCGAGCCGGAGGATGAAGCGGGGGTCATAGAGGCCTCTCGTAGTTGTCCTTCCCCAATTCGAACGTATGCGGGGGGCGGAATGCTTCCCGCGTGCCCTCTCTCACAGATGCTTCTCAGGTTGAAACGGGGTCGCGGCGACTGACTAATCTCGTCGATGTGGTCGCACCCGTGGGGCAAATGTGCGGCGCAGGTACACACTAGAGACTGCACAGAGCGTCAGTGGCGACCCGCACGGGCATCCGTTGCCGTGCCGGGCAGCACTGTCAGGGAACCGACCATGGAATTAGGAACTGTGAAGAACGACGAGACACCAGGCGTCGAGATGCCGATGAATCCCGGGGCGACCGCTGAATCGAATTCATCTGAGACCAGCATCCCGGGAACGCCCCCAACGACACCGATGGTACTCGACGCCGCGCCCGGCGAGGGGGTGCTGAGCCCGCGTTTCCGGTGGATCAGCGTCGGCATGTTCTCGCTGATTCTGCTGAGTGCCTTCGAGTCGATGGCCGTGACCACGGTCATGCCGGGCGTCAGCAAGCTGCTCGGCGGCGAATCGCTCTACGCGTTGGCCTTCGCCGGCCCTTTGGCGGTCAGCGTGGTGGGCATGGTGCTCGCCGGAAACTGGTCGGACCGGCGCGGTCCGCGTGGGGCGCTGTTGGCATCCGTTGTGCTCTTCACGATCGGACTGATCGTTGCCGGTACGGCGCAGACGATGGAGGTGCTCGTCGTCGGTCGTTTGATTCACGGGCTGGGTGGCGGCGCCATCATCGTCGCGCTCTACGTGATCGTCGCGCGCGTCTTCCCAGCGATTTTGCACCCTCGAATCTTTGCCGGTTTCGCAGCAGCCTGGGTGATTCCCTCGCTGATCGGCCCCTTCCTGGCCGGTGTTGTGGCCGAGACCTTTACCTGGCACTGGGTTTTTCTCGGCGTCGTGCTGCTTGTCGTTCCGGCCCTGATCATGGTGCTTCCGGCGCTGCGCGGCATGGGCAACAAACTGGGCCCGGATGCCGCGCCCTGGAGTATCTCGCGCATCGCCTGGTCGGCGCTGGCCGCCGTGGCCGTGCTCACCCTGAACCTGTCGGCCACAGCTGAAGGTGTGGCGCGCTGGCTCGTCCCCGTCGTGGCCATCGTCGTCGTGGCACTTGCCGTGCGCCCGTTGCTGCCGGTAGGCACTCTGCGCGCCGCAGCCGGCCTGCCGAGCGTGGTGCTGTTTCGCGGCATCATCGCCGGTGCCTTCTTCAGCGCTGAAATCTATGTTCCGTACCTGCTGTCGTCGCAGTACGGCCTGACCCCCTCGATGGCCGGGCTGGCCCTGACCCTCGGCGGTGTCGCCTGGGCGATCGCGTCGCAGGTGCAGGGGCGATATCCGATTCAGCTCACCCATCCGCGCTGCTTCGGCATCGGCTTGGCGCTGCTCGGCTTCGCGCTGGCCGTGGCCATCGTTGCGCCGCTCTCCGGGATGCCGCCGTGGGCGCTCATCGTGGGTTGGGGCTTCGGAGGCGCCGGCATGGGGCTCATGTACCCGCGCACCTCCGTCATCGCGCTTCAAGCGTCGACCGTCGACAACCAAGGATTTGTCAGCAGTGCGATCTCGATTGCGGATGCGATCGGCTCGGCGGCCTGTATCGCCCTCACGGGAATCGTGTTCGTCTCGTTGGCGGCATTGGGCGGAGTGTGGCCGTTCGTTGGCTGCTTCACCCTCGCCGCGCTGATCTGGGCAGCCGGCCTGGGCGCCGGCTGGCGTGCGGTCGGGCGGCCCGCCACTCGCTGACTCTGACTGCAGGGCGCTTCGCTCCGGCGCCCGACCGCCGCGGACCACGTTCGGGAAGCGGGCCCACGACTAACCGTGGGCCCGCTTCCTGGACGTGGTCCGCGGCGCTACACGCGCGGGCGCGGGGGCGAGAGGGGTCCTCCCCGATCGCACGCTGCGCGAGTTATGCACTGGATCGGCGCGGATGCGTGCCGCGCCGCCGCCGCGGGCGACAGAGTGAGGTGTGGTCACCTGTGAAACCGCGGCATCCTTCGGGCGCGAGCCGAGCGATGCGGCACTCGCCGACATCGTGCAGATTCTGAGTGCTCGAAATCAGGGCCTCGTTCTGGGGACGGCACTGAACGAGAACGGGGTGAACTCGCATGAAATTGAGCGGATGATCCAACGGGGACAGTTGGTGCGCATCCGTCGGGGTGCTTATGTGGGAGCAAGCGGGTGGGAGCAGGCGAGGCCCGAACTGCGCTACCGGATGTTCGTCCGGGCATGCGTGGCCCTGACTGAGCGGCCCACGGTGCTGTCTCATTTGTCGGCGGCGGTGATCCATGGGCTCCCGATCGTCGGGCCGTGGCCGACGACCGTGCACACGCACGAGCCGGATGCCGCCGGCGGGAATTCCTCGAGGTACGTCACCAGCCATCGTGGTGGGCTTGTGGCTGAGCCGGTGCGCGTCGACGGGATGCTGGCCACGTCGTTGGCCCGGACGGTCATCGATGTGGCAGCGCACAGTAGCTTTCTCACCGGGGTGGGGGTAGCCGACCAGGCGCTGCGGCGTGAAGCAGAACGCGCAGAACAGGAGCGGCAGCGCGGTGTGCGTGGGCTGCCGACCCTCACGAAAGACGGGCTGCGCGAAGAGCTTGCTCGGGTGAACCCCAGGGTGGGGGTCCGCAAAGTCGAGCGGGTTATCAACTTCGCCAACTCTGGAGCTGCAAATGTCGGGGAATCACTGAGCCGAGTGCGTATTTTCGAACTGGGGTTTGAAGTGCCTGAGGTGCAGGTGCACTTCCGGGGCGGTGATGGTCGCGACTATTGGGTCGACTTCTTCTGGCGTGGGGTTCGGAAGATCGGTGAGTTCGATGGCTGGCACAAATACACCCGTGGCATCATTCTCGGCGATCGTGATCCGGCCGAGGTCGTTCGAGCGGAGAAGAAGCGTGAGGACACGCTGCGTAAGCAGGTGAGCAGCTTCTGGCGCTGGGACTGGAATGAAGCGCTCTCGCCACGCACGTTTGCTCGGCTTCTTGCAGAGCATGAGGTACCGCGAGGCTGACGCCGCCGTGAGGCTGCGGCCCAGCCCGGCCCGAATGTGACTGTCACATTTCTCGGTCTGATGACGTTGAAACAGGCATAATTGACACGCGTTCACAATTGTGACCGTGCACATTTCGCAGAGACATCTTCATGACACCGGAATTACCGTCAGGGCGCGCGCCGAGTATTCGCGATGTCGCACGCCTCGCTGGGGTATCCCACCAAACGGTTTCCCGGGTTCTGAACAACCACCCGAGTATTCGTGACACCACGAAGGCGCGTGTGCTCCAGGTGATGGAGGAGCTGCAGTACCGGCCGAACAGGGCGGCTCGGGCTCTGGTCAAAGGTCGCTCGCGCACCATCGGCGTACTGTCGGCGTCGAGTTCCGAGTACGGCCCGGCTCGCAGCATCGAGGCGATCCAAGATGCGGCACGAGAGGTCGGGTACTACGTCAACACGGCGAACCTGACCGCGACCGACCCCGAAGCGATCGAGGCTGCCGTGGGCCACCTGATGGGCCAAGCGGTCGAAGGACTGGTCGTGATCGCGCCGCAGGTGCGGGTGTTCGACACGCTGGACCACCTGGCAATCGACGTGCCGTTCGTCACGCTTCAATCCACCAGGCGGCCCGGCGAAAAAGCGCTCTCGGTGGACCAGATCGCGGGCGCTCGACTGGCAACACGGCATCTGATCGAGCTTGGTCACCGCGATATCTATCACCTCGCCGGGCCCCAGGACTGGATCGAAGCAGAAGCGCGAATGCGCGGATTTCTTGACGAGATGGGGGCAATGGATGTGCCGACAACGGCCCCCATCCTCGGCGACTGGACGGCAAATTTCGGCTACTACGCCGGCCGGGAGCTGCTGAGAGTACGTGACTTCACCGCCATCTTCTCGTCAAATGACCAGATGGCACTCGGGCTGATGCACGCCATCCACGATGCCGGCCTCAATATTCCCGGCGATGTGAGCGTCATCGGGTTTGACGATATCCCCGAGGCCGCCCATTTTTGGCCGCCGCTCACGACCGTGCGGCAGGACTTCGCTGAACTCGGGCGCCGCGCGATCGCGATTCTGTTGGCCGAAATCGGCGGCCAAGAGACCGAGGGCTACCACGGCACAATCGTGCCCGAACTCATCGTTCGATCCTCGACGGGGCGCCCGGCGGCGTAAGAGGTCCCGCTGAATATCGGCGACGGGCGCCGGTCGGTTGGGGCGGATGCGTGTGACGTGGCGACCGAATTCTCGTGCAGAACCGCATCCGTCATCGCGTCTCTCGACGTATTTTCAGACCGTTGTCAATTCGAGACATTGATGGATTGACACAGGAATCACGCTTGCGGCTAACATGGGCAGAACTCAATGTGACCGTTCACATTTTGATCTGTTCGCACAAAACGCACCAGCTGTATCCGACAAAGGAGTCCCGCCGTGAGCTCGACCGCACGCCAGCATGACGAACGATCGTCAGTCGACGGCGAGTCGTACGTCATCGGAGTCGACTACGGCACTCTGTCGGGTCGTGCCGTCGTGGTGCGCGTCTCCGACGGTGCCGAGCTGGGGAGCGCAACGCTCGACTACCCGCACGCGGTGATGGACACCACGCTCGCCGCAACCGGGGCGAAACTCCCACCCGAGTGGGCTTTGCAGGTTCCGCAGGATTACGTTGACGTCTTGAAGAGCGCGGTCCCGGCTGCCGTTGCCGCAGCGGGCATCGACCCGGCCCACGTGATCGGTGTCGGCACCGACTTCACCGCCTGCACCATGATCCCCACCCTGGCCGATGGCACACCGTTGAACGAGTTGACCGAGTACGCCGATCGCCCGCATGCCTACGTGAAGCTGTGGAAGCACCACTCCGCTCAGCCCCACGCCGACCGGATCAACGACCTTGCCTCCGAACGCGGCGAGAGCTGGCTGCCGCGCTACGGCGGACTGATCTCAAGTGAGTGGGAATTTGCCAAGGGCCTGCAACTGCTCGAAGAGGACCCCGAGTTGTACCACCGCATGGATCGTTGGGTGGAGGCGGCCGACTGGATCGTCTGGCAGCTCACCGGTCGGTACGTGCGTAACGCCTGCACCGCCGGCTACAAGGGGATCCTGCAGGATGGGTCGTATCCGAGCGAGTCATTCCTCGGTGCGCTGAACCCCGAGTTCGCACGCTTCGCCGCCGACAAGGTAGACCACGAGATCGGCCAGCTCGGTGCGTCCGCCGGCACTCTCTCGGCTCAGGCCGCCGCGTGGACAGGCCTGCCCGAGGGCATCGCCGTGGCCGTCGGCAACGTCGACGCCCACGTGACGGCCCCGGCCGCACAGGCCGTCGCGCCCGGCCAAATGGTCGCCATCATGGGCACCTCGACCTGCCATGTGATGAACTCCGACGTGCTCGCCGAAGTGCCGGGCATGTGCGGCGTCGTCGACGGCGGCATCGTCTCCGGACTTTACGGCTACGAAGCCGGCCAGTCCGGGGTCGGCGACATTTTTGCCTGGTACGTGAACACCCAGGTTCCGCAGCGCTATTTTGAGGCAGCGGATGCCGCCGACCAGTCGATCCATCAATACCTGACCGATCTCGCCGCCCTCGAACCCGTGGGTGCTCACGGTCTGATCGCCCTCGACTGGCACAGCGGCAACCGCTCGGTGCTGGTCGATCACGAGCTGTCGGGACTCGTCGTGGGAACCACCCTCACCACGCGCACCGAAGAGATCTACCGGGCTCTGCTCGAAGCTACCGCGTTCGGCGCGCGCACCATCGTTGAAACCTTCAACGCGAGCGGGGTGCCGGTCACTGAGTTCATCGTCGCCGGCGGGCTGCTGAAGAATGCGTTCCTGATGCAGACCTACAGTGACATCCTGCGCCTGCCGATCTCGACGATCGCGAGCGAGCAGGGCCCGGCGTTGGGTTCGGCCATCCACGCCGCGGTCGCTGCCGGAGCCTACGTCGACGTGCGCGAGGCCGGCCAGGCGATGGGCAAGCTGAACCGCAACGTCTATTCGCCGAACCCGCAGTCCGCTGCGGCGTATGACCTCTTGTTCGAGGAGTACTCACTGCTTCACGACTACTTCGGCCGCGGCGTAAACGAGGTGATGCACCGGTTGAAGGCCGTGAAGCGTTCGGTCGGTGCGGCATCGGTTGCGTCGGCGCCTTCGGCGACGGGGATCTCGACAAGCTCGATCAACGGAGGCGGCTCGATCAGCGGAGGCGGCTCGATCAGCGGAGGCGGCTCGATCAGCGGAGGCGGCTCGATCAGCGGGGGCGGCTCGATCAGCGGGGGCGGCTCGATCAGCGGGGGCGGCTCGATCAGCGGGGGCGGCTCGATCAGCGGGGGCGGCTCGATCAGCGGGGGCGGCTCGATCAGCGATGACGCCTGCGAGGTGCCCGCATGAGCACCTTTGGCCCGCAGATCGAGGTTGCCATCGCCCGGATACGCACCGAGATTGCCCACCTCCATGCCGAGCTGACCGCCAACAACCTGGTGGTCTGGACCGGCGGCAACGTGTCGGGACGAGTTCCCGGCGCCGACCTGTTCGTGATTAAGCCCAGCGGCGTCGACTACGCCGACCTGGCCCCGGAAAACATGATTCTCTGCGACCTCGACGGCACGGTGATTCCCGAAACTCCCGGTGCCGAACGAGCACCCTCGAGCGACACCGCCGCCCACGCATACGTCTACCGGAATATGCCGGAGGTCGGCGGGGTCGTGCACACACACTCGACCTATGCCACCGCGTGGGCAGCCCGGGCCGAGGCCATTCCGTGCGTGATCACGGCGATGGCCGACGAGTTCGGAGGCGACATCCCGATTGGCCCGTTCGCCATCATCGGCGACGATTCGATCGGCCGCGGCATTGTCGAAACCCTCACCGGCCACCGGTCGCGTGCCGTTTTGATGCAGAATCATGGCCCGTTCACAATCGGCAGCACCGCCCGCGACGCGGTCAAGGCCGCCGTCATGGTCGAGGACGTCGCCCGCACCGTGCAGTTCGCCCGATCAGGCGGCGCGCTTGTGCCGATCCCGCAAGAGGCAATCGACTCCCTCTATATGCGTTACCAGAACGTCTACGGACAGACCCCACAGGGAGAACTGCAGAAATGACCGCCCTTTCAACGACGCTCGACCACTACGAGGTCTGGTTTCTCACCGGAAGCCAGAACCTGTACGGCGAGGAGACCCTCCGCCAGGTGGCCGAGCAGTCGCAGGAGATCGCCCGCGCTCTCGGTGCCGCCCACGACGTGCCGGTCACCGTCGTCTGGAAGCCGGTTCTCACGAGCTCGGAGTCGATCCGCCGCGCGGCACTCGATGCCAACGCCGCCGACAATGTGATCGGGCTGATCGCCTGGATGCATACCTTCTCTCCGGCAAAGATGTGGATCGCCGGCCTCGACGCGCTGACCAAGCCGCTGCTGCACCTGCACACGCAGGCCAACGTCGAACTGCCCTGGGCCGAGATCGACTTCGACTTCATGAACCTCAACCAGGCCGCCCACGGCGACCGGGAGTTCGGCTACATTCAGACTCGCCTCGGCGTCGCCCGAAAGACCGTCGTCGGCCACGTCTCGAACCCGGCCGTCACCGCCCAGGTCGGTACCTGGATGCGCGCCGCCGCCGGCTGGGCCGCCTCACGCAGCCTCAAACTCGCCCGCTTCGGTGACAACATGCGCTACGTCGCTGTCACAGAGGGCGACAAAACCGAGGCCGAACTGCGCTTCGGTGTGCAGGTGAACACCTGGGGTGTCAACGAGCTGGCGGATGCCGTGCACGCGATGTCCGAGACCGCCATCGATGCTCTCGTCGCCGAATACGACGAGCTTTACACGGTCGTTCCCGAGCTGCGACAGGGCGGCGAACGTCACGACTCGCTGCGCTACGGCGCCGCAATCGAGCTCGGGCTCAAGGGATTCCTTGAAGCGGGCGGCTTCGGGGCCTTCACCACCAGCTTCGAAGACCTCGGGGCTCTTCGCCAGCTGCCCGGACTGGCCGTGCAGCGGCTCATGGCCCAGGGGTACGGGTTCGGAGCCGAGGGCGACTGGAAGACAGCCATCCTCGTGCGCGTCGCCAGTGTGATGGGGGCGGGCCTGCCCGGTGGCGCCAGCCTGATGGAGGACTACACCTACGACCTCACGCCGGGCAAGGAACTGATCCTCGGCGCTCACATGCTTGAGGTCAGCCCCGCACTGACCAGCGCCAAGCCGACCCTTGAGATCCACCCGCTCGGCATCGGCGGCAAGGAAGACCCCGTGCGTCTCGTCTTCAACGCTGACCCCGGTCCCGCCGTCGTGGTCGCGATGTCGGACATGCGCGACCGGTTCCGCCTGGTCGCCAACGTCGTCGAGGTCGTCGAGCCCACGCAGGCGCTGCCCAACTTGCCCGTCGGACGAGCGGTCTGGTCTCCGGAACCCGATTTCGCCACATCCGCCGCAGCCTGGCTCACGGCCGGTGCCGCCCACCACACCGTCATGTCGACCGCCGTCGGCATCGAGGTGTTCCACGATTTCGCCGAGATGTCTCGCACCGAGCTTCTCGTGATCGATAAAGCCACCACCCTGCGCGATTTCACACGCGAGGTGCGCTGGAATCAGGCCTATTACCGCTTGGCACAGGGCCTGTAATCACACGCTTAACCCCTCCGAAAATCCTTTGACATCAATGTCGATCGAAGAAAAACGAAAGGTAACACAGTGAAGAAGAAGTCATTCCTCGCGATCCTGGCCGCTGGCGCCATGGTTGCGTCATTGGCCGCATGCTCCGCTTCCGACACGGCTGACGCCGGCGCCGGCGCCGGCGGGCTCGTGGGCGTTGCAATGCCGACCAAGTCCTCCGAGCGTTGGATCCAGGACGGCAATGCCGTCAAGAAGCAGCTCGAAGACCAGGGCTTCAAGGTTGACCTGCAGTATGCAGAAGACGACATCCCCACCCAGGTCTCGCAGATCGAGAACATGATCACCAAGGGCGCCAAAGCCCTGATCGTCGCCTCGATCGACGGCACGACGCTCACCAGCGTTCTGCAGGAAGCGGCCGACAACAAGATTCCGGTCATCGCATACGACCGCCTCATCCGCGACACGAAGAACGTCGACTACTACGCGACATTCGACAACTTCAAGGTCGGGCAGCAGCAGGCCTGGTCGCTGCTCAACGGCCTCGGCCTGACCGAGCTTGACGGAACGGCCAAGGCTGACGCTCCGGCCGGCCCGTTCAGTGTTGAGCTGTTCGGTGGTTCCGCCGACGACAACAACGCCACGTTCTTCTTCAACGGTGCCATGGACGTGCTCCAGCCGCTGATCGACAAGAAGACGCTCGTCATCAAGAGCGGCCAGACCGACTTCAACACGGTCGCCACCCCGCGTTGGGACGGCGAAACCGCTCAGAAGCGCATGGAGAACATCCTCACGTCGACCTACTCCGACGGCTCGAAAGTCAACGCGATCCTCTCGCCGTATGACGGAATCTCGCGTGGAATCATCTCGGCTCTGACGGACGCCGGCTACTCGGTCGGCGCTGAATGGCCGATCATCTCGGGCCAGGACTCCGAGATCGACTCGGTCAAGGCCATCATCGCCGGCGAGCAGTACGCGACGATCTTCAAGGACACGCGTAAGCTCGCTGCAGTCGCCGTTGAGATGACCGTCGCCGTGTTGAACGGCGAGAAGCCCGAAATCAACAACACCACGGACTACGACAACGGCAAGAAGGTTGTTGACTCGTACCTGCTGGACTCGACCGTTGTGGTCAAGGACAACATCACCAAGGAACTGGTTGACTCCGGTTACTGGACTCAGGCAGACATCGACGGCTAGTCCGTCACGACGAACCGGCGGGGAACTTCGGTTTCCCGCCGGTTCGTCACCTCATTCCCCAGCACTACTGAGAAAGGCACGTCTGTGACTACCAACATTCTCGAGATGCGCGGCATTACCAAGACCTTCCCCGGCGTCAAGGCGTTGCAAGAGGTCACTCTGAACGTTGCACGCGGCGAGATCCACGCCATCTGCGGTGAAAACGGTGCCGGCAAGTCCACCTTGATGAAGGTGCTCTCCGGCGTGTACCCGCATGGCAGCTATAGCGGCGACATCGTCTTCGAAGACGAGGTTGTCGGCTTTCGCGACATCACCGATAGCGAAGCCAAAGGCATCGTCATCATTCATCAGGAGCTGGCGCTCAGCCCCTACCTCTCGATTGCGGAGAATATCTTTCTCAATAACGAGTTGCGCGGCGCGTTCGGCCTGATCGACTGGAACAAGACCAACCACGAGGCCGCCAAGTTGCTGGCCCGCGTCGGCCTGCGCGAGAACCCGACCACCCGCATCCTGGACATCGGTGTCGGCAAGCAGCAGCTTGTCGAAATCGCCAAGGCGCTCTCCAAGCGCGTGAAACTTCTTATTCTCGACGAGCCGACAGCCGCCCTCAACGACGAGGACTCCGCTCACCTGCTCGACCTGATGCGCCACCTCAAAGAGCAGGGCATCACGTCGATCATCATCAGCCACAAGCTCAACGAGATTAAGAAGGTCGCGGACTCGGTCACCGTTATTCGCGACGGCAAGGCCATTGAGACGATTGCCCGTGACGACGTCACCGAAGATCGCATCATCAAGGACATGGTCGGTCGCGATCTCGAGCACCGCTATCCGGATCACACGCCGCACATCGGCGAGGAGATTCTGCGGGTCGAGAACTGGACAGCCCACCATCCGCAAGACGCGAGCCGCGTCATGGTCGACAACGTGAACATCAACGTTCGAAAAGGCGAAATCGTCGGCATCGCCGGCCTGATGGGTGCCGGACGCACCGAGTTCGCGATGAGCTTGTTCGGGCGCAGCTACGGCAGCCGCATCTCGGGCCGCGTGTTCAAGGAAGGCGTCGAGATCAAGACGCGTACCGTGACCGAGGCGATCGAGAACGGCTTGGCGTATGCCACCGAGGACCGCAAACAGTATGGTCTCAACCTGATCGAAGACATTCAGCGCAACATCTCGATGGCGTCGCTGGGCAAACTGAGCAAGCTGGGTCTCGTCGACGGCAATGAAGAGTTCAAGGTTGCCAACGAATATCGCACCAGCATGAACATCAAGGCACCGTCGGTGTTGGCCAAGACCGGCAAGCTGTCGGGCGGAAACCAGCAGAAGGTCGTGCTGTCCAAGTGGATCTACTCCAACCCGGATGTGCTCATCCTGGATGAGCCGACCCGCGGCATCGACGTGGGCGCCAAATACGAGATCTACGCGATCATCAACGAGCTCGCGGCGCAGGGCAAGGGCATCATCGTGATCTCCTCTGAACTGCCCGAGCTGCTCGGCATCAGCGATCGCGTGTACACGCTCTCCGAAGGCTGCATCACGGGCGAGTTTCCGATCAAGGATGCGACGCCGGAGACCCTCATCAAGCACATGACCATGGAAAAGGCCCGCTAGCGTCGGCGCTTGCGGAAAAGGAGAACGTCAATGAGTGACCTCGATAACAAGCCGACGCTCGCAACTGCAGCGGGTGCACAAATCAATCCAAGCTCGTCGAAGGCCGGCGCCTGGCTGGCACACGTCGCCAGCGACCTGGGCAAAAACGGCATCTTCATCGCCCTGATCGTGGTGGTGGTGCTCTTCACCTTCCTGACCGATGGCATCCTGCTGCGCCCGCAGAACATCTCGAACCTGATCGTGCAGAACGGGTACATCCTCGTTCTGGCAATCGGCATGGTGATGGTCATCATCGCGGGGCACATCGACCTGTCTGTCGGCTCGGTCGCCGCATTCGTCGGCGCCGTCTCGGGTGTGTTCGCGGTGAGCTGGGGTCTGCCCTGGTGGCTCTCGATCATCCTCTCGCTGCTCGTCGGCGCCCTCGTGGGTGTCTGGCAGGGATTCTGGATCGCGTTCGTCGGCATTCCGGCCTTCATCGTGACCCTGGCGGGCATGCTGATCTTTCGCGGGCTCGCGCTTGCGGTGCTGGGCAACGCCAACATCGGCTCCTTCCCGGAGCAGTACCGGGCGCTGGGCAACGGATTCCTGAACAACGTCTTCGGTGAGTTCACACTGGACCCGCTCACCCTCGGCATCGCCGCGATTGCGATCCTCGCGCTCATCGTGCAGCAGGTGCGCACGCGCACCGGTCGGGCCAAGTACGGCCAGGCGGTGGAGCCCCTCGTCTGGTTTGTGGGCAAGCTCGTGTTGATCTCGCTCGCCATCGGCGCGTTCGCCTGGGCACTGGCCAGCTACAAGGGCATCCCGGTCACGTTGATCGTGCTGGCCGTGCTCGTGCTCGTCTACGGCATCATCATGAACCGCAGCGTGTTCGGTCGCCACATCTACGCGATCGGTGGCAACCTGCACGCCGCCGAGCTCTCGGGTGTGAAGACCCGCAACGTGACCTTCTGGCTGTTCGTGAACATGGGCATCCTGGCCGCTCTGGCCGGTTTGATCTTCACGGCTCGCCTCAACCTGGCCGGCCCGAAGGCCGGTGACGGTTTCGAGCTCGAGGCCATCTCGGCGGCATTCATCGGTGGCGCGGCTGTGACCGGCGGTATCGGCACCATCGGTGGCGCCATCATCGGTGGTCTGATCATCGGCGTTCTGAACAACGGTATGTCCATCATGGGTATCGGGATCGAGTGGCAGCAGGCCGTCAAGGGCCTCGTGCTGCTGCTGGCCGTCGCCTTCGACGTCTACAATAAGCGACGCGCGGGCGGTCGCTAAGCATCACACCTGCCGATGCCGGGGGTGGGGGAGGAAGCCTCAGGCGTCGATAAATGGGAAACAAAAGGCCCCGTTATCATCGGATGACGGGGCCTTTCGCCTGCGTTCAGGGGCCGTTCGGCGCCGCTGAAGGATCCGGTGTCGGATCCGGTGTCGGCTCGGCTGGCAGCCCGCCACGTCCGAACAGAAACAGGATGAGCGTCTCGGCCGTTCCGGGGAGCGGTCGCCCCCGACCCACTTGCCAGTTCGCATCCGCTGCCACGAGCGTGCGCGAGCGCAGCACGGCCTTGATCTCGGTGGGAACGATGAGGCTCCGGCGCAGGGCGACGGCGCCGGACGCAGCCGGTGCGACCGGCAGCGCGATGCCGAGCGGCTGTGCCAGGTCGTAGCCATGCACGACAGCCTCGGTCAGTTCGGTGATGCCCCGGCGGCCGTGCCCGGCTGCTGCGTCGGTGGCGATGTCCCGGATGCGTCGCACGAGTTCAGCGGGTTCAGCGGCAGCCGCGGCCCGACTGAGCTGATCGATGGCCGTGTTCGGGTTGAGCGAACGCCGCCCCCACGAGGCGCGCACGATCGAGCCGAGAAGCTCGCGGTTCGAACTGCCGATGCGCCAGACGAGGTGGCCGGCCACATCGCGCACCCGCCAGCCAGCACACCTGCTCTGCGTCTCCCATTGCGGAGGAGTGAGCGTGGCCAGCACGTCGGCAATGGCCGTGAGGGTGACGGAGAGGTGTCCGCCCCAGTTCGAGTTGGCGCCGGCTTCGTCGACGGAGGGGCGGTTGCTCAAGGGCAGGTCTTTGGCAAAGTCGGCCATGCCTCCAGCCTAGATGTTCTTCCCACTGACGTTATGAATACGTTCGAGGGTGACTTGCCTCCGATGCCGGTATGGGGTCTGTGGCAAGTAGCTGTGGTCCGCAGGCCCGGGTAGGTGTCGGCGCGGGCTTGGTCTGAGTTGTAGTTGAGGGCGGAGGCCCCCTCGGCGGCGAGGGGGCGGTGCCCGCCGCCGTCGGGGATGCGGCCGAGTTTCTTCACGTCCACGTGCACCAGATCGACGGGAGCCGTGCGTTCGGAGCGGATCGGTTTACCGATCAGGTCCGGCCCCCAGCGGTACTGGAAGGGTTCCGAGACGCGGGACTGCGCCCAGCCGCCCTCAACGACGAGCAAAATGAGCTGCAGGCGGCCAGCCGGGGTGAGCTTGGCGTTGGCATGGGTAACGTGGGACACGAGAA
The DNA here is from genome assembly GCF_013410665.1 of Leifsonia psychrotolerans. NCBI lineage: Bacteria > Bacillati > Actinomycetota > Actinomycetes > Micrococcales > Microbacteriaceae > Glaciibacter > Glaciibacter psychrotolerans. The sequence continues at coordinate 2,593,688 of NZ_JACCFM010000001.1, read as the reverse complement.
CCTCCGTGGATCGGAATGAGTGTGGTAACCCATATCGATACCGGAGGTTCTTGCTTTAAGCCGTCATGGCCGCTGATCACAACCTGTGTAGGAAGAACACCAAAGCCAGCGCTCGAGTTCGGATGTCGCCCCCCTGGAGCATGCCGAGGATCGCCTGGTCGGTGTTGGCCGCGATCGCCGGACTCTCCCTCAACTTGTTCGCGGCGGTGGAGGGCCTGGCCCGGTGAGTTCCTCCGGTGGCCGCCATCGGTATCTCAGCCCACGCGTTGCACCGGCTACTGCCGATCGGACCGTTGCGGGCATGGGTTCATTTACCCGAGCACCATTGGTGATGGCCTTGCAGTCCGCAGCGCCCGCGGAGGCGGATTGCTTCAGATCGGCAATCTTGATTTCTGATGGAATCGGTTCGGCGGTGTCGATCGCGCTGACGGCGATCGTTTTCGTGGGGTTGGCACCGTTTGGCGGGGTGTGGCAGTTCGTTGGATGCTTCGCCCTCGCCGCAGCGATCGGACTGTTCGCGGTCGTGACGAGAGGTCGTACGTCGGTCGCGTCTCCTGCGGCCTGAGTTGGCGCTGCAGCAGAAGCGACTGAGCGCATTTGGCGGATACTCGTCTGCTCCGCGGCAGCAGCCCGGTTCGGTTAAGCTTTCTCATGGTGCGAGACGCGCTACAGCTGCGTTATCGGGACGTTTCTGTCGATTGATAAAGGAATCAAGTGACGATCACGGCCCAGAATATTGCTGCACCGAGCGGAGCCGAGGATCTGAGCCCACGTGCAGTAATCAGGCCTTCTCGGATTCGTGCAGACGTGCAAGGGCTCCGCGCAATCGCTGTTCTCGCCGTTATTGCCGACCATCTGTTCGGCTGGCCAACAGGCGGTTTCGTCGGCGTGGACATCTTCTTCGTATTGAGCGGTTTTCTAATCACCGGAATCCTCATGCGGGAATACGAAAAGTCCGGCCACATTTCCTTCCGCGACTTCTACGCGCGCCGGATTCGGCGAATTCTCCCTGCCGCGATGTTGGTACTCGTTGCAACAGTTGCCGCTGCGGCGTGGTTGCTCCCCCGGGGGCGCGCGTTGGAAGCCATGGTCGACTCTGTCTGGGCTGCCCTCTTTGCGGCAAACTGGCGGATGGCATCGGTCGGCACCGACTACTTTCAGAAAGGTCTGCCGCCGTCACCGTTTCAGCATTACTGGTCGCTCTCTGTCGAGGAGCAGTTCTACTTCGTTTGGCCCGTGGTGATGGTCATCGTGCTTTTCCTGGCCGCCCACCTGTTCCGCTCTCGGAAAGCGCCTCGTGTCGCTGTCTTTTCGGTGCTGGTCGCCCTGACACTCGGCTCAATGGTGTGGGGGCTGGCTGAGACCTCCAGCAACCCCACCGTCGCCTATTTCTCGTCGTTGACACGCGTGTGGGAGTTGGGCGTCGGCGCCATTCTGGCGCTTGCTGCGCCGCTATTCATGCGGGTTCCCGCTTCTGTACGTGGATTGATGGCCTGGATCGGACTCGTCGGAATTGGCCTCGGGGCCTTCCTGCTTGACTCGTCGACTCCTTTCCCCATGCCGGGGGCGATTCTGCCCGTCTTAGCAACAACGTTGGTGTTGGCGGCTGGCATTGGGACTCCCGGACTCGGTTACGACCGAATGCTGTGGCCGATTACGAATCGACTGATGGGATATGTAGGGAATATCTCATACTCGTTGTACTTGTGGCACTTACCGGTGATCGTGCTTCTCGTCGCGATCTTCCCAGCCGACTCGAAGAAGTACTACCTCACCTGTCTCGTGCTCATCACAGCACTGTCGATCGCGTCGTACCACTGGGTCGAAAACCCAATCCGCAAATCGAACTGGTTGCGCCCGGCGAAACCCGACTCACCGCACGAACACTCCGGGAAAGCCCGACTAATCGTCGTGATCGCCATCATTGCTGCCGTTACCGTGGTCGGTGGCGCAGTCGCGGTCGTGAAGAGAGCCGAAGCAGCTGCGAGCCCGCCATCAGACCTGCAGTCTCAGGCTTGTGTCGGGGCGGCCGCATTGGACTCTGCCGGGGCTGCCTGCGACAGCTCAGCGAACGGCGATACCGTTTGGCCGGCGGTGAGTGACGTCGAAGACGATACCGGCGGGGCATTTTCCTGCTGGCGCAAACAGGGCGGTGAGCTTCGCTCGTGCAACTACGGGGCACAAGGCCCCAGTGCCCTTCGGGTGGCCCTCGTGGGAGACAGTCACGCCGCGATGCTCGTGCCTGCCCTGTTGCCTCAGCTCGAGAGACTGAACTGGTCCCTTGACACCTACTTGGGTTACGGCTGTCAGTGGCGCGAAAGTCCGATCGGCTCGGATTGTGGCACCGTAATGGCAGAAACCCAAGCTCGATTAACTGAGAAGGCCAAACCGTACGACCTGATCATTACGACTTCCGCGCGTTGGGCCAATGGAAATGACCTTCGTCCCGCAGTGGATGGAGCCGCCCGCTATTGGGCGGAGGCAACGGGATTGGGCACAAAGGTCGTCGCTGTGGCCGACAACCCCGGGGTCTCCGAGGACGCGATGAGCTGTATCGCGCGCGTGGGTTTCAACCCCGCCACTTCTAACTGCTCGACACCTCGAGACGAAGCAACGGCCGTACCTGACCCGTTGGTGCAGACTGTGGAGAGGGTGAAGGGTTCAAAGCTTGTCGACATGACCGACTTTTTTTGTATTAGGAGCACCTGCCCGGCCGTCATCGGAAATGTGATTGTGTATCGCGACACCGCCGGTCATCTAACCGCCACCTACAGCAAGACCCTCGGTAAGCCACTGACCGACCGCATTCTCAGTGCAAGCGAGTAAATCGGCGGCGGCTGATTATCAGGTCGTCTCTTGGTATAATCTCACGGGCGAACAGGCCGTATCGGTAAGAGAGTAGTCAATTGAGTAAGAATTCCGGCCAGATCGTTGCGTTTCCTTATTGGTCCGACAACCCGTACCTGAACATGCTGTATTTGGCGCCTCGGGCGGCTGGCTGGAAACTCAAGACTTCGACTTTGCTCACCTCGCTCCTGATTCAGCTCGACGAGGTCGGCGCAGGGGACGTCGTCCACATTCATTGGACGTCGCCGATTGTGCAGAAAGCCGACACCCGTGAAGAAGCTGCCGAGCAGCTCCGTGCCTTTCAGCAAGGCCTTGACACGGCGTTGGCCAATGGGGCCGTCCTGGTATGGACAGTGCACAATGTGAGGCCGCATGAGTGCCTCTACCCAGAACTAGAGTTGGAGCTCGTTAATTTTCTCGTCGATCGCGCCGCAGCGGTTCATGTGCTTTCAAAGGGAACCGAGATTGAAGCCTCGGATTACTACACGATTCCAATTGCGAAAATCGTGCATGTGCCGCACGCGAGTTATTCGGGGGTCTATGACCAGTCTTTGTCCCGGGCTGACGCACGGAATCGGCTCGGGCTAGCTGATGACGAAAAAGCGCTGCTCTTCTTCGGCCAGATGCGGGCATACAAAGGGCTGGATGTGCTCTTCGGTGCGGTCGAGCGCGCTGCCGCATTGGGGGAGACCATAGTGCTCTTGCTCGCAGGTAAGACGAAGGAAGAAGACCTGCTGGCGATCGAAGCGGTCCTTCCGCGCAATGTCAGAATCATTCGTGACCACAGCTACATTCCTGATGATTCAACGCAGGATTGGTTCGCCGCCGCAGACCTTGCAGTATTCCCGTACAAGAATGTACTGAATTCTGGCAGCGTCTTCCTCGCGGCCACGTATGGTCTACCGACAATCTTGCCGAATCAGGACCATATGCTTCGACAATTTCGTGCACAGAAATGGATCCAGTTCTATGACACGGCGAACGAGGTCGACAGCCTCGGGACGTTGATCGCTGATTTTGACATGACCGACGTGAGCCTTCGCGAGGAAGCAACTGCGTTTGCAGAAGGCTATACGCCCTATGACATGTCGAGAGAATTTCTGAAACGCCTGGAGGCAGCGCTCAGCTAGCCGAGATTTTTGGATCCAGCCTTCGTTGTCGCGAACGTCTATCGCGGCGTGACTTCTTCAGCATCTTGAAAGGCAAATAGAGTGCGCGGATAGCGGCCGGGTGACGCAGATCGGTAACCAGTGCGTGGCCGACGCGTCGAATCGGAAGAACGATGAACTGGGGTGACTTTCCGGCAGGGATCTGAGGGAGCCGTCGATCGGAGAGAACACGTACCTCTGCCTGTACGAAATCCACTGTGATGAGCAGGTGGGCATCCCAGATCCCCTTGCCGCTGAGCTGTGATCGATCGACAATAAACCCCAGTGTAGAAATAGCACTGTTGGGCTGAAGCTCCACTGAGTCAGAGGTGAATTCAGCACCTGAGCGACGATGTTTCATACGCAGAGCGGCACGGCTTCCTGCGGCAACTCCATTCAATTCGATCTCTACCGTCAGGCGTCGACCGTTTGCTTGAACGGCGGTGCTTGTCGCTCCGGCATGACGAATAACGCCGCTGAGAACGAGGAGTTCAGGCGTTGACCCACGCTCACAAATCGCAACGGCTTCACGTTCATTGTGGAAGAACGGTAGTCGCTCGCCAGAAAGCCAGGTAGCCCGATACTGCGCGACAGCGTGCATAAGCGAGGCCAGCGTGCCCTCGTCGAGCAGGTGTGCGATGGCAAGAAGCGGGCGGACCATGCGATAGCGCAATGCATCTGCCGCGAGATTGGGCTCATCGGGTAGCGCTTCGACAACTGCGGCGGTGGCAATGATTAGGGCCTCGAAGGCCTCGATGGTCGCCTCTGGCTCGCCAGCGCCAATTTGGCCCTCACTATTCAGAAGCGCCAGAACATCACTCCGCCCGTCGGCGAACAGGGTGAAGACGCGCACCTGCGCTGTAGTAAGGCTGTGCCGCGTGTGTTCAGGAGCTGCACGAAGTAGAGCTTTTACAATGAGTGCAGCATGCTCCATGACTGCAGGGTCTTCATTGCCGGAGCGCGTCTGGAGGAACCTGGTGAGGTGGACCCAACCGTCCGCTTTAAGGAACATCGAGTAGTACTGACTCTGCAGTTCTTCATCACCGTATTCAAGGAGAAGCCGCGCGCATTCCGCCTCCTGTGAGAGATAGCTGATCAAAGCGCTTGCTTTATCGGCTCGTGCAGTCATCGATTGATTTCCGGGTCGAGCACGATAAAGGTAGACGATCTCAGGAATGATATCCAGTGATCGGGCTGATACGAGAGCTCTTGTCATCGGCACGATGTCGTTGGAGCGGGTGACTTCCGGGAACTCGATTCCGGTGGACTCCCAGAACGTGCGTCGGAACATCTTGTTCCAGCATGCACGTCCACGAATGAGCGATGGCGCTTCCCTGAGTGAGATTCCAACAGATGGCTGATCGAACACTCTCCACGCTCGGCCGGGCTCCCACGTTTCCTTGGTGGAGAACTTGAGGAAATTGCCGATTGCCATATCGGACCCTGACCGCTCAAGCGACGCAATCAGCGCCGAATAGGCGCCATTGGGAATGATATCGTCACCATCGGCAAAGATCAGATAGCGCCCTTGCGCGAGCGCGGCGCCCTGGTTACGAGCATGCGCTCCGCCGAATTGCTCGGCAGACACCAGCTTGATGCGAGTATCGGTCGCGGCGAATGCGCTCACGATGGCCTTGGTCGAGTCTGTGGAATGATCGTCGACGACGAGGACTTCCATTCCCACGACATCTTGCCGGAGAATGCTTCGGATGCAGTCCGAAACCCACGGGCCGACTTCATGCGTGGGCACAACTACTGACAGAGAAACGCGATCGATTTCAAAAGTGCCGGTCACAGTCTCGAGCCTCATCTAGTTCGGGTATTTCGTACCCCAAGCCGATGACGTTGTGCGAGTGCACAACAGCCGCCCGTGAGTGGGCTGTTCTCTGAGGTGTGAATGGTGCTCATGAAATCCTAGTTGCTTCGGCCGGGCGATTGCCTACCCGGTTGCCAGAGCTCCATACTTGGCCTTCAAAACGGCGGATGTTGGCACCACATTGCAATTGGCGACAGATCCGGTGAATGCAACCGATTCGTTGCTATTGCGAGCCGTGAAGATCGTGGTCGTCGCACCAAAATCGGGTTTCAAGGCGTTTGTGTATCCGGAGATGAGGGAGTCCTTGACGGCATTCTTATTCGCGCGGGCCAGCTGGTAGGTCTTTACGCCGCCGTCGTACTGCTGGGAACCGGAAGGGAGGGCGATGAGATTCTTCTCAACTGAGATCCCCTCGGATTTCAGGCCGATGGTCACACCAGAGGCGGCGTAGAGCATGGTGTTGTTGCGGATGAGTACGTTTCGCGGGCTTGCATTTGCGGTGGCGGGAGTACTGGCAGCTGCCTTGATGTTCGCTCCGCGCGGTGCGCCGGCGAGAAAATTGCGTTCGATGAGTCCGCCGGTTGAGTAGATACTCGACATGAGGTAAATGTTATGCATCGTGCCGTGCTCGCCATAACCCCTGTTCTGCGTGATGCAATTGCCACTTACGGTGTAGTCGTTGGGGGCCGCCTTGATGAGCGCGGCGTTTGTTGTCGACGAAGGCTTGGTCGCCTCGATGATCAAGTTTGCAACGCCGGTGGTGCCCGTGACCTCATTGTTCTCAAACGTCCAGCCAGTTCCGCCAGCGAAGGTCGCAATCGCTTGTCCCGACTGAATCGTCGAGTCGTAGACGAAACGGAATCCGTTCACTCGCCAGAAGTCGGCTCCCCGCAACGCGATGGTTCCAGAAACAACCGGCTGCTCACCGGGGTAGGCCTGAAGAACGATGGGCTGGGATTGCGTCGCTGGGCGGGCATTCCAGCCGAGGGCTTCCTTGTAGGTGCCGCCTCGAACGACGATCACATCCCCAGCCTTCGCAATTCGAATTGCAACTTGGATATTCCTCAACGGTGCGCTGGGGGTTGGCTCAGGACAGGCCAGTTGGGCTGAACTCGATGAGGGTTTCCAGCCCGGTGTATCAAGGCATGTGAGGCGACTGTACTCTTTCCAACCCGTAAAGGTGGACCAGACCTTGTACTCCTTCTGCACATCCGTTCCGTTTGGGGCGACATAGATCGTCCGCGCGCCTGCTGACGCAGCTGCGATCGGGGCGCCGGACGGGGCGCGAGCGGCGAAGCTTGCATCTGCCGGGCCGAAGGTGCCAATGAGCAGGGCCGCGACCGCGACGAGACATCCAAGAGCTGTGAATCCGGATGAGCGCACTGAATTTCCCCTTTGCTGTGGCTATCAAGCCGACCGTGAGGGGACACGCCCCCCTAACATGGTCGCAGACTCTCGGACATGGTCGGCGCATTTGATTCAGTGTCGCAGCACTTTTCGCATGATTGTCGCGAGCGCCGGCGTATTGCGCTCCAGGGCTTGAACCACTCGTGAACGCAAGCGGGTCGGCGCGACTAATGGGATTGCGAGGCGCATTGCATCGTCAGCGTTGTCTGACCACCGCTTTCGAAGCAGTCCAAAATCGATAGCTGCGCGGCCGTAGTCATGGCACAGCGTCTGCAGAAGTGACGTACCGTCCCAGCCATCAGAAGGCAACACGGCGACGGACCACTGCTCGTACTGTTCCTCCCCGCCAATGACAACGACCCGTGGGCTGGCTCGGGTCAGACGATCGCGTTGGAGCGGCGCTGGATCAGCGGTCACAGTCACGGCAACATCCCAGATGCCGCTCAGATGATCCGGATCCACGACACTGAGATTGGGATATGCACTGCGAATGAGCCCGCCGAGCCGGGGCGGCACACTCACCGTCACCTGTGCATTAAGGTGACTCGCGTCGTTTGCGGCGCGTAACAGATTTGCCGCCAGCCCGACAGGTGCGCCCTCACAGTCTATGAGCAGCCGGACGACGTCATCTGACGGAACAATTGCATCGGCAAAAACATCGACAGGATCGGCCGTTCGTTTCAGATAAGACTGGACAGACTGTGTATAGGTCGGATGCCGACCCACCAGGATTCTCTCGTGGGCAGCGCGCAGCTGCATCCGCTGTTCGGAGGGGAAACTCTGCCCGACTGCGTGAAACACAAGTGCGCGATGCGAAATGAGGGAGAGGTAGCCGTGCTCGCGCATTCTCAGGCAGAAATCGTTCTCTTCGCCATAGCCGGGCGAGAAAATCTCGTCGAAGAGGCCGAACCGTACGATCAACTCGCGGCGAATGAGAAAACAGAAACCCATCGCGACCGGAGCAACGCTGAAGGCAGGAAGCTCGTTCACTACACCGGCGTAAACTTCGGTCGTGCGCTCAGCAGTTCGTTTAGCCCCTGGCCGCCTGAGACGATAGGGAAGGCTGGCAATTGTCGCGTTGTTACTGCGGGCACACACGATGCCGTGCTCAGGTGCCGCGTGGAGTACCGCGGTCATTTCGTCGAGAAAGCCCGGCGTGACGATCGTGTCACTGTTGAGCAGCAGAATGTCATTCGTCGAGTCGTCAAGCTCGAGCGCGGCGCGATTGCAATTGCCGACAAAGCCGAGATTGCGCGAATTGCGCTCATACCTCACGCCAGGCGTGCCGCTGACCGCGGATAGCACTGCCCGCTCGATATTCTCGGCATCTGGGCCGCAATCGTTGACGAGAAGCAGCGAGTGATGCGTGAGGTCAACTGAAGACGTGACTGCGGCGATGCAGGCGAGGAGGCCGGGAAGATCCCCATATATGGGTATCACGACGGTCACCGGATTGGTCTTGGTCACCTCAGGGCCTAGGAGCGCTGCGCTCGCCGGCGCAGGGCGCTGAACGGGCGCACGAACAAGGCGCGCGTTCTCCCGCCCAACCGAGTCATGATGAACGAAATTGTGATCCTTGGAGCGCGCCGGATATCAAAGTAGTGCTCCGGAAGGCTGAACCAGTATCTCGCGATGCTTGGGAGTCGATAGGCAGGCATCGTCGACGTATGTTTCAACCGCTCGATCGCCGCAGCATTGCTGAACTCGTGGGACTGGAATACACCGGACCGACTCTTCGCAGCAGCACCGTGCTGTGCGACAAGGGCTCGATCGTTGGCGTAGCGCTCAAGGTGATCCACCAGCTCCGCGGGCGATTGCAGATCGAAGAGATACCCGGTTTCGTCATGCGCAATGAGCTCGGCGCTGCCGCCTCGCGCGGCTGCGACGACCGGCTTTCCGAGGATCATCGCTTCGAGAGTGGTGCGCCCAAAGGCCTCGATGCTCGACGGCGTGACACAGACATCAGCAGCTGCCAAATAGGGGAATGGATTCGACTGTTCACCGACGATAGTGAGGCGATCGGCCACTCCGTGTCCCGCTGCCCGCTTCATCATCTGCATGTCGTAGCCGGGATCAATCCATGATCCGACGAGACAGAGTCGGGCATCGACACCGCGTGCAGTCAGTTCTCCGAGCGCGTCGATGACCCTCCACTGGCCCTTGGACTTGGCAAGCCGGCCGACGACCGTGATCTTGAGACTCTTGTCGTTCGCAGGGAACGGCGCACGGGCTGGCGGCTCCTTTGCCAGTTCTTGAATCCGCGGGACATCAAGGCCGGGATAAATAACCGACACCTTCGACTCGTCGAGGTACTGCCCAATGTGGGACTTCACGGCGTGAGAATTGGCGAAGACCGCCTCGGATAGCATCCCGATGTCGGTGAAAGTGTCGGCGCGGCCTATCTGGAAGGCAAGCCCGTGGTCGAGGTCGCCGTATTCACGGACGAACCAAGCATGAGGAATGCCCAAAGTCTTCGCCGCGAAGGCGCCCCACGGTGCCACGATGGTGTTGGTGACGACGAGATCGGGGCGTCGCTCTTCCATGAGCTTGATGATGTCGAGGGTTGAGGCATAGTCGTAACGAGCGAAGTAGGTGATCTCGCTGACAGGGGCGTCGTGTTTGGGGATAGTCCACCCGCGATACGCAAACGCCTTATATTTCCATCCGCGTTCTTCGATTGCCTTGATGAAGAGGCCCCGAGGGGCCTTAGTGATGAAGAACGCTTCAAAATCAGGGTCGCTCGCATACCAGTCCTCGACGAGCTTTATCATCGACCGCTCGGCTCCGCCTAAATTCGCAGGTGCGACGCTGTGGTTGATGAAGTAAACGAGCATGTTGCATTCCACCATATCTGGTCCAACGCGTCGCCACGGTGCAATCAACACCCGGAGTGGCTGTCTATACTGGTCGGGCAGCCCGGGTGTCCCGGGCATTTCCTTGCCGCGCCACGATCGAGAGCCGCTAAATGAGTTATCAAAGCGAACTGTTCGCAACTCGCGAATTGCTCGCCAACCTCACCATGCGGGAAGTGAAGGGCAAATACCGACGCACTGTTTTCGGCCAGTTATGGTCGCTCATTAACCCGCTCGCAACGATGTTGGTGTACACCATCGTATTTTCCTTCATCTTTCAGGCACGACCAAGCGTCGGTGATCCAAGCGGACTCAACATCTATCCGCTCTGGCTGATGTGTGGGCTGCTTCCCTGGCTTTTCTTTACCCGGGTCGTAACCGGGGGGATGTCCTCAATTGTTGCAAACGCGGGACTCATCAAGAAGGTCTACTTTCCACGGATGCATTTGCCGCTCGCAATTGCGGGTTCGACGGGATTCACCTGGCTCACCGAGATGGCTCTGCTCGCAGTCGTTTTGAGCATTGCGGGAAGTTTTGTTCTGCCATGGGTGCCGTTGGTGGCTGTCTTTATGGTCCTACTGGCGCTGTTCGCCGTCGGTCTCGCCATGTTGCTCGCGATCGCGAACGTACATTTCAGGGACATGCAACACTTCACTGCGATCGGCCTTCAGATGTGGATGTACCTGACGCCGATCATCTACCCGATTGCGCTCGTTGAGTCGGCAGCGAAAACCCATGGCGAATGGGTGCTCCAGGTTTACAAGCTCAACCCCCTTGAACGATTCGTCACCGTTTTTCGCAGCATGATGTACGACAACCGATGGCCGGACCTCAACGATTCTCTTGTCTGTTTGGGCTGGGGAGTAGGGATGTTCATCGTTGGCTACCTCGTGTTCTCCCGCAATGAAAAGAGACTGGCGGAAATGCTGTGAGTGAGCCTGCTGTAGTTGTCGAGAACCTGTCGAAGAAGTTTCGACTGTACAAGGAGCGCAACAACTCGCTGAAGGCAGCGGTCATGCGTGGCCGCAAGGAGGTCGCCGAGGACTTTTGGGCGCTCCGTGACGTGTCGTTTGAAGTTCCGGCAGGGTCGACATTTGGGCTTATAGGTCGCAACGGATCTGGCAAGTCGACCCTCCTGAAATGTCTTGCCAAGATTCTCTATCCCGATGGCGGCTCGATTACGATGAACGGCAAGGCCGCGTCGATGCTTGAGGTTGGATCCGGATTTCATCCTGAGCTTTCTGGGCGCGAGAATATCTTTCTCAACGGCTCAATTCTAGGAATGTCGAAGAAGGATATCGCCGGCCGGCTGGACGAGATCATCGATTTCTCGGGTGTTGAAAAGTTCATCGACCAGCCGGTGAAGAACTATTCCTCCGGCATGTACGTGCGCCTGGGTTTCTCGGTTGCCATCCACGTGAAGCCGGACATCCTTGTCGTGGATGAGGTTCTCTCGGTCGGTGACGCAGCATTCAAAGCGAAGTCCAAACAGAAGTTTCTCGAGTTCACTGAATCAGGGCGCACAGTCATTCTTGTGACGCACTCGATGTCAGAGGTCAAGAACATGTGCGATAACGCCGCATGGCTGAACAATGGCACTCTGAGTGCCTATGGGGACTCCAAGTCCGTGCTTGCGGCCTATGCCGCTGACATCGCAGAGGGTGACAAACGCTGACGCTCAGCAACTAACCCGGTCGAGACATCCGCTGATTGATCGGTCGATGTTCCTCGCCCAAAACGGGTGGTGAAGCGTGCGGTGAGACGGGTCGGGGTCGTTGGGTTCGTGCAACGAGTCCGATCAGAATCCGATCCGCCCGGCAAGAGTATCGATGACCCCGTCGATTTCGCTGCCCAGAATCCCATCTGCGAGACCCGAATAACTTCCGGGGCCTTCGTCGGAAATGCGATTGATGGCATCGGTGAGCGCAGCACCGAGCGACTCCGGGTCGGCCGACACCGCGGACAGTCGCGGATGGAGGTCGTTGCGGGTCTGTGCAAACTCATTGGTCACAGCGATCGCGCCCGACACTGCGGCTTCCAGTGGAGGGTGGCTCGGATGGGGGCTTGCCTGGAGTGACAGAACAACGCTTGCGGTCGGCAGGAGCGCGAAGTAGGCGTCCCATGGAAGTGCCCCGACGCTTTTCAGCTGGACGCCCGCGCCGAGATCGATTGAGTCATGGGCTTCGCCGGCAGAAATGAACTCAACGCTGACCGCGCGATCCCCCAGACGCTGCACTGCGTCCATCATCGCTGCGACACCGAGGGAGAAGAGATTGCGCGGCTTGCTCGGGCGACCGTAGAACAGAACGCGGACGGGTCCTCGCTCACGCAAACGCGCGACCTCCTGCATGCGCGCGATATTGAGGGCTGGCGCGAACACACACTCATCGTCGATTTCCACCCCTGCAGTGTCTCGAAGATACTTCGCCAGGGGGGCGGAATTAACCAGGTGGTGGAATCCAGCGTCGTACGTTGACCGTGCCACCGTATGCGCGGTCGACCACGCATGGAATCCGGGTTCGTAGTCCTGGATGAGATAAACGACGTTTTCAGAGCGAATCACGCCTGCCCGGGCAGCGACGGCAGCGGGATGTGCCGTGGTCCAATGAGTGACGACCCAGATGTCGTCCGGATTGAAAGTCGTGTCGAGCAGAGCGTCGCGGTAGACGACATTAACCGGCCGTGCGAAGCGCTGAGTAAGCACGGTCCGCGCCTCAGCTGCCTCGTTGGCGCCGAAGCGTTCACTCAACGTGACAAGCTGCACGGGAAGGCCCGTTCGTGCTCCCAACTTGTCGGCTACATCCAACGCGGTGTGGATTCCGGCAAACGCACGATTGGGGATGAAATCAGTTAAGACGATGTTGATGCGCCGGGGCGTGTGATCCGATTGCGAGGTGGCGGCCAGCGCCAGTGCGGCTCCACTCAAACCGGTGTGGGGGACGGCTGCAGGGGTGACGCGCGCGATTTCCCGTCGAACCTGGACGGTCGGGCGCTGAGCAAGCAGCCATTCCGAGTAGGCCTTCATCGCATCGGCGCGAAACGACCCGGAGCGCACGAGAAGTGCGTTGTATGTCGCTACGTCTCGTAATGCGGTCAGCACTCGTGTGAACATAATTCCCTTAGCGTTCGTTAGTAGGCGTGGAGACGAGACTGCCGACGCGTCGCTTGATTGAACCGAGGCGAGGCCGAACCCGAACCCACGCGGTGGGCTTCACGTGCAGCACGAGGTTCCCGCTGGTTGGCTCAGCCTTCCACAGTGCCCAGTCACTCGGCCGGGTTGCTGGCCCGAAACTGGGTTCAGCTACGGCTGGCAATTGAATCTGGGCGCTACCCCGCTTGCACGAATGAACGAGACTCCAGCACCCCGTGAACAGATGGCCACGCGTGCGGATTCTGTGTTCTGCGGGCACCGATCCCGCAGTCCTCCGGCGCGAGAGTTCGTGCTCTGCCGCGCGAGGGCCCTTGAGCATCGACGAACAGCTGAAATCGTGCCGGGAGGCTAGGAAATCTGAAACCACCAGGTCTGGTTCCGCGCTCATCACGCCTATGGCTTTGACTCGCACGCCCACTGGATTGATGTCGCTGGACAACAGACCGAGCGCGAGTCGAAGCGTGTCAGGATTGTGGTCGTGCGCGGCATTGATTGCCTCCCGTTCAAACGGGGTGAGTCGGGTGCGTGCAACGAACCGTCGCTGGAACTCAAGAAGAGTCTCCGACTTCCTGAGCAGGGAAACGTCATCGAGCACCTCCCAAGCGGCCGAAAGGTCGTTGAGGAGGCGGTATAGGAGAGTTGTAACGAAGAGGTGGGCGGAGGCATCACCGAGCAAGACCTTTAACAGCTCAAGCTGCGAGAAGTGCTCATCAGTGTGGGAGAGATCGACGAACATGAGGTCGAATTCCTGATGCCCGGGTAGGAGGCCCATTGGCTCGAGTTTACCCGACTCGATGATGCGATACGCCCAACGCTGCGTGTGACGGAGCTCAGCCGATGCAGTGTCGGGGGCAGCAGCGATGAGTTCAGAGATCTGCGCGCAGACAGCGTTTTCTGCGTCAGAAACGGGTGCACTCGGCCTGTCGACGAGCGTCTGCGCATGATTCCATACATCGAAGCTCAGAATTCCCAGAATGTAGGCTTCGAGAACATAATCGGAGACGGTTGTTGACAACGCCCGCCAGCACGCGATCTCTTGTGCAAAATAGGCATGCAGCGACGCAAGAGAATTGCGTTGTGCCGTCATCGAGGTTCGTCCAACGCGCTTACGGTAGAGGTAGATGATGTCAGGGACGATGTCGACAGTTGCAGAGATATAGGTTCTGGTCATCGCGAAGATGTCGTTGGAACGAAGAGAATCGGCAAACTCAATTGAGTTCCACGACCACCAGTCGGCGTCGTAGATCTTGTTCGAGCACACCCGGTCGCGAAGCAGACGCGTCTCGTCCTCGAGGGTGAGTCCCTGCCGCTTCGCCCCATAAATGGGAAGGTTGTTGTGGCGGCTCCAGGCTTGATCGGGGGTGAATGTCAGATACTCGCCCATGGCGACATCTGATCCGCTGGCCCCCAGCGACCTGAGAAGCGCGGAGTAGGCGCCGGGCGGCACGAGAACGTCGCCGTCGGCGAACGCCAGATAGCGCCCTTGGGCTCGAGAGGTTCCAAAATTCCGAGCTGACGCTCCCCCTGGTTTCGGGCTTCGAAGCACCTGAATCCGGGGGTCCGATTCGGCCAACGATTGAGCAAACTCCGCGGTTCGATCGGTCAAATTGTCGTCGATGACCGGAATCTCCATTGACTCGATTGCCTGGATTTGAATGCTGCGGATGCAGTCGAAAATCCAAGATTCAACGTTGTGGACCGGAACGATCACGCTGAGGAGGGTGTGCTTGAATGGGGGTTTCACGGAGCGACCAGTGGCACAGGCTCATCCCTACACAGTATCTTGTTCGTCAATGCCCGAGTCCCCGGCAGCACGATCGATAAAATGCAATCATAATTCACCCGAAGGAAGCCTGTTGCCCGCGAGTGCGAATCCGACCCTTTCAGTGATTGTGCCAATTTATGGAGTGGAGAAGTGGCTACCCGCCTTTCTCGACAGCTTGATTGCTCATGCCCAGCGAGACAGCCGACTGCAGGTACATTCCTTCGAGAACGGAGGGCTCGGACGAGCCCGAAATCGTGGGCTCCGATTGGCACGTGGCACCGACGTAACCTTTCCCGATTCTGATGACGTGCTCACCGGCAACGCCTACGAGATTCTCGTCGGCAGCCTTATCGGAAGCGAATCCGATATCGCTACAGGAGTTGGCGAAGACTTCTATGCGGATGGCCGCCGGGCAACTCATTGGGCTCAAGAGTCTGATCTGTTCGATCAGAAGCGAACCGGGGTCAACCATGTCAACGAGCCCAGGCTTGTGCTCGACCACACTGCGTTGGCTGCAATCCGTCGGCTCGATGTGACCAATCATGATGAGGCTGACCTGTCGGCCGTGCTCCTGAAGGACTGCGTTCTGGTTTCCCTGCTTCGCGTGGATCAGATGCGCGATGGCCACATTCAACTCGTGGCGACGCTGCTTCAGTCGTTCCGGCCTGAAGCCGAGAAGGCTGCACATGAGGCCGCAATGAAGCCGCTGGAGCGAGTGCTTTTGACCGCACTTCTCGCTGGGGATATCGAAGGGGCGGCCGAATTGCAGGCGCTGGCCGTTGCTCCATTCGAGTTGGCGGTCGAAGGATTTGATTCCTTTGGCGCGGGGATCCTTCTGTCCGGCCGCGCGACCATCGGGAAAAAAATGAGCACCGGCGACAAGCTGGAGCTTGTACGTCGCTCAGGGAACTCTCCTACGGTTCGCAGTCTGCGTGTGGGGGTGTGGCACGCACCTGCCTCCGAAGAACTCCGCTGGCGGGCAGTGATGCCTGTTTCCGAGGAATTCCTCGAAGAGGCCTGGAGCGTTTCGGCACGTATCGTTCATTCCTCGGGCACAGTTGTCGAGTCTCGGGTGTGCCGGGGCTCAAAACTCGAGGGCCCCCCGACATTCGTGGTCAGAGGCTCTGGCGCCGTGGTGTTCCCCTACGGAACCCCACACCTCATTTTTGTGACCTATCTGAAGGCCTCGCCCGCGGAGGGTTTGGACACATTGCCGGAAGCCGACGGCACGGAACTGGCTACGGTGGAGCAAGGTGTGGCAGCGAGTCGCATTCTGGAGTTCCCCCATTGGAACCAAAACCCATTTCTCAACAATCTCTACCTGGCATCTCAAGCCCATGGCGCCAAGATCCTTCGCGTTTCTCGCTTTAAAGACATGTTGAGCCAAGTTGCCACACTCCGTTCGCTTGACGTTTTCCACATGCATTGGACGCGTCCGATCTGCCAGGGCGCCGAATCCGAAGCCGAGGCGGCGGAGAGGCCCGCCCAATTCGAAGAGTCAGTGGTCGAGGCGAAGTCAGCCGGTGTCGTCGTCGTGTGGACGGTTCACAATGCCCTCCCACACGACGCTGCCTATGCGGATCTGGAGATCGAACTTCGCCGGGTTCTTTCTCACTCGGCCGATCTGATTCATATCTTTGCACCGGGTACGCGTGAGGTCGTTGCGGGGCTGTATGCAATCCCCGCTGAGAAGACCATTCACATTGCGCACCCGGGCTATCAGGGAATGTATGGCGCTCAGGTTCCTCGTCTCGAGGCACGAACAGAGTTCGGAATTTCTGATCAGGAATCTGCGGGGTTGTTCTTCGGGCAAATGAAACCATACAAGGGGCTCACCAATTTGTTCCGGGCTGTCGATCTCGTCGACGTGCAACAGAAGGAAATCGTGCTGATGCTGGCCGGATACGCGCGCGAGGAGGATCGGGAGGACCTGGACGTTCAGCCGCCTACTTCGGTGAGACTGATCCGCGACCACAACTTCATCGACGACGATTCCGTCGGCGACTGGTTCTCTGCTGCGGACATCGCCGTTTTCCCGTATGGCCGCACCCGTAACTCGGGCAACGTGCATTTGGCGGCAACGTACGGCATTTCTTGTGTCATCCCCGACGAGCCGCACCTGGTGGATCAGTTCAGTTATCAGCCGTGGGTGCACTTTTTCGACCGGACCGATCCGGCCAAATCGGTCGCGCAGGTTTTGGCTGACTGCGACGATTCCGCTGGAGAGGAGTCACGGAGTGCGTTTGATTTTGCGCGAAGTTTCACGCCATTCATGATGTCGACTGAGTTCGCGGCATGATTGAACGAATTCCTGGTAGAGCGCGGCGCGACCGCATTGGGGCGTTGTTAGCGGGAATAGGCAATAGTGATGACGAAGTCGGGCGAAATGACCATTCGTGACAAGCTTCGCCTCAGGTACTGGACGTGGCGCATTCAGCGCGCCGGTTTGTTCGACTCCGCTTACTTTGCGGCTCAAACTGGTCTGAACTTGCGATCCGACCGCGATGCCATCCGTCACTGTCTCGCGGGAGCCGTGCAAACGACGAGCACGGTGCATCCACTTATCGAGCCGTCCTGGATCGCCTACCAGTCGGTGAACTCGGATTGGTTTGTCGCGCTTTTCAGAGATCGCGCGCTTTCATCGAGCGGACCATTGTTTAGGGCGGTGCGCGGACGTCGGTCACTGGCTGCCGAGCTGAATCAATTTCTGAAGTCAGATTCATCTTCAGTCTCGGCGCTCCGATCCTGCCAGGGGCAAGAAACCGATGGCGCGCTGGAACAAGCCCGCGACGAGTTGACCCGCGTCGCCGAGACATTTTGGGAACAGGATGCCCGCTCGCGTCGGCGTAACCCGACTGACTGGGATGTGGCCGGGGAGCAACGATTTCTCGCAACGCTCGACCCCGCCGTCGAGCCGGTCTCGACGGGAACCCCCCTCGTCTCGGTGATCATGCCCACCTTCAACAGGGCGAGCCTGATCGGCGCCGCCATCAAGTCGGTGCGGCAGCAGACCGTCAGATCGTGGGAACTCATCATTGTCGACGACGGCTCGACCGATGACACTGCAGCACTTCTGGCCGGGCTGCAGGGTGAGGATGCCCGTATCCGCCTCGTCAGCCAGGCCAATGCGGGCGTCTCGGCGGCCCGCAACAACGGAATCGCGCATGCCGCGGGGCGCTACATTGCATTTCTCGACTCTGACAACGTCTGGACGCCCGACTTCCTGCGCGCCTCGCTCGCCGAACTGCAGGCCCAGGAAGCGTCGGGCAGTTACTCGGCCGTCGAGATTCAGCTCGACGGAGGAGAACGCGAATACCTGGGGGCACCGGCCGAGCGGCAGGACCTGCTCGATGGACGCAACCTCGTCGACCTCAACGCACTCATCGTTCTTCGCGAGATTCTTGTCGCGGAGGGTGGCTTCGACACCGGACTCCGTCGCTGGGTCGACTACGACCTGGTGCTGCGCTTGCTGCGCGACCACGAATTGGTCTACGTGCCGATGATCGGCGTTCTCTATGACCACCGTGCCAGCGCCGGCGACCGCATCACGACGAGCGAAAGCCCACTCTGGCGGTTGGTGGTTCTCGAGAAGAATCTGCTTGATTGGGTTAAAATTGATCGCGAGCTTGGTTCCCGCGTCACTGGCCGTACGTCAGTGCTCATCCGCACCCGCCGGCAGTGGGCCCAGACGCTAGCGACCATCGAGTCGCTGCTGCAGCTGGGCGGCGACGCCGACGTGGAAATCGTCGTGATGGACACAGCCTCGCCCCGTGCCGAGACGGCCATTCTGACAGCGGCTTTCCTGGGCGACAGGCGGGTGCGCATCCAGCGCACTGCAACGGATGTGCGTCGACCCACCGCGCTCAATCTCGCATTCGCTGAATCCACCGGCGACGTGATCGTGATTGGCGAGTCGGGGGTGCTCGCGGTGGCTGATTGGATCGGCTCGGCGCGCGAGGCGGCCCGTGTCATCGCTGGTGGCCGGCCGGCCAGCATATACGCCACCGGAGCGATGCCGGTCGCGGAATTCAGTGCACGTCACGGGTTCACCCCGATGCCCGATGGTGATCTCAGTGGCGAATCTCTGGTCTTGCGGGACGGCGTATCCGCCTGACCCTCGTGCGGGGACAGACTCGTGTCGGTGGCACCTGCGGGCCTGCATCGTGCTCAAGAGTCTTGTGCAACTTTGCACTGCCAAACACGACATCGGGTTATCAACGCGACACGCCCGGCGACTATCCACAGGCAGAAAATAAGCGAACGCGAAGGCTGTGGATAACTCTCGTGACTCCCGCGTAATACAGGGCAAGTGGAGTTCGCGTCCTGGGGGCAACCGGTGGAATGTCGGTGGATAACTACATAATTGTAACTACTGCATCTAGTGGCCGTTCCTATTTCAAATCACTAGATGTAGTATTGTGGTATCGGTTCGGCACGGGGGAGACGCCGCCTGGTCCCACTCTTTCTCTCCATTTTTTCGACTGACCAGAGAGGTCTCACGACATGGCAATTACGGTCTACACCAAGCCTTCCTGCGTTCAGTGCACCGCCACGTACCGCGCCCTCGACAGCAAAGGTATCGAGTACAACGTGCTCGACCTGTCTGTCGACGAGAACGCGCTCGAGGCCGTCAAGGCTTTGGGCTACCTGCAGGCACCCGTCGTGATCACCGACGAAGATCACTGGTCCGGCTTCCGCCCCGACAAGATCCAGGAACTCGCCGACCGCATCGCCTGAGTTGTTCCGCTCCATTCAGCAGCTGCTCCCGGCGCACGCCGGGAAGCCGCTGAGCTACGTCCCGTGAAAGAAGGGGGTGTCTGATGACCGAGCTCGTCTATTTTTCGAGCACGTCGGGTAACACGCACCGCTTTGTCGAGAAGCTGGGCCGACCGGCCACACGCATTCCGCTCTATGCGCGCGACGAGCCTCTCCACGTGAACGAACCCTATGTGCTGTGCCTTCCCACCTATGGGGGAGGCCATGGCGGCGGGGCTGTTCCAAAGCAAGTCATCAAGTTCCTCAACGACCCGAGCAATCGCTCGCTGATTCGCGGCGTCATCGGCGCCGGCAACACCAATTTCGGTGAGGCATTCTGCCTCGCCGGGGACATCATTGCTGCGAAATGCACGGTTCCCCACCTCTATCGATTTGAAGTTTTCGGAACACCAGACGATGTGTGCATCGTCAATGAAGGATTGGACACATTTTGGAAGCAACAGCCGTGACAGCCAGCCAGCTCGATGCGACGGCGGGAATGGACTACCACTCCCTCAACGCAATGCTCAATCTCTATGGACCGAACGGCGAGATCCAGTTCGACATGGACAAGAGGGCTGCGCGGGAGTTCTTCCTGCAGCATGTCAACCAGAACACGGTGTTCTTCCACAGTCTGCGTGAGCGCCTCGACTATCTGGTCGAGAAGGAATACTACGAACAGGCCGTGCTCGACGCCTACTCGTTCGAGTTCATCACCAGCCTGAACGACTTGGCCTACTCGAAGAAGTTCCGCTTCCAGACCTTCCTCGGTGCGTTCAAGTACTACACCTCGTACACGCTGAAGACGTTCGACGGAAAACGTTACCTCGAGCGCTTCGAGGACCGCGTCGTGATGACCGCCCTCGGACTGGCCCAGGGTGATGAAGCCCTCGCCACCGCGCTGGTCGAAGAGATCATCGCGGGTCGTTTCCAGCCGGCCACCCCCACCTTCCTCAACTCGGGCAAGGCCCAGCGCGGCGAACTCGTCTCCTGCTTCCTGCTGCGCATCGAAGACAACATGGAGTCGATCTCGCGCGGCATCAACTCGTCGCTGCAGCTGTCGAAGCGTGGCGGCGGCGTGGCACTGTTGCTCTCCAACATCCGTGAAGCCGGTGCGCCGATCAAGCAGATCGAGAACCAGTCCAGCGGAATCATCCCCGTGATGAAGTTGCTCGAAGACTCCTTCAGCTACGCCAACCAGCTCGGAGCCCGTCAGGGTGCCGGCGCGGTGTACCTGCACGCGCACCACCCCGACATCATGCGTTTTCTCGACACCAAGCGCGAGAACGCCGACGAGAAGGTGCGCATCAAGACCCTCTCGCTCGGCGTTGTTATCCCCGACATCACCTTCGAGCTGGCGAAGAAGGGTGAGGACATGTACCTGTTCTCGCCGTACGACGTCGAGCGCGTCTACGGCGTGCCGTTCGCTGACATCTCGGTTTCTGAGAAGTACCAGGAGATGGTCGACGACCCGCGCATCAAGAAGTCGAAGATGAAGGCGCGTGACTTCTTCCAGACGCTCGCCGAGATTCAGTTCGAGTCCGGTTACCCGTACATCATGTTCGAAGACACCGTCAACGCGGCGAACCCGATCAAGGGTCGCATCAACATGTCGAACCTGTGCTCCGAGATTTTGCAGGTCAACACCCCGACGACGTACAACGAAGACCTCTCCTACGACACCATCGGCAAGGACATCTCGTGCAACCTCGGCTCGATGAACATCGCGCTGTCGATGGATTCGCCCGACTTCGGTCAGACCGTCGAGACCGCCATTCGCGGCCTCAACTCGGTGTCGGAACAGAGCCACATCAGCTCCGTGCGTTCGATCGAAGACGGTAACGACCTCTCGCACGCCATCGGCCTGGGCCAGATGAACCTGCACGGTTACCTGTCGCGTGAGCACATCTTCTACGGCAGCGACGAGGGAATCGACTTTACGAACATCTACTTCTACACGGTGGTGTTCCACGCGCTGCGGGCCTCGAACAAGCTCGCCATCGAGCGTGGCCGCGCCTTCGCCGGCTTCGAAGACTCCGCGTACGCCTCGGGTGAGTTCTTCGACAAGTACACCGACCAGGCCTGGCTGCCGGCCACGGCGCGCGTCGCCGAGCTGTTCGAGACGTCGGGTGTCGCCATTCCGACCCAGGCCGACTGGGCCGAGCTCAAGGCATCCGTCATGGAGCACGGCATCTACAACCAGAACCTGCAGGCCGTGCCGCCGACCGGTTCGATCTCGTACATCAACAACTCGACCTCGTCGATTCACCCGATCGCCTCGAAGATCGAGATCCGTAAGGAAGGCAAGCTGGGCCGCGTCTACTACCCGGCGCCGTTCATGACGAACGACAACCTGGAGTACTACCAGGACGCTTACGAAATCGGTGCCGAGAAGATCATCGACACCTATGCGGCGGCGACCCAGCACGTCGACCAGGGACTGTCGCTGACGCTGTTCTTCAAGGACACCGCCACCACGCGCGACATCAACAAGGCGCAGATCTACGCCTGGCGCAAGGGCATCAAGACGATCTACTACATCCGTCTGCGCCAGCTCGCCCTCGAGGGCACCGAGGTTGACGGCTGCGTCAGCTGCATGCTCTAGCCTTTCTGGATGCTCTCTCGCGGGTCGAGCGTGTCGAGACCACGCAACCCGCTCTCGACAAGCTCGACTACCGGTCGGCTCGACTCACGTTCGTATAAAGGAATTGAAATGATTGACAAGCTGAAGCTCGTCTCGCACGTTGACGCGATCAACTGGAACAAGATCGAAGACGAGAAAGACGTCGAGGTCTGGAACCGCCTCGTCAACAACTTCTGGCTGCCCGAGAAGATCCCGCTGTCGAACGATGTGCAGTCGTGGGCCACGCTCACGCCGGCCGAGCAGCAGATGACCATGCGCGTCTTCACCGGTTTGACCCTGCTCGATACGATTCAGGGCACCGTCGGTGCTGTCTCGTTGATTCCGGATGCGATCACTCCGCACGAAGAGGCCGTCTACACGAACATCGCGTTCATGGAGTCGGTGCACGCCAAGAGCTACTCGTCGATCTTCTCGACGCTGTGCTCCACCAAAGAGATCGACGAGGCGTTCCGCTGGTCGACCGAGAATCAGAACCTTCAGAAGAAGGCCGCGATCATCATGGGCTACTACCAGGGTGACGATCCGCTGAAGCGCAAGGTCGCCTCGACCCTGCTGGAGTCGTTCCTGTTCTACTCCGGCTTCTACCTGCCGATGTACTGGTCCAGCCGCGCCAAGCTTACCAACACGGCCGACATGATCCGCCTGATCATTCGTGATGAGGCTGTGCATGGTTACTACATCGGTTACAAGTTCCAGAAGGGGCTTGAGAAAGAGACGCAGGAGCGTCGCGATGAGTTGAAGGAATACACCTTCAACCTCATGTACGAGCTCTACGAGAACGAGGTGCAGTACACGCAGGATCTCTATGACGAGGTCGGTCTGACCGAAGACGTCAAGAAGTTCCTGCACTACAACGCGAACAAGGCGCTGATGAACCTGGGCTACGAGCCGATGTTCCCGAAGACCGTCACCGACGTGAACCCGGCGATCCTGTCGGCTCTGTCGCCGAACGCCGACGAGAACCACGACTTCTTCTCGGGCTCGGGCTCCTCCTACGTGATTGGCAAGGCCGTGAACACGGAAGACGAGGACTGGGACTTCTAGCCACTGTTTCATAGCTTCATCGAGGGCGGATGCTTCGGCATCCGCCCTTGTCCGTTGTGTGTGGTTTGACTCAATCGATGGCAGTTGCTCGCGCTCCAGACGCGCCCATCGATGACAGCGCGAGTCATCGTTTCGGTGACGAAGCCAAGCGCGCTTCTGTGGAAGCAGGGAGCAGCGGGCCCCTACACGTCAGGGTTGGGGGAGGGTTCTCAGAACGTCGGTTCCGAGATCGAGGCGGAGAGGTCTTCGCGAATGTGACGGGCGTAACCGCCGGGCGTTCGTCCGACGGGGCGCCCCGAGGTCAGAACCCAGCATTCGTCGGTGGCCGCTTCTGGGGCGCTGGTGGCGCGGATCCGTTCGACGAGGCCCACATCTTCATGTTCGGTGATGGCTGCGAACCCTCCGGCCGCGAGATACACGTCGGCGCGGACGCCGAGGTTCGCACCGTGCACATGACCGTTTGCTTCTCCGAGAACATGCGTGGACTCCCATGCTGCCCGCTGGGCGGACGTGAGATCGAGCGGATCGGGCCGCACGGTGCCGATCATGAGCTGGACACCGGATTCTGCCAGCGCCAGCTGATGGCTCAGCCAGTGCGGAGGCACTGCTGAATCGGCATCGGTGTTGGCCAACCAGACCCGACGGGAGTCGCTCTGCGAAAGCCGACGGAGGCCAGCGTCGATTCCTGCAGACCGTGCTGCGCCCACACTTCTGGCCCCGATGGTGATGACGTGAAACGGGGAAAGGCGGGCGATCTCAGCCGAGCCATCGTCGCAGGAATCCAGGACGAGCACGACGTCGACCTCGAGAGTGCCTGACGGGAGGGTGGAGACCCGAGTCACCGCGACGCCGAGCGCCTCCAGGCAGCGGCGCAGCAGCTGTTCCTCATTCTGGACCGGAACAACCACCAGGATGGCGTCGATTGGTTGGCGACCCATTAGACGAGCCCTGTCACTGTGGCGACCGACCGACCGGGTGGGCGGGAGAAGACGTCCAGGAGAAAATCGTCCTCACTGTGGTGCACGAGGAGGGCAAGATCAGACCGCTCTCGGAGTGCGGCATGCACCTCGTCCCCACCGAGCGGATACTCGGCAACGGGATGTCGCCAATGACAGGCGAGGAGTATTCCGTCGGGGGTGAGAGAAGCGAGGGCCTTGTCGAGTGCGCGGCCCAAGGCCGCTTCGTCCCAGTAGTAGCCGACTTCCGAGAGAACAATGAGGTCGAAGGTGTCGTCCGGCCATTGATCTGGAGTCGTCAGTCGGACAAAGGCGATGTTCTCCACGGCCCCCAGCCGCTTTCGGGCGAGGGCGAGCGGCGCTTCGGAGATGTCGATCGCGAGGACGGCGTCGCAGCGGGTGGCCAGCTCGCCGGTGAGAACTCCGATGGAGCAGCCAATTTCGAGGCCAGACCTGAACTGTTTCCGAGGCAAGGACGCAAGCGTTATGGCGCGCTTGCGCTCCTCATACCAGCGGGTTTCAACACCCCACGGATCGGCTTTGCCCGTGTAGAAGTGATCAAAAAAGGCCTCGGGCAAACTCTCGAGTGTTTGATGGGATGCGCCAGGCGGAACGATGAACACCTCGAACGGTCGCGAGAAGTGACGTTGGACCTCTGGGTTGAGAAGCACCTCATCGCCGAGAGCATCAGACAGCGGGAAGATCTGGCTGCGATGAGCGGACAGCGCCTTCGATTTCACGGCGTGCTCGACCTCGGTCAGCTCGAGGCGCACCATATCGTTCCAGGGCACCGCTGCGTTGTCGGGGTCTGCCCAGTGCCACATCCAAATCGGATATTCCACAAGGCGCGCTCCGGTGGAGTGTGCCGCTGCTCGGGCGATCATGCCTGCCGCGCGATGGTCGCGGTGCCCGTCCTCTACCCAGGGTGCGACCAGCACAAGCCCCTCCGGGCCGTGCCGTCCGACGAGCTGCGTCAGGTGGTGCCTGACGGTGTCGGCATATTCGCGCAGTTGCCCATCAGGGATACCGAGAAACTCGATGCGGGCGGCCGGGGCGAGATTGCCGATCGCTTCTCGCAATTCGCTGCGACGCAGGGCGCTGAGCTGTGCGGCGGTACAGGTGGGTGAGCGGGGATGCGAGTTCTCGCCATCCGTCGCTACAACGATGCTCACCTGCGCAGTGCATCCGGCGGCGCG
Organism: Leifsonia psychrotolerans; assembly: GCF_013410665.1. Classification (NCBI taxonomy): domain Bacteria; kingdom Bacillati; phylum Actinomycetota; class Actinomycetes; order Micrococcales; family Microbacteriaceae; genus Glaciibacter; species Glaciibacter psychrotolerans. The sequence goes on along the minus strand of NZ_JACCFM010000001.1, from coordinate 2,568,107 downwards.
TGCGATGAGGCCGGCCGCCCCGAGGGTTTCGTCGTCAGGGTGCGCGGACAGAACGACGAGGTGCGTGAGGCCGTCGAGATCCAGGCTCTGCAACTCGGACAACCGAGGTGACCGCACCCATTCGGCTTCCAGGGTTCCGGTGTCTTGATGGTCGAAGCTCACCACGGCGTGCTCTTTCGAGCCAGGAGTTTCCGTCCCAGAGACGCTTCGTCGCGTTCGGCATGGTGCTGCCGCACGTAGAGGTGCAGGTCGGCGACGCGGCGGGCGTGTTCCTCATCCTGAGTCAGTGGTCCCGGTCCGAGGGCGTGCCCGACACGAGTGAGGGTGGACTCCACAGTCTCTGCCACCAGGTTTCTGGTGCGCCGGGTGAGGAGCGTGACTGTCTCAGCCGAAGTTGTGGGGTCATCGATGGCGCTGCTGGCCTCGGCGAGGGTTGCGCGGGCGGCACTCAGAAGCGTGTCGACCGCTCCGAGGTGAGCAAGCGCAAGCTGGTCGGGTTCGCGCTTGAGAGCACTGCCGTACAGGGCGCGGGCGATCCCGATGGCACCGCCCCACCAGCACGCAGCCACGCCGATACCACCCCAATCGAAGCCGGTCCTGGTCAAATACCACCCCTCGGGTCCGAGAGGAATGGCGGGAGCCCGACTGAATGACACCGGCGCGCTGACGACGTGCCGAAGCCCCCGGGAATGCCACGGGCCTGGTTCGGCTTCCACTCCCGCACCCTTCATATCGACCGCAAACAGCCGAAGTGCACCGTCGCTCGTGCGTGCGGTGACCACGGCGTGGGAAACAACCTGTGCGAGAGAACACCACGGTTTGATCCCACTGAGAATCCACGACCCGTCCTCCTCGGCGGCGGTCAGCGTGCACTCCGGCCCCTCAGCTGCATAAACCCCCCAGGTGCTCGCCTCATCGATCCCGATCTCGTCGAGCGCAACACCGGTCGGCACCTGATCCAGAATGGCGAGTGCGTCAAGGTGGGGCTCGAGGATGCGGGCGACGCCGACATCCGCTGCGGCGGTGGTCGCGAGGAGTTCCCACAATCGTGCCGTGCTTCCGGTGCCGGGCTTGGGCGCCCAGTGGCCCACCTCGACGGACCACGCGAGCGCGGCTTCCACATCACCATGAAAGCCGAGCGCGCACTGTCCAACGTCATGAAGCCGGGTGTTCCACACGCTGGCCGGGTGGCTCAGCGAAAGACTGACAGGCCCACCATCATTCTGAACTCCGCGCACACTTAACCCTCTCTCTTCACCTCGCCGTGCGCTACTTTTTGGTCGTCGAAACCTTCGTCGAGGCCTTGCTCGTCGTGGTCCGGGTCTCGGAGGCGGTGGGAGTGCGGTTTTCGGCGCTCACCATCCACGCATAGTGCTCAAGTTTCAGGATAAATGCGTGCAAGAGGTCGGCCGTGGCCGGATCTTCGTCGTCTACCTGGTCATGCACAGCCCGGATTGTTGCAGAGACTGCTTCGAGTCGTTCGGTGATGAGATCTACCACTGCGCTCGTTTCAACTTCTCCGGCCGGGAAAGCGGTTGAAGGTGCAGATCACGGAAATTCTTCCCGACCACGTTCCAGTGGGCTTGTTTTCCTTGCAGGTGCAGCTCGATCATGTCGACCAGGACGGCCTGGAGATTGCTGCTGAGTTCGGCAGATGCTTTCATAATGGACTCCTTCACTTTCGACGAAGCCTGCGGATTCGACTTATTTTCTGGACATTCGCATTAATGAGAGTTACTACTCGACGAGCGATCCGGCTAGTCCGAAAGGCTCTCGAGTGACCTGAGCGATCGCATCGCGGCGCGTCAGATGGATGTCTTCTTGCGTCCGGCACTAGAGCGCATCAGCCAGGCGATCACCGCGATAGCCAACACGACGATGCCGACCCACAGCAGCCACTGGACGGCCTGAACGAAGCCGCCGACAAAGAGGAGGACCACGGCTTGCCGGTGCCGATAGTGGCGCCCGGTCTCTACGGATCCGTTGTGGAACAGGCGCGACTGAGTATTCTTAAATTGGCGATGGATCCCGCCTGAACGTCAACTCGTGATGTTCGCACTGCACCGCACGCTAATGGTTTCCTACCTTGATTGCACAACAAGGAGAATCATGAACGCCCACGTCAACCACGATCCCCAGCGGCCGCCGAGTGACGACGTCGTCACGCCCGCTGACGTGATACAGCTGAACATTTCGCAGGTGCAGGCGCGGCAGATTTTGGACTCCCGCGGGTATCCCACAATCCAGGTGACCCTGCACCTCGAGGGCGGTGGCAGCGTTGAAGCTGCAACTCCGGCCGGCGCATCGACCGGTGCCCATGAAGCCGTCGAGTTGCGTGATGGCGGGGGCCCTTTCGGAGGGCGGGGTGTGCGTCAGGCGGTCGCCGCCGCGGAGGGGGAGCTCGCCACGTTGCTCACCGGCCGTTCGTGGCCGTCGCTGGCCGATCTGGATGCGGCGATGCGCGAGTTGGACGGCACGGAGACCCTGTCTCGTTTGGGCGGCAACACCATCGTTGGGCTGTCGATGGCGGCCGCTCGTGGGTTCGCCGCGCTGGACCGAATTCCGTTGCACACCTGGATCGCCTCCCAGACCCACAGCCTGGAACGCCTCCCGGTGCCGCATTTCAATGTGCTCAACGGTGGCGCCCATGCCTCGAACGACCTCGTTTTTCAGGAGTTCATGATTGCCCCCATCGGCGCCGGCACGTTTGAGAATGCGCTGGAATGGGGGGCCGAGATCTATCACGCGCTCGCCTTCCGGGTGAAGCGCCAGTTCGGTACTGCGGGGCTGGGTGATGAGGGCGGGTTTGCCCCACCGATCGCGCAGCCGGAGCAGGCCTTAGATCTGCTCATTGCCGCGATCTCCGACGCCGGTTATACAGCGTCGACCGACCAGGTGGCGATCGCCCTCGACCCAGCCGCCAACGGCTTCCGAGCCGACCCCGGGTATGAATTGCCGAGGGGGGCCGTGTCCACGGACGAGTTGCTCGACTACTACGTGCGGCTCGTCGACACGTACCCCATTTGGAGCATCGAAGACGGATTCGCCGAGGACGACATCCCCGGTTGGGTTGCGCAGTATTCACGTTTGGGTGATCGGATTCAGCTCGTGGGTGATGACCTCTATGTCACCGACCCGATGCGAATCGCGGCCGGCGCAGCGGATCACCTCTCGAACTCCGTTCTGATCAAACCGAACCAGATTGGCACTGTCACCCAAACGTTTGAGGCGATTCGGGTGGCCCGAGAGAACGGTATGACATGCATGATCTCCCATCGCTCGGGGGAGACCCTCGACACCTTCATTGCTGACCTGGCGGTTGGCGCCGGGGTGGGCCAGATCAAATCCGGGGCGCCCGCACGGGGTGAACGCGTCGGCAAATACAACCGGCTCGCCGAGATCGCCCGCTCCCAGGCGGAGGTCCCGTACGGCCTGTATTGACGGCGGCACAGCCAACCGTCGACCCCACCCTGGTCAGTTCGCCACGTCGATACCTGGCGCGGCTGCGAAGATCCGCTGGTACACGTCCTGGCCAAAGCTGGTCGGGAGCGGTTCACCCTTGACAAGCTTGAAGGTTCGTCGGCGGTCGGACTCACGATCTGCACGGAGGAAGAGAGACGCGTTTTCATCCTCGGTGAAGAGGGCGTGTGCGAAGTCGTAGAGATGTGTGACGAAGAACACGGCGACACCAGAGTTCACCAGTGCGTGAACGATGTTGGTCGCGATCTCCGAGCCTTCTCGTGCGCTGGTAGACGCAAACGACTCGTTGAACAGCACCAGCCCGTCTGCGGAGACCGCGCCGGCGATGTCGCTCATCCGGCTGAGCTCCTCGTCGAGCTTCCCGCTTTCCATGCCGGCATCCTCCTCGCGTTTGAAGTGCGTGAAGATCCCGGAGCGAACACTCGCGGTGAACCGCGCAGCGGGGACCACCATGCCACACTGCAGCATCAACTGGGCTAAACCAACGCTGCGCAGGAACGTCGATTTGCCTCCTTGGTTGGCGCCCGTGATCACAACCAGTGGAGTGCTGTCGGCCGTGATGTCATTGCCGACGGCGTGTGCTCCGGCGTACAGGGCGAGGCACACGTCGTAGAGTTCGTCACAGTTCAGCGTGAACGGGCCGGCCTCCGCCGGGAGCGGAACAGGAAAGCAGAGAGGCTCCCCGAGCGACGTGAGTCGCTGGTTGAGGTTGAGGCAGCCGATGTAGAACGCGAGATCACAGCGCAGCATGCTGAAGAAGCTGAGGATGTGATCCGTCGATTTCGCCAGTGCATCCGCAGCGAGGTTGATACCGCGGCCCCGCAGTTCCCGCAGCGCGTCGTGACCGGCCTCGTCGCGGTCGGCGATCGTGAGGGTGAGTGGAGAGTGCGTGAGCATCCTGAGCCGTTGCAGCCAGCTCGGATTCGGATTCAGGGGCAGGCGCAACACGTACGCTTTTGCTTTGTTCCCCTGGCCGAGTCCGGAACTGAGAAGCACACCATTTCGAAAGGTCAGGGTTTTGAGATGGGTTTCGATTTCCTCGAAATAGTCGTCACTCAGCTCCTCCTCTAACATGCTGAAGAAACGGGTGAAGCCCGCGGAATGGAAAGCGTCGCGGTGCTCGCCGGCGATTCTCCTCAACCGTCGCAGCAGGCTCACGAACATCTCCAACACCTCAACCGAGCGGCGAAGGATGCTGTCGGGCGACGTGAACGCCCAGCTGTAGATCTTCTTCTCGCGAGCTAGAGCCTCCACGGCGAGGTCATAAATTTCTCTGACGACCGACTCCTGTGCGAAAGCGTCACGGAGTACATCCTGACGGAACGTGATGGATTCGACGTCGTGGCAACTCGTGAGAAGCGCTTCGCGAGCCACGTCGAAGAGGAACGCGTCACCGGCGGCCATAGCGGCGACCAGAGTGTTGAGGTTCAGGTCCTGTACGAGCGATTCGGCCTGTGAGGGAACGGCCGCGTGGAGGTCGAAATCCGCATCCCGGTACATCAGGTATGCCTTCATGAGGAGATCCGTTCCATCAGGCTGTCGTAGGTGAGCCCGTACTTTCGGGCGATTGCTGCGGCATAGGCAAGCCCATCGGCCGGTTTCCTGACGATCGAGAAGGTTCGAGCGACCGGGTCGTTCGGGTCGACTTGCGCAACCATGCTCACGACTGATGGGTCGAGCGATGACAGCTCGTCGACGAAGGTGACGCACACGCAGACCGCACCGCGGTGGATGATCCGTTTCATGATCTCGGTGCCGAGGAAGACGGCGTCGTCGAGCGTCGTCGAGGTGAAGATTTCGTTCATGATGACGATACTGCGCTCGGTGGCCCGGTCGAGAATGTCGCGGATGCGCAGAAGATCATCTTCAAGCTTTCCGCTGAGACCGTGCAGGTCTTCCTCCTTCTCGAAGTGGGTGAGGAGGTCATCGAACAAGGTGAGGTGTGCGTCGCGGCCGGGAACGGTGCAACCCAGGGCTGCCAGGTAGTGAACCTGTCCGAATGCTCGGGCGAAGGTCGTTTTGCCACCCTGGTTCGCGCCGGAGACCACGAGAATGCGTTCCGCCCCGACGAGCGCGAAATCGTTGCACACGACCTCGCGACGCGTGGGGATGAGCTTCGTGGCCAACGCCAGGTCGAACACCGCGTGTGCGGAGAGTGCAGTCGATCGGTCTACGACCTCGGGATAGCACACAGGCAATCCGGCCGATACGAAGATGTCGGTGTAGGCGCGGTAGGCGACGTAGAACTGGATCTCCCGGTCGAAACTGGCGATGGCCCGGTCGACATAGGAGGAGTGCTGGGCGCAAAAACTCGCGACGGCGTGGAAGGTGTCAGGGTTCAACGAGGCCACGAAGCTCAGAATGTCTGCCTCAACATGATTCATTTCTACCCAGTTGGGAAACGCGACGAGGTGACCCGCGACCCCGCCCTGCTTGAACTTCTCAAACGTCGACTCGACCTCTGCGCCGTAGTCGATTTCCGATTCGTACGGTGTGACCTGCACACGGTTTCCACGAATCTGCACGCAATAGCGGATGGCGGAGAGTTCGCGAATGAGGCGAGCGGCCTCCTCAACCATCGAAACGTAACTCGACGACTGCAGGTATGCGACGAGGTAGTCCCGGAACTCCGAAAGACCTCGCGACTGAACATTCGCGGCGTCGAGGTCCTCGGCCAGGCTGCGCACCGCGCGGTCATAAAGCTGCACTGCATCAAGAATCCAGCGTTCCTTCTGATGCGCGACGCGAAGCTTGTCGGCCTGGAGCGCGTATTTTCGGATCTCCCGCATCAGGTGTGCGAAGCGTCCGACGCTCCCGAGCAGTTCGTCACTTTCGAGATCGCGCAGAACCTCATGCCGATATTGAAGCGCATCGACCGTGGTCAGTGGAGTGTAAAAGAATGGTTTGAGATCGTATTCCTCTCGGCCCGCCGTGATCGCCTCGACGATCTGGTCGAGGTTCAGGTCCGCGAAACAGGCCGGTGCGACGAGCGTGAGTCTGGGCATTTCGTTCTCGCCGTTGACGAAAAGGATGCTGGGCGATGTCACCGCGGAAACGGTGGGCCGTGTGGCCGTCTGGCTCATCATCTACCTCCTCCACCTGAGCCTCGACGTCACGTCGAGTGCTCTCAGGTAGAGGCCATTAGCGGCAATATCCGCGGTTGTGGCGAGCCTCATCGCCACCCTCAGTATGTTCCGGCTCGGAGCCAACTACAACCCTCGCGACCGTCGGTGCGGGCAGGGGCTTGGGCTTCGAACAGTCACTCTCATTTGGAGATGAGCACATCTCATGAGTGCGCGGTATCGTGGGCGCTGGCGATGGATCCCGCCCGGGTACGTGTCACCCGAACCGCACTGAGTGCTGATGGTTCCTTGCTCGGTGATGAGACAGGAGAAGGCGATGACCACACTCGACGTCACGATTGAGATTCCGCGTGGAGGCCGCAACAAGTATGAGGTCGACCATGCGACTGGACGCATGCGCTTGGACCGCACACTGTTCACCGCGATGACCTACCCAGCCGACTACGGCTTCATCGAGCACACCCTCAGTGAAGACAGCGACCCGTTGGATGCCCTCGTGCTCCTGGACGAGCCGACGTTTCCTGGTGTGGTCGTGGCGGTACGAGTGGTGGGGGTCTTTCGGATGACCGACGAAAAGGGCCCCGACGCCAAGATCATCACGGTGCCCGCATCGGATCCCCGCTGGGCCGACATCCGTGAATTGGACGATGTCTCCGTCAATCTGCGCCACGAGATCCAACATTTCTTTCAGCATTACAAGGATCTGGAGCCCGGAAAGTTCGTGACGGTGCACGGCTTCGGTTCGCGTGATGAAGCGGAACGCACGGTGACGGCGGCTGTGCACGCGTACCGTGCGAACGACAGCTACGAGAGCTGAGCGTCCGGCTCGACAGCCGGCTGCGGGCGATGGCCTCGAAGCCACGCCGCGGTCACTACCGACAATGCCATCCAGGCTGCCGCGTAGATGAAGCCTGCGGTGGGCGACACCACCGTGTAGAGCACCCCTACGACGACGGTTCCGACCAAATTGCCGCCGGCTTGAACTGCTCCGATGACGCCGAATCCGCTCCCGCGCAGCCGGTCAGGGAGGATCTGGGCCACCAGGGTGGATTCCGCCGTTTCCGCCAATCCGATGCCGGCACCGGCCAAGCTGAACACGATCACGAGAAACCACCACTCAGACGGCGCCCACGCGAATCCGACGTAGGCGACCACGTACAGCACGGCGCCGGCCGCGAAAACGATCCGCGGCCCTGACCGGTCGATCCAGCGACCGCCAAAATAGGCCACGATCGCGCCAGCGGCATTGTGCGCGGCGTAGATCAGGATTGCCAACGACGCCGCCGTCGCGGCGCTCCGGCCATCGACCTGGAGCAACTGCGTCGAACGGAGGATCAGCATGGTGGTGGCGATGTTGCCGCATTCAAACAGGATCACCGGAATCAGCGGGCGGAGTAGTCCGGCCGAGCGCAATCCGGCGAAGTCCAGCCGGATGCGTTGCCGGGCCCCTGGCAGGTGGTGACGGCGAGCCTCCCTGGCCGCAACGGTGATCGCCACGGCCGCCAGCGCGCCAGGGATCAGGGCGAACCAGATCGCCGGGCGAATACCCAGCCAGGCCACCAGGCCCGCGGCGGCCAACGGCCCCACCACGGCGCCGAGGTTGTCACCTGCGCGCTCGAGGCCGAATGCGCGGCCATACGCGCGAGTCTGGGCAAGGGATGAAAGAAGTGTGTCACGCGCGGGGGACCGAAGGCCGCGCGACACCCACGCGATGGCGCGAAGCACCCCCACCTGCCACACGGCCGCGGCCAATCCGATCGCCGCCGTTGCAACTGCGGTGCCCAGATAGCCCCCGGTCGCGATGGCCTGACGCCGTTTCGGATCGTTGGCCAGCGGGCCCCCGATCAGTTTTGCGACGCCGGCGAGGGCATCGCTCACCCCCTCGATCAGGCCCAACGCCGCAGCCGACCCATGGAGAACACTCGTGAGAAAGCTCGGCAGCACAGCGGTCGCGATTTCATGGCCCGAGTCCGAGAAGAAGCTCGCCGCGGCAACGCTTCCCACCCCGGCGGTCAGCCAGCGTTCGTCGTCGTCGTCGCCGTCCGGAGGTGACGAGGGTTCGCCCCCAGGCGGTTCAAGGTGGTCGGTCATTGGTGTCCCTCCGCTGGCCCGGCAGGCCTGAGCTCTACCCTGCTGCGACGATACTCCCGACACTCAGACCTACCGAAAGCGGGCGGTCGCGAGTTAACATGACCCATGAGCAGAGCGCGTCAGAGAGCATGGGCTGCGCTGGCGGGCCTCGCCAGCGCCGTTGTCACGCTCGGAATCGCCGAAGTGGTCGCTCTGATCGTCGCTCCGGCGGCCAGCCCGCTGCTCGCGGTCGGCTCGCTGGTGATCGACCTGGTTCCCGGCTGGACCAAAGACCTGGTGATCGCGCTGTTCGGCACCAACGACAAGCTGGTGCTCATCATCTGCCTCGGCGTGCTGGTGGCGGTGCTCGCGGGCGTGCTGGGCCTGCTTGAATACCGGCGACCGCCATGGGGGATCGTGGGCCTGGTGCTGATCGGTGGGATCGCCACCCTCGCAGTCACGACCCGAGCCCAGGCGACCGGAATCTGGGCGCTTCCCACTGTGCTCGGGATGATCGGCGGCGTGCTGGTGCTGCGCCTGGGCACCATTCGACTCCGGGCCTGGGCCGGCATCGAGCAGGCAGCCCCAGCGCCGGGCGTTGCCGTCTCGCGCCGGCGGTTCCTCGTCTTCGTCGGAGGGACCGGAATCGCAGCTCTCATCATCGGAATCGGCGCGCGAGCGCTGAACGCTGGAACGGTGGCGGTGACGACCGTGCGCGACGCCATCAGGCTCCCGAAACCGGCTGTAGCCGCACCGCCGATCCCAGTCGGCGCGGAACTCGACATCCCCGGGATCACACCCCTCGTCACCCCCAACGACGTGTTTTACCGCATCGACACGGCGTTGCAGGTGCCGAGTGTCGACTCGTCGACCTGGCGGCTCAAGGTCACTGGAATGGTCGAGAACGAGGTCGAGATCAGCTTCGAGGAACTCCTCGCCCTGCCCCTGATTGAATCGACGGTCACGCTGATGTGTGTCTCGAATGACGTCGGTGGTGACCTCGCCGGCAACGCCGTGTGGCTCGGTTACCCGATCCGAGAGCTGCTGGCCCGAGCCAAACCGCACGCCGACGCCGACATGGTGCTCTCGACCAGCGTCGACGGGTTCACCGCCGGTACGCCGCTTGCCGTTCTGCTCGAACCGGATCGCGACAGCCTGCTCGCCGTCGGGATGAACGGCACCCCGCTACCGCTCGAGCACGGCTTTCCGGTGCGGATGGTGGTTCCCGGTCTCTACGGCTACGTCTCCGCCACCAAATGGCTGGTCGAGATGCGGGTCACCCGATTCGCTGACGCCAGCGCCTACTGGACCGATCGCGGTTGGTCGCCGAAGGGACCGATCAAGACCGAGTCGCGCATCGATGTGCCCTCGGACGGGTCGCAGGTTGCGGCCGGGAGGGTCGCCATCGCCGGGGTGGCCTGGGCGCAGCACACCGGCATCGACCGTGTCGAGGTGCGCGTCGACAACGGTGCCTGGGAGAAGGCCCGCCTCGCCACCGCGATCTCCGTCGACACCTGGGTGCAATGGGTGTACGAGTGGGAGGCGACAAGCGGCGGCCACACCATCCAGGTGCGGGCCACGGATGCCACCGGTGCCACCCAACGCGACGTCAACATTCCGACGGTTCCCAACGGGGCGGAAGGCTGGCACACGGTGCACGTGAGCGTGGCGTAACCGCCCCTCGAAGTCGCCAGCGCAACTTCGCAGCGGATCCGCAGCCGCGCGCGGGTCGACTGGGTTAGCGTCGAATCATGAGCGAACACCGCACGGCCCACCCCCGTGCCGCACGCTGGCGGCCTGGACGAACGGGACGCCGCGAGCCGCCGGCGTGGACTCTCGCGCTCGCCGACGGCACCGACGCCGGATTCTTCGGACCCGGCAGCGCCGTCTGGGCGGTCAACGGAGCGCTGCCGACGCTGGTCGCCGGCATCCGTGCGTTGCTGCTGCAGACCCTGCACCCCGGCGCGATGGCGGGCGTGCACGACTGGTCGCGCTACCACGAGGATCCGCTGGGGCGACTCGACGGCACCGTGCGGTGGGTGTCCACGACAACGTTCGGCGATCGGGCCGGCGCCACGGCGGCATCCGCTTTCGTCTCGCGGTTGCACGAGCATGTGACGGGAACCTACGTCGATGCTCGTGGCACCGAACGCCCCTATACGGCCAACGACGAAGAGCTGTTGCGGTGGGTGCACGACGCCTTCACCGAAGCCTTTCTGGGTGCGCATGCAATCTGGGGCGGTCCGATCCCGGGTGGGCCGGATGCCTACGTGCGCGAATGGGCGCAGGCCGGGTCGCTGATGGGAGTGAGTCGCCCTCCCACGACGGTCGCGGAACTGCACGCTGAGATGGACGCCTTTCTCACCGAGGCCAAACCCGACGAGCGGGTCGCCGAGGCGGTGCGTTTTCTGCGCAAGCCCGGGCTGCCGGGCGTGACCGGTCGGCTGTACCCGATCCTCTTCGGCGGTGCGGTGGCTTCGCTCGATCGGCGCCATCGTGAGTTGCTCGGCCTGCGGCGCCCGTGGTGGCCGGCCGTGACGCTGACGCGGGTCTTGCTCGTGGGTGGATCGCGCGTGCTCGGACGGATGTCGCCGAGCGAGCAGAACGCTCGGGCCCGGATCGCCCGCCTGAAGTCGGGCCTGCACGCGGGCCCGCAGGAATCAACAGGCAGTTCCGACGACAGCTCGTCGTCTCCCGCGGCGGAGAGAACGGTTGAACCGTGACCCGCGGCGACGTGGACGGTTGGGTGCGCGTTCGCGGCGCTCGAGAGCACAACCTCAAGAATGTCGACATCGATATTCCCCGCGACTGCATGGTGGCCTTCACCGGTGTGTCAGGGTCGGGCAAGTCCTCGCTGGCGTTCGGCACCCTGTATGCCGAGGCACAACGACGCTATTTTGAATCGGTCGCGCCCTACGCACGACGACTGCTGAATCAGGTCGGCGCTCCGGAGGTGGGGGAAATCACCGGGCTGCCCCCGGCCGTTGCACTGCAGCAGCGCCGCGGAGCGCCGAGTTCGCGCTCGACCGTCGGCACACTCACAACGCTGTCCAATCTGCTCCGCATGCTCTATTCCCGGGCCGGAACGTATCAGCCGGGCGCGACGCACCTCGCCGCCGAGGCATTCTCGCCGAACACCGCGGCCGGGGCCTGCGCGCGCTGCCAGGGGCTCGGAGTAGTGCACGACGTCACCGAGGAGCTGCTGGTTCCCAACACGGCGTTGAGCATTCGCGACGGGGCGATTGCCGCCTGGCCGGGAGCGTGGCAGGGAGCGAACCTGCGCAGTATCGTGCGCGGCCTCGGGATCGACATCGACACACCGTGGACGTCGTTGCCGCGCGCCGACCGGGACTGGTTGCTGTACACCGAGGAGCAGCCCTCCGTGCTGATCGAACCCGAGGCCGGCCGCATCGATCACGGCTACTACGGAAAGTTTTGGAGCGCACGCAAGCACGTCATGCATGTGCTTTCAGAGTCCCAGAGTGAGCGGATGCGCGAGCGCGCACTTCGCTTCGTTCAGAGCATCGCCTGTCCCGATTGCGACGGCAGCGGCCTGCGTGCGGAGGCACTGGCCGTCACGTTCGCCGGGCGCACGATCGCCGACATGAACGCGGTGCCGCTGGCCGAACTCGCGGGGGAGTTGCGAACCGGTGTCGAGGCGGGAGCCGTGGCATCCGCAGCGGAGGGCAGCGAGGCCGCCAGTCGAATCGCCGCCGACGTGATCGCGCGGGTTGAGGTGCTGCTCGATCTCGGCCTCGGCTACCTGAGCCTGGGGCGCAACTCCACCACGCTGTCCCCCGGTGAATCACAGCGATTGCGCATCGCCACGCAACTGCGCTCCGGGCTCTTCGGCGTTGTCTATGTGCTCGACGAACCATCCGCGGGGCTGCATCCGGCCGATGCGCGGCCGCTGCTCGACGTTCTGGAACGCCTGATCGCGTCGGGCAATTCTCTGTTCGTCGTCGAACACGACCTCGATGTCGTGCGCCGGGCCGACTGGGTCGTGGACATCGGACCCGGGGCCGGCGACGGTGGCGGGCAGGTGCTCTATTCCGGACCGGTCGAGGGGCTCCGGGAGGTTGCAGACTCGGTCACCGGCCGCTACCTTTTTCCGCGCTCGGCGATGGCCGTTCACGAGCCGCGAACCCCGCAGGGCTGGTTGCGTCTGCGCGGGGTCACTCGGCACAATCTCCGGGAGACATCCGTCGAGGTTCCTCTCGGTGTGATGACAGCTGTCACCGGCGTCTCGGGATCGGGCAAGTCGACGCTCGTGACCCAGGTGCTCGCGCATGTGGTGCGCGGTCATCTCGGCACGGCAGCCGAGGGGCCGGATGACGCGGTGCTCGAGGTCGACGTGGCGGGGGTGTCGGGAGTGGAAACGTTTGATCGGCTGGTGGTGGTCGACCAACGTCCCATCGGCCGCACCCCGCGCTCCAACCTCGCCACATACACCGGCATGTTCGACGGTGTGCGCAAAATCTTTGCGGCCACCGATCTGGCGAAGGCCCGTGGCTACACCGCAGGGCGATTTTCGTTCAACGTCGCCGGTGGGCGCTGCGAGACCTGTCAGGGTGAAGGCTTCGTGTCGGTCGAATTACTCTTTCTGCCCGGCACCTACGCGCCCTGTCGCACCTGTCACGGAGCGCGCTACAACGCCGAGACGCTCGAGGTGACCTCGCGCGGAAAGACCATCGCCGATGTGCTGGCGATGACGGTCGACGCGGCCGCCGACTTCTTCGCCGATGTTCCCGCGGCGTCTCGCAGCCTGGAGACGCTCCGGGATGTCGGGCTCGGCTACCTCCGTCTTGGCCAGCCGGCGACCGAGCTCAGCGGCGGAGAGGCACAGCGCATCAAGCTGGCCACCGAGCTGCAGCGGGCCCACCGCGGGCATACGCTCTACCTGCTCGATGAGCCAACCGCGGGCCTGCACCCGGCCGACATCCGGTTGTTGCTCGATCAGCTGCAACGACTGGTGGAGGCCGGCAATACGGTGGTTCTCATCGAGCACGACCTGGCCACAATCACCGACTGCGACTGGGTGATCGATTTGGGTCCGGGCGGTGGAAACGCGGGCGGCCAGGTTGTCGCATCCGGCACCCCGCGCACCATCGCGAGCGGCAGGGGCGCGACGGCGGAGCACCTCGCGGGGTGGCTCGCGAGACACGACCAGGGCGCATAAGCGGCTGGTCACCCCTTCGAGTCGCGCACAGCCGAGGGTGAGTCGCGCACAGCCGATGGTGAGTCGCGGCAGCGTATCCTCGTGAAGGTCTCGAACTCGAACAGAATGTTGACAATGAACCCAGAGCGCATAAACCTCGAACCCTTCACTCGGCCCAACGTGGACCACCTCGAGATCTGGAACGTGGTCGTCGCGTGAGTGCTCCCGAACTGGCCATCCTTGCCGCGATGGACGATGAGCTTGCGCCGTTCATCGAACGCGCCGAGAACGTCGGCCCGGCCCGGCAGGTCGGAAATGCGGTTCACCGCGACGCCGTTCTCGGCGGTCGCCCCGTCGTGCTCGTCCAAACCGGCATCGGCCTCGTCAACGCTGCCGGAGCGGCCACCGCCGTTATTCTCAAAGCGCAGCGCGACGGCGGTGTGTCACTCATCATCAGCGCGGGCACCGCGGGTGGGCTCGGCGCCGAGGTGCGTGTCGGCGACGTGGTGGTGGGCACCGACTACATCAACGTGGATGCCGATGCTCGCGCATTCGGCTACGTTCTCGGCCAAGTTCCGCGCATGCCGGCGAGCTACCCGGCGGCACACTATCTGACTGACGCTGTTTTCTCCGCGCCGCGGCCCCGAACCGGAGCCGTGCACCAGGGACTGATCGTCTCCAGCTACGGCTTCGTCACCCAGGAGCGAGCGACACGCATCACCGGCGACTTTCCGGGGGCCTTGGCGACCGACATGGAGTCATCCGCAATCGCGCAAACCTGCCACGTGTACGGGGTTCCGTTTCTGTCCATCCGTGGCATCTCAGACCTGTGCGGACCGGCCGCCAACGACGACTTCCTCGACCAGGTCGACGATGCGGCGACTCAGTCGGCGACGATGGTCCTCTCGGCGATTGATGCTCTTCTTCTGAGTGTGGCGAGAGCCGACACGTCGGCGTGAGTCGAAGGCGGTCTCGACCCGCTCGTTGATCGAGCGTGTCGAGATCGCGTGAGCCGTTCGTTGATCGAGCGTGTCGAGATCGCGTGAGCCACTGTCGAGACCGGGCCTGCGTGTGCGCAGCGGCGTGCCCGCGTGCGAGGTCGGCCATTGCGTGGCAGCTCGACCCGGAGGATTCTGGAACGACGGATGCCCGCGCCGTGGCATTCCACGCGACGAAAAGGGGCTGGCCATGTCATTCGCAAAGCCGCACAAACACGAACACCTCGAGCACCGGGGGAACGCGTTCACCCTCGAGCGCGGGGATTCGAACCGCTGGGTGATCACCGATCTGGAGGGCGTGGTTTACGGAAGCATCGTGATGATTGAGCGCGACGGCGCCGATCACGACCCGGTCTACAACGGCTACCTCGCCGGGCAGACCGACTTTCTGCACTTCGGTTCCGATTGGGACGGTATCGCCCGCGCCCTGATCAACGACTTCGTCGCCGAGCACACGCCCCCACACATTCTCGGCCGGTAGCCGCATACCGGTGCCGCGAAAACAGGAACGACTGCCGAAAAACTAGCAATCCAGCCTGTTTTGGTTACGGATGCGCACTCCCGCCTGTTTTCGTCCGGCCCCGGTGCAGCGGCAGGGTCACCGTGACGGTGGCGCCCGGTGGGGTGCCGGGGGTGACACGTGCGGGTTCGATCCGCACGCTGCCGCCGAACCGTGCCGCGATCTCGGCTGCCAGTGCCAACCCAATGCCGTAGTGTCGAGGCCCCTCCGAGAGGTTCGTCTCCCGGCGTGAGCTCGAAAATCGTTCGAAGGCGCGCTCGGCCATCTCCGCCGGGAATCCGGGTCCGTCGTCGCTGATGCGCACGACGGCCTCCGCGCCCTCGGCGGCGACGTCAACCTGCACCGTTCCGCTGGCATGGTCGACTGCATTGGAGATGAGAGACGAGAACAGGCGCTGCAGGGCGGCGGGTGAGGCCAAGACGACGAGCGCCCGGTTCTCCCCGGTACGGGTGATCGACACCGAGCCCGACGTCGCGTGGGCTACGGCCGCCGCCACGGCGGTGTCGGCCCAGGCAACGAGATCCACGTCGGCCGCGATCGCGGACTCGCGAGGATCAGCCGCGATGAGCAGGTCTTCGAGAATTTCGGTGAGCAGTTGTGAATCGTGAACAATCTCGTCGAGCTCACCCGCCAACGCGGGCGCGGCATCCGTCGCGCTGGCCGACGTCAGATGTCGGCGGATCAACTGAGCGCGAGTGCTCAGGAGCGTCAATGGCGTGCGCAATTCATGGCTCGCATCGGCGATGAAACGCCGTTGCAGGGCGAGCGCCCGGGCGAGCGGACGCATCGCTCGGCGGGCCATCCAGGCTGCGATGAATGCGCTGGCCACCGCCGCGACGAGACCCGAGACCACCAATGCCCACAACAGTCGGCCACGCTCCTCCTGCGTTTCGTGCTGGTCGCGCGCAACCTGCACAATCCGACCACCGTCGGCCACGGTGAGCACTGAATAGCTGCGCCCGGCCGAGTCACGCTGCGACTCGACCGGCTGGCCGGTCCGAGCAGCCTCGGCGAAGGCGGCTTCGTCGGGAAGCCCGGGTAGGCGCACCGCGGATGTCTCGAGGTGACCGCCATCGAGGATGGCAACCCACACCGCCTGCGGCGCATCGTGCGGGGAATCGACGTGCACGGCATCGGTGAGGGCCCGAAGATTGGACTCTTCAGCACTCGTGGAGACGATTGCGAAGACGAGCCCGCCGACCAAGACGAGGAGGATGACGATCAATGCGGTGAACTGCACGGTGAGACGCCGCACCGCATGGCGCATCTCGGCCCCGTCGCGCTGCGCCGTCATCGCGGAGCTCCCAGCCGATAGCCGACACCGCGCACGGTGAGGACGACATCATGTCCGAGCTTTTTGCGCACGTAATGCACATAGGTGTCGACGACGCCGATGTCGTCGGCATCCGGAAAGACAGAATGCAGAATGGCGGCGCGCTGAAAAACCTGGCTGGGACGCCGCGCGAACTGTTCGAGCAACGTGTTCTCCCGCTCGGAGAGCACCGCGGTCGAGCCGGAGTCGAGAACCACGGTCCGGCTGCTTGGATCGAACGATCCGCCGGGCACACGGAGCACCTGGGCGAGGGAGGACGGACGTCGTTGCAGCGCGCGCAGGCGGGCCAACAACTCGTCGATGTCGAACGGTTTCGACAGGTAGTCCTCCGCCCCGCGATCGAGGCCTTCGACACGGTCTGCGGGGTTGCCGAGCGCCGACAAGATCAGCGCCGGGGCGAGAACCCCCTTCTGCCGGAGCTTGGTCAGCACGTCGAGACCGTCAATGATCGGGAGTCCGCGGTCGAGAAGCAACACGTCGAAGGATCCGGTCAGACCCTCATGCAGAGCGCGCTGGCCGTCACGCGCTGCAACCACCCGGTAGCCTTCGCTTTCAAGCAGCCCCTGCAGCATCTGGGCCAGGCGCACGTCGTCTTCGACAAGCAGGATGCGCGGGCCGTCTTCCATGCTCGAAGTATAGGGATCGGAATCGGTCACCGGGGCTGTGCCGTCAGGTCTCGCAGGCGCGCCGACAGTGTCAGCTCACCATCTCGATCGACGGTGAGCACGTCTACGTTCCACCGGTCGGTCGCGTCATCGCGCATCTCGGGCCCCCCCGAGAGAACGGCAGTGGCGAGCACATCGGCGGTCACGATGTCAGCGGCGAGTACGGTGACCTGACGGTAGACATCCGGCCCGGTACGCCAGACGTGTTCGCCGCGTTCGGCTGTTCCGGATGTCGCGACGGCAGCCCACTCGCCGTGGAAATCGACAGAGCAGAGGAGTGCTGTCGCATCGGCCGGGTCGACGATTCCGGCGCGCCAGGGTCTGCCATGCCGCGTGCCGAGCGCGAGAGCGTCTCCGCCCACATCGAGCAGCGCATCGGTGACCCCGAACCCGTGCAACACGTCGGCCGCCCGGCTGATCGAGGCGGCCTTCACAATTCCCGAGAGGTCGATGAGACCATCCGGACGATGAGCGGTGAACGCTCCGTTGGTCTGCAACCGCCAGTCGTTGGCCTGCGCGTAGCAGTCGCGAACATCCGCACTCGTTTGGGCAAGGGTGATCTCGCCTCGGGCGAGCCGGCTGAGTTCAGAGTTGGGCCGGTACAGCGAAAAGAGTTCGTCGTGGTCGGTGAACACACGTGCCACGGCGGCGAGGCAGCCCACCGAGGGCAGCTCGTCGGCACAGATGAGACTCGCGACGGTGCCCATGGTGTGGAACGTGTGGGTAGACACTATTTGATTCCCGCCTTGTCGAGTGCCGATTGCAACGACGTGAGGTAGCCCTCGCTCGTGTAGGTCGCCCCCGACACCATCTGCACTGACGAGGACTGCGCCGACAACACCTCCGTGCGCAGAACCGGCGCCGCCCGGTTGCTGATCTGCACCGAGCGACCGTCACTGTCGGTGAGGTGAAGTGCGGTGACATCGGTGATCGTGCCGGCAGCCACGGTGATCTGAACCTGCACGTTCCCATATTCGGTGCTCACCATGCTCCCGGTGAACGAACCCGACGGGGCGGCAGGGGCAGCGGGAGCAGCGGGAGAAGCGGCAGACGGAGAAGGCATCGCGGCGGGCACCGGCCCGGCCGCAGGAGCGCTGCCGGGCGCTGCCGGTTGGCTGGGTGTCGCAGCGTGCGCGGCGGATGCGGAGACGCCGGTGCCGGGATGCACGGTTGTGCCGAGTTCCCAGCCGAGAAGTAGGATCGCCGTGGTACCGAGGATACTTCCGGCTACTGCTCGTTTTCTCACCAGTCGAACCTTTCTACGTGAATCTGAAGGTCGGGGATGCCCGCAGTGCGGGCATCCCGCACAACCAGATCGGTCCAGGCAGGAGGGCCGCAGACGTAGAGGTCGGAACTCGCGAGGTCGGGGAAGATGCTTGCCAGCGTGACACCCCGAGCGATCGCCTCGGCCGACATCCAGGTGTCGACGCCGGCCGGACGCCGACCGATCATCGAATAGACGGTGGCCCGGGCAGACTGACCCAGGGCGACGACCTCATCCCAGAGATACCCCTGGGACTCATCGGTGCCGCGCAGCAGAACAGTCGCTTCCCCGGCCCGGAGGCTCGAGTGCTCCAGGAGGGTGCGCACCGGGGTGATCCCAATTCCTGCCGCCACGATCGCGAGTCGAGGGGAGGTGCGTGCCCGATCCGTGAACAAACCGTACGGACCTTCGATCGTGACCCGGGTGCCGGGGCTAAGCCGGGCCAATTGGCCGCTGCCACGGCCGAGCTGGCGCACGGTCACCCGCGCGGTTGACGCGGTCGGAATGGCCGAGAACGAGATGGGGTGGGCGTGCCACCAGACTCCGTGGCTCCAGAACCGCCAAATCGCGTACTGCCCGCCCGCGGTGTTCAGCCGATCGAGGTCGCGTCCGCGCAGATGAATCGATACCACCCCCGGGGCAACGGGCTGCACGGATTCGACGCGCAAGCCGTGCCGAATCGATCGGATCAGCGGGACGGTGAAACGGAACCACGCGACCGAGGCGAACGTGAGCACATACAGCGCGATCCAGTACCAGCGCTGGGCGGTTCCGTGGGAAAGCACGGCGCCGGTGCTCAACTGGTGGGGGAGGGCCACGAGCACGGCCAGGTAGCTGAGCAGGTGGATGGCGTGCCACACCTCGTAGGGGAACCGGCGTCGTACGGCGACAACTGACGAGACGACGACGACGAGCAGAAGGCCGAAGCCCAGATAGGCGATGGCCATGTCGGGGGTGGTGAAGAGCAGCACCGTCTCGGCGATCACGTTCACCTGATCGGCAACCGCGTAGCCGATCGTGAGCAGAACCAGATGGGCGAGAATTAAATACAACGCTGGTTTTCCGAGAGCGCGGTGCCACCGCATCGCGACGTCCTGCCCGACGGCGCGGTCGATGAACGGCAGCCGGGCAGCGAGCAGCAGCATCAGCAGAATGAAGTCGGTGCCGACGAGACCGGTCACGATTCCGAGCGCGGAAAGAGCGCTCGACAGGGTGACAACGCTGGCGAGCCCGCCCGATGACAGGTAGAGAGCGACAGCCGCAGCGACCGACGACCAGCCGGCTATGACGATCAGATCGGCGGCTCGCAGCCGTCGTCTGAGCTGAGTCCGGCGTGCGCGGGCCAAGACCGGAGCGCCACCGCTGCGGGCGGGTGATGCAATGCGGGTCATCTCGGTCTCGATTCGATGAAGGTTCAACTCACACCCAACGATTCCCGAGTTTTCTTCCAGCTTTCTGAGTCGTCCCGACGATTCAGTGCCCATTCCGCGTTTGCTCGGAAATCTCCCAGCATTGGTCGGTCGTGGCTGAGAACTCCCACAGTTGCTTGGCGTGATGCGGACTTCAGGTCAAGATGAAAATCCGAACGAACATCGAAATGAGTGAGCCGTGAACGTGACGTCACCAGCCGTGGTGTTGAGGCGCGTCAAGCGCGCCGCACTGGCGCAGGTTCACGCGCACTATCGAACCCAGCCGCTTGCTCCCCGCACCGTTTTCTATGAGTCATTCGGCGGTAATGGCATGCTCTGCAATCCCGAAGCGATCTTTCGGTCGCTGCTTCAGGCCTCGGATCAGCAGCAGCTGAAGCACATCTGGGCGCTGTCGAGCGGTCGAGAACACGACGCCACGATAGCGAAGTTCGCGGGAAACCCGCGCGTGAGCTTCGTGCGACGCGGCACGACCGGCTACTACCGCGCCCTGGCCACGAGCCGCTTCCTGGTGAACAACGCCACGTTTCCTCCCGAATTCTCCAAACGGCCCGGTCAGATCTACCTGAACACCTGGCACGGCACTCCGCTCAAACACATGGGATTCGACATGCCCGATGGGCCGATGGAGGCGGCCAACACACTGCGCAACTTCGTCGCCGCCGACTATCTGCTCTCGCAGAACCCGTTCATGACCGAGACAATGTATGGCTCGGCCTACAAACTCGACGGGCTCTACCGGGGCACGGTTATCGAGGCCGGCTACCCGCGCGTGGACCTCCAATTTCTTGATTCGGATGCCGCGGCATCCGGTCGCCACCTGCTCGACGACGCCGGGATTACCCTGGGCGGGCGCCGCCTTGTCGTGTTCGCGCCGACCTGGCGGGGTGCATCGTTCAACCGCCCCGACGAGAACCTCGACGAGATCCTCGAGGCCCGCTCCGCACTGCAGCAGTCGCTCGACCCGACGCGCTGGTTCGTCGCCCTCAAACTGCACCAGGCCGCGCACGCGCAGGCCGCCGGCCGAGCCGACGCCCGCGGCGTTCTCATCCCCAACGCGATTCCGACGAACACGGTTTTGGGCATCGCCGAGATTCTGGTCACCGACTACTCGAGCATTTTCTTCGACTTTCTGGCCACCGGGCGTCCCATTGTCTTCTTCACACCCGATCACGACGACTATGCGGATGCCCGTGGCCTCTACCAAGATCCGTCCCGACTGCCCGGGCCGGTGTGTGTCACCATCGACCACGCCGCCGCTGCCGTGGCCACTTTCGCCGACGCCACTTCCGCCGACACCTCCACCGCCGATGCCGACGACCGTTACGCGGAAGCCCGGCGGGCCTATGTTCCGTGGGACGACGGCCACGCAGCCGAACGGGTGATCGACATCGTCTTTCGCGGGACGAACGCCGGCCATCGGCTGCGCCGGTTCGACAGCACGTCACGGCCCACGGTGCTGCTGCACCTGGGCGGGATGCGTCCGAACGGCATCACCACAGCCGCCTTCAACCTTGTGAACAGCATCGATCAGATGCGATTCGACGTGTCGGTGCTCTACCCCGCGGGGCCTCTTGCCCGGCACATCCTGACCGACCGCCCCCTCGACGCGGGTATCCGTCATTTTGCGCGGGTCGGCGGGATGAACGGCAGCAAGTGGTTGCACGCCAAACGCCGGCTGGCCGATCGTTTGGGTCGCACGAGTCTCGATCTCTCTGACCCCGCCGAATACGCCCTCTGGGACGACGAGTGGACGCGGTGCTTCGGCGATAGCGAGTTCGATCATGTGATCGACTTCAGCGGTTACGGCCCGATCTGGGCCCGGCTGCTGTTGCACTCGCCGACGGGATCCCGCACGATCTGGCTACACAACGACATGGCGGCCGACGCCCAGCGCAGGGTCAACGGCAAACTCGTGCACGCCCGCAGCCTGAAGGTCGTGTTCTCGCACTACAACGACTTCGATGCGCTCGTCTCGGTCTCGCCCGCGCTCGCCGCGATCAACCGGAGGAATCTCGGCGAGTGGGCTGCGGCCGAGAAATTCATCTCGGCCCCCAACTGCGTCGATGGCGAGCAAATTCGGGCGCTCGGGGCCTCGGCTTCATTCGGCTGCGCCGACGAGCCGGAACAGGACCTCGAGGAACGCTTCGAACAGCTGCGCGAATCGGGTGACACTCTTTTCATCACCGT
Organism: Leifsonia psychrotolerans; assembly: GCF_013410665.1. Lineage (NCBI taxonomy): Bacteria > Bacillati > Actinomycetota > Actinomycetes > Micrococcales > Microbacteriaceae > Glaciibacter > Glaciibacter psychrotolerans. The sequence continues at coordinate 2,545,919 of NZ_JACCFM010000001.1, read as the reverse complement.
CGGTCGCCTCTCGACCGAGAAGAACCAGGCACGGCTCATCTCGGCGTTCGCGCTCGTACACGCGCGCCAGTCGGCGAGCCATCTGGTGATCGTCGGGTCAGGACCGTTGCGGGCGAGCCTGGAAGCGCTGATCGAGGAGCTCGGGCTGACGGCATCCGTGACGTTGACCGGCGAACTGAGCAATCCCTACGCCGCGATGAGTCGGGCACACTGCTTCGTGCTGTCGAGCGATTACGAGGGGCAGCCGATGGTGCTGCTCGAGGCTGCGGTGCTCGGGCTTGCGATCATCTCGGTCGACTTCGAGACGGTCGCCGACGCGCTGCCGCCCGGGACCGCGCTGATCGTGCCGCAGACTGTCGAGGCATTGGCCGAGGGGATGGCGGCCTACCTGGCCGGTGCGGTCTCGGCGGCCCGCTTCGACGATGAAGCTCACAATCGCGAGGCGATCGACGCGTTCTACCGAGTGCTCGACGTTGAGCGCCGGGTGCAGGAGCATTAGCGACTGTCTGTTCGGGGGCCGCTGGTCCGTTCCAACTCGTAGATGACGCTCGCGTGCTGACGATAGAACGTCGTCACTGCGAAGCCCTGGGCGAGTGCCGAGATCAGCCCCGAGCTGTCGACCGTTCGCCCCTCGGCGTATTCAATGAGCCAGACGCGCTGCACCCCGTCGAAGCGGCCGCGCGTCGCCGCCTGAGCCACGGTGTACGCGCTGTCGTACCAGGTCGTATTGCGGCTGAACGGCACGTTGAGAGTGATATCGCGCAGCCCGACAAAGCCGGCCGGGTAGGCGTGCATCGCGAGGCGGGGGCGCCGTGAGGGGCGCGCTGACTCGTCGAAGGCCACCGCATCGCCGGGCCGGGCGTGCGCTCCCAGGGTGGCCGATATCTCGGCCCAATCACTGTTGTTCTTCGAATAGGGCTCCCGTTGGCTGAGATAGACGGGCACGGCCAGCGCCATGACGAGGGCCACCGACACCCACAAGACCGCGGGCCGTCTGCCGAACAGGACGGTGAGTCCACAGGCCAGGAGCATGGCGGCCGCCGGGGCACAAAAGGACAGATATCGGCCGGTGAAAACCGGCGCGAACAGGCCGATGCCCACCAGTGCGGTCGAGGGAACGAATAACCAGCATGCCGCGACGAGGTCGAACCGGGGCGCCCGCCAGCGGGACGCGCCGGATGCGCCGGATGCGGCGGATGCGGCGGATTCGGCAGCGGCAGCGAATGCTGCGGGCGACTGGGTCCGGTCCTCCCGCAGCGAGACGATGGTTCCGATGATCGCCACGACGATGAGTGTCCAGGCCAGCACGGCGAACGCAAACGTGCCGAACCAGAGTCCCACAAAGATCGAGTGGGGCGTGATCTCGTCGTCGGTCGCAAGATAGGCGATCTGGTGCCCTTCGCGGGCCGCCCAGTAGAGCAGGGGCACCGCGGCCAGGCCGGCGAGCGCCACGGTGATGATCCAGCGTCGGGCGAAGGCGCGGCCGGGGCGCGACCAGGCGAGCAGGAGCGCGTGAGCGAGCATGAGCAGCGCGAGGTAGAGAAAGACGTAGCTGCCGACCGCCAGGAGTGCGCCGTAAGCGGCCCAGCGCATCCGTTTGCGGGATTGCTTCAGCAGCAAATCGATGAAGAGCAGGGTCAACCAGGCCGCGATGGCGGCGCTGAAGGCGAACGAGCGGGCCTCTTCACCCATGTAGGTGACGCGCGGGAGCACCGCGCAGAGCAGACCGGCGGCGGTCGCCACCGACGCTGTGGAAAGTCTCAGCCCGATCAGCACCACCGCGGCCGTGCAGAGCCCCGCGGCGAGAGCGCTCGGAAACCGGAGCGCGAACGGCGAGGTGCCGAACAGGTCGATCCAGGCGTGCAGGCCGAGATAGTAGGTGCCGTGCACCGCGTCAACCTGGCCGAGCATCATGAACAGGCTCGGCAGCGGGCGTTCGGCCGACAGCAGGCTGGCGACTTCATCGCCCCAGAGCGACGGGATCCACGAGCCGAGCGCCGCAACGAGTGTGGCGAAGGCGCCGAGCAGCAGCGGCAGAAGCCAACGCGGCAGCACCCGATGCCGACCTGTCGACCGGGCGCCTGTCGATATCGGCGGAAGAACGTGCGTGTGCTGCGGCATCTGACCGGTTCCCTGGGAGGTTGAGCGCACACTACTCCTCTCGCCGGGGAGCCGGAGAGGGGCGGATGCGCAGTGCGGTCCTGGTGGATCCGGTGGGAAACTGCTTGGCTGGGGCGATGACCACTGACAAGCCTCGTGAACCAGCAGCCGGACAGCACGCCGACGAACCACACCAAGAAGGGCTCGCCCAACGGCTGAACTGGCTGCGCGCCGGCGTTCTAGGCGCCAACGACGGGATCGTGTCGGTCGCGGCCATCGTTGTCGGCGTCGCGGGAGCCACAGCTGCGACGGCTCCGATCCTGACCGCGGGTATCGCCGGCCTGGTCGGCGGTGCCGTGTCGATGGCGCTCGGCGAATACGTCTCGGTGAGCAGCCAGAGCGACAGCGAAAAGGCTTTGATCGCCAAGGAGGTGCGGGAACTGGCGGAGATGCCCGAGCAAGAACTCGAGGAACTCGCCGGAATCTATATGTCGAAGGGGTTGGCCCCGGAAACCGCCAAGCAGGTCGCGATCGAACTCACCGCACACAATGCGCTGGCCGCGCATCTGTCGGCCGAGCTTCATATTGATGCGGGCGATGTGGTGAGCCCCTGGCATGCCGCCGGCGCGTCGGCCGCGGCGTTCACGATCGGCGGCATCCTGCCGTTGTTGGCAATTCTGCTGCCGCCCGCTTCGATTCGTGTTCCGGTCACGTTCGTCGCGGTGCTACTGGCGCTTGCCCTGACCGGTGCGGTCGCGGCTCGCATCGGCGGAAGTTCAACTGTTCGGGCCACGCTGAGGGTTGTGATCGGAGGAGCGATCGCGCTCATCGCCACGTTCCTGATCGGCTCGCTGCTGGGCAGTACGGGCATCGTGTAGCGCTCAGACGTTTCGTCGCGATCATGTTCCGCTCTGTGTCACTCTGTTGCGAATCGCACACGGGTGTCGGAACGCGTGAAAACCGTCGGATACGCTCCCAGTAACGGCACCTTTGGAGGGAACCCGATGACTGGTTGGCGACTGCGTGACTTTCACCCTGACGACCTCGATGGCATTCTTGCGCTCTGGGAAGAGCTGAAGGCCAACGGTACCGAGCCCGTCTACGGACTTTCCGAGGTGCTGGCGTCGTGTGAGAAGGATGACGCGGTGGTCGCCGTGGTCGGCGATAAGGTCGTCGGCGCGGCGGTGGGGCGGGCCGCCCACGCGCAGGGCTGGATCGTCTTTCTCGCCACGCTCGAGGCCTGGCAGAGCCGGGGCATCGGCTCGTCACTGCTCATGGCACTCGAGGCGAAGATGTCGCCGCACGGGCTGTCGAAGCTGTCGGCACTGATGCCCGACACCGAATCGCGCGTCGACGCCTTCCTCAGCCGGGGCTTCGAGGTAAAGCAGAACCTGCGCTATTTCGAGCGGCATATCCCGGTGCAGCGCGAGGAACTACGTCTGCTCGGCGAGCTCGGCGGACGTGTTCTGCCGCGTGATCTCTGGGACAACGTGGGCGGCATGATCGCCGAGAAGGAACTGCTGGAGCGCCGCCTCGTCATGCCGCTGGCCCAAGCCCAGCTCGCCGAGCAATTCGGTGTGGCCCCGCCGCGTTCGGTTGTGCTGTTCGGCCCGCCCGGCACGGGCAAGACCACGTTCGCCAAGGCCATCGCCTCGCGCCTTGAATGGTCATTCGTTGAGGTGTTCCCGTCTCGATTGGCCGCCGACCCGCGCGGCCTCGCGGGTGCGCTGCGCGAAACGTTCCTCAAAATCTCGGAGCTCGAGCATGCGGTCGTGTTCATCGACGAGGTCGAAGAGATTGCCGCTCAGCGTTCGGGTGAGCCGCCGTCGGCCATGCAGGGCGTCACGAACGAGCTGCTCAAGATCATTCCGGCGTTCCGCGATCAACCCGATCGGCTGCTGGTCTGTGCGACGAACTTCATTCGCGCCCTCGACTCGGCCTTCTTGCGGCACGGTCGATTCGACTACGTGATTCCGATCGGGTTGCCGGATGCCGCGGCTCGGCGCTCCATTTGGGAACGCTACATTCCCACCGCGACCCGCGGCACCGTCGACCTCGACCAGCTGGTCGAATCGAGCGAGGGCTTCTCGCCGGCCGACATCGAGTATGCCGCCCGCAAGGCGTCGCAGAACGCGCTCGAGAACGCGGTCTACCCGGGCGGCAGCGGGCCGACGCAGACCGGGCCGGAGACGGCGGACTATGTGGATGCGATCTCGTCGACCCGCACGACGGTGTCGGCCGAGCAGGCGGCCGAGTTCCTCGAAGACATCGAGAGCCTCGCGCGACTGTAGCCACATCGGCGCGCGTTCCGCGGTAGACCGAGACTGCCGACGCGACTAGCGTGACAAGCATGCGAGCCACGGGCTGTGGGGCGGATTCATGACGGGCGCAGCGCCCGATTCGGGTAGCGGGCGGCCCAGCGGGAGCCGCTGGATCAAGCGGGCAGCGCGGGGAAGCGCCAAGCCGGTCACCGTCGTGCTCGGTGCCTATGGCACCGAGTATGCGATCTACGGCACCGTGCTCGTCAGCGCGTTGATTGCCGTCGGATGGAAGTTCGACACTGACTTCGAGGTGTTGCTGTTCACCCTCGGAACCGTAGTGGTGTTCTGGATCGCGCACATCTACTCAGGCGTCGTGGCGAACAACGGATCCGTGGAGGCGCGCAACCTGACGCTCGGGAAGCTGATTTTGAATTCGGCCCGACATTCCATCGGAATGGTGCTCGCGATGCTCGTGCCGGCACTCTTCCTCCTGCTTGCCGCGGCGCGTGGGCTGGACGAGTACGTCGCCTATTACATCGCACTGTGGGCCGGCGTTGCCACCCTCGCCGTCCTCGGCTACTGGAATTCAGTGAAACGGGGCAACAGGTGGGCGCGCCGAATTCTCAACGCGGCGATCACGGCGTCGCTCGGCGTCGGGATCATCTGGCTCAGCTATCTGGTGCACTGATACCTGGTGCACTGATACCTGCCGCCCCGCGCCCCGCGCACACGAGAACAGGGCGTGAAGTCGCGCAGATGACCCTTCCCGAGCGGCGGGAAGGGTCATCTGCGCGACCTCATGGCTCACCGACGCACCAGAATTGACTGATGCAGAGTTTTTACCGCGGAATGACGCCGACCTCGCGCGGGGTTGTCGCGTCGGTCGTCGCCTCGGCCCTCTTCGCGGTGCTTTATGCGCTGCCCGGAATGCTCACGGTGCTGTCGCCGACCGAGATCTTCGCCTGGCGCGTGGTCGTCACGGTACCCGTGCTCACCGTTCTGGTCGTGGCGATCGGTGAGTGGGCCGACGTGCGGGGGATTGCCCGGCGCATCCGTCAGACCCCCTTGCTTGCCGGGCTTCTCGTGGCGGATGCCGCACTTCTGGGCGTGCAGATCTGGCTCTTCGGGTGGGCGCCGCAGACAGGGCATGGCCTCGACGTGGCGCTCGGCTACTTCCTGATGCCACTGATGATGGTGCTCGTGGGCGTGACGCTGCACCGTGAGCGGCTCAGCAGGCTGCGGATTGCGGCTGTCGCGGCCGCCGCGATCGGCGTCATATTCGCGCTACTGGCCGGGGGCGGGATCGGGTGGTCGACGGTCGTGGTGGCCCTCGGCTATCCGATCTACTTCACGATTCGGCGGGCGGCGCGCATCGACAGCACCGGGGCTCTCTGGTTCGAACTGGTGATTCTGCTCGTGCCGAGTATTGTGTTTGCCGCGCAGCCCGCGTCGCTGGCGGTTGTCGCTGCACACACCGAGTTGATCGTGCCGGTGCTGTTGCTGGGTGTCATCAGCGCGGTCGCGCTTGTCGCCTACATTCTCGCCACCCGGCTGCTGTCCTTCAGCCTGTTCGGCTTGCTCACCTACGTCGAGCCGGTGCTGCTCGTGGTGGTCGCGGTCGTGGTGCTCGGCGAGGGCGTTTCGCCCAGCCAGGTACCCACCTACCTCGCGATCCTGGTGGCGATCATTCTGCTCATGGTCGAGGGCGCGGCGCCGCGCCGACCGGATGCCGCTCCCAACTGATCCCCGCTGCGTGCGTGCTCGAGGGGCAGTTTCAGGTCGCCGCGACTCGGATAGGATTCAGGCAGGCCGGGGTGACGAATCCGGTCCGACACAAATCGAGCCGAAACAGAAATTCATGTGTCGGGCGCAAACATCGGGGGACATCCGTGACCATCTCACACTCAGCACTGTGGCAACAACTGTGCGCTCTTCTCGTCGAGGATGCCCGACTCGGGCAGACCGTCGGGGATTACCTGGCCGACCCCGACGCGTACTTCGCGGCTCATGAGGATGACCTGCTGCAGCGTGGAATCGAGGAGGCCGAGGAACTCAACGCGTGGCTGGTCGTTGTCGACTGGCTGGAGTCGAACGAGATGTTGATCGAGCTCGACTGGAGTGCAGATTCCGATGAGCTGGTGGAGGAGCTGCAGGGCCTGACGCAATTTCCGGACGAGCAGTTCGACGCGTCATTCGAGCCGGCCACCGAACTCGTTCCCGCACTGACCGACGTCGACGCGATGCTCCAGACGCGCGGAATGCACCTGCTCTACCTCGACATCGACTCGGATTCCTACCCGCTCGTTTTGGTGCCCAGCGCCAACGCCGAGCCCATTCGCGACGTCGCGGCTCAGCTGGGACAGCACGTTGAACTCCCGGGCCGCAGCGACAACGGCTGGACGCTGCGGGCGCTCCGCGGCTGAGCCTCGCTCCGTCTCGAGCCGGTCACTGCTCACGGCGTGCCGGTGGTTAGTCGCGCAGGTCGTACACGCGCTTGAGTTTTCCCTCACTGCGGGGAAGTGTGCCGGGCTCGTCAAGCCGCACCGTCACGGTGCAACCGATCTGCTCTTTTACCAGGCGGGTCAGGAGCATCCGTGCCGACTCGCTTTCCGAGCTGCTGCGGGCCGGATGCCGTTCGACACGCACCGTGAGTTCGTCGAGGTGCACGGGGCGGGTGAGCTCGAGAACGAAGTGCGGGGTGAGATCGTCGATGCCGAGCACGAGTTCTTCGATCTGGGTCGGGAAGAGATTGATGCCGCGCACGATGATCAGGTCATCGTTGCGCCCGGTGATCTTCTCGATTCGGCGCATCCCGGGCCGCGCGGTTCCGGGAAGAAGTCGGGTGAGATCGCGGGTGCGATAACGGATGACCGGGAACGCCTCCTTGGTCAGCGATGTGAAGACGAGTTCTCCACGCTGGCCGTCCGGCATCCGTTGCCCGGTCTCGCCGTCAATGATCTCGGGCAGAAAATGGTCCTCCCAGATGTGCGGACCATCTTTGGTCTCGAGGCATTCGTTGCCGACGCCGGGGCCCATGACCTCACTCAAACCGTAGATGTCGAGCGCGTCGATGTTCAGTCGGTGCTCGAGTTCGCGGCGCATCTCGTTGGTCCACGGCTCGGCCCCGAGCACCGCAACGCGCAGGCTCGTCGACCGCGGGTCGACGCCCGCCGCCTCCATCGCATCGGCGATGGTCAGCAGATAGCTCGGCGTGCACAGGATGGCATCCGGCTCAAAGTCGCGAATGAGCTGAACTTGCCGGGCCGTCTGCCCGCCCGAGACCGGAATGACCGTTGCACCGAGCGCCTCGATGCCGGCATGGGCACCGAGGCCGCCGGTGAACAGGCCGTAGCCGTAGGCGTTATGCACTTTCATTCCCGCACGGATGCCCGAGGCGCGCAGCGAGCGGGCTACGAGCGCACCCCAGGTGTCGAGATCGTGCTTCGTGTAGCCGACGACGGTCGGACGGCCGGTCGTGCCCGACGACGCGTGGATGCGCGCAACCTCGCTCATCGGAACCGCGAACATGCCGAACGGGTAGGTCTGACGCAGGTCTTCCTTCGTTGTGAATGGCAGTCTGGCCACATCTTCGAGTGAGCGGATGTCATCGGGATGCACCCCCGCAGCGTCGAACTTTGCCGTGTACAGCGGCACGTTGGCGTAGGCATGCCTGACCGTCCAGCGCACACGGTCGAGTTGGAGCGCCTCGAGCTCGTCACGGCTGAGCCGCTCGGCCGGGTCGAGTTCGTGGGGGAGTGGAGCGCGCAGTACGGGTGTCGACGGTGACACGAGAGTCCTTTCGACGTGATCAGGCGCGTGCGGGGTGGGCGCGGTTCGTGGAGAAGCTGCGTCCGCGGAATTCGGCTATGGCCACGCCGTTGTCGTCGACCACCGAGACGTCGTAGAGTCCGGTGCGGCCGCTGCGCACGCGGCGCACGGCCGTGGCAGTGAGCGTCTGGCCGGCGTGGGTCGGCGCCAGGAAGGTGATGTCGGCGCCGGCGGCAACGGTGACCGACGCATCTTCGTTGCAGGCGATCGCGAACGCCGTGTCGGCGAGGGCAAAGACGAGACCGCCATGCGTGATCTGGAACCCGTTTGTCATATCGTCGCGCACCAGCATCGAGACCACGGCATGCCCGGGGTCGTCGCGCAGAACTACCATGCCGAGGGCGGCGGAGGCCCGATCGTGCTGCATCATCGAGCGGTTGGACGCGGCGGGCTCGGATTCCGGCGTTCTGGCTTTCTGGGTGCCGGTGCTCTGCGTGCCCGGGCTCTGCGTGCTGTTGCTCTGCGTGCGCGTCATCGATTCTCCTCGCTGAGTCGAGTGCCGCTGCGGGGGTCGTAGCCGCAGTGTGCACTGACTCTAGCGCATACTGAACGAACGGTCAGTGTTGAATTGCGACGGCCGCGCGCAAGCCTGAGTGACCGGGGCAGCGGTGTGCTCGTCGGTGGGCGGTTGCCCGGCCGGCGCGATTCAGGCGGGGTCCCCGCCCGCGCCGCGCAGGTGAGCCAACTGTGTGCGCACGGAGGCCTCGGCGGCGAAGCGCACCGCGGCATCCGTGTCGGCGTAGACGATGTCAGTGACCTGCTCGGCCGTGGCCTGCGGCCCCAGCGCAGTCAGTGCGGCGCGCACCTCGTCGAGACGCTGGCGGCGGTGCGCGAGGTAGGCGGTGCCGACGACGGCCAGGTCGGGCAGGGTGGGGCCGTGTGCGGGAAGCACCGTGGCGGGCCCGAGCGCGCGCAGGGTTTCGAGCGAGTGCAGGTAGTCGGTCAGCGTGCCGTCGGGGTAGCCGATGATTGTGGTGCCGCGCCCGAGGATGGTGTCGCCGGTGAGCACCGAACCGGCCGGGCCGTCATCCGGCAGGAAGAAGCACACCGAGTCGGCCGTGTGGCCCGGTGTGTGCACGACACGGATGCGGGTGCCCGCCGCCTCGATCAGCTCGCCGTCGGTGAGAGGGTCGCCGCCGATGCAGAATGCGGGATCGAGCGCGCGTACCGGGGCTCCGGTGAGGCGGGCCAGTGCAGCGCTGCCCGCGGTGTGGTCGACATGGTGGTGCGTGATGAGCACGAGTTGCACCCGGCCCGCCGCGGCGAGAGCGGCGAGGTGGCCCGCATGATCCGGGCCCGGGTCGACGATCACGACGGGCGCACTCGCCGCCTCGGTGCCGGCAGACGCCGAGATGAGATAGGAGTTTGTGCCTTCCAGCGTCATCGGCCCGGCGTTGGGGGCGAGCAGGCGGCGGGTGAGCGTGCTCGTACGGATGCCGGGCAGGGGGTTGGTCGTGGCGTTGTCGTGCATGATTCGCAGCCTAGCGTTCGAGTGTCGGACCCGGGACCCGGGGCTAGTCTGGGCGGATGGGCAGATCGTCGCGCGGGTGGGCGCAGCGCGGATGCAGAGAGTAGGCGACGCGATGACGCACGAGGCGGATGCGGTGGAACCCGACGCGACCCCCGGGTACCCGGGCGGCGTGGTGAGGCCCCGGTCGGAAAGTGCCGAGTCGGGGCATCCGGAATCGCTGTCTGCCGAGCGGGAGGACGACGACTCGGCTGCTGCAGCTCACCTCGTCGCTGCCACCGTTGTACTGCTGCGTGATGGGGCCCTGGGCCTGGAGGTGCTGCTTCTGGAGCGACCGCGGGACCGTGGTTCGTTTGCCGGGGCCTGGGTGTTTCCGGGCGGACGGATGGACGAGGGCGACCACCGGCCCGGCGACCCCGCCGAGATCGGCGAAGAAGAGCTCGCCCGGCGGGCCGGAGTGCGCGAGACCCGCGAGGAGACCGCGCTGCTGGTGGATGCCGACTCCGTAGTGACAACGGCCGTGTGGTCGCCGCCCGCCGCCGCACCGAAGCGGTTTCGCACCTGGTTCTATTGGGCGGCTGCACCCGCCGGAGAGGTCGTGCTCTCGGCCGACGAGATCATCGATTCGGCGTGGCTGCGACCCGCGCGCGCCTTGGAATTGCATGCGGCCGGCACGCTGCTACTCGTTCCGCCCACCTGGGTCACACTTCAGGCGCTGACCGCATTCGCCACGGCGGAGGCCGCGCTGACCGAGGCACGAAATACCGCAGTGCAGCATTATGCGACACGGATCGCCGCGCCGAGTCGCGGCTCGGTGCTGCTGTGGAACGGCGACGTCGCCTACGCCGACGACGCGCTGTTTGAGGCGGATGGCGGGCGACATCGGCTTGATTATGGTGCGCTGCCCTGGCGGTACACTCAGCGTGGCCGTTGAGACGCCGGCGAGAGTGCGGCGGATGCAGGTTAGGCCGACATCGGAACCGGCAGTGCGGTTGAACGACGTGGACGTGACGCGAGGTAGATTGCCTCATTGAGGTAGTTCTGCACGATGGCGGCGCCGATCGGTCCAAGCAGGAAGATCAGCAGAAATGCGTTACTGCGGCTCAGCAGCTTGTGAGTGACCACGTCGACGCTGACGGAGAACTTCCACTGCCACCAGATATTCACGAACGGAACGAGCAGCAACCAGGCAGTGGGGATTCTGTCGACATTCGTCTGGTTCATTTCATTCTTGGTCTTCACAAACCACACCAGTGAGTAGATGCCGAACGTGATCAACGGCACCAGCAGTACCGCAGCCGGACTGCGTCGTTTCATGAAGATTCCCCTTCGAATCGTTTGCACCTTCAGCCTAGGCAGGTCGACGCAGAAGCGCCCGTGATTTTTCGCCCCCAACCAGGGGTATTCTTTTTGGCTACGGTGCTCACTCGGAGACGGTTTGACCGGCGGTGTGGCGAGGGTCTCGACGGGCTCGACTGGCGAGGTGGGCTCGCCTGGATCGGTGATCGAGCGTGTCGAGATCTGGCGGGGGTCTCGACGGGCTCGACCAACGGAGGGGGTTTGACCGGCGGGGAGGGTTTGACCAGCGGGGAGGGTTTGACCGGCGGTCTGGCGAGGGTCTCGACGGGCTCGACTGGATCGGTGATCGAGCCTGTCGAGATCTGGCGAGGGTCTCGACGGGCTCGACCAGCGGAGTGGGCTCGACCAGCGGGGAGGGCTCGCCTGGCGACGTGGGCTCGCCTGGATCGGTGATCGAGCCTGTCGAGATCTGGCGAGGGTCTCGACGAGCTCGACCAGCGGAGGTGGGCTCGACCAGCGGCGGCGGCTCGACCAGCGAGGTGGCTCGGCACACGGTGAGAAGCGGTTGACGCACGCGGCCGCGCGTGAGAACCTTGGCAGAACGAACGGTCAGTAAGTTCGCGAACGAGGCAATGGAGCTATGGCGGAAGCGTTTGTGATTGACGGAGTGCGCACTCCGATCGGACGATACGGCGGCGCGCTGGCAAGCGTGCGCCCCGACGATCTGGCTGCACTCGTGATTCGCGAACTCGTCGCCCGCACCGGCATCGACCCGGCCGCCATCGACGACGTGATCTTCGGTGCCGCGAACCAGGCCGGCGAAGACAATCGCAACGTGGCTCGCATGGCCGGACTGCTCGCAGGCCTACCCGTGACCGTGCCGGGCATCACCGTGAACCGACTCTGCGCATCCGGCCTCTCGGCTGTGCACCTGGCCGCCGCGATGGTGAAATCCGGCGAGGCCGATCTCGTGATCGCCGGCGGCGTCGAGTCGATGACCCGCGCGCCCTGGGTGCTGGCCAAGCCCGAGAAGGCGTTCGGCAAGCCGGGCGAATTCGTCGATTCGACACTCGGTTGGCGGTTCGTGAACCCCGAGATCGCCGCCCACGAGCAGTGGACGTTCAGCATGCCCGAGACCGGCGAAGAGGTGGGTGTGCGCGAGGGCATCAGCCGAGCGGATGCCGACGCGTTTGCCCTGCGCTCCCACCAGCGAGCTGTCGCGGCGGCCGCGTCGGGTCACTTCGACGATGAAATCGTGGCGGTTCCGACCCCGACCGGCAGCGTGAGCGTGGATGAGGGTCCCCGTGCGAACACCTCGACCGAGGTGCTCACCGGCCTGCGGCCTGTCGTGCGCGGCGGCAGCCTGGTCACGGCCGGGAACGCCTCGTCGCTGAATGACGGGGCGGCATCCGTTCTGATTGCCAGCGAACGCGCCGTTGCGCGCTTCGGCCTCACCCCACGCGTGCGGGTTGTCGGCGGAGCGAACGCCGGCGTCTCGCCCGAGGTGATGGGCCTTGGCCCGGTGCCCGCCGTGCAGAAACTGCTCGATCGCACCGGTCTCGGCGTGCCCGATCTGGCCGCCATCGAACTCAACGAGGCGTTCGCCACGCAGGCGCTCGCCGTGATGCGCCGGCTCGGCCTCGACGACGCCACCGTCAACGCCGAGGGTGGCGCGATTGCGCTCGGCCACCCGCTCGGCGCCTCAGGCACGCGCATACTGGTGACATTGCTCGGCCGGATGCGCCGTGAGGGCGCCCGGCGCGGACTCGCCACGATGTGCGTCGGGGTCGGCCAGGGCGCGGCCCTTCTCGTGGAAGGCGTGTGATGAGCAGCGAACCCGGCAGCGACACACGCAGCGAACAGGAACGCGAGCCGAGCGCCGAGACGAGCCCCGAGACGAGCCCCGAGCTGGGCGCCGAGTCGACGCTGTGCGTCGTCGTCGACCGGGCCGACCGCATCCAGATCAGCCTCAACCGGCCAGCCGTGAAGAACGCGATCAACGGCCAGATGATCGACGAGCTTCATGCGCTCTGCGCCGAGCTCGAGCAGAACCCGCGCATTCTGATTCTGACCGGCTCGAACGGGGTCTTCGCCTCGGGTGCCGACATCGCCGAGCTGCGCGAGCGCCGCCGTGACGACGCGCTCGCCGGGATCAACTCGGAGCTGTTCGTACGACTGGCCGCACTGCCGCTGCCCGTGATCGCCGCGATCGACGGTTGGGCGCTCGGCGGCGGCGCCGAGCTGGCCTACGCAGCCGACTTTCGACTCGGCAGCACGGCACTGCGGATCGGCAATCCAGAGACGAGCCTGGGCATCGCGGCCGCGGCGGGTGCCAGCTGGCGGCTCGTCGAGCTGGTGGGGGAGCCGCTCGCGAAAGAGATCCTGCTGGCCGGGCGCATTCTGAACGCCGCGGAGGCGCTCGCGGTGCGCCTGGTCACGGAGGTGCACGAGCCCGATGCCCTGGAGGCCGCAGCCCATGCCCTCGCCGACCGGATTGCAGCCCAGGATCCGCTTGCGTTGCGCTACACGAAGCAGCTGATCCACGCGCCGCGGGAGGCTCACCCCGCGGTGGACAACGCCGCGCAAGCCGTGCTGTTCGAGTCGGCGCAGAAATTTGCGCGGATGACCGCCTTTCTCGATCGGAAGAAGCAATGAACGGGGTTGACCTGCTCGCCGGTGCGACTGCTCCCGCCGCCGTCGGCGTGGTCGGCGGCGGACGGATGGGCGTCGGAATCGCGCACGCCTTTCTGCTGGCCGGCGCCCGCGTGCAGATTCTCGAACGCGACGACCGGGCTGCGGCGCACGCCGAGCAGGCGCTCGCCTCCGCGGTGCGACAGAGCGTCACCCGCGGCACCACGGAACGCGGCGAAGCAGAGCTCCTGGCCGACAGCGCGGTGACAATCGACATCACCGCCCTGGCCGACGCCAATCTCGTCGTCGAGGCCGTGCCCGAAGACCTCGCCCTGAAGACCGACATGCTCCAGCGCATCGAAGCCGTACTCGCGCCCTCGGCCTGGCTCACCTCGAACACGTCGTCGCTGTCGATCACGCTGCTGGCCGCCCCCTTGCGCCGGCCCGAGCGCTTTCTGGGCCTGCACTTCTTCAATCCGGTGCCGAGCTCGACGCTCGTCGAGATCGTGCAGGGTGAACGCACGAGCGAGGCGGCCGTTGACGCCGCCCGCAACTGGGTGCACATGATCGGTAAGAACCCGATCGTGGTTCAGGATTTCCCCGGATTTGCGAGCTCGCGGCTCGGTGTCGTGATCGCGCTCGAGGCCATCCGCATGCTCGAAGACGGTGTCGCGACGGCCGCCGACATCGACACGGCCATGGTGCAGGGCTACAAGTTTCCGGTCGGCCCGCTGCGGCTGACCGACATGGTCGGACTCGACGTGCGGCTCGGCATCGCCGAATACCTGCACGGCACGCTCGGCGAACGATTCGCCCCGCCCCCCCTGCTGATCGAGATGGTTGCGGCCGGAAAGCTCGGCCGAAAATCGGGCGAGGGGTTCTTCAGCTGGCCGGATTGACGGGCCCGGGCGTCCGTCGCGATCGCGCTCCGCGGCATCCGTCTCATCGAACGCACGTCACTCTCGCATTTCGCGTCACCACGCTTCACCGGAAGGAACCCTGATGTCCATTCAGCAGACCGAGGCCGACACGCTCGACCACGCCCGCCCGACTGCCCCTCTGCTGCCCAGCTACGTGAGTGGCGAATGGTGGCTGCCGGAGTCCGGCAGCCCCACCCGCGACGCGTCGACGGGGGAGACCGTGGCGATCGTGGGCTCCGACGGGCTTGATCTGGCCGGCGCGGTCGACTATGCACGCACGGTCGGGCAGCACAGCCTCGGCCAACTCACCTTTCACCAGCGGGCCCTCGTGCTCAAAGCACTCGCGTTGCACCTCACCGCGGCCAAAGCGGAGCTGTACGCGCTGAGCGCCAGAACCGGCGCGACCACACGCGACTCGATGGTCGACATCGACGGCGGCATCGGGGTGCTGTTCAGCTACGGTTCGAAGGGGCGCCGGGAACTGCCGAACGCCCAGGTCGTCGTCGACGGGCCGCCCGAGAACCTCGCCGCGGATGGCTCGTTTGGCGGGCAGCATCTCTACACCCGCAAGCCGGGCGTGGCCTTTCAGGTGAACGCCTTCAACTTTCCGGTCTGGGGCATGCTCGAAAAGTTCGCCCCCGCCTTCCTCGCCGGGGTGCCGAGCATCGTCAAACCGGCCACACCCACGGCCTTTCTGACTGAGGCTTGCGTGCGCATGATGGTCGAGTCCGGCCTGCTTCCGGCGGGCTCGCTGCAACTCGTCTGCGGGTCGGTGCGCGGTTTCCTCGACCTGCTAGATCTGCGCGACAGCGTCGGCTTCACCGGCTCGGCCTCGACGGCGCGGGCGCTGCGTGAAGACCCCGCGGTCATCGCCGGCGGCGTCAACCTGACCTGCGAAACCGACTCGCTCAACGCGGCAATCCTGGGACCGGATGCCGAGAGCGGCACCCCGGAATTCGACGCGTTCGTCGCCTCCGTCGCCACCGAGATGACATCGAAGGCCGGGCAGAAATGCACGAGCATCCGCCGCGTCATCGTGCCGCGGGAGCGCATCGCTGATGTCGTGCAGGCGGTCGCTGCCCGCATCGAATCACGGCTTGTGCTCGGCGACCCGCGCGTTGCGGGAGTCACGATGGGACCCCTCGCGAGCGTCGAACAGAAGGCCGAGGTGCGCAAGAGCGTGGCCGCGCTGATCGAAGGAGGCGGCACCGTGGCTTGGCGCAGCCGCGCCGAGCGTTCGGTCGCCTACGCCGATGGCACCGTCGGTGAGGCCGGCGAGGCGTTCCTCGCCCCGGTGCTGCTGAGTTTTGACGACTCGGATGCGGCAGCCGTGCACGAGATCGAGGCCTTCGGTCCGGTCGCCTCGGTGATCGGTTACGACAGCGTTGCCGACGCCGTGCGCCTGGCGAATCGGGGCGGCGGCTCGCTCGTTGCGACGATCGCGAGTGCTGATCCGGCCGTGGTGGCGGAGCTTTTTGCGGGCATCGCGCCGTTCCACGGTCGGGTGCTCGTGCTTGACCGGCATAACGCGCGCACGAGCACCGGGCATGGTTCGCCCGTGCCGCACCTCGTGCATGGAGGACCGGGGCGCGCCGGCGGTGGGGAGGAGCTGGGCGGTATCCGTTCGGTGTTGCACTACATGCAGCGCACGGCCGTGCAGGGAACGCCGGCCTCGCTCACCGCGTTGACCGGTCAGTGGCGGGCGGGGGCGCCGAGTGTGACGGACGGGGAGCATCCGTTCCGGAAGACGCTGGCGCGACTGAAAATCGGCGACGCGGTCGCCTCGGGACTGCGCGAGGTAACGCTCGACGACATCGCGCACTTCGCTTCATTCACGGGTGACACGTTCTACGCACACACGGATGAGGCGGCCGCCGCGGCGAATCCGTTCTTTCCCGGCCGGGTGGCGCACGGGTACCTGCTGCTGTCATTCGCGGCCGGACTCTTCGTCGACCCCGAGCCGGGGCCGGTGCTGGCGAACTCCGGCCTGGAAAATCTGCGGTTCATCACTCCCGTGTCGCCCGGCGACAGCGTGCGTGTCACGCTCACAGCCAAGCAGATCACCCCGCGTGAGACGGAGGAATACGGCGAGGTGCGCTGGGATGCCGTGCTGCAGAATCAGCGTGACGAGATCGTGGCGACCTACGACGTGCTGACCCTGGTGGCGAAGGAGTAGCCACCCTGCGACCACGGCGGCGCGTGCCCTGACCGCGGGGTGCTGACTATCCGCTGAAGCTCACGTCTTTCGTCTGGGAGACGCTGGCGATCCGACCGGGCGCGTCTTGGTATTGCCAGTAGAGATTGATGTGTGCGATTGTCACCTCGGGCGGCGGGGCGCCCCAGGCGGTCAGATCGTTCGTCGTGTGCGCGTCGCCGACGAGGATGACGTCGAAACCGCGGGTAAACGCGCCGTGGATGGTGGAACGGATGCAGGCATCCGTTTCAGCGCCGGTCACGATCAACCGGCCCACGCCGGCGTCGGCCAGCACGTCCGCCAGGTCGGTGCCTTCGAATGAATTGCCGTACTGCTTGTGCACCAGGGGCTCCGGTTCGTGGCGGGCAAGCTCGCTCACGTACTGCCACGCTTCGCTTCCCGGTTCCATCTCTTCGGACGAGTGTTGCACCCAGACGATCGTCACGCCCTCGTCTCGTGCCTTCTCAACCAGTGTGCTGATATTCGCAACGACCGCATTCCGTCGATAAGCCTCACCGACGACACCGTTCTGCACGTCGATGACGACGAGTGCGGTGTTCGGCCGGTCGTGCAGGGTAGTCATGACGGTCTCCGTGGTCGGGGCGGTAACTCTGCCCCGTCACGATATGCCGATCCACCGCACTCTGCCACAGGTTGTGCACAGAGGGTCAGTGCCGGTCGTGCACCCGCAGGCCGTTGAAGGCGACCGTGATGACGTCGTCGGCGAGTTGGTCGGCGGTGAGTGGGCCTCCCGGCTTGTACCACTCCACGATCGAGTTGATCATGCCGAAGAGCAGGCGCGTGGTCGTGCGCGCATCGACATCCGCTCGCAGCGTGCCGTCGGTGCGGGCCTGCTCGACGAGTGTCGAGATCGCGTTGTCGAACGCGCGGCGGCGGGCGAGGGCATGCCGTTCCAGTTCGGTGTTACCGCGCAAGCGCAGCAGCAGCGTCACGTAGGGCAGTTCGGCGGTCAAGACGCGCACCGCACCGCGCAGCACGAACGTGAGACGCTCGTCGGCGGCGCCCTCCCGGGCACCGGGCAGGGCCAGGATGCCTTCCAACTCGCCCAGCGCACGCTCGAGTGCCAACCGCAGCAGGTCTTCCTTGCCGCTGACGTGATAGTAGACAGCCGACTTGCTGGTGCCGAGTCGCTCGGCCAGGAGCCCCATCGATGTGGCGTCGTAGCCGTAGTCGTTGAAGGCGGCGACCGCAATTTCGAGCACGGCGGGTAGGTCGTAGGGGGAGCGGCCGGCGCGTCCGTTGCCGCCGCCGACAATGCCCGTGCCGGTCCCTGTTCCGGGGGCCAGTCCTGATTCTGCTGAGTGTTTCATTTGCACCCGACTCTAGTCGACCGCACTGCTTGCCTCGGTTAGAGTGGCGTGGTAGTTTTACTGAACGATCGGTAAGTATGCGTTGACGGCGGAGGCTCCTCGAGGGCCTCCCGGTGGCAGGGAGGCCCCATGGACATCCGCTCATCTGGTGAGCCTGAACTGACCCGGGCTGCTCCTGAAGACGTTGCCGCGGTTGAGGGCGCTGCCGCTGCTGAAGGCGCTGCCGCTGCCGAAGATGCTGCCGCGGGCGAGCGCGCCTTTGACGCGATCATCGCCGCCGACAGCCGGGTCGAACCGACCGACTGGATGCCGGAGGGCTACCGGAAGACGCTCGTGCGGCAGATTTCGCAGCACGCACACTCCGAGATCATCGGCATGCAGCCCGAGGGCAACTGGATCACGCGCGCACCCAGCCTCAAGCGCAAGGCGATTCTGATGGCCAAGGTGCAAGACGAAGCCGGCCACGGGCTCTACCTCTATTCGGCCGCGCAGACCCTCGGGGTCGATCGCGAGACCATGTTCGACCAACTGATCACGGGTAGCGCCAAGTACTCGTCGATCTTCAACTACCTCACCCCGACCTGGGCCGACATGGGCTCAATCGGTTGGCTCGTCGACGGTGCCGCGATCTGCAATCAGGTGCCGCTGTGCCGGGCTTCGTATGGTCCGTATGCGCGGGCGATGGTGCGCATTTGCAAGGAAGAATCGTTCCACCAGCGCCAGGGCTTCGAAATTCTGCTCACACTGTCGAACGGTTCGGCCGCGCAGAAGGCGATGGCCCAGGAATCCGTGAACCGCTGGTACGCCCCGGCGCTGATGATGTTCGGGCCGCCCGACGGGGATTCTCCGAACTCTCGCCAGAGCATGGCCTGGAACATCAAGCGCTTCAGCAACGATGACCTGCGGCAGCGTTTCGTCGACATGATCGTGCCGCAGGCCGAGATCCTCGGCCTCACCCTGCCCGATCCGGCGATCGCCTGGAACGAGGAGCGCGGGCACTACGACTTCGGCGAGCTGGACTGGGCCGAGTTCCATGAGGTTCTCGCCGGCCGCGGCCAGGCCAATGCGGTGCGGGTTGCCCGCCGCCGCGCCGCCCACGAGGGCGGGGCGTGGGTGCGCGAGGCCGCGCGGGCGTATGCCGACAAGCAGGCTGCGGCATCCGTGAATGACACCGAGTTTGAGGCCGCCGAAACCCGGCACGTCGCAGAGAGGATCGCCTCATGACCAGCCCCGGAGATTCCGGCACGCGCGAACAATGGCCACTGTGGGAGGTCTTCATTCGCTCGTCGCGGGGGCTGTCCCACGTGCATGCCGGTTCGCTGCACGCGCCCGACGAGATCATGGCCGTGCGCAACGCCCGTGACCTCTACACCCGTCGCGGCGAGGGCGTCTCAATCTGGGTCGTGCCAGCCTCGGCTATCACCGCGTCGGACCCGGATGCGAAGGGTCAATTTTTCGAGTCGGCCCAGGGCAAGGATTACCGTCACGCCACGTATTACACGGCCTCCGAAACGGTGCCACACCTATGAGTGCCCCCGTCTCGCACCTCAGTGACCGGGCGGTTGTCACACCCGAGTCCATCGCGGACCGCGTCTCGCAGTCCACTCTCGTGGCGTCGGATGCCGTTGCCGAGTATGCACTGGGCCTCGGCGATGATGCCCTGATTCTCGCCCACCGGCTCGGTGAATGGATCGCCAACGCCCCCGAGCTCGAAGAGGATGTCGCGCTCGGCAACATCGGCCTCGACCTGCTCGGGCATGCGCGCAGCCTGCTCACGTATGCCGGATCGGCCGGGGGTCACAGCGAAGACGACCTGGCCTACTTTCGCGGCGAGAGCGAGTTTCGCTGCCGCCAACTGTTCGAACAGCCCATCGGCGATTTCGGGCAGACGATCGCGCGCCAGTTCATCGCCTCGATCTATTTCGACCTGCTCTATCGGCAGCTTGTTGGATCGACCGACGAGATGCTCGCGGCGATCGCCGCCAAGGCCGTGAAAGAGGTCGACTATCACCTTGACCACAGCATCCAATGGTTGCTGCGGCTGGGGCTCGGCACCGAGGAATCCCGCTTTCGAATGCAGCGCGGGCTCGACGCGATGTGGCCGTTCGTCGATGAACTTTTTCGTTCGGATGCCGGTGTGGCCGGCGTCGATGCTGCTGCCGGAGCCGATTCGGCACGTTCGGACACGGTACGTTCCGACTCGGCACAGGGAGACCCCACCGCGCTGGTCGGCATCGCCGCCGACCTCGAGGGGATGCGCGCCGAATTCGAGACACGATCTGTGTGGCATATCGAGCAGGCCGGTCTCAGCGTTCCCCGCACTCCTCCGGCCCGCGGAGGTGGCCGCCGGGGAGTGCACTCCGAAGCGTTCGGGCCGCTTCTCGCCGAGATGCAGGTGCTGGCTCGCGCTCACCCCGGAGCATCATGGTAGCCACCGACACACGCATGGCCGTCGACCAGTCAGCGACTGAGAAGTCATCGACTGAGCGCGCCGAGGCTGAGCGCGCCGAGGCTGAGCGCGCCGCCCGGCCGATCCCGGTCGACGCGGCATCCCGCGCGGCCTGGGAGATCGCGGCGACCGTCTGCGACCCCGAAGTTCCGGTACTCACAATCGAAGACCTCGGCGTCTTGCGCCGGGTGACCGTGCTCACTGATGCGGTGGGGCTGCCCACTGCGGTCGAGGTCGAGATCACCCCCACCTATTCAGGCTGTCCGGCAGTCGATGCCATCCGTGACGACGTCACCGCTGCGCTCACCCTGCACGGCTACCGGAACGTCACGGTCACCATGGTGCTTGCTCCGGCCTGGACCACGGACTGGATGAGCGAGGCCGGCCGCACCAAGCTCGAACAGTTCGGCATCGCGCCGCCCCAGCCCCGCGACGCGGGGGGACCGGTCAGTCTGGGGCTCGGCATCCGGTGCCCGCACTGCGGCTCGCTGCACACGCGCGAACTCTCCCGTTTCGGATCGACCTCGTGCAAGGCGCTCTATGTCTGCCAGCGCTGCCAGGAACCGTTCGACTACTTCAAATCCCACTGATCGAGGAACACCCACGATGCCCCTCCCCAGCACCCCTTCCGCACAGCCCGCAACGGATGCGGCGGCCTCCCCGGCAACGGATGCCGCGGCATCCGCCGGCACCCTGACTCCCGTCCTCACGACTCGGCGTCGCGCCCGCTTTCACAGCCTGCAGGTGGCCCGGGTGCGTGCGCTCACGACCGACTCGATCGAGGTCACGTTTGCGGTGCCCGACGCGCTCGCCGGCAGCTACGACTACGCGCCGGGTCAGTACATCGCGATTCGCACGTCGCTCGGCGGTGAGGAACTGCGGCGCAGCTACTCGATTTGCCAGGCGCCTGTGCAGGGCGAGCTCAAGGTCGCCATCAAACGTGACCTCGGCGGACTCTTCTCAACCTGGGCGATCGAGAACCTCGCACCCGGAATGTCGATCGATGTGATGAGCCCCGAAGGCGCGTTCACGGCGCAGGTGCGTGTGCACGCGCATCCGCACTATGTGGCGATCGCGGCCGGCTCGGGAATCACTCCGGTGATGGCTCTGATCGAAAGCACGCTCGCCGCCTCACCCCTCTCACAGTTCTCACTCGTCTATTCCAACCGCACCGCCATGGACACGATGTTTGTCGATGAGCTGGCCGATCTGAAGGATCGTTACCCGACACGGCTCGCGCTCTATCACGTGCTCACGCGGGAACGCCGCAGCTCAGAATTGCTCTCGGGCCGGTTGGATGCCGACAAGGTGCGCACCATTCTCGATGCGCTGATTCACCCGAGCGACGTCGACGAATGGTTCATCTGCGGTCCGTTCGACCTGGTGCAGCTCTGCCGCGACACCCTCGCCGACCTCGGCGTCGATGTGTCGGCCATCCGTTATGAGCTGTTCACAACCGGTCGTCCCGAGAACCCGGGCGGGCAGTCCGGACGCCCGGTCGTCGTCAACGCCGACGACGAGGTGCACACCATCACGTTCCGACTCGACGGCACCACGGCCACCGTCACGAGCCCGGTGCACAGCAACGAGAGCGTGCTCAACGCTGCGCTGCGGGTGCGCGGCGACGTGCCGTTTGCCTGCGCCGGCGGTGTCTGTGGCACGTGCCGTGCCGTGCTCACCGAGGGCACCGTCGAGATGGTCGAGAACTATGCACTCGAGCCCGACGAGCTCGCGCGCGGTTTTGTGCTCACCTGTCAGGCCATTCCCACCAGTAAGAGGGTGAGCGTGAATTACGACGCTTAAGCTTCAATCACGTGGGCATCGGGCGTCTCCTTCACATTGGGCGCTGTCGTCTCTAGAACTGTCGTTTTCGCCGCCCCGACCGCCCGGGGCAGGCACCACCGTGATTCACATTCTCGTCCGACCCACCGACACAGCCAGGAGACCACATGCCCGTCGAGCTCACCCTCACCGGCGACACCGCCGAGATCGTGCTGAACAACCCGTCGAAGTTGAACGCGCTCGACGAGAGCGCGATCGCCGAGTTGTCGGCGGCGCTCACCCGCGCCGAGCAGGCCGGCGTGCGGGCGGTGCTGCTGCGCGGCGAGGGCCGGGCGTTCTGCACGGGGCGTGACATCTCGGCCGTAGATCCTGCGACGGATGACGCGCGCGGCTACCTCGACACCGTGGTCACCCCACTGTTGCGCCAGCTCGCCGCGTTCCCTGCGCCGACGTTCGCCGCGGCATCCGGGGCCTGTCTCGGCGTCGGCCTGGGGCTCTTGATCGCCACGGATGTTGTCTATCTCGGCGAATCGGCCAGGATCGGTTCGCCGTTCGCCACCCTCGGCGCCACCCTCGACTCGGGCGGTCACGCACTGTTTGTGGAGCGTCTGGGCGCGCACCGCACACTCGACCTCATCTACACGGCCGAGCTGATGCGCGGGACCGAGGCGGTGGCGGCCGGGCTTTTCAGCAGGGTGGTTGCGGATGCCGAGCTTCTTGAGTTCACTCGGGAGCGTGTGACCCGGGCGGCACAGGGCGCGACTGAGGCGTTCCTCGCGAGCAAGCGGCTCGTCGCCCAGGTGCGGGATGACCGCGTCGGACTCTGGGAGTCACTCGCAGCCGAGAATGCAGCGCAGGGCGAGCTCAGTGCCAGTGCCGACTACAGCGAGGGCTTCGCAGCGTTCCAGCAGAAGCGCCGCGCGGTTTTCACCGGCGGTCGCGCGGATCGCACGTAGCCGAACCGGTACCGTCGCCGAACCGGTACCGTCGCCGTTGCCGAAACAGGCTGAGGTGCCGGTTTGTACAACACAGGCCGGATTGCAGAGTGGTGGAGCAGAATGCTTGTTTTCGCTGCGTGAACGGATGCGTCGCCGCGCCGGACGCCCGTTTGCCTGGAGCCTACGCGACCGGATGCGCCTGGTCGGCCTCCGCCAGCTCGACCGGCTGCCCCGAGGCGATCGACTCGAGGGCGGCGCGCGCGATGCGCACGGCGATTACGCCATCCGCTGCGCTGACCCGGGGCACGAGCTCGCCGCGGATGCCCTGCACGAATTCGCGCAACTGGGTGAGGTAGGGGTCTTCGGACGCGACGGAGCCAGACGGTGATTCTGACGACGAGCCGGGCTGCGCCTCGTGCCGAGAGTCGTGTTGGATCGCGCCCGTCGTTCCGACGAGTGAGAACGTCGTGCTGAAGGGGGTTCCCGGCGCCCCCCAGATTCCGGTGACCGAGCTGATTGCGCCCGAGGCATGCGTGAGAATGACCTGTGCCGAGGTGACCGACGAACCAACGATTGCCGGTGAGCGGACGGCGTACACGCGCGTGACCGGCCCCGAAATCCAGGTCGCGGCATCGAAGTCATGGATCATCAGATCGAGAACCACGCCGCCCGAGCGTTGCTCGTCGGCGAACCATGGCGCCCAGCTCGGAAATTCACCCACGCGACTGAAACGCGCGAGCGAGACCTGGCCGATCGCGCCCGCATCCACCGACTGCTTGGCCTGCAGATATTCGGGGAAGAACCGCACCACGTGTGCCGGGTAGAGTGGCACCCCCGCCGCGGACGCTCGCGCGCTGATCTGCTCGGCCTCGAGTGCGGTAAGCGCGAGTGGCTTCTCGCAGATGATCGCGACGCCCGCGTCGATGCCGGCAGTGATCAGCTCCGGATGCGTCGGCGTCGGGGAACAGACGTCCAGCACGTCGCAGGAGGCGAGCAGCGCCTCAACACTGTCGCAGGCCGTCGCGCCGAAGTCGTCGACGAGATTCTGGGCTCCGCGCGGCGAATAGGCGAAGAGCTGCACGCCGAGCTCGCGCCAGGCTGCGGCGTGCGTCTGGCCCATGCCGCCGGATCCGACGATGCCCACGCGAAGGTCTGGAAAGTTCATTGTTGAACCCTAGTCCCGAATGCCGCGCGTGGTGGAGACGTGTAGTCGTGCGTGAGGTCGCGCAGATGACCCCTCGCGGGCCGGGGGAAGGGTCATCTGCGCGACCTCACGGATGATGCCGCACCGCGATCGCGACGCCGGCCGACGAGCGGATGCCCGGGGTCGGCTCGACTCAGACGGTGCCGAGCAGCAGCAGCGGCTCCTCGATACAGCGCGCGACGTACGTGAGAAAGCCCGACGCCACGTCGCCGTCGCAGACCCGATGGTCGAAGACGAACGAGAGCTGCACGACTCGGCGTACGGCCAGCGCGCCGTCGACGACCCACGGCCGCTCGATAATGCGGCCGATGCCGAGCATCGCCACCTCGGGATAGTTGATGATGGCCGCAGAGCCGTCGACCCCGAATCCGCCGTAGTTGTTGAGCGTGAATGTGCCTCCGGTGAGGTCTGCGGGCGGGAAGTCGCCGCGCTCGCTCGTGGCGACAAGGGTGGCGATCGCATCCCGTAATTCCCGAGTCGTGAACGTGTGGGCGTTGTGTACGACCGGCACCATCAGTCCGCGCCGGGTTTGCGCGGCCAAGCCCAGGTTGATGCCGCCGTGCTGGATGATCTCCTGCCCGTCAGCGCTGAGCGACGAGTTGAGAATGGGGTACTGCTGCAGCCCCGCCACGACGAACCGCGCGATGAGCGCGGTGATGCTGAACCGCTCACCCGTGGCCTTTGCCAGGCGATCCTTCGCGACGAACAGCTCGGTCGCGTCGACGTCGAGCCAGATCGTCGCCTCGGGAATCTCCCGCCGCGATTGGCTGAGCCTGGCCGCCACCACCTTGCGCAGTCCGGTGAGCGGAATGCGCAGGTCAGTTGCGCCGCTCGTGCTCGCGACGGGCATTCCCCCAACGGATGCTGCGGGGCCGGCTGGTGCGTCCCCGTTCGTCGGCTCCGCGGCGCGGGCCGCGATGGCCGCGTCGACGTCGGCCTTGAGCACGAGGAAACCGGTTCCACTACCGAGTAGCTGGCTGGCCTCGAACCCGTGATTCTTGGCCAGCTTGCGCACCAGCGGCGAGACCACGGGGGAGCGCCGGGTCTCCTCGAGCAGCAGCGCGCCCGCTGCCGGTGGCGGTGCCGGTACCTCTGCCGAATCCGTTCCCGTCCCGAGCCCGCGATTGCCGAAGCGACCGCCGGCCGGGCGCGTGAGCCGCACCGTGGATTCCATGGTGCCATAGCCGACGAGCACCGCGCCCGAGCCGACATTCACGGCCAGGCCCGTGTCGGGCAGACGGTCATCGGCTCGCCCGGCATCCGTGGCTCCGGCAATCCCGCCTCCGACAATCCCGCCCGCGGCGGCACTGCCCGCTTCAGCGGGAACCACGGTGATCAGCGGCATGCCCGCATGCACAACCTGGCCGAGGGCGGCGTGCAGAGTTACCACGCGTCCGCCGTAGGGGGAGGGCAGCTCGACGACGGACTTGGCCGACTCCACCTCGACCACGATCTGGTCGATGGCGATCACATCGCCCGGGGCCACACGCCAGGCCACGACCTCGGCCTCGGTGAGACCCTCGCCAAGATCGGGCAGCAGAAAGTCGTTGCGCAGCGCGTCATTCGGCGCAGGGGGAGGGGTCGCGGATGTCGCGTGCATGATCACCATTCCCAGGTGTCGAGCGCGGCGAGCACGCGTTCAGCGGTGGGCAGGTAGTGCTCTTCGAGCTTGGGGGCCGGATAGGGGATGTCGAAGCCGGCGATGCGCAGAACGGGGGCCTCAAGAAAGAAGAAGTTGCGTTCGGTCACACGGGCTGCAACTTCGGCACCGTAACCGCCGAATTGCGCCGCCTCATGGATGACCGCCGCGCGACCGGTCCTACGCACCGAGGCGCTGACCGTCTCGTCGTCAAACGGCGACAGGCTGCGCAGATCGATGACCTCGATAGAGAGGCCTTCCTGGGCTCCGAGATCGGCCGACTGCACCGCCGTCTTCACGGTCGGACCATAGGCCAGCAGTGTGACGTCGCTGCCCGTGCGCACGACCTGCGCGCGTGTCATCGGGAGGGTCTGCGCGGGCAGTGTGACGGCATCCTTCACCCAATAGCGGCTTTTCGGCTCGAGAAAAATCACCGGGTCGTCGCTGCGGATTGCTTCGCGCAGCATCGAATAGGCGTCGGCCGGGTTCGACGGGGTGACGACGGTGAGGCCGGGGGTGTGCGTCCAGTAGGCCTCCGACGAATCCGAGTGGTGCTCGACGCCGCCGATGCCGCCCGCGTAGGGGATGCGGATCACAATCGGCAGCGCAATGCGGCCCTTCGTACGGTTGCGCATCTTCGCTAGGTGCGAGGTGATCTGCTCGAAGGCAGGGTAGCTGAAGGCGTCGAACTGCATCTCGATCACCGGGCGCAGGCCGTAGATGGCCATGCCGATGGCGGTTCCGACGATGCCGGATTCGGCCAGGGGCGCATCCCAGACCCGCTCGTCGCCGAATCGGGCGTTGAGGGCATCGGTCACACGGAAGACGCCACCGAGCGGGCCGACATCTTCACCGAACACGACGACGGATGCGTCCTCCGCGAGGGCGTCGCGCAGCGCGGCGTTCAGCGCTCCGGCCAGGCTGAGAGAGGCGGGAGCGTCGCCCGGACTGGACGCCGGTGAACTGGCCGGCTGCTCGGCCGGGTCGCCTGTGGGCACGACATCCGCGGGGGCGGTATCGGTGCGCTGGCGTCGAGCCGCCGATGCGCCGGGCTCCGCCGTGACGGGCGTGGAATGGTGGAGCATTGTCATGCCGTCCCTCCTGCTGGGGTTGTGCCTGCTGGGGTTGAGCCGGACTCCGTGTCGACGGAGGCCAGCTCGCGGGACAGGAACTCCCGCTGTTCGCGAAGTGCCGGGCGCGGTTCGGCGTAGACGTGGTCGAACAGTTCGAGTGGGTCAAGAACCGGTGTCTCGTTCATGGCGTCGCGCGTCGCGGTGGCAAGATCCTCGGCGGCGGAGGCGATGCCCAAGCGCACCTCGTCGCTGAGCGCTCCTGCGTCGGCGAGGTACTTTTCGAGCCGAGCGATGGGGTCGAGGCCGCGCCAGTGATCGACCTCGGCCGCATCGCGGTAGCGGGTGGGGTCATCCGAATTGGTGTGCGATTCCATGCGGTAGGTGAGGCCCTCGATCATCGTCGGTCCACCGCCGGAGCGGCCCCGTGTGACGGCGGCGCTGATGACCGCGAACATCGCCGCGACGTCATTGCCATCGACATAGAAGCCGGGCATGCCGTAGCCGATTGCGCGGTCGGCCAGAATTCGCGCGTGGGACTGCTTTCGAACCGGAACGCTGATCGCGTACTGATTGTTCTGAATCACGAACACCACGGGCGCCTGCCAGACCGCCGCAAAGTTGAAGGCCTCGTGCGCGTCGCCCTCGCTCGTGGCACCGTCGCCGAGAAAGGTGAGAGCCACGGTGTCGTCCTGCTTCAGCGTGGCGGCTGTGGCCAGGCCCACCGCGTGCAGTGCCTGGGTCGCCAGCGGCGTGGACTGCGGTGAGATGCGGTGGACGTGCGGGTCGAATCCGGTGTGCCAATCGCCGCGAAAGAAGGACAGAATCTCGACTGGGCTCACCCCGCGGGTCAGCAGTGCGATGGTGTCTCGGTAGGTCGGAAACAGCCAGTCCTGGTCACCGAGCGCGGCAACGGCGGCAATCTCGCAGGCCTCTTGGCCGAGTGCCGAGGGGTACGTGGCGAGGCGGCCCTGGCGCGTGAGCGCCGTCACCTGGGTGTCGAAACGGCGGGCCAGAACCATCTGGCGGTAGAACCCGAGCAACGTTTCGATCGAGGGAAGTTCGAAGCCCGCAGTCTGCTCCCCGATGACCGCAGCGCCACTCTCGTCGATCAAACGGATCGGTATCCGTGTCGGCACAATCGGGGTGCCCACCGGGCCAGCATCATTGCTCATACAGCCCATCGTGGGACAGACGGATGCCTTCTGCTAGCGGGTGAGTACGGCTGGCAACAGATGGCTCGGTTCACCCGAATCGGGTGCCATCTGTAGCGCCAGGGTGGGGTTAATCGGGCCAAACGTCCGCGGGCCCGGGCAGGCGCAGGCAGCCGAGCGGGTCAGGCGGGCCAGCGAGTCAGGCGACCGGGCAGGCGCAGGCGGCCCAGCGGGTCAGGCGGGCCAGGCGTTGGGGTTCGAGCCGGGCGCCGATCCGATTCGCTCGTCGAGCACGAGATGGGAACGGGTCGAGACAACGCCGGGCATCTCGTGGATCTGCTGCAGAATCACCGCGCTGAGCTGTTCGTTGTCGGGGGCGCTCACGGTGACGAGAAAGTCGATGTCGCCGCTCAGCGCCAGCACGGATTCGACGAACGGCAGTGCGGCCAGCGCCGATGCGATGCCGGGCCAGGGGGCGTCGCCGATTGTGACGATCACGAGGGCTGTGACGTTCAACCCGATGGACTTGCGGTCGACGTTGACCGTGAACCCCGTGAGCACGCCGGTGGCGATGAGGTTGTGCACGCGCTTGTGGGCGGAGGTGCGGGAGACGTGCACACGTTCGGCCAACTGGCGCATCGAGAGACGGGAGTCACCGCTCAGCTGCGCGATGAGAGCACGATCCACGCTGTCGACGTTCATCCGCTCAGCGTACCGCTCGACGTTCGGTGGGCCGTCCGTCTGCCCCGGCCCGAGTTCAACGACCGGCCCGATCCGCCTGGCCTGCCCGACTGGCCCGGCCGGCCTGAAGCGCATCGCGAATCGAGACTTTGCGCGAATACTCGATCGAGCCGTAGCGGAACAGACGCACGGCCAGGCGCAGCACGATCGCCGACAGGAGCCAGAGCTCGGCGATGATGATCACCGCCTGCCAGAGCGGCAAAGTGCCGAAGGCATTACGCAGCAGTGCCGTGACCGGCGCCGAGAAGGGGAAGAACGAGAGCAGCTGCACGATCCAGGCGTCGGGGTCGCTGATGATCAACGCGATTGTGTAGAACGGCACGAAGATGAGCACCATGAGGGCGCCGTAGATCGGGCCTGCATCCTTCACGGTGGGCATTGCGGCGCCGAGAGCGACCAGTGTGCCCGTGAACAGGGCGAAGCCGCCCAGCAGAACGAGCGCGCCGACGATCATCTGTTCCGGTTCGAACCGCAGGTCGGCGAGGTCGAGGTTGGGCAGGTTCAACTCGTTGCGAAAGAACAGATAGCCGAGCGCGAACGGAAGCGCGAAGACCAGCATCTGCACCACGCCGATGAGCAGCAGCGAGATGATCTTGCCGAGAATCAGACTGGTTGGATTGATGGTCGTCAGGATCATCTCGGTGACCCGGTTCTCTTTCTCTTCCAGCGTCGCGCTCAGCATCTGATTGCCGAGCAGCAGAATGACGGCGTAGAAGATCGCGAGAAACACGATCGGCGGAATCGCGGCGTCGATGCCACCCGAGATCTGTCCGTTCGAAAAGGTCACGGTATTCGTCGTGAAGTTGGCCTGATTCAAGGCGACCAGTTCGGGCGAACCGATTGCCCGGCCCGCGCTTTCCTGCAGGATCGCCTCCGCCACCGAGGAGTACTTGCCATTCGCGAACAACCCCACGTCGACGCCGTACACCTGTATCGTCTGGGTCGCCGGGTCCTTCGGATAGACGAAGAAAGCCTCGATCGTCTCCGCTCGAACGGCCTCGATCCCCGCCTGCGCACTGGGTGCCCGGGTGCCGCCCAATCGGGCGACGACGCTGGGCGACACGAAACCGGATGCGTCGGTGTACTCGAACGAGAAATGCGCCTGCTTCTGGGCCTCGCTCGCCTTGTCGGTCGAGGAGTTCGACGCGAGCACCAGGCCGAAGACCACGAGCACCACGACGGGCACGAACAGGGTCGCGACCCAGAATCGACGCTTGGTGATGGTGCGGAAGAACTCAAACCGCACGACGATGCGCAGGTTGTGGGAGGCCATGATCAGCGTTCCTTCCCGGCCGGTTCTTCGCCGTACACCTCGATGAAGATGTCTTCCAGCGAGCGTCGCACGGGCGTGAACAGGCTCACCCGCACGCCGGCGTCGATGAGGGAGTGCAGGATGTCGGCGGCATCCGCCCCGGGCAGGGGGTCGAGGGCAGCGCGCCCGTGCTCGTCGCGCACCAGGCGGTACTGCTCCGATGGCGGGATCGCGCCGACGTGTTCGACCAGCAGCACGGTTGCGCCAAACTGTTCCTGCACCTCGGAGACGGTGCCGTATGCGCGCGAGACGCCGTCTTTCAGCAGCAGCACACGGTCGCAGAGCCGTTCGACCTCTTCCATCTGATGCGTGACCATCATCACCGTCGAGCCGGCGCGCTTCTGATCTTCGATGATCTCCATCAGCAGGCGGCGGTTGACCGGGTCGAAGCCCTTGGTGGGCTCGTCGAGAATAAGAAGCTCCGGCTCGTTCATGATCGTCACCCCGAGCTGCACCTTCTGCTGCTGCCCGCTGGAGAGCTTGTCGAGCCGGGTCTTTTCGTGTTCGGCGAGGCCCACGCGCTCAAGAAATCCGCGCGACCAGATTCGCGCGGCCTCGCGCCGCAACCCCTTGAGCGTGCCGAAGTAGACCATGACGTCGATCACCGACTCCTTCTTATAGAGTCCGCGCTCCTCAGGGAGGTAGCCGAGCCGGCTGGTGTTCTCGGGCTTGAAGGTGCGGCCGTCGATGTGCAGCACGCCGCCGGTCGGCTGGTAGATGCCGAGGAGCGCCCGGATCGTGGTGGTTTTACCCGAGCCATTGCTGCCGAGAAAACCGAAGGTCTCGCCCCGGCGAATCTGAAATGACAGGTCGCGGATGACGGTGCTGCCGCCGAAGTCCATGCGAAAGTGACTCACATCGACGAGGGGTTCGGCGGCGGTGGTACTCACGGCCTCACGCTACTCCCGGGCCTCGAGGCGGGGAAGTGGGTGCGGCGGGGTGGACCGGATGCTGGGCGCAGGGTGGCCCGGATGCTGGGCGCAGGGTGGCCCGGATGCTGGGCGCAGGGTGGCCCGCGGGGCGCAGGGTAGAGCGCGCGCCCAGCGGGATAACCTGCGCGCAGCGTCGCGAACGAGCTATGGACTCGGCAGCGGGCTCGGCAGCAGGCTCGGCGCTCGGCAGGGCTGGCCGCCGGTCAGGTTGAGACAATCGTCGAAGAAAGCCGGGAACGGACCCTCCACGGAGGGACCGAACCAGGCCGTGTAGAACGTCCAGAAATTCAGGTTGCCGAAGGTGGAGCATCCGTCGCCGTCGCTGCCGGCGCTCGCCAACACCGCGGCGTTCGGCTGGTACGGCGTGTAGTTGTAGAGGTTCGCGGTGGCCTGGTTGCGAATGGTGACCGGCGCCGAACCGCAGGTCGCATTCGGGTGAAAGCCGACCGTGACGGTGCCAATCGCGTAGGCCCGGTCAGGATGCTCGGTGTACTGCCGGAACTGCCAGGCTGCGTTGTAGAGCTGGTTGAAGAAGCCGAAGTATGTGGTGTCGCAGTCGGCCGTGTCGGGGCAGCCGTAGCCCGTGGCCCGCAGATAGCCGGATGCGCTGGGCCGGGTCAGCAGGGACTGCTCCTTCTGTAACAATACGAGCAGCACCCGGGGGCTGATTGTGCAGGCCGCGGCGACCTTCGCGATGATGCGGCTGGCCGACTCATGGCGGGCACCACGATAGGCGGCACAGTGTCCGTCGCCCTGTGCGGGCTGGGTCGTCGTGGTTTGCCGGTAGTCGGTCAGACAGAGGGAGCCGTCTTTCGGGCGGCAGTTCTGGCCGCGCAGGAACGCCTGAATGTCGGCCTGCGTCATCGCATACGGGTTGTAGAAGTCGTAGTCGCTGATGATGAGACCCGGGTCGAAGTCGGCCGGGTCGATTTTCGACGGCGATGTGGGGGATGCCGCGCGGGCGTTCATCGTGAGGGCGCTCGCTGGCTGGGCCAGGCCGATTCCGCTCACTGCAAGCGTGAGAACGACGGCGACCGCTGCAAGCCGCGGGGAGAGCCACGGGGTGTGTCGATGGGTGAGTCGAGTGAACGTCTTCATCACAGTCGACCCTAGCCGCCTCGGTCACTCCGAGCCTGGGAAGCGCGGTGGGGAGTCGCCGCGTCGACTACCCGCGTCGACTACCCGCTTCCGGACCCGGTGGCGGCACTCGCCTGCTGCGTCACGAAGGCCTGAAACGCTGCCGCGTCATCCAACGCTCCCGTGTACTTGACGCCGTTGACGAGCACGGTCGGCGTGCCCTCGACCTTGGGCACTGACGTGTTCGGAAGCGGCCCGTTCAGGGCCCGGGTGGTCGCTGAGGCGACCCAGTCGGTGAAGGTGCCGTTTGAGATGCAGTCCGGAATGCTCGAATCTCGAGCCCCGGCATCCGTCACCAACGTTGTCAGTTGGGCGTTGGTGAGTCCCGTGCTGTCTTCCTTCGGTTGGTTGGTGAAGAGCGCCGTGTTCACGTCGAGAAACTTCGCCGGCTCGAAGTTCGCGACGCAGGCGGCGGCGTTGGCGGCCCGGGTGGAGTATTTGGTGCCGAGCGATCCGCTGTCGAGGAGCGAAATCGGGTGCACCTCGAGGGTGGCGTTGCCGGCCGTCAGCCAGCTCGAGATTTGAGGCCCATTCGTCGATTCAAATTGGCCGCAGTAGGGGCAGAGATAGTCGACATAGGTCACGATGTTGACGGTGTTGGCCGGCGCCGATTCAGGTGTGGCGATGGGTTTCTCGTTCGCGGTCAGGGCCGGGGTCGCAACGACGCTCACCGTCGTGCCGTCACCGGTGAACAGAATGCCGTCACTGGCCATATTGAGCGGGCCGCTCGACGAGCCGGGAGCGGCATTGTTCACGATCACGAGCGCAATGACGGCGACGATGGCGACGAGGACCACCGTGATTCCGCCGCGCCAGGCCCACTGCCTGCGCTGCTCCTTCTTCTGTGCGGCCTTCAGCTGAAGCCGGGCCTTCTCCCGCGCGGCCTCCCGCAGATCTTTGCGTGGGGGGCGAGGCTCGCCGGGGCTCGTACCGTTCATTCTGCGCATCCGCCGTTTCGTCGACACAACCTGTGCCCTCGACGGTAGGCAGGCTTTCTTCGAGCCGGTTGGCTGTCAGCTTGGTGTGCGCTGTGAACGACCCGTGTGCTCCGGAGCAAATTCTCACTAAAACCAGGTGCTGAGCCACGGGGTGTCGACGGAACGGAAGGCCTGATCGACACGGATGGCGGCGTCAGCGCTGTGCGCAGTGACCCGGCCGGCCCGGCGCAACTGCTCGGCGCTGGTATCGCCCAGGTACACGGAGGCGAGGTCGGCGGCCGAGAGCTCGACGTGCGCGGCGCCGTCCCGCACTGCGTTGGCGAGGTCGGCGGCCGAGAGCTCGACGTGCGCGGCGCCGTCCCGCACTGCGTCGTCGAGGGCGTCGTCGTCGAGGGCGGCGTCGGCGAGGCGCAGCGTCGCACCCCGGCCCGAGGAGTCGACGCTCAGCA
This sequence comes from Leifsonia psychrotolerans, assembly GCF_013410665.1. Taxonomy (NCBI): domain Bacteria; kingdom Bacillati; phylum Actinomycetota; class Actinomycetes; order Micrococcales; family Microbacteriaceae; genus Glaciibacter; species Glaciibacter psychrotolerans. Next base: position 2,512,142 of record NZ_JACCFM010000001.1, on the reverse strand, counting down.
GATAGTCGCCCGTCACCAGGCCGAGGGTATCCGTCACACTGAAGACGATGTCGCCGGGCGCAGAGAAGGTGCGTGCGGCGAATGCGGCGGGAATATCGAGCAGGCGCAGCCAGAGATGATCACGCTCATCCGTTTTGACCAGGGCGCGCGGGTCTGAGATCTGCCAACCCACGGTTTCGCTCACTCGTCGCAGCGGTGCCCGCACTTCGCTGACCAGATCCATTTCGATCAGGAAGCGCCAGAGTGCGGCCGCGGCGTCGTCGGTTGCCGCGATCAGGTCGAGCAGTTCCAGCCGGGCCGGGTAGGAGTCGTTGGGGAGCGTCACGCGGTACAGCGCGAAGCCGGCCGGGTCGCCGTCGGCGTCGTCATAGCGCACCGCACGGATGCCGCGGGCCGACTCATTCCCACCCTCCGCCGCGGGCGAGAGTCCGAGGAGGTGCCGCCATCGGATGTCGCTGCGGTCGACTTCGCCGGGCGCGGCGAGTCTGGCGCGTTCGAACAGGGCGGGGCCGTCGCGGAGCAGTGACTCCCGGGTCACGAACTGCACCCGGCCGGCCGGGATGGGGCCGATCCAGCCGGCGCGTGCCGTTCGGATCGTGTAACCGGCTTGACGGGCCGCCGGCCCGAAGCCATACCGGCCGTAGATCGTTGCCTCTGACACGGTGAGCATGGCCAGCGGCAGGCCGAGGGCGGCGGCGGCACGCAGCTCGGCGGTGAGGAGTGCGCGGGCGATGCCGCGGCGGCGGTGCGTGGGCGAGACAGTCACCGAACTGATGGCCCAGGCTGCAACCGAGGCGCCGCCGGGCACCGTCAGCCCCATCTCCCAGGACTGCACCGTGGCGATCGGGGTGTCGGGATCCGCGCCTGAGCGATCCCAGACGCCGGTGATGCGGTCGGTGCCGAGCTCGGCCACGTGGGCCTCGAGCGCGGCGGCTTCGGGGGCGCTGTCCAGAAAGCCGCGCTGGTCGGCTGAGATCCAACGACGGGCGGCGTCGGAGTCCGTTGGATCGACGAGTCCGAGGTGCAGCCCGTCGGCGGCCAGAGCAGCGTGCGAGGTCGGGTCGAGGGGCAGGCGTGCGGTGTCAGTCACGGCCTCAGAGTATCCGGGCCGGCGATCGTGGCACAGTGCGGAGTTCGTGACCGACGGGATGAACCTTTCCCAGACCTGGCATGCTGAAGCCATGACCCGGCGTCGAATCCTGATCGCACCCGACTCTTTTAAGGGAACAGCCACCGCTATCGAGGTGGCACGCGCGCTCGCCGCCGGGTGGGCCTCGGTGCATCCGCTCGACGATCTGGTTCTTCTTCCCATGGCCGACGGGGGTGAGGGAACCCTCGATGCCTTCGAGGTCGCGTTTCCGGGCGCCCGGCGCATGCCGCTCACGGTGCAGGGTCCCGACAACCGGCCGGCCGACGCGCACTGGCTACTGCTGCCCGATGGCACGGGAATCGTCGAGCTCGCCAACACGAGCGGCATCACCCTGCTCGAGGCGTTGCTGCCTCTCGACGCCCACACTCTCGGCTTTGGGCAGGCAATCGCCGCAGCGCTCGACCACGGCGTCGACCGGTTGCTGCTCGCACTCGGGGGCAGTTCATCGAGCGATGGCGGGGCCGGCGCGCTCACCGCTCTCGGCGCGCTGTTCCTCGATGCGATGAATCGTCCGGTGCGACTCGGCAATCGGGGGCTGGGGGCCCTCGCCACGACCACGTTCAGCAGCCTGCGGTCGCTGCCGCCGCATGGCGCGCAGATTCTCAGCGATGTGACGAACCCGCTGCTCGGGGAGCAGGGCGCGGCGGTCGTGTACGGCCCGCAAAAGGGCGCGAACCCGGCACAGGTCGCCGGGCTTGAATCGAATCTGCGTCGCCTCGCCCGTCTGATTCCGGTCGACCCGACCCTGCCCGGAACCGGTGCGGCCGGCGGCACGGCGTTCGGGATGCTGGCCTGGGGCGCCCGGCTCACCTCGGGGGCGAGGGCGGTGGCCGACGTGCTCGGGGTGCCTGCTGCGCTCGCCGGGGCATCCGTTCTCATCACGGGTGAGGGGCGTTTCGACGCCCAGTCTGCGGCCGGTAAGGTTGCGGCCGTGCTGGCGGCGCTGTCGACGGATGCCGGTGTGCCCGCCCTGCTCGTCGCCGGGAAAATCGAGGCAGAACCGACGGGTTTCGTGGCTGCGCAGTCGCTGACCAAGGTGGCGGGCAGCAGTGCTGCTGCGATGGCGGATCCGCTGCGCCATCTGCATACCGCGGGGGCGGCGCTCGCCCGGGCACAGCTGCCGCAGCATTCTCGATAGGCTGGCGATTTCATCACTGTGTACTACGACTGGAGAGCGCATGCTCAAGGGAATTGACCCGCTACTCAACGGCGAACTGCTGAAGATCCTCGACGAGATGGGGCACGGCGACGTGCTGCTGCTCGTCGACCGCAACTTTCCGGCCGCAGCGTCGGGTCGCCCGGTCATTCGGCTGGGGGAGGCTTCGGCCGTGCGTGCGATGAACGCGATTCTCAGTGTCTTCCCGCTCGACGTCTACGTTGAGACGCCGCTGGAGCGCATGGAGGTCGACGACGACCCGAGCATCGTGACCGAGTCGCAGGCCGCCGTGCTTGAGCTCGCGCGCGAGGCGCACCCCAAGCCGCTCGAGTTCGGAATCGTTCCCCGCCTCGAGTTTTACGAGCGTGCCAAGAAGGCCTACGCCGTGGTGCACATTCTCGAGACCCTGCCGTACAGCTGTTTCCTGCTGCAGAAGGGCGTCGTCTTCGTCGACGACTAGCGGATGCTGAGCGGAGGCTGGGTCAGATGCGATGCGCCGCATACTGCGCGCGGATGACCGGGTGAAAGTCGGGCGCCGGCCGGCCGGCGAGCGAGACTGACCAGCTCGGACGAGCGCCGCTGTGCGCCCACGCCGCCTGGGCGGCTGCGCCATCCGCCACATATTCGCCAGGCGTCGGCACGAACACGGGCACGTCGAAGACCTGCGCGGCTATTGCCTGCACGGCCGGGTTCTGGGCGGCTCCGCCGATGAGCAGGATGCGATCGGCGCGCACTCCGAGTGCGAGCACGGCGTCGAGGCCGTTGGCCAGACCGCAGAACAGTCCCTCGATCGCTGCTCGGGCCAGGTTGGGCCGGGTCGTGGAGCCGAGGGTCATCCCGAACAGTGACGCCGTGGCATCCGGCAGGTTGGGCGTGCGTTCGCCCTCAAAGTAGGGCTGCAGGACGAGTCCGTCTGCGCCGGGTGTCGCGTCGAGGGCGAGGCGGCCCAGCCCGTCGAAGTCCACGCCGAGCAGATCAGAGACGGAGTCGAGCACGCGTGCGGCGTTGAGAGTCGCGACGAGGGGCAGGAAGCGCCCGCTCGCGTCGGCGAACCCGGCGACGGTGCCCGTGGCATCCGTTGTGGGCTGATCGGTGACGGCGAAGACCGTGCCGCTCGTGCCGATCGAGACGATGATGTCGCCCGCGCTGGCACCCAGGCCGAGCGCGGCTGCGGCGTTGTCGCCCGCCCCGGCGCCGACGATCAGGCCGCCCGGCGTGGTGCCCGCGGGCTCCTCGGCGCCCCGCACACGCGGCAGAATGGCGTCGTGGCCGAGGGCGCGCGTCAGCAGGTCACGGTCGTAGTCGTTTGTGACCGATGAGAAGTAGCCGGTGCCGCTGGCGTCGGAACGGTCGGTCGTCAGTTCTGTCAGCACGGGGCCGAGCGGGCTGCCGGTGAGTGTGCCGCCGGTGAGTGTGCTGTCGCCGGCCGGGCCGTAGCCGCGCAGTCGCCAGGTGAGCCAGTCGTGGGGGAGCGCAACGGCGGCAACCCGCGCCGCGTTCTCGGGCTCGGCATCGCGCAGCCAGCGCAGCTTGGTGATGGTAAACGAGGCGACCGGCAGCGAACCCGTGCGTTGGGCGAACTGCACGGCGCCCACCTCGGAGATCAGATCGGTGGCGGCGGCGGCACTGCGCGTGTCATTCCACAGCAGGGCCGGACGGATGACGTTGCCGTCGGCATCCAGAACCACCATGCCGTGCTGCTGTGCCGCGACAGAAATGGCGGACACACCGCCGAGCCCGCCGGCATCGACGATGGCCGCCTGCAGCGCATCCCACCAGGCGGCGGGATTGACCTCCGTGCCGACCGGGTGGGCGGCACGACCGCGGCGCACGACGATGCCGGTGGCGGCATCCGAGATCACGATCTTGCAGCTCTGGGTCGACGAGTCGATGCCGGCGACGAGTGTCATGCGTTGCTCATTCTCTGTGGGGGTGACGGGGTGACGGGGCGAGGGGGCGCGCAGCGCCTCTCTAACGCGCGCCCATCACGTGCTCGAGGGCGAGCTGCTGCAGGTGCACGAATCCAAAGCCCTTGCCGCCCAGGTACTCGGCCGTGTCGAAGTCCTCGTAGGCGGAGCGGTCCGCGATCAGGTCGTCGTAGCTCTCGCCCGCGGCGAGGGTGGGCACGGCCAGCTCGGGCACGCGTGAGGCGGCCAGGGCCGCCTGCACTTCGGGGTCCGCGCGGAACGCCGCGGCGCGCTCCTTGAGCAGCAGATAGGTGCGCATGTTCGCGGCGGCCGAGGTCCACACGCCGGCAGTGTCTTCGGTGCGCGACGGCTTGTAGTCGAAGTGGCGCGGGCCGGTGTAAGCCTGGCCACCGTTCGGGCCACCGTTTTCGAGCAGGTCGACCAGCGAGAACGCGTTCTGCAGGTCGCCGTGACCGAACACGAGATCCTGGTCGTACTTGATGCCGCGCTGACCGTTCAGATCGATGTGGAACAGCTTGCCCGCATCGAGTGCCTGAGCAATGCCGGCGGTGAAATTCAGCCCGGCCATCTGCTCGTGCCCGACCTCGGGGTTGACGCCGACCAGTTCGGGGCGCTCCAGCGTGTTGATGAACGCGATCGCGTGGCCCAGCGTCGGCAGCAAGATATCGCCGCGCGGCTCGTTGGGCTTGGGCTCGATGGCGAAACGAATGTCGTAGCCCTTGTCGGTGACGTAATCGCCGAGGAGGTTCACTGCTTCGCGGTAACGGCTAAGTGCGCTCCGGATATCTTTGGCTGCGTCATATTCGGCACCCTCGCGTCCGCCCCACATGACGAACGTCTGGGCTCCGAGTTCGGCGGCCAGGTCCAGATTGCGCATGACCTTACGCAGGGCGAAACGGCGCACGGCACGGTCGTTCGACGTGAAGCCGCCATCTTTGAAGACCGGAGCGCTGAAAAGGTTGGTGGTGACCATCGGAACGATCAGGCCGGTGTCGGCAAGCGCCTGCTTGAGGCGGTCGATCTCGGTCTGCCGCTCGGCGTCGGTTGAGCCGAACGCGAAGAGGTCGTCGTCGTGGAAGGTGAGCCCGTACGCTCCCAGCTCCGACAATCGGGTGACGGCCTCGACGACATCGAGGTGGGGGCGGGTCGGCCCACCAAATGGGTCGGTTCCGTTGTAGCCGATGGTCCACAGCCCAAAGGAGAATTTATCTTCGCGGGTTGGCGTCAGCGTCATGATTCTGTTCCTTCAGCGTCGTTGATGATTTGTTGTGATCTAGAACATATTATCGTGAGGGTGCACAATTGGGAAGGGTCGGGTCGTTGATCTCGGGACTGGCCGGCATGCAGAACCGTATCTGAGGCCCGCCGGTACGCTTGATGAATTCGACGCACCGCGTCTAGAGAGGCACCAGTGCAAGGATCCAGCCATGACGATGTGCGGCGACACAATCTGTCGACCATCCTCCGCCTGGTTCACCGCAACGGCGCTTCACCCCGGTCGCAGCTCACTCGACTGACCGGCCTGAACCGTTCAACGGTGGCCGCGCTCGTCTCCGAGCTCGTCGATTTGGGCCTCGCAATCGAACGCGATCCGGACCCCACCAACCAGGTCGGCCGCCCGAGCCCGATCGTCGCGGTGAGCAAGCGCGTCGTCGCGCTGGCCGTCAACCCCGAGATCGACGCCGTCACCGTGGGGGTCGTGGGACTCGACGGGGTCGTTCACCGCCGCATCCGTTGTGCCGTCGAGGCTGCCCCGAGCGCCGCCGCGGCCGTGGCGATCGCAACCGGCGTCATCGACGGGCTGCGGGTCGACATCGAATCGAACCTCAGAATCGTCGGTATCGGAGTCGCAGTGCCGGGCCTCGTGCGCGCCCAGGATGGTCTGGTGCGGCACGCTCCGCACCTGGGCTGGGTTGACGAACCGCTTGTCGAAATGCTTGAAGCTGCAACCGGCTACCCGGTCTTCGCGGCCAACGACGCGAGCCTGGGCGTGCTGGCCGAACGCGATTTCGGAGCCGGGATCGGCCTCAGTGACGTCGTCTACCTCAATGGGGGATCGAGCGGCATCGGCGGTGGCCTGATCGCCGGGGGTGCGGTGGTTGGTGGCGCCGATGGATTCGCCGGTGAGTTTGGGCATGCGCCCGTGTCCAGTAGCATCCGCACAGACTCGAGCGGGGTGAGCGGCACGCTCGAGGCTGAGGTGACCCGCAGCGACCTGCTCGCTGTCTTGGGGCTCAGCAGCGCGGATGCCGATGAGCTGGAACACGCGCTGCTCGCGTCGACCTCGCTCACTGTGCGCGCCGAAGTCAATCGCCAGCTCGACTGTCTGGGTAGCGCGCTCGCCGGAATCGTGAATATTGTGAATCCGCAGCGCATTGTGCTCGGCGGATTTTTGGCATCCTTGAGGGCCGTTGACCCCGAGCGGCTGCTCGCAGCCGTGCGGGCGCGGGCGCTACCGGCCGCGTTCGGCAGCGTGACGATTGCGCCGGCGCTGCTCGGGTCGAACCTGCTCATGATCGGGGCGGCCGAGCTGGCATTCGAGCGGCTTTTGGCTGACCCCGGTGCCTTTCGCGATGCGGAATCGAACCGCAGCTAGAATTACTCCGGCCCTCATCGAATCGATTCGAGCGCGGGAAGGATGTGCGGGACCAGCCTGAACCGTTGGCGGTCCCCTCAATCCCACAGTTCGCCCACCACATCAAGGGATTCGCTCCGTGAGCATTACGCATCACCCCGGGGACGCGCTTTCGCGCGGACAACGCCTCGTCTACATCCTCGTTCTCGGCGCGCTAACCGCTCTCGGTCCGCTCACCGTCGACCTGTATCTCCCCGCATTTCCGGCGCTCGAAAGCGACCTGGGGGTGTCGGCTGCGGCGATTCAGCTCACGTTGACCGGCACAATGCTCGGTTTCGGCTTCGGGCAACTGGTCGTGGGCCCCTGGAGCGACAAGGTCGGGCGCCGTCTTCCTCTGCTTCTGGCGACGGTCTTTCACGTGCTCGCCTGTGTGGGCGCCGCGTTGGCTCAGGATGTCGAGTGGCTGGGCCTATTCCGCGTGCTTCAGGGCTTCGCCGCCGCCGCGGGCGGAGTCGTCGCGATGGCCATGGTGCGTGACCTGTTCGGCGGCAAGCCGCTCGTCAAGATGCTCTCCCGGTTGGCGCTCATCAACGGACTCGCACCCGTTCTGGCCCCCGTGATCGGTTCGCAGCTGTTGCTCGTGACGAATTGGCGGGGAATCTTCTGGGTGCTTGCCGCCTATGGCACGTTCGTGATCGTGGCGGTCAGCGTCTGGATCGTCGAGACGCTCCCCGCATCCGAACGAAACAAGTCGGTCAGTCGCACGCTCGGGCAACGCTACAAAGCGGTGCTTAGCGACCGCGTCTTCGTGGGGGTTGCCATCGTCGGGGCGATGACCTTCACCGGCTTATTCGCCTATCTTTCGGCATCACCCTTCGTCTTTCAGGGGATCTACGGGTTTAGCCCGCAACAGTTCGGCGTGCTGTTCGCGGTCAACTCGGTCGGTGTCGTGTTCGGTGTGCAGGCGAGCGCGTGGCTGATGCACCGCAAGAACGTGGGACCGCAATGGATCCTTGTCGGTTCGACACTGACCATGGCGGCCGCAGCCACGGTCATCGCAGTGCTCGACCTCGCCGGAGTCGGCCTGTGGGGAACACTGGTGCCGCTCTGGATCTTCGTCGCAGCCTGCGGATTCTGCTTTCCCTGCACTCAGGTTCTGGCTCTCAGCGCACATGGCCACGAGGCAGGAACGGCGGCCTCGCTGCTCGGCGCCGCGAACTTCGGTATCGCCGGCCTGATCTCGCCACTGGTGGGCGTGCTCGGCGTTGGCAGCGTCTTTCCAATGGGGGCGATGATGGTCGCTACCTCGGTGGTCTCGATCACTGTGCTCTGGGTGATCGTGCGGCCACGCACGGTGCCTGCACTCTCTCACTAGCGCGCTGACTGAGTTGGTCCTGGGGCTTCGGGGGTGTTGGCTCGTTGTGCTTGGCGCCGGCGGATCGCGGCGAGTAAGGCACGCGGATGCGCCGTTGAGAGTTGGTAGCGGCGGATCGGTCGCGGCAGCGGCTGGTCCGTCGCGGCCGTGGGCGGCAGCCCCGGCGGGTTCAGTCGCAGCGGTTCTGTCGCGGCGGTTTAGTCGCGGCGGTGGGTGTCGGTGCGGTGGCGGTTGGCGTCGCGCCAGGTGCGGGTCGGGTCGATCCAGGCCGGGGCTTTCACTTGGGGGCGGCCGTTGACCATGAGGATCTCCCAGCCGGACGTTTCGATGGTGTGATGATGTCGCCAACACAACGCCACACCATTGTCGACCTCAGTGACGCCGCCTTTGCTCCAGGGGATCACGTGATGAAATTCGAGCCACTGTGCTGGGGCATCGCAGCCGGGAACGCCGCAGCCGCCGTCGCGGGCGAGGATCGCCCGGCGTTGGGCACGGTTGAACAGTCGTTGCGGATCGGTCAGCGTCAGAACCTCACCGTTCTGGCCAAAGAGAACCATTTGGGTGCCTCCGGCACACATCATCTGATCCACCGTGCGAAGGGAGATGGGGGCGTCGACGCCGTCGATCCAGCCGACACCGCGCCCGGCTTCAATATCGTTCACGTTCACATGCACCACCACCGTCGGCGGTGCACCACCAATGCTGGGAGTGTTATCGGCCTGGGCCAACTGGGTGAACATGCCGCGCAGAATATCGGCCCGCTTCTCACCGGCGGTACGGGTGTCGACGTCATCGAACTCATGCCCGGCCGACCCGGGAAGAGGAGCCTCGGCTGAGGCTGAACCCTGACCGTGGTCGTCATGGTCACGGTCGTGCTCACGGTCGTAGTCGTAGTCGTGGTCGTGGTCGCGCTCGTCGTGCTCGTCGTGCTCGTCGCGGTCGTCCGCGTGGTCGTCCTCGCGGTCGTCCTCGCGGCCGTGCTCGTCGCTCAGGTTGTGGTCGTCGTTCAGGTCTTGTCCGTTTAGCTCGGCGCGGTCGTCGCGTGCCTGGTCGCGGGCTTGCTCGGCGGCGGTCGGAAACGCGGGGGTTTTGCGGGCGGCAATGAAGGCGTCGAAGGTGAGGTTCATGATTCCGTACAGATCAGGAGTCACCCCGCCTCGCACCGGGTAGATGCCGTCTTTGAAGCGGCCGAAACTGATCGTGCTCGTCGCCTCACCCTCGACCTCATTCGGCGCCACCCCGTCGGGGTCCAGCGCCGCCTGCCACTGCAACATCTGCACCCGCAGCGAGTCCGCCGAGAACGCAAAGCCCGCGCCCGGCTCACCCTCATTCTCGGCCGTAATCGTTCCCGTCGCCGCAGACACCAGAGCGCGTTCCGCAGCCGCAAGATCATCGGGGGCGACGCGCGGGGAGATCTCGGCCAGACCGGACATGATCACCTCCGCCGCATCCACCCCCAGTGAGCCGTCGGCGACCGCGGCACCGACCGTGGGGAACAGTGCGGGGATGATCGTGCCGACGTGTTGCGTGTCCTGCATTCGCAGGCCGAGCGCGCTGCGCCGTTTCGCTTCACGGCCGGAAATGCGGGTGACCCGGGTGATCAGGTCGATGCCACTCGTGCAGCCCCGCTTCGCCGCGAGGGAGTCCCGGCCCAGCCACCGGCCGGAGCGTTCCTCGACCGTCGCCGCCACAGCCACCCGGCCCGCATCGACCAGCCGGCCGACACCTTCGAACGCACCGAGCACACCGAGGAGGTCGTCGTCGGTGAACCGGTCGGGGCTGACGGTGCCGAGCCCGGCCCACAGTGCCTGCGTCTGTTCGAGAACCGCCAGCACCGCGGCCGCGGTCGGTGCCGACGCACCCGAGGCGGGTGTCGGCTCCGAGGCGGAGACGGGGGGTGGGGAGGTGATTGACATAGCTCTATTCTCCCAAAGAACGAACATGATTACGAGCTTTTCTCAGTATCTGTGCATAACTTCTCGTACCTGTGTCTGTGGAGGGATCGAGAACTTGACCCGGTCGAGACCCCGGCCACGGCCTCGAGGGTGGCGCGCGGGATCTCGACAGGCTCGATCAACGGAAGGGTACGGACTCGAACGCCGAACCGTGGGTCGAGCGTGTCGAGACCGCGGCCCCCGGTCTCGAGGGTGGCTTACGGGATCTCGACAGGCTCGATCAACGGGAGCGCTCGATCAACGGGAGGGTCGAGCTTGTCGAGACCGCGGACACGGTCTCGAGGGTGGCTCACGGGATCTCGACAGGCTCGATCAGCGGTGTGGGCTCGATCAACAGGAGCGCTCGATCAGCGGTGTGGGCTCGATCAACGGTGTGAGCTCGATCGGCGGGAGCGGTCGATCGGCGGGAGCGTGCAGGTCGATCACGGAACCGTCGGTCGAGCTTGTCGAGACCGCGGACACGGTCTCGAGGGCGGCTCGCGGGATCAGCGACGATCGGAGATCTACCATGGGGTAATGAAGACACCTCGACAGCGCTGGGCTATCGCAGGCGGCGCCACCGCAATCTTGCTGTCGATTCTGCTCGGCGCTTTGATCGTGGGAGTCGACCACGGTCATCCCCCGGTGATCGATACGGCCTGGATGAACGTAATGCTCAGCATCCGCACGGAGGTGCTCACCGTTCCGGCCCTCGCGCTGAACTACCTCGGCGGCGGCGTGCTTGGCATTTTCGTGGTTCCACTCACGATCATCGCCGTGCTGCTGATCGCCCGACGCCCGTGGGCTGCGGGCTACTTCCTTGTTGCCACGGTGCTCGGCGCCGCACTGGTGCAGCTTCTCAAGCACTTGTTCGGTCGGGCGCGGCCCACGGAATTTCTCGTGCACGCCGACTACGGTTCATTCCCGTCGGGGCATGTGACGAACGCCGCGATCATGGCGGTCACCCTCGCAGTCATCTTTCCGCGCGTGTGGGGTTGGTGCGCCGGCGCGGTTTACACCGTCATGATGATGCTCAGCCGCACCTACCTCGGCGCCCATTGGCTCACCGACACGATCGGCGGTCTGCTCGCCGGAGCGGGGCTTGCCGTGCTGCTCGGGGCGATCGTCGCCGGCCCTCTCCAGCGTGAGAGCGCACGAGCGGCTGAACGCCGAAAGCAGAGACGGATGCAGTCCTCAGTCTGAGCAGCCTGGTCACGTCGGTCGGCCTGACTACGTCAGATTACGGACGACCACGCCGCCACGAGCGACATAGCCTTGCACCTGACCTCGGACAAAGGAGAACGTATGGTGACCTGGCCAGAAGGTCGCTCTTTCGGGGCGACGATCAGTTTTGACTTCGATGCCGAAGAAGTCTGGATCGGAGAAGACCCCGAGAACGAGCACCGGCCAGGAGTGCTCTCCCAAGGTGCATACGGCCCCAAGGTCGCGATCCCGCTTCTGCTCGCACTGCTCGAACGCCACCAGATCACCGCAACGTTCTATGTTCCTGGCAAGGATGCTGAGCGTCATCCCGACAGCGTGCGTGCGATCATCGCGGCCGGTCACGAAATCGGCCACCACGGCTACACACACCGCTCTCCGAGCGCGCTGACCCCGGCCGAGGAAGAAGCTGAATTGGTGCGCGGACTCTCGGTCTTACGTGCCCTCGGCGCGGATGTCGTCGGTTACCGCTCCCCATCGTGGGACTTCAGCAGGACCACACTCGACCTGCTCATCAAGTACGGTTTCGAGTACTCGTCGAACCTGATGGACGACCTCAAGCCGTACCGCCATCAGAATCACGACCTCGTCGAGGTGCCCGTCTCATGGCTGCTTGACGACGCTCCGCATTTCTGGTTCGCGGGGGACACCTGGACCAAGACCATCCGCTCTCCTGAGGAGGTCTACCAGATCTGGCTCGCAGAACTCGAGGGCATTGCGCTCCTCGGCGGGCACTTCATGCTGACAATGCATCCGCAAATCATTGGCCGACCGTCCCGGCTCGCCATGCTCGACCGTTTGCTCGGCGATATCGAGGCTCGTGGCGCGTGGATCGCCCCGGCACGCCAGATCGCATCCCTCGTATGAGCTCGCGCAGCGTGGCCCCGAACGACACCGGCTCGATCAGCACATGCCCAATCATTGAGGCCCCAGTTGCGATCGTCACGGGCGCTGCCGCCGGCCTCGGCCGCGACATCGCCGAGCGGCTGCACTCCGAGGGATACCGCATTGTCGCGAGCGATATCAGCCCCCGCGTGCACGAGGCATTCGGCCAGGCCGCCACGGCTGGCACTCTCGTGACCATCGAAGCGGATGCCGGCGCTGCAGACTCGGGAACAGCCCTCGTCAACGCGGCACTGGACGCATTCGGGCGCATCGACGCCATCGTCAACAATGCCGGAGTTGGGGGGCCCGGAAGTTTGCTGGAAGACACTGCCGTGGCCGACATCGAAGCGACGTTCAACGTGAACGTGCTCGGCGTCATCCGTCTCTGCCAAGCCGCGATCCCGCATTTGAAGAGCCACGGCGGAGGGCGCATTGTGAACATCGGCTCGCTCTTCGCTACGCAGCCGGTCGTTGAAGGCAGTGCCTACTGTTCGTCGAAAGCCGCCGTGCATGTGCTCTCACAGTGCCTCGCCCTGGAACTCGGCCCGTTCGGCATTACCGTCAACACCGTCGCGCCCGGGTTCATGCTCACCGCAATGCATCTCGACGAGGTGGGATTGCAGGCCGACAGGCTCGGTATCAGCGCCGAGCAGCGCCTGGAACAGTTGCGTCAGAGCGTGCCGGTGCGACGTCATGGCACGGGGGGCGACGTTGCGGGCTCTGTGCTGTGGCTGCTCTCGGACGACGCGTCATACGTCACCGGTCAGACGATCGGCGTCAACGGTGGCATACGGCTCAGCTAAGTCGGCCCAGCTGAACAGGACTGGCGAGCCGTTCGGCGGCCATCCGTCATTTGACGCATGACAGCCGATTGCCGTTCCGCTCTACTGATAGCACAGCACTGCGACATCCGTGTGACGTCGCGAGCCCCGTACGATCCCCCCAACACGAAGGAGTGTTCATGAGCGACAACACTGAAAGCGAGCCGCGCGGTATCTCCCGGCGCAATCTGGTCACCGGTCTCGGCATCGCCGGAATCGGCGGACTCCTCGTCGGTGGAGGCGCAGGCTACGCCATCAAACCTTCGGCAGAAGCGACAAGCTCGACCACGGCTGGCTCGGGGGAGCCGATCAAGATCGGCAGCGTCGCTCCGATCACCGGACCGTACTCGGGTGACGGCCAAGAAATGGTGCGTGGTGCAGAGATGGCTGTCGCAGAAATCAACGCGGCGGGTGGAGTTGCCGGTCGAAAGCTCACTCTTGTGACGGCCGACATCTCAGATCAGGCACCGGAGAACTTCATTCAGGCCGCGCAGCGTCTGGTCTCGCAGGAGAAGGTCGCCGCAGTCTTCAGCGGCTACACGACAACGACATCCGTCGAGTTCCAGACCTATGCCGACGCGGGCATCCCGCTGCTGCACACCAACACGTTGCAGGCCAACACCGATTACGTCGTCGACAACAAAATCAACAACATCTTCCAGTGCTGCCCGACCGAGATCTGGTACGCCAAGGGATTCGTCTCGCTCATGCAATCCTGGATCGACGCCGGCACCTGGACGCCGTCGTCGAAGTCGGTTGCCGTGATCAGCAGCAACGACTCGTACAGCACCTCTATCGCGAAGGTTTTCCAGGATGAGGTCAAGGCGCTCGGCTGGCGCGTCACGTTCTACGAAGAGGTCAGCGTTCCGAACGCCGACTGGGGCCCTCAGCTCGCCAAGGTGCGCAACGACCCTCCCGGACTGATCTTCGTCACCGACTACCTGGCCGGTGACCTGGCCAGCTTTGCCACGCAGTTTGCGTCGTCTCCCACCAACTCGCTGCTCTACCAGCAGTACGGGCCAAGCGTTCCCGAGTACCTCGATCTGGCGGGCGCTGCCGCGAACGGCGTCGTCTGGTCGACCACCATCGGCACATTGCCCGACACGATCGGCCAGAACTTCGCCGCTGACTACGAGAAGCAGTTCAACTCCAAGCCAGGACTCAGCCAATCGGGGGCGCAATACGACATGGTGCGTCTTTGGGCGCGTGCCGCAGCACAGGCTGGCAACCCGGCCGACTTCGCTGCCGTCAATAAGTTTCTGACCGGCACGAACTTCCGTGGCGTCGTCGGCACCTACGCTTTTGATCAGAAAGAACTCACTGCGGTGCCGTTCCCTGACGTCGTGAGCGACCCGAGCCTCGGGATGCCTCACCTCACCTACCAGATCCAGGACGGCAAGCAGGTGCTCATCTCTCCGGCGCCGTACACCGGCGGCGACTTCAAGCTGCCCAGCTGGATGGTGTAGTCGACTCATGGCTGAAGTGCTCCTCGACGCGCGTGGCGTCACCAAGAGATACGGCGGGCTCACTGCGGTCGACGATGTCTCGTTCCACGTGCGACAAGGGGAGACCTTCGGTATCGCTGGACCGAACGGCGCGGGCAAGACCACGCTGTTCGACATCGTCACCGGCATGACTCGGTTGAGTGCGGGCGAGATCAACCTCGACGGCAAGCCCATCCACACCAAGAGTGTGAATGAGATCTGCCACCGCGGAATCGCCCGCACCTTTCAACTGCCGTCGGTGTTCGATACCGAAACGGTTCTGGCCAACGTTGTGGTCGGGGCCCATTTCGGTGCCGGCAACCCCTGGTGGTCAGGCTTCCGCTCGGACACGCGGACTCTGGCCAGGGCAGAAGCCGAGCTGGACTTCGTCGGGCTGTCAGATATCGCCGGTGATGAAGCCGGTCCGCTCGCCGTGTTCGACAAGAAGCGACTCATGGTCGCCTCCGCCCTGGCGAGCGCGCCGAGCATGCTGTTCCTCGACGAGCCATTTGGCGGGCTCACTCCTGCTGAGGTCGACGAACTCGTCGACTTGTTGCGCCGGGTGCGCGAGCGCGGCATCACACTGGTTCTGATCGAGCACGTGATGCGCGCCCTGATGGCGCTCTCCGATCGGGTGCTCATCATGAACCAGGGCAAGACCCTCTTCGAGGGTCTGCCTGAAGAGGTGCTCTCACACGAAGAGGTCATGCGCGTGTACCTCGGCGGCATGGCACCCACATCGAAAGCGAAGCCTCATGACTGAACCCCACAGCGCGGGTGACCCCACCCCCACGGTGCTCCTTGACGTCGTCGACCTGCATGCGGGATACGGTCTGACCGAGGTGCTGCGCGGCATCAACCTGCGGGTTGCCGAGGGTGAATTCTCTGTCGTCATCGGCCCGAATGGTCACGGTAAGAGCACTCTCCTGCGCGCTATCAGCGGCCTCGTCGCACCCCGGAGCGGCAGCATCCGTTTTGCTGGCAGCCGCATCGACACCATGCGCACCGAGACCATTGTCGGGCAGGGCCTCATTCACATTCCGCAGGGCGACATGCTATTTCCGGACATGACGGTGAGCGAGAACCTGGCACTTGGTGCCTTCGTGAAGTCGGCGCAGAAGAACCGTGCGGCCAAACTGGAACGCGTCTACGATATTTTCCCTCGGCTTGCCGAGCGAGCCACTCAACGAGCGCGTACCCTGTCGGGCGGCGAGCGACGGATGCTGGCCATCGGGCGAGGCCTCATGGGCGACGCCCGCATGCTCATGATCGACGAACCGAGCCTCGGCCTCGCGCCCGTGCTCGTCGAAGAGGTCTACCGCCAAATCGCTCGCATCGCGGCAGAGGGAATGACAGTGCTTCTCGTCGAGGAGGACTTCTCCCGCGTGCGTGATGTGGCCGACCACGTCACCCTTGTCGAGAACGGCAGCGTCGTGCTGTCCGGCTCGGTCGATTACGTACTCTCTCACCCGGCCATCGCGGCCACCTATCTCGGGATCGACACATGAACCTGATTCTGCAGACACTCGTCAGCACTGTCGTGCAGGGCTCGATGCTCGCACTCATCACTGTGGGAATGAGCCTGATTTACGGCACACTGCGCGTGCTGAACATGGCGCAGGGCATCATGGTGATGGTGGGCGGTATCGCGGCTTACACGTTCCTGCAACGCTTCGATTGGCCGGTCTGGACGGCACTGCTCGTGGCGGCCGGCATCACCTTCCTGCTCGGGGTGCTGACGTTCTACGTCGGGGTGCGGCCGTTGCTCGGACGACTGGGCGTCGACTTCGAAATGACAGCGTTCATTTCGACGTTCGCGATCGCCACAATCGTGCAGAGCGTCGTGCTCTGGATCTACGGCCCACGTCAGAAGCCGTTCCCCTTTCTGATCGACGGAAAATTCAATCTCACCCCCGAAGTGTCGATCACCTACCACTCGCTCTTCATGGCCGTCTTCGCGATCGGGCTGCTTCTGCTTCTCGGCTTCTTCCTCGTGCGATCCCGCTACGGGCTCGCGATCACCGCGGTGGCCCAGAACCTCGATGCGTCCCGGCTGATGGGCATTCCTGCCCGCAGGGTGTACGTCGTGGCGATGGGGATCGCCTCGGCACTCGCGGGTGTGGCTGGTGTGCTTCTGGCGCCGATCTACTTCGTCTACCCGAATGCCGGCGACCTGCCGCTTCTGCAAGCACTGATCGTCGCGATCTTCGCCGGCTTGGGCAGCATCAGGGGCACAATCATCGCCGCTTACATCATCGGATTCATCCAGGCCGTGGTCTCGATCTATTGGAGCGCTACCTACGCGTTGCCGGTTTTGTACGGGGTCATTCTGATCGTGTTGGTCGTTCGGCCGTACGTTATCGCCGGTAAACCGCAGGAGGCCCGACTGTGAGCACAATACTGAAAGCCGACCCGGCGCTCGTGAAGCCCGCTGCGCGATGGTCACCCGAACGGATGGGGTGGCCGCGTCCGCAGCCGATTTCGCTTGCCCTGCTCGCGGTGGCGGCAGTGCTCCTTCCCTTCGTCGTTCCCGACTCGAGTTGGATCGGGATTGCGACCCTCGGCCTGATTTGGATGACCCTCAACCAAAGCTGGAACCTGGTGCTCGGGTTTGCCGGTGTGTGGAACTTCGGCCAGCTGGCGATCTATGCCGTCGGTGGATATGTCGCCGCACTCCTGAGCCTCCACACATCTCTGCCCCCGCTGCTGTCGCTGCTGATCGGCGGGGTGGCCGCCGCGCTCTTGTCGCTGCTCATTGCCATTCCGGCGCTGCGTCTGCGAGGCATTTACGTGTCGCTTCTGACCTTCGGGTTCGCCGAGGTGGTGCGTCTGCTGATCATCTCAGACCAGTCGAATGTCACAGGAGGGTCGTATGGACTCTCGGGCTTCTCCGGCTTTGGCCTCGAGGCGTTGGATTCGCTCACCCGGCAGCGGATGTTCTATTGGATCGCGCTTGGCGTTGTCGTGATTACGGCCGTCGCCATCTATCTCGTGATTCGCTCCCCGCTCGGCAGCGGACTGATTGCGCTGCGAGACAATCCGGCGCTCGCCGCGGCTCGTGGCATCAACCCGCGCACCTACCAGCTCGTGGTGTTCGGAATTTCCGGCTTCTTCGCCGGGATTGCCGGTGGTCTCTACGCGTTCGTGTTCGGCGTCATCTCACCCACGCTGATGGGTCTAGGCCCGATGACGCTGCTTGTGACGATGCTTGTTGTCGGTGGCCTGGGCACGCTGATTGGGCCAATCGTGGGCACCATCGTAATCACGTTCATTCAGGCCAGGTTGCAGGAGTGGCCCGACATCCGTCTGCTCATCCTGGGGCTGATCCTGCTGGTGATGGTTCTTGCGATGCCGCGCGGGCTGGTGCCCGTCTTCTCGAAGCTGAGTCGTCGTCTCAAAGACTGGATTGCGGCAGGCGATCGCTAGAGCCAGCTGGGTGCTCTATGCCCGAATCCGGCGACACGGCGCGAGCTGTAGAGGTCAACGGGCTGGGCGTGTGGCCCACGACGGGAGCTGGAAGTTCGACGCCGTGCCGAACGGCTCCGGGCCGAGCACCCGGTGGCTGCCCTCTTGAATTTGGTAGACCATGTGTGCCTGACCCATCGACGGATCGAGCGTCACATCTGGGTAGGACAGTGGGGCCTGATCGTGGCCGCCGAGAAAGTAGACTCCGTTGATTCCGCGGTAGGCCGAGCGACGCAGGTACTGCGTGACATCCTTCGTGTGACGTGAATTCGTCGCTGACCATGCGGAGGCCAGCAGGTTCACCTGGTCATAGGATGCACTGGCCTGCGACCAGCCTGGAGCCGCACCGAAACGGGCACCGTAGTGTGCGCGGAAGCGCTGGCCGAGCAGATCGTCGTAGGTGCCGGTGGTCGTCGACCAGATCACCCCGTCGGCGGCTGAGCCGAGGTCGTCCTGGAACCGCGGGATCGACGCCCCATAAATGCAGTACACCAGCGCCGGCAGTCCAGCAGCGCTGAACGCTCGCTGGAAGGCCGCGAGTTCCTGGTCGAGAAAGTGCGTGATCATGACGACGTCCGGATCGAGCCTGGCGATCCGGGCGATGACGGCATCCCAATCGGTGCTGCCGATGGGAGCTCGAATGAGTTCATCCATCGACCAGCCGGCCTTATCGGCCGTTGCGACGAAATCGGCCGTCGTCACGCGGGTGCTGTATGAATCGGCTTCGATACTGACGATGCGGTGCGAACGCGGCTTCCAAAGTTGGCGCGCCTCCAGGTCGGTGAGCAAACGGATCAGCCCGGCCCCGTAGTAGGTCTCCGACGGGCAGGTCTGAAAGATCGCGCCATAGCGGCCGCGGTCCGAACGCACAAGCTGTACCTGCTCGTCGAACGTCGCTGTGTGCAGGAATGGCCGCCCGTAATCGGCGATCAGTTCAAGTGCCGGAGTGTATTCGGCGCTCGTGTAGCTCGTCGTGATGGCGTCGACATCCTGATCGAACAGCAGATCGAGCGCACGCTCGACGCTCGTGCGATCGAACAGGTCGACCTTCGCTGTGACATGTTCGACGCGGCGGCCAGAGATTCCACCGAGGTCATTGAGCTCCTCAACGGCCAACTGTGCGCCGTTCTGCATCTCGACACCGTCGGCGTCGGCGAGCCCGGATGGCACGAGTGTTCCGATCAGGATCGGGCGGCGACGTGGGTAGGCCGGGCGGGGGGTGGCCTGCCGGGTCGGAGCCCCACCGAGCACTGCGGTCTGAAGCTCGACGATGCCGATCGCTGTCACGGCCGCGCCGTCAACGCCGCCGGGCAGCGGAAGGCGCAGCAGCCCGGAGTCGACGGCGAGGGCGGCGAGTCCGCCGCGGGTCTCCTGGTCGAGCTTGGTGAGCAGGCGCTCGATCTGCGTCGACACGGTGCGCGCACTCGTGCCGAGGCGTTCTGCGATCGCGCCGTTCGTCAATCCGAGGGCGACGAGGGTAATAACGTCGATCTCACGCACGGTGACGCCGCGCGGAACGTCGATCTCGGCCACACGCAGAACCACCTGGCCGGCGGCATCGGTGCGAGCCCTGTGCGACGGCGAACGGTCCAGAAACGTCGCCGTCGATTGTGGGCTGTGTCGAGCGCCGTCTCGCAGTAGGTGCACGGCGAGCCAGCGGGTGTCATCACGCCAAAGAAAACGCAGAGAGTCACGCCCGGTGCCGAACATCGCGTGGGCGTAACTGAGCAAGACTTTCGGAATGCCGTCGCGGTCACTGACCGTTGAACGGCCGTCGGAGTGGACGGTAATTTCAGCTGTCAGTTTCGACACGTGGTTCTCCCAGTGGTTCAAGAGCCGCGTTGCGCTCGATCTGTTTCGTTATTGTAGGTCGCTTTCGAAGGCCGTAGAGAAATCGATGACTTGCCAGGTGCTTGAGCACGGCGGGCCGATCGTGAGATGCACCAGGCTCTTCGCCGGGTCGAAAATGACACCGGTCACGGTCGCCCCTTGATCCATCGGGTGGGAGTCCGGATTCGGGTGACAGCACAACGAATCAGGAAAGCCCTCGTGATCGGCCAGACTCTGTTTCCACCAGTTCAGATCACGGGCCGCGGGGCCCGCTGCCCCAGCGGAGAGGTCGGCTGCCCGGCGCAGGCGGTGGGGTGAGTCGGGCATGACGCGCAGGCCGACATCCGTCACGTCGGCGGGGAACGGAACAGTGTCAGAAAAATGATTGGCGTGCAGCAACGGTTCGGCGTGGCGCGGGGTGCTCCAGGTGATCCGGTCGGCGCCTCCGGGACGTGACTCGGCATCGATCGCCCAGCCGTCGCGCGCAGCGATCATGTAGTTCGCCGACGACGATCGGGTGGCCCGTGACAGAGTGGCGACGGCATCGTCGGCGCTCGTGCTGTCAAGCAGCGCGCGCAGCATCACATGGTAGGGAACGCCGGGCTCGCCCGCATCCCCCGACGTCACGAGTGCATTCGTCGTGACGGCGAGGCCGGCGGAGTTCATCCCGAACTTCGCGAGGAGCCCCGCCTCGACGACGGTCATCCAGCGGGGGCCGTCGTCGGGGACCGCATCGATCAGCACTATCGTGTCGGCCGCGAACGGCATCCAATCCCAGTTCTGGCCGAGCAGTTGACCATCGGCCGAGCCGCTGTCGGCGAACGCCGTGCATTCGCCAACGGAGGGCACCGATGCGCCGGGCTCGCGTGCCCGGGCAGCGAAGAGAATCTCTGTGCGCAGGTTCAGAGCCAGCACATCGAGAAAATCAAGGCCGCTGCCGACCGCGATGCCACGCATCTCCTCGAGGTACTGCGGGCCGAACGCACGGATCGGCTCGACGAACAGAGCCGATTCTGCGAGCACCTGGTCCCAGTCCCACCGTGCAAAGTGTGCGTAGACCTCGGCGTACGCAGCACGTGAACGAAGAATGCGTTCTTTGGCTTGACGGCCGTACTGCTGGCCGCGCTCGAAAGCGCTGCCGCGCAATTCGAGAACGGGGACACCCTCCATCTGGGCTGCGGGGCGAAGCGGAATGGTGTCGGTCATGAGACGAGTATCCCTCCGTCGACCGGGAGGACGACTCCGTTGATGTATGTCGCGGTCGGGCCGACTAAGAACAGGCATGTCGCCGCGACCTCGGCTGCCCGCCCGAGCCTACCGAGCGGCACGCGTGCGAGAAAAGCCTCGGTTTCAGCCGGGTGCTGGGTGAGGGTGGTCATCGGAGTGTCGATGACACCGGGGGAGACGGCATTGGTGCGGATGCCGCGCGGTCCCCATTCGGCGGCGAGCTGGCGCGTCAATGAAATGACGGCGCCCTTGCTGGCCGAGTAGTGCACCCCCGGCTCGAACGCATCGCCGCGGTCGGAAGCCACCGAGGTGAGCAGCACGATGCTGCCGCCCCGCGCCACCGCCGACTCATCGATGCCAGCAGCGAGCATCGCCCGACCGACAGCCTGGGCCATCAGGAAGGTTCCGCGGGCGTTGACCGCGAGCAGTCTGTCCCAGTCCTCGACGGCCAAATTTTCGGTGGGCGTCGAGCAATACATCCCGGCACAGTGCACGAGTGCGGTCGGTGGTGCACCCCAGTGCTCGGAGATCGCGGCCATCGCCTGGTTGACGGCAGCCGCATCTGTGACGTCGCAGACATACCCGCTGACGGACGCCGCAGCCTCCGTCACGGGGACGCGGTCGACGGCGGCCACGAGTGCCCCCGCCAAGCGGGCCTGCCGCACGACCTCCGCGCCTATGCCAGAAGCCGCGCCGGTCACGACGATGCGTTGCTGGCTCACAGGCGGTCGTTCCTAATGTCGAACTCGCGTAGTTCGGCGGAGCGGTCGGCGGGATTTCCGTAACCGCCACCGCCGGCGGTTTCGACTCGCACGATAGTTCCAGGCTGCAGGGTCATCGACGTTTTGCTCGGCACATCGAGTTCGTTGCCGTCCGGGCCGACCACGGTAATGGTCGTGGCTGCGGCGTCGAAACCGCCGGCCGCGCCGCGTGGCGCGAACTCCTCACGGGTCTGCTCGGCATAGAAAGTGGCGCGCTGCGGGTGGGAGAGGATCTCATACTCGCGGCGCAGGCCCAGCCCGCCATTGAACTCGCCGACCCCCTGCGAACCGGGCAGGAACTCGCTGCGAAGCACCCGGATCTGATAGTTGGTCTCGACGACCTCGGCGGGCATAACGCCGACGTTGGACATGTAGGTGTCGACGCCGTCGATGCCGTCGCTGTGCGCTGTCGCACCGGTGCCGCCGCCAACGACGTCTGCCATTACCGAGGAGCGACCGGTGAGTGGGGACGAACTGCCGACGTTCATACAGAAGAAGCTGACGGTGCTGCTGGCGACGGCCTTGTCCGGCCACAGCTCGGCGAGGGCGCGAATGAGAGTGTCCGCGAAACGCTGGCAGGTGTTGTGCCGCACCGAGACCGCGGCCGGGGCAACAGGGTTCAGCACACTGCCGAGCGGTGCGTTGACCTCGACGGCACGCATGAGGCCGTCATTTGAACCGAGACCCGGCGCGACCATTGCGCGCACGGCGTAGACGATGCCGGCACGGGCGCTCGCCCACGGCACGTTCATGGCACCGCCCACCTGAGGGTCCGACCCCGAGAGGTCGATGAACAGGCGCTCTCCACGCTTCTCGACTTGGGCGTGCACACGCGTGGGTGGCCCGTCACGGCCGTCATCGTCGAGGAAGCCCTCGGCCTCGCCCACGCCGTCAGGCAGCGCGCGGAGTGCGTTCTTCACTCCGGATTCAACGACATCGAGCATGCGCGCCATGACCAATTCGACGACGTCGAGCCCATAGAGCGTCGCGAGTTCTTGCATCCGCTCGTCGCCCAACCGGCAGGATGCGCGTTGCGCCCGAAGATCACTCACCGTGCTGAGCGGGTCGCGGATATTCTCGGTGATAAGCAGCACGAGGTCGCGGTTCTCGACGCCCGCGATCGACAAGCGGGTCGGGGGCAGAATGAGGCCCTCACCGAAGATGTCCTCGAGCTCGGGCCCTTCGCTGCCGGGGTTCGCTCCGCCGACGTCAATGTGGTGTGCCGCGGTGCCGCTCCAAGCAACGAGCCGATCGTCGATGAAGATCGGGGAAACCACGTTGATGTCCGGCAGATGCATCGCACCCATGAATGGGTGGTTGCAGATGAAGGCGTCGCCGGGGTTCAGCTGATCGCCCCAGGTCGTGAGGATCGATTTGACAACGAGTGACATGGCGCCGAGCTGCGCAGGAATGTAGTCGGCCTGGGCGACGAGGTCGCCGTCGGCGGTGAATAGGGCGCAGGAGAAGTCGTCCATGTCGCGAATGATCGGGCTGTAGCTTGAACGTTTGAGGACACTGCCCATCTCCTCTGCTGCTGACTGCAGTGCAGAGGCGATGACTTCAAAACTGACCGTGTCGACGGTGGTGCTGCTGAGTGACATTTCTTAGTCCTCCGTGATGATCAGGTCGCCGGTGGGCGAAACGACGGCGCTCTGGCCGGAAAGAATGACGGTTGTGGCATCCATCTGCTGAATGATGGCCGGCCCGGCAAACTGGTTGCCAGGAATCAGGCGAGCACGGTCGTAGACGGCGGTCGGCGCGAGGCCACCCGAGCCAGGAATATGCACATCGCGGTGAGCGATGAGTGCCGCGTCAGCAGCCGCCGGACCGCTTTCGGCCAGTGGGGTCTGACTCGGCCGGTCAAACGCACCCACAACGGCGAGGCGCACCGTGACGAGTTCGACGGCTTCTTCACGGTTGGCGTGACCATAGAGCGTCTCATGAATGGCATGGAAGCGGTCGGGCAGATCCGCCAAGCCGGCGGCATCCCAGCTGTCGAGCGGAACGTTGAGTTCGAACCCCTGGCCGAGATAGCGACAGTCGATCGAGCCGGTCAGAGTGATGTTCTCCTCGGCGATGCCGTCGGCGAGCAGCTGGGAGATGGCGGTGGCGGATGCCGATTCGAACCAGGCACCCCTCTCCGCGAGGCCACTCTCAGAGAACGTCTTCAGCACGGTCTGTGAGTCGTCGACCCGAAGACCAGCCACGAGAAGACCGTCGGCCGAGAACAGGCCGGGCTGCTCTGGAATCAGCGCGCTTTTCAGGCCGAGGTGGCGCAGCAGAAGACCGGCATGCAAGGGGCCGGCGCCGCCGAATGGCACCAGAGTGAACTCGCGCGGGTCGAGGCCGCGTTCGACGCTGACCTTGCGCACGGCACGCACCATGTGTGCGAGCGAAATGGCGAGAATGGCCTCTGCAGCCTCGATGGTCGTCATGCCGAGCTTCTCCCCGATTCGGTCGACGGCCGCGATGGCTGCCGGGCGGTCGAGCACAAGGTTTCCGGCCAGTTCGCCGCAGCCAAGCGTGCCGAGCACAACATGCGCGTCAGTCACGGTGGGCTCGACGCCGCCGCGCAGATAGCTGGCTGGGCCGGGAACAGCCTTCGCTGACTGAGGGCCAACACGGAGACGCCCGGTCGGGTCGACCCAGGCGATGCTGCCGCCGCCCGCGCCGATGGTGTGGATGTCGACGGTCGGGGAGAGCAGAACGTGGTCTTGAATGGTCTGGGTGGCGGCGAAGGGCGCCTTCGATCCGCGCACCAGACAAATGTCGGCGCTCGTACCGCCCATGTCGAGGCTGATCACGTTGGCGAGTCCGTTGGCTTCGGCGATGGCGATGAGTCCTGACACGCCGCCGGCCGGGCCGGACAGCACCAAGCGGTGGGCCTGCGCCTCGGCGCGGCCGGCCGGAACGCAGCCGCCGTTCGATTGCATCACGACGAAGGGAGCGTTGAGGCCGCTCGATTCGACGGCCGACACGGCACGCTCGAGATAACCGCCGACGACCGGACGAAGCGCCGCGTTGATGGCTGTTGTCGCGGTGCGCGGGTACTCACGAAACTCGCGCGCGACCTCGCTCGAGAGCGTGACCGGAGTGTCGGGGAGGGCCTGTCGGAGGGCCTTGCCGAGCTGGCGTTCGTGAGCGTCGTTCAGGTAGCTGAAGAGCAGGCTCACCGCGATGGCCTCGGGTGCCAGGGTGACGGCTTGGGCCACGACCCGGTCGATCTCAGCTTCGGTGAGCGCTTCGAGCACGGTGCCCGCGCTGGTCAGGCGCTCGCTTACCTCGAGGCGGTATTCGCGTTCGACGAGCTCGCTGGGGCGCTTCGGCGTGAGGCTATAGACGTCGGGGCGGTTCGATTGGCGGTAGCCGAGCACGTCACGAAAGCCGCGGGTCGTGAGCAGCGCGACGGTGGCCAGATTGCCGGTCAAGGTTGCGTTCGTGGCGACGGTGGTGCCGTGGCACAGCAGTGACACTGCATCGATCGGCAGGCCCTGTTCAACGAGTGCCACGACAGCATTGCTCAAGCCGTACGACGGATCATGTGGGGTTGACGCCACCTTGGCCACAACCGAGCGGCCGTCGCTCGAGCGAGCGATCGCATCCGTGAATGTGCCGCCGGCATCGATGCTGACAGTCCAAGTGGGACTACTCACAGGTCACTACCTTTCGAAACGTACCGCGCACGGGGTACACGGTCGGAGCACAGCGTTGTCTTCCGTGTAGCCCAGTACAAACGATGGAGGGTGCTGCCGTCATGCGTCAGATGACGGATGGGCGCAAATCGGCCCGAGAGCTTCATAACAAATTGACACCAGTACTTGTCTGACATCCGGTTGGGGGGTTATATTTCTAACTCCGAGTGAACAAAGTGTTTGATGAGGTCAAACACGACGTTCACTAATTTCCCAGACGAAGGAGTCCGGATGACCGAGGTCGAAGTGCACTTGGGGCGTCGAATCGCGGAGTTTCGCGAGCTGCGTGGGCTGACCTTGCGCGGCCTGGCCGCAAACGCGGGCGTGAGTTCCAGCTTTCTCAGCCAGTTGGAGAACAGCCGGGCAAGCGCGAGCATCTCATCGATGCGCAAGATCTCCGAGGCTCTCGGTGTCTCTGTCGCCGACCTGCTGGGCAGCCACAACGGCCACGCACGTGGCGTCGTGCGCGCACAGGACCGCCCCGAGTATCCGTCGGGCGCCGGTTCGACGAAGTTCGTCATCGCGCAGCCGCCGATGCGCAACCTCGAGATCTACAAGGGCGTCTTCGAACCGGGCGGATCCACCGGAGACGACCTCTACTCACACGGCAAGTCGCAAGAGATCTTCATCGTGTTGCACGGAACCGTCGAACTTTCTCTTGGCACCGAGGTCATCCGGATGAATGCGGACGACAGCATCGAATACCTCAGCTCGGTGCCGCACCGAGTGATCAACGTTGGCGACGGCCAAGCCGAAGTCATGTGGGTCACGAGCCCGCCCACCGCCTAATTTTCCCTCTGAAATACCGAGCGACCCCCGCTCTCCGAAAGGACACAATGAAAAAGAACACCCCCGTGCGCGGACTCATGCTCAGCCTCGGCGCCGTTGCCGTTGCCGCATCGATGATCGGATGCAGCGGCGTCGGCGGAGGCGCGGTCACAGTCGACCTCGGCAGCGGCCCGGCCCAGGCCGGCACCGTCAAGGCCGGCGCTCTTTCGGGAGTCACCCTGACTCTCTCGTCGTACGGCGGTGCCTATCAGGACGGTCAGGTCTCAGCGGCATCCGATCCCTTCGCGAAGGAATCGGGCGCCACCATGCTGAGCGATGGCCCCACCGAATACTCCAAGATCAAAGCGCAGGTCGACAATAAGAACGTCACCTGGGATGTCGTCGACACGGATGCCATCTGGGCTGCGACGCAGTGCGGAGACGATGGCCTGCTGATGAAGATCGACACCACAATCGTCGACACCTCGAAGATTCCCGATGGACTCGCCGGTGACTGCTATGTGCCTGCCATGCAGTATGGCTACACCATCATGTACAACACCGAGAAATACCCGGTCGCTCCGACCGGTTGGAACGACTTCTTCGACACCACGAAGTTCCCGGGCTCCCGTGCCGTCGTCGGCTTCGACGATGTCGGACCCGGACTCCTGGAGGGCGCCCTCCTCGCCGACGGCGTTGCGCAGGACAGCCTCTACCCACTCGACACCGAGCGTGCCTACGCCAAGCTCGACACGATTCGCAAGAACCTCATCTACTGGACCACCGGTGCTCAGTCGCAGCAGATGATCGAGTCTGGCGAGGCCGACATGGCATTCGTCTGGGCGGGACGAGGCTACGGGGCCGCCGCGAACGGCGCACCGTACAAGCCGATCTGGAACCAGGCCTTCGTGGTCATGGACTCGCTGGCCGTTCCGAAGAACAGCAAGAATCCCGACGCGGCATTTGCGTACATCAACTACTACCTGGGTGCGGCCCAGCAGGCGAAGCTCACCGAGCTCACCTCCTACTCGCCCGTCAACGTCGACGCCCAGCCGGAGCTGGACGCACTGGCGAAGGGATATCTGATCACGGACCCGGCCATCGCGACGCAGCTCGTGGTCCCCGACACCGCATGGTGGGGAACGAACTACGACGTCCAGCTGGAACGTTGGATGAAGTGGCTGCACGGTTAACATGAGCTCCTCCCGAACTGTCGGGCGAGTTGTGGAGAGGGGGCGTATCGGCCAGCGGCTGGTGCGCACCCCCCTTCGAACCCTCGTCCTCGTGTTGCCGGCGCTGGCCATCCTGATCGGCGTCTTCGCGTATCCACTGGCCCAGAGCATGTGGCTCAGTGTGAGCGATCCGAGCCTGGACTTCTCGAACTACGTGTGGGTGTT
Organism: Leifsonia psychrotolerans; assembly: GCF_013410665.1. Lineage (NCBI taxonomy): Bacteria > Bacillati > Actinomycetota > Actinomycetes > Micrococcales > Microbacteriaceae > Glaciibacter > Glaciibacter psychrotolerans. The sequence goes on along the minus strand of NZ_JACCFM010000001.1, from coordinate 2,484,473 downwards.
CGGCACCGCCGGAAACGTCGCCGTCATCCTGCGCACGTTCGGGATCGCCCTCGCGACCACCGTCATCTGTCTGGCCCTCGCCTATCCGTATGCCTACCTGATGACCATCGCCGGCCCCCGCGGCCGGGCGGCGCTCATCATCATCGTGCTGATCCCGTTCTGGACGTCGCTGATGATTCGATCGTTCGCCTGGATCATCCTGTTGCAAGACAACGGACTCGTGAACCAGCTTCTCGGCGTTTTCGGAATGGGCCCGTTCCAGCTCATCCGCACCCCGACAGGCGTGCTCATCGGTATGGTGCAGGTGCTCCTCCCCTTCATGGTGCTTCCGCTCTACGCGGTCATGAGCGGGATCGACAGCAGGCTCTCGGATGCCGCGCGCAGTCTCGGCGCCCGTCCCGTCACGGCCTTCCTGACCGTCTTCGTGCCGCTGTCGATGCCCGGCGTGCTGGCCGGTGCACTCATGGTGTTCATCCAGTCGCTCGGCTTCTACATCACCCCGGCGCTGCTCGGATCGCCCTCGGAGAGCATGATCTCGCAAAGTATTTATGGGCAAGTGAATGGGCTCCTCCAATGGGGCAGGGGTGGCGCACTCGGGGCTGTCCTGCTTCTGCTCACCCTGCTCCTGCTCGGCGTCCTCGCGCTCATCATGCGCGCGACCCGCCGCACGACCGGAAAGGACATGTTGAGCCTGTGATCAAACCACATCCCGTCACGCTGACGATCCTCTGGATCTTTGCCGCGCTTCTCGCCGTCTGGCTGGTCGCTCCGACGCTGATTGTCATCCCGCTCAGCTTCACCGACAAAGCCTCACTCGTCTTCCCTCCGAGCGGCTACTCGATGCGCTGGTACGAGTCCTTCTTCACGAACCAGGCCTGGATCACGGCACTCGCCAACTCATTCCTGGTGGCACTGCTCGTCGTCGTCTTGGCGACGGTGACCGGAACCATGGCCGCCATCGGGCTGAGTAAGATGCGTGGGCGTCGGGCGGCCGGCATCCTCACTCTGGGGCTGCTCGCGCCTATGGTGGTCCCCGGCATCATTACCGCGATCGGAATCTACGCGGTCTTCCTGCGGATGCAGTTGCTCGGCACACTGGTCGGATTCGTCGTGGCGCACACGGTTATCGCGCTGCCGTTCGTGATCATCTCCGTTTCGACCAGTCTCCGTGGGTTCGACACGCGTCTCGAGCTGGCCTCCGGAAGCCTCGGTGCCGGCCCCGTGACCACGTTCATGCGGGTCACGCTTCCGCTCATCCTGCCCGGGATCATTTCGGGAGCACTGTTCGCATTCGTGACATCCTTCGACGAAGTCGTCACGTCATTGTTTATCAAGAGCCCGTATCTGCAGACGCTTCCGGTGCTGATGTACCAGAGTGTGACGCGCGACACGGACCCGACACTCGCGGCTGCAGCCACGATGATCCTCATCCTCACCACCGCCATCGTCCTGATCGGGCTCTTCTCGATCGGAAGGAAAAAGAATGTCAAGGGATAACACCGACCGGGGCACGCAGATTCGCCTCTCCGGCGTGACCAAGCACTATCCGAAATCGGTCGCCGTCGACAACGTGAGCTTGACCGTTGAACCCGGCGAGTTCATGACGTTCCTCGGACCGTCAGGGTCGGGTAAGACGACGACCCTCAACCTGATTGCCGGATTCACCGACCTCACCTCCGGTTCCGTCGAACTCGACGGCCGACGCATCGACGACGTTCCCGCCCACAAGCGCGGCCTCGGTGTCGTATTCCAGCACTATGCGCTGTTCCCGCACATGACGGTGGCCGATAACGTGGCGTATCCGCTCCGGCGGCGCAAGGTCGGCAAGGCGGAGGAGCGCCGGCTCGTCGCGGCGTCGCTCGAGACCGCCGGGCTGTCCCGTTTCGCGGATCGCTATCCGGCGCAGCTGTCGGGCGGGCAACAGCAGCGGGTCGCCCTCGCTCGCGCACTCGTCTTCGACCCCCAGGCTCTGCTCCTCGATGAGCCCCTCGGTGCGCTCGACAAACAGCTGCGGGAGCGTCTCCAGCTTGAGCTGCGTCGGATCCACCGGGAGGTGGGCCGCACCTTCGTCTTCGTGACTCACGATCAGGAAGAAGCACTCACCCTCTCCGATCGGATCGCCATCTTCAACGAAGGCAGGATCGAACAGGTTGGGACGGCAGCCGAACTCTACGAGCGCCCGCAGTCACTCTTCGTCGCCTCCTTCATCGGAGAATCGACGATTCTGCGTGGTGTGGAAGGAGAACACACCGCAACGGTGGTTCGCCCGGAGAAGCTTGAGCTCCACGCCAGTGTTGACAACGTTCCCGATGCGCACGCCCGGGTGCAGGTGCGGCTTCTGCAGAGCGTCTACCTCGGGTCTGGCTGGAAGCACGAAATCGGCTTGCCCGATGGATCGACCGGAGTCGTCCGGGACGCGGGGGAGAGAAGCACCAGCTCCCGGCCCGGCGAGTCCGCCCTGCTGAGCTGGCACCCTGAGCACGCCGTCATTCTGGACGACTCGAACGCAGCATGACTACCCTTTCACTGAATGAGAGTTTCCAATGAGTACTGATTCCCCCGCCAACTCCACGATGATCAATGGCGACGTCTCGTTCTGGTGGAACCAGATCGGCCGCGACGCGCCCCGCGCCCCGCTTCCCGGTTCGTTGACGGCCGATGTCTGCATCGTCGGTGCCGGCTACACGGGCCTGTGGACCGCCTACTACCTCAAGAAAGCCGCTCCGCACCTGCGCGTTGTCATCCTCGAGCAGAAGTTCGCGGGTTATGGAGCCTCGGGCCGCAACGGCGGTTGGTTGACCAACGCGGTGACCGGTGGGCGCAGCCAGTACGTGAAGACGCACGGTCGCCCGGCGGCCGAGAACTTCCAGACCGAGATGAACCACACCGTCGATGAGGTGATCCGGGTCGCCGCACTGGAGGGAATTGACGCCGATATCGTCAAGGGCGGCGAGTTCAATGTCGCCTACGATGCACCCCAGCAGGAACGCCTGGTCGCCGCTGCGCGCGCCGAGCAGGCCTGGTCCATGACGGATGTCGACCTGCTTTCGGCCAAGGAAGCCGCCGACCGCATCAACGTGGTCGGCACCACCGGTGCCATGTGGCATCCGCACTGTGCGCGCATTCAACCGGCCAAACTCGCCTCGGGACTCGCCCGGGCCGTCGAGGCGCTCGGCGTCACGATCTACGAAGACACCCACGTGAGCGAAATCCTTCCGCACCGTGCCGTGACCGACCGCGGAACCGTTGAGGCCGACTTCGTCGTGCGGGCGACAGAAGGCTTCACCGCCGGGCTGAAGGGCCTGCACCGGGCCTGGTTGCCGATGAACTCGTCGCTCATCGCGACCGAGCCACTGAGTGCCGCAATCTGGGATTCGATCGGCTGGGACGGCCGCGAGACCCTCGGCGACTTCGCTCATGCCTACATGTACGCGCAGCGGACGAGTGACGACCGCATCGCCATCGGCGGGCGCGGCGTGCCCTACCGCTTCGGGTCGAAGACCGACTCAGACGGCCAGACGCACGCGAGCACCGTGGAAGCGCTGCGCGGCATCCTCACCCGCTTCTTCCCAGCGACGGCCGGTGTGGCCATCGACCACGCCTGGTCCGGCGTGCTGGGCGTGCCGCGTGACTGGGCTGCGACGGTCGGGCTCGACCCGCAGACCGGCCTGGCCTGGGCTGGCGGCTATGTCGGCACGGGCGTGACAACGACCAACCTGGCCGGCCGCACCTTGACCGACCTGATCCTCGGCACACCGAGTGCGTTGACCGAACTGCCCTGGGTCAACCACCGTGTGCGCAACTGGGAGCCGGAGCCCCTCCGCTGGCTGGCGGTCAAGGCGCTCTACCAGGCTTATGGCATGGCTGACCATGCTGAACTGACGAGGCGCACCACCACGTCGCCACTGGCGAAAATCGCCGACATGGTATCCGGCCGCGGGCACTGAAAGCCACAAACAGAGGATCTGAACGAGTATGACTGAACTGACTGACGCGACGACACTGACCGTGAGCTTGAGCCCGGTGCCCCTCGTGCTCCTGGCGGATGCCGTGACCACCACCCTGGGCGAGGCCCGCCCGAAACCCACCGCGACGACGCCCGGCCAGCGTGAGTCGAGCGTTGTCGCGTGGACCTCGCCGGACGGCGTCACAGAAACCGGCGTCTGGGAGGCCAGTCCGGGCAGCTTCACTGCAACGCGTGACGGCTATCACGAGATCTGTCAGATTCTCTCCGGCCGGGCAACAATCGAGAGCGACGGCGGCCAAACCACGGAGGTGAGCGCGGGAGACCTCTTCGTCATGCCGACGGGATGGAGCGGAACCTGGCACGTGGCTGAAACGTTGCGCAAGACCTACGTGACCGTCACCGTCGTCTAGAGCCTGGCCGTACCGAACTGCGGAGATTCTCGGGCGACGCACGAATGGGCGCGTTTTCACGCTGAATAGCAAGAATTTCCGCAGTGTGGCACGACACCCTCGGCACGATGGAACCCGATGCCGCTCGTCGGTGCCGATACAACGGGGGAGACTTCAGCCGGACCCCGAACTATGCTGTTCCGCATGACCCCGAGTGATGCTGTGGATCCGGTGGCTGCCGCCCAAGCCGACGCTGACGCGGCGCTTGCCGCAGTCGTGAAGGCGCAGGCCGAGGCGGATGCCGCCGTGCAGAGGGCTCGGGATGCGGCCGCGGCCGCACCGGTCGAGACTCCACCGGCCCCACTCGATGAGACTCTCGTCGCCGGCATCCGCGCCGGGTATTCTTTCGACGCGCCGGCGCTCGAACTGGGCGCTCTCGTCAACGGGGACACCCGGCCAGACGTGCCGATCCGCATTCCGCTGGCCATGACCAACCGGCACGGCCTGGTGGCCGGCGCTACGGGAACGGGCAAGACCAAGACGCTGCAGGTGCTCGCCGAACAGCTCTCGGCTCATGGTGTGGCCGTCTTCGCAGCTGACATTAAGGGCGATCTTTCGGGGATCGCCACGGCGGGTGTGCCCACCGACAAACTTCTGGCCCGCACCCAGGGCATCGGCCAGACCTGGAACGGAACGGCCACCCCCACCGAGTACTTCTCACTCGGCGGCATCGGGGCCGGCATCCCGATCCGCGCGACGGTGGCCGGCTTCGGTCCGCTGCTGCTCTCGAAGGTACTGGGGCTGAACCCCACACAGGAATCCAGTCTCGGCCTCGTTTTTCACTACGCGGATGCCGCGGGCTTGCCGCTGCTCGACCTGACCGATCTGCGCGCGGTGCTCAGCTTCTTGATCAGTGACGCAGGGAAGGGCGAGCTCACCGGACTCGGTGGGCTGTCGAGCGCGACGGTGGGCGTGATTCTGCGCGAGCTCATTACATTTGCTGACCAGGGCGCCGACGTCTTTTTCGGTGAACCCGAAATTGATACGAGCGAATTCCTGAAGATCACGGCCGACGGCCGTGGTGTCGTGAGCCTGCTCGAGGTGCCCGGCGTTCACGACAAACCGGCCTTGTTCTCGACGTTTCTGATGTGGTTGTTGGCCGATCTGTTCAACGATCTACCCGAAGTCGGCGACCAGGACAAACCCAAGCTTGTCTTCTTCTTTGACGAGGCGAACCTGCTGTTCACGGACGCGTCGAAGGATTTCTTGGCGCAGATCACGCAAACCGTGCGACTCATCCGCTCGAAGGGCGTCGGAATCTTCTTCGTCACGCAGACGCCGAAGGATGTACCGAGCGACGTACTCGCCCAGCTCGGCTCGCGGGTGCAACATCAGCTGCGTGCATTCACGCCGGATGATGCGAAAGCGTTGCGCGCGACAGTCTCGACCTATCCCAATTCGGGCTACGACCTCGCAGAGGTGCTCACGAGCCTCGGCACGGGCGAGGCGATCGTGACGGTGATGAATGAGAAGGGCGCCCCGAGCCCCGTCGCGTGGACGAGGTTGCGTGCTCCGGAAGGATCGATGGAGCCGACCCCGGCCGCTCAGATCGCTCAGGCCGTCGCCGCGTCGCCGCTGCTGGCGAAATACGGCACCCCGATCGACCGGGATTCCGCCCGCGAGATGTTGGCGCGCAAACTGGATGCCGCACACGCGGCGGCCGTCGCCGCCCAACAGGTGCTCGATGCGGCGAAAGCCGAAGCCGAGCGTGAGAAGCAGCAGCAGGTGCAGGCAACTCAGCAGGCCAAGGCCGCACAGAAGGCGCAGGCGGAATACGACAGGCTTCTGAAGCAAACCGGCGGAGCGAGTCGCACGACGGCCACGCGCACGAGTTCGCGAGCCCAGAAATCAGTCCTTGATCAGGTGCTCGGCTCGCAAGTCACGAAGACGATCCTCACGGGTGTCGTGGCGGGCATCTTTGGAACTCGCCGTCGCCGATGAGAGATTCCACGCCTGGCAGTGGCAGTTTCAGAGGGCGGCACGGGCGCGGAGCGGACGTTCGAACCAGTAAAGCAACTCGGGATGAGTATGGTGAACTTCTGCCAGAGTCAGCGGCTCACCGGCTGGAGAAAGCGGGATACCGATTCGGTCGATAACACTCTCCATCTCGCTGCGCGACCAGAACTGACCGCGCATGCGCAGAATCATTCGACCATTGGGCCCGGTCACAAAGAGATGTGGCAGAACGTCGAGCGTGTTGGGCCGGTAGATGTCGATCAGCTGGATGCAGTCGATGGCGGCAAGGGGCGTCTGGGTGGTTCGGCCGAGAAATCCGCGCTCGCTGAGCTGGTCGTCCTGAATCCGGATTTCGGTGCGACGAAACGCAGTGAGGCCGAGAGTCACCCCGAGCACGATCGTCAGCATGGCGACGGTCACCGCGACCCACGGGCCGTCGGGAATGGTCAACCAGTAGATCACCCCAAAGATCGGCACGAGAAGGGCCGCGAGAGCAAACGCCCAGTGCGAAAAGTGTCGCCAGTGTGGTCTCAAACGAAGTGTCGTCTGAATCGATAGCTCGTCGCTTGGCATTGTTCCCCCCGGATACTTCCCGTTGAGTATGCCTTACTTTCCTGGTGAGGTACTGAATTGAGGGTGGGGAATCGAATTCCATGCTGGAGATAGGCTCGAAGCATGACCGCTGGGCCGTTGGACTTTCTGAAATCTGCCGCCGTCGGTACTCGCGTTGTCGTGAGGCAGCGCATTCCCGGCGGGTTCACCGATGCGCTGGGCTATCTGCGTGCGCTCGATGACACCGCGTGCGTGGTCGAGACCAAGCGGGGAATGGTGCGCGTCATCCTGGCCGACGTCGTCGCGGCCAAACCGGTTCCCCCGCCGCCCGAGCGCCGTGGGGTTCAGGGCGCGTCACGAGCGCCCTGAACCCCCTGATCAGCCGAAATACACTGCGTCAGCGACTCCCTTGATCGCAGCTCGAAGATTGCTCCCGGCCGTTCCGGACGCTTCCTCCTGGAAGTACCACCAGAATCCGCCCCCCACACTCGTTGGATACGCCAGCGCCGCGGAGTAGTACTGGGTGGCCAGAGCCGGCCGTGCAGCTCCAGCCGCTGCTTGAGTGGAACTGGCGTTCAGGTGCGTGAGCGACCAGAAATACCGAGACGTGTCGGTGTAGAAGTAGTCAAATTCGCCCAGCCCGATCGGTGTGCTTCCGAACATCGTCGCTAACGCTGTCATCGCCTGATCGAATCCGGTCCCGAGCGGGGCATCCTCGATGTACGTCGACAGCAGCACCACGTCAAGCTTGCTGGCGTAACCAGTAGCGATGAGGTTATTCGTGGCCCACGTGAATGTGGAGTTCAACGGATAGTTGCTCGTCGCAACTTGCCAGTAGAGCGTACCGACGGTGGATGCGGCGGTGTGAGCGTGCACGTAGTCTGCTGCCGCCGCTACTTTCGTGGCTATGTGCCCGGAGCCGTAGCTGTAAACACCGGTGGATGGATTGGTGTCGATCCACTCGCCGTTGATCTCATTGCCCACCTCCCACGCGTCGATATTCAGAGCGGCGTTCGAGTTGTTGGAGAAATGATCCACGTACAGCTTGAAACGTGCTTGATACTCGGCCGGCGTGCAGTGGGTGGGAGAGGAGACCGGGAGGCAGGCTCGTGCGGATGTCGAGTCGAACGGCATTCCCATCACGAGGAGCTTCTTTGCGTGTGCGTTCTTGACCGCGGCGTCGTAATCCGCCGGTGTGGTGCCAATATCGAAAACGATCCGTACCCAGCCATACTGCGGGTTGGCTGTGACACCCGTGGGGGTTGTCGCAGTCTGGGCATATCCCAGGATCGTGTTCGTATTACTTCTGGTGGCGTCATCGAAAGTCGTCCCGAGCCAGGGGCTGCCGAGTGAGTTCTCGTCTTTGTACTTGGCGAGCTGCTGTCCATAATCCTTGAGGAGAATGTCGTATGCACTATGGATATCGCCGAGCACCGTCCACCCGTACTTCCCCCGAGCGCTCTCAGTTGCAGCGGCCATCATCGTTGAATAGTCAGTTGTCAGCTGGGCCTGGGCAGAGGTGAATGCTGCACTCGCCACGAACGTGGGTGTTGCGGAGCTTCTCGTTGCGAGCGCAGTATCGAACCGCGTTTTCAGATCGCGAGCGGCTTGGTACGTGAAGTTCACCGTGGCGGAGGCGCCAAAGCCCGCACCGCCGTTGTCAAGAGTCACCTGCGAGTAGCCGCGGCTCGAGGATGTCGGCCAGGTGATCGCCACCGCTGCGGCACTCGCGCTGGGAAGCGCGAATGTCAGGTTGGTTGCGTTGATCGTGGGCGTGAGCGGAGCGTTGCCCGGGTTGAGATCCTCGAGAGTGGTCGGGTTCACGAGCGCCGTCACAACCTTGTTTGCATACCCGTTACTCAGATTGTCCGCTTTATTTCGTGCGAGGTCATATGCGGACTGTCCCGAAAGCGCCGCACCTGTCGCATCGTAGAAGCTCACGGTCAGGGCCCCGCCGAAGGCATGCGCGCTGGGAGCGCCCTCGAGGGCGCTGGCCGACACAACTCCCACGGCGAGTATCGCGGCTACCCATCGGGCAGATCTGGATACCGTGAGTCGTGTGTGACCCGGTGATTCGGTCCGAGGTTTCATGATGTTGAATTCCCTTCTCGTTGTTGTTCCTCTGCTGTTGTTCGCCACGAGATGATGAGTGCGCTGTGGGCGCCAACGATCGCCGAGGGCGAATCGATTTCGCTGTGGTGAATAGGCGGGAACACCTGCCGGGCGCCCGTGGCGGTCGCTGGAAGGTGAACGACGTCGGAGATGTCCGTACCGCTGTGGTTCGTGATGCAGAGAAGGCCCCCTGACGGGCCGGTGAGCAGCGAGGTAGTGACGTCGGGGTGGTCGATTCCTCGAGGCTCTCCCGTTCCGGAGATCTCCCGAATCACGCTGTAGATGAGCCAAGAGGAATCGTCTGGTGAGTGCGCATCCGGTGTCGCAGCGAGAAGAAGTTCGATGGGGTACGCGCACGTGATGGTGTGGCCTTCGCCTCGTTTGGCCATGGTGAGAGCGGGGCGGCCATCCTGATCAACAGCGAGGACAATCGCATCCGTGGCCTTGAAGAGGACGCCGCGAAGGTGAAGATCCGCGCTTCCTGCTGGAATCCGAATCTCAGTTCCGGCCGTCACCTTCCCAATTGACTGCACGAAAGTCAGGATCACCGTGTCGTGCACCGGAGCGCGGTCGACGATCGACACGCCAGAGAGAGCTTCAAGGTCCTGGACAGCGCTTTCCGCAGAGCAGGACAGATAAAGCGTGCCGCCCCCCTGCACGTATGTGTGCGCCTCACTCCAGAAGGTCGTGCGCACGTGCAGAAGCGAGTTGGTCGTCGTGGTCAGCGGTGCGGGGACGAGTGCCACGGGCAGCTCAGGCCACCGTGCGTCGAGTTGCTCTCGACAGAAGTCGATGGTCAGCCCGGCGCGGGCGCCCAAGACGAAGCTGTTCAGCCAGCCGCGCACGAGAGGCTTGACGTCGCGGTTCGGATACCAGGCCCGCTCGGCAGGCAGATACGGGCCCGCCGGCATGGAGCTCAACCCGTAGGATTCCTCGCCATAAGGGTGGACGTACTCGTGCGGCACCGGCACGAAGGCGTCAGTCATCGGGCCGTTGCTCGCGAAAGCGTCAAGATCAATCTCACCGAGTGTGCGTGCGAGGTCGCTCAGCGCACCGAGACGTGGCCGGGGCGTGCCGTCATGTTCCGTCACGCCGAACTGAGTCTCATGCGGCATCCGCACATAGGGCGCTCGGCTGTAGGCGGCGGGTTCGGCGTCGGTCCAGCACCAGGCATAGAAGCCAATCGCGCCTCTTCCGAAGCTGGACCAGCAGAGCAGCCGATCGTAGGCTGCTATCGCATCGGGGTCGAACTGATTGCTCGAAGCGCCGAATTCGTGCACCATGACTTTGCGCCCGGCACCGGCCGCCAGCGCCGTCTCGAAGGCGGCAGAATGAGTCATTCGTGTCGAGAGGAGACGGTCGGGGTAGAGCTCAGGCGAATAGATCGCGTAGGGGTGCACGCAGCTGAAGTCGAGGAGCGGGGCAATGACGTCGGCTCGGAATGGGCCGTGGTCGACCTCTTGCGAGGCCGTCCCGACTGTAATGAGATGCTCGGGATCTTCGGCACGGATGGCGGCGACGATTCGCGCCGTCCACGCGCGCGCCTGATCGTCCGAGGTGTCTTCGGCGAACAGCCAGAATGGGGGTTCGTCGGTGAGATCCCAGGCGACGAGGCTCGGTCGATCTCGCCAGCGCCGAGCGAGGACGCCCGCGTGCCGTTCTTGGAGAACCAGTAGTTCCTCGTCTGAGTGGGGATTGCGGCCTGATGCCCAGGGAAGATCCCAGTACGCGTCGCCCACCTCACCACCGACGAAGAGCGCGGGGTGAAGAGTCAGACCGTGGCGTTCGGCAGCGTCGAAGAGTGAGTCGATGACCTGGAGGTGGGCTTCGTCCATGCATCCCGGAGCGGGCTCGATGGCGGCCCAGATGAGGTCGATGCGCACCGTGTTCATTCCCGCAGCCGCCATCGCTCGGAATGACTGATCGAAGTCTGCCGCTCCGACCCGCCAGGGCCAGTCAGGACCGGACGGCGGCACGTAGTGTGCTCCGACGGGAACGTATGGGACGTTGCCTGCGCGTAAGTAGTGCGAGCCTTCGTGGTGCACGACAACGGAAGGTGCTGGCTTGTGGGCGTCGTTCATCTCTATTCCTCCACGGTGGTCTTGTTTCCGACACGAAACACGCCTGGTTCGCCACCGCGCCTGGTCGAGAGTATCCAGGCGAGCAGCTGGGCAGGAGCCGCAGCGACGGCCTCATCCAACAGCGGGGAGACGGATTCGATCTCGAGATGCCGGTAGCGGAGATGACTCTCGGTTCCGGTCGGGCGGCCCACGGTGAGAACCGACGCCCCCACGGCCAGGAGATCGCGAACGAGTCGCGTCTCCAATGGCGCTGTCGATTCTTCGGTGACGATGATCAGGGCGGCTAACTCCGGGCCCGCCATCTCGATCGGTCCATGACGGAATTCGGCGCTGTCAAGGGCGATGGCTGGGGCCTGTGCTGCTTCTTTCAGGACGAGGGCGCCCACCTCGGCCGTCGCGAGAGCGGTACCGCGCCCGAGCGTGACGAGGCGCGGGCGATCGTCGTACCATTCTCCGAGCAGTGCTGCTGTCCCTTCGGGGCTGAACAGAAGTCCGTCCAGGACGGAGGCAGCGCGGCCGGTGAGATGCACGGTAGAACAGAGCACATCCTCAAGCTCGAGGTCCTGAGTGATGGCGCCGGATACGGCATGCAGCATCACCATCGTTGCGGCGAACGATTTGGTCGCGGGCCCCTGCTCCCCGCCCGCGTTCATGTTCAGGTGAACGTGTGAGAGCAGCGAAAGCGGGTTCTCAATGCCGTTCGTGACGCTGACGAGGTTCAGATCGTTTCGACGGTGAAGTGTCTCGGCGAGGCGCACTACCTCGGCGCTCATCCCGGATTGGCTGACAATGATAACCGTTGCTCCAGCCTCGATGGCTTGGCTTTGGAAGTGCAACAGTTCGGCTGCGTGAACGCATGTGGTTCGGATGCCGACTCGTCCGAGCGTGCTGGCCATCGCCTGGAGGGCATCGAAGGAACTGCCCATCCCAGTGAGTACCAGTTGCGGTTTTCCTCCGGAAAGAGAAGAGCGATAGTAGTCCCGGATGGCTCCGAAGGCGGCCGCCTGCGAGCTGAGCAACGCTGCCGCAGCGCGCATGGCCGCCGGCTGGTCGGTGATCTCTCGTAAGAACAGATCGCGCTGAACTTCGGGTCGTGCTGTCGTGGGTTGAGTGTTCATAGTCAGTCCTTTACCGAGCCTGCGGTGAGGCCCTCGATGAATCGGCGTTGCAGGAAGATGAAGGCGAGGATCATCGGCAGCGCCGTGACGACAGCGCCCGCCATGGTCTCGGGCCAGTTGACCGTGTTCTTCCGTGAGAGGAGTGCCAGGCCAACCGGGAGCGTGCGGGATTCGTCAGACCCGGCGACGATGAGAGGCCACAAGAAGTCGTTCCACGCTGCAAGCCCGGTGAAGATTGTCAGTGTTGCGATGGCGGGCCAAGCAATAGGGAGCACGATTCGTCGCAGGATCGCAAATTCACCTGCCCCATCGAGCCGTGCTGCCTCGAGCATGCTGTCCGGGATCGACAGGAAGAACTGCCGCATCAGAAAGATCCCGAAAACCTGGACGGCAGATGGAGCGATGATTCCCGAAAGCGTGTCGGCACCCAGAGCAGGAAAGATGCCGTGCACCCAGACCATCATGCGATACAGCGGAATGAGATTGACTTGCATGGGGATCATCAACGTCATCAGCAGAAGCCCGAACGTGATCGACCGGCCCGGGAACGGAAGTTTCGCAAAGACATAGGCGGCGCACGAGTCGAAGATCACGTTGAGCACGACCACGACGACAGTCACGACGACGCTGTTCGTCAGATAGGTGCCAAACGGGATCAGCGTGAACACATCCCGATAGGCGTCGAACGTGATCGGATTCGGAATAAGACCCGAGCCGGGGCTGAAGACATCTTCCGGCCGCTTGAGTGAGGTACTCACGGCCCAGATGCCCGGAAGCAGCATCAATCCTGCCGTCACGAACAACGTCAGATAGACCAGCCACTGTCGGCGAGGCGAAGCCTTCCGTCGGGGCATGGTGGGGATGGTCTCGACGTGCGCGGACCGCTCAGTCGTGGTGGTCATGCTCGTCTGCCCAGCCGCAATTGTACGATCGAGGCGACACCGAGCACGAGAACCAAAACATACGCGGAGGCGGAGGCGTGGCCGAGGTCGAGTGCGCGGAATCTGTCGACGAGGTAGTACACGACGGTTGTGGTTGATCCGATCGGGCCTCCTTGGGTCATCACGAAGACCTGGTCGAAGACTTGGAATGCACCGATCACTCCGACGACGAAGACGAACAGAGTAGTGGGCCGTAACGCGGGCAGAGTCACGGCAAGAAAGCTCCTCCAGGCTCCGGCTCCGTCGATCTTGGCCGCTTCGTAGAGATCCGCTGGGACCGTTTGCAGTGCGGCGAGGAAGATCACGGTCTCGAATCCAAAACCTTGCCAGATGCTGGCCACGGCGACAGCGGGGAGTGCTGTGGCCGGATCTGATAACCAGTCGTGCCCGGGTAACCCGATCGTTGCGAGGGCGGCATTGAGGAGTCCTCGTTCGTTCAGCAGCATCTTCCAAAGGGTCGCCACGACGACAAGCGAAATAGTGACGGGGATGAAGTAGGCAGCCCGGAAGAACCCCCGACCGCGAATCTGACGATTGAGCAGGAGAGCCGACGCCAGCCCCAGCGCTGGGCCGACTGTCATCGTGATCAGCGCGAACAGGATGGTGTTCAGCCACGCAGTGCGAAAAAGCGGATCCATGAACAAATCCGTGTAGTTCGCGAACCCGACCCACTGCGGGTCCGTGATGCCGTTGTACTGGGTGAAACTGTAGACCAGCGAAAAGCCCATCGGAATGAAGAAGAAGATGGCAGTGGCGACAAGGGCGGGGCTGACCAGAAGGAGGGCCGGCCCGTATCTGCGCAGAGCGTCACGCCGCGTTTTCCGCGGACGCTCTGAAGGAGCCGTCGTGGTCGGCAGCGCCTTAGTGGCTGAGAGCAGCATCGACGGTTTTGGCAGCGTCGGAGAGCGCCTTTTCAGACGAGGATGTGCCCAACAGCACAGCGGTCGATGCGTCGGTGAGCGTGGAATCAATGCTCGACCAGTTCGCCACGTAAGGGAACGATGTCGCGGTCTTCATCGCATCCTGGAAGATGGTGAACGGAACCTGGCCACCGAAATAGGGGTCGGGCTCGCGGAGTGCCGGCTGGGCGAGTCCGGCGAGCGTGGCCGGCGCTGCTCCCGCGGCGGTGTAGACCAACTGTTGCTGTTCCGGAAGAAGAAGGAATTGGGCCAGTTCCCAGGCGCCCGATTTATTTTTGGCGTTTGCGGGTATCGCGAGCCCTGTCCCGCCGAGGTAGCTGCCTTGCGTCTTGGAGATCGGCGACGGGGCGACGGCCCATTTGCCCGACTGTGAGGCCGCACCGTCCTTGAGGATCCCCATCATGTAGGGCCCGTTCAAGAACATCCCGATTCTCTCGTCCTTGATTCCGGCTAGCCCGGAGGAGTCGCCCTCTGAATTGCCCCAGTAAATGGCCCCGCCTGACTTCAACAGGCGAGTCTGGTAGTTCATTGCCCCGATGCCCGCTGTCGAGTTGAATGCTGCCTTCGTGTTGTCCTCGCTGAGGATCGAACCCCCATTTTGAAGAAGGAGCTGATCGAAGTGGAAGGTGTCGGGCAGGAGTTGCAACGCATATTTGTCGGGTTTGCCATCGTTGTTGGTATCTTCGGCCATCGCCTGGCTGGCATCCACCATTTCATCCCACGTCGTCGGAACCGGGATTCCTTTCTGGTCGAGGATGTCCTTGCGGTAGTAGAGCGCATAGGCGTCAAAGTCGTACATTGCAGCGACAGTCTTGCCCTCGAACGTCATGGCCTGATTCGCTCCGGCGTTGTATTGACTGGCGAAATCCTCACCGTTGAGCTTTCCGCCGGAGAGCGGAGCGAGGTCAGACAGTACGCCGTTAGCGGCATAGCCGGGCACCCAGGTCATGTCGATGGTGGCCAGGTCGGGCGCATTGCCTGACGACACAGCGACCGAGAATTTGTCCTGCATGGTCTCGTAGTCGAAGGCCTGGTAGTTCACCTTCACGTCGGGATGAAGCGCGCTGAACTTTTTCAGTGCTTCTTTGAGTGGTGTGGATTGGCCGTAGTAGTCCCACACCGTCACCGACTGGTTCTCGCCGGACGGGGTGGATGCGGCACAGCCGGATAGCGCGGTGACGAGCGATGCGATCACAGCGGCTGCGGTGATCATCCGGCGTTTATCATTCGAATTCTTCAACTGCAAACTCCTTTGTTCGTGGTCGGTCGGGTGATCGATCTGAGGTTCAGTCGTCGGGGTTCGTCACGAGCGCAAGTCCCGCGCGTTGGCGTCGGATCTCGATGCGGTATCGCGCACGATCGCCCCGCACAACGCTGCGACAGTACTCGACGGGAATATCGTCCTTGGTGAAAGAAACCATCTCCAATAAGAGAACCGGAGCGCGACGGTCTTGCTCGAGCAATGCTGCCTCGTGCGTGCTCGGCAGCGAGGGCTCGAGTGTCTCCTGCCCGTGAGTGAGTTCGAGCCCATACACATCCGCGAGGATGTCGTACAGGGAGCCCTCGCCGATGCCGGTCTCCAAAAGCCCCGGTGCGAGGTGCGCCGGAATCTGGACCTCTTCCAACAGCAAAGGTTCACCGTCGATCAGGCGCACTCGTTCGATTCGATACACCGCGGATCCGGGTTCGATACCGAGATGGTCCGCGACGAGCGAGGACGCCTCGGAGAGTCGTGCGTCCACCAGCTTGTTCTGAAGATTCAGTCCGCGGGCTCGCATCTCGTCCGTAAAGCTGGTGAGTGCTGCCAGGTCACGCTCGAGTGGCCGAGTGCAGGCGAAGGTGCCCTTTCCGCGCATTCGGACGATGCGGCGTTCCCGGACGAGCTCATCCAACGCTCGCCGCACGGTGATGAGACTGCATTCAAACGTTTGGGCCAGGTCGCTCTCGGTCGGCATCCGGTCGCCCGGCGCCCACTCACCCTTATCGAGCGACGCGCTGAGGGCCGCATAGACCTGGTGGTGAAGCGGAACGAAACCACCGTGGGTTGGGGTGGCAATCAAAGCGCGCATGTTCTCGGGGGACGCCTTTGCAGCACCCGAATGCGCTGTGTTTACTTTCGCCGCTGTGTTTTCTTTCACGACTGCCTCACTTACTTATAATGTTATAGCGTTTGAATCTTATAATGAAGTATGGTGATGTGCATGAACCCTGTCAAGCGCACTCACGATTCCGTCCTCGCCGTCGACATCGGCGGCACCTGGACGCGTGCGGCTGCCGTCACGGAAGCCGGCGACATCGTGGCCTCCGCACGAGCGGCAACCGTCTCAACCGGGAGTATCGAGGAGGTCAGGAGTGTGTGGAGGTCCGTTCTCGCCGAGTGCGAGGAGGCCCTCGCAGGCATAGGCCACTCGGCCGCGTTCAAGGGGGTGGGCGTTGGTGTCACTGGTCCAGTAGACCGAGAAACAGGCGTGACCTTCGTGCCGCCGAACACCGGTAATGCCCTCGCCAACGTGGAACTCGGTGCCGAATTCACCACACTCACCGGGCTTCGCACGGTTGTTGAACGAGATACCAACGCCGCGGCTCTCGCCGAGCAGCGCTACGGCGCCGCACGGGGGTCGTCCTCTTTCGTGTATCTGACGATATCCACCGGTGTCGGGGGCGCGATAATCGACAACGATCGTCTGCTGCTTGGCCATAATGGCGCTGCCGGGGAACTCGGCCACGTGGTCGTCTCACCCAACGGGCCGATGTGCGGGTGCGGACGCCGTGGTTGCATCGAAGCCATCGCGTCGGGACCGGCGCTCGCGTCAGCGGCGCTTTCAGGTGCGGCCGACCCGAGTGCTACTGGGCTTGCGGCACTGATTTCCGAGAATGGTGGTCACCTCACCGGATTAGATGTTGATCGAGCCGCACACGGCGGGGACCCTCTCGCGATCGCCATTCTCGCACGAGCCAAAAGCGCGGTGAGTTCGTGGGCAACGGATGTGACCAACATCTTCAACCCGGAGCTCATTGTCATCGGCGGGAGCGTTGCGGCAGCGCATCCCGACTGGATCGTCGAGGCCGCCTCGGCCATCCAACAGAACGCCCTCATGCCTTCCGGCTCAACAGCGAAGGTTGTTGCTGCCTCGCTCGGCGACGACGGCGTGCTCCTGGGGGCGGCGCTTGCCGCGTGGTCACAGGTACGCGCTGAGAATTCGTGACACAGGCGCGGAATACACGCTCATCCCGGGTGAGTGGATGCCATTAACGCAGAAATGCCCAACCGGAGTTGGGCATTTCGTTGGCGGAGAATGGGGGATTCGAACCCCCGAGGGCTTTCACCCAACACGCTTTCCAAGCGTGCGCCATAGGCCACTAGGCGAATTCTCCAGTTGAACCTTCCCCGAAGGGAACGACCTCGAAGAATCCTACCTGTTTCTGACGGCCCGTGCGGACGCTCGGCCCGCACAGCGCTTTCGGATAACGGTCGGACGGAGCAGCGCGCCGGCTGCTTTCGAGCTCACGTGCTGTTTTCGTGCTCCGCGTTGGCCGTCGGATGCTCCAGGCGCGACACGCAAGCATGCCCTGATTTTGGAGCGAACGATTCGTCACCTAAACTGAGGAACGGCTCCTCGTGTGGTGTCATCCAGGCCAACTCCCCCAGGACGGAAACGTAGCAAGGGTAACCGGGCTCTGGCAGGTGCGCGAGGAGTCATTATTTTGCCCATCGGGGCCGTGAGCTTTGAACCAGCCCTGAGAAGTAGCTGGGTGTGCAGGCGCGCATGGCGGCGACGATAACGTAGACACGTGGCACGAAGCATCTACATTACGTCCGTCGAGGGACACAGCGGCAAATCAACCGTCGCCCTCGGGACCCTCGATACCCTCTCCCATCAAGTCAAGCGCGTCGGCGTCTTTCGCCCCATCGCCCGCTCGACGGCCGAACGCGATTACGTCGTCGATCTGCTGATCGGTCATGACAGCGTCGACCTCGCCTACGACGAGTGCATCGGCGTCACCTACGACGAGGTGCACGAAGACGCGGATGCCGCGCTGTCTCGGATCGTTGAACGCTACAAGGCCGTCGAAGCCCAGTGTGACGCGGTCGTCATCGTCGGCTCGGACTATACCGATGTCGGAAGCCCCACCGAACTGAGTTTCAACGCCCGCATCGCGGCCAACCTCGGCGCCCCCGTGTTGCTCGTTCTCGGCGGACGCTCCAGCCAGGTGTCGGGTGAACGCCTGGGTCAGGCCGATCCGCGCAGCCCCGCCCACATGCACGACATCGCCGAACTGGCCGTGCACGAACTCACTGCGGCGCACGCCACACTGCTCGCCGTGATTGCCAACCGAGCGGATGCGACCCAGCAGGATGCCGTGCGCGACGCGATCCTTGACGCGAAACCCGGTGTGCCCGTCTGGGTGATTCCGGAGGATCCCTATCTGATCGCTCCGAGCATGGAATCGATCATGAAGGCGACGCAGGGCACGCTCATCAAGGGCGACCCCGAGCTGCTGGCCCGTGAGGCGCTCGGCGTGGTCGTGGCCGGGATGAGCATGGTCAATGTGCTGCCGCGCCTCATCCAGGGTGCGGTTCTCGTCGTCGCCGGCGACCGCACCGAGGTGCTCCTGGCCGCCATGATGGCCCAGACATCCGGCACCTTCCCGTCGATTGCCGGCATCGTGCTGAACGGCGGCTTCGAGCTTCCCGAGCCGATCGAACGCCTGCTCGACGGTCTGCCGCAGACGCTGCCGATCATTCGCACGGGCCTCGGCACCTACGACACGATCGTGGCGATCACGCGCACGCGTGGAAAGCTCGCCGCGGATTCTCAACGCAAATACGACGCGGCGCTGGCACTTTTTGAGCAGCACGTCGACGCATCCGCGCTGCTGGCCCTGCTGCGGGTCAGCCGCACCGAGGTAGTCACGCCACTGATGTTTGAGTTCGGGCTGCTCGAACGCGCGCGTTCACACCGCAAGCGCATCGTGCTGCCCGAGGGCGGCGACGACCGCATCCTGCGTGCTGCGCACACGCTGCTTGCCCGCGAGGTCGCCGATCTGACGATTCTCGGCGAGACGTTTGAGGTGCGTTCGCGGGCCATCGAGCTCGGCCTCGACCTCTCGAAGGCGGAGGTGCTCTCGCCATACGACCCGGTTCTCGTGATGCGCTTCGCCGAGGAATATGCCCGACTGCGCGCTCACAAGGGCATCACGCTCGAGCAGGCGCGTGAGCAGGTGAGCGACGTGTCGTATTTCGGCACCATGATGGTGCACCTGGGCCTGGCCGACGGCATGGTCTCGGGCGCGGTGCACACGACGGCGCACACCATCCGCCCGTCGTTCGAAATCATCAAGACGAAGCCCGATGTGAAGGTCGTCTCGAGCGTGTTCCTGATGGCGCTCGAAGACCGCGTGCTCGTGTACGGGGACTGTGCCGTGATTCCCGACCCGGATGCCGAGCAGCTCGCCGACATCGCCATCAGCTCCACCGCAACGGCCGTGCAGTTCGGCATCGAACCGCGCGTGGCGATGCTGTCCTATTCGACCGGGGAATCCGGGTCGGGCGTCGACGTCGACAAGGTGCGCACGGCCACGGCGATCGTGCGCTCGCGGCGCCCCGATCTGCTGGTCGAAGGTCCGATTCAGTATGACGCGGCAACGGATATCATCGTCGCCGCATCGAAGATGCCGCTGTCCGAGGTGGCCGGTCGGGCAACAGTGTTCATCTTCCCCGACCTCAACACGGGCAACAACACATACAAGGCCGTGCAGCGTTCGGCCGGCGCCGTCGCGATCGGACCGGTGCTGCAGGGACTGCGCAAGCCCATCAACGATCTCTCGCGCGGAGCACTCGTGCAGGACATCGTCAACACCGTGGCGATCACCGCGATCCAGGCGCAGGAGGACTGAGCCGATGAGCACGGTCTTCGTGGTCAACTCCGGCTCGTCGTCGATCAAGTACCAGTTGATCGATCTGGACACCGAGAAGGCCCTCATGACGGGCCTGATCGAGCGCATCGGCGAGCCGGGTTCGTTCATCGCCGACCATGCCGAGGGAATGGCCGTCGTTCTGGCGAAGCTCGGCGACATCGATGACCTGCTCGCGGTCGGACACCGTGTCGTGCACGGTGGAAGCGACTTCGACGGACCGACGCTGATCACCGCCGAGGTGGAACGCGAGATCGACGCTCTGTCCCGTCTGGCCCCGCTACACAACCCGGCCAATCTGCTCGGCATCCGGGCGGCTCGTGCCGCACTACCGAATGTGCCGCACGTTGCCGTCTTCGACACCGCCTTTCACCAGACCATGCCACCCGAGTCTTACACCTACGCGATTCCGAAGGCGATCGCCCACGAGTACAAGGTGCGTCGCTACGGTTTCCATGGCACCTCGCACAAGTATGTCTCTGAGCAGGCGGCGATTGTGCTCGGCAAGCCGCTGACGTCGCTGCGTACGATTGTGCTGCACCTCGGCAACGGGGCATCCGCGACCGCCGTCGACGGTGGAAAGTCGATCGACACCTCGATGGGGATGACTCCGTTGCAGGGACTCGTGATGGGAACGCGGTCGGGCGACATTGACCCGGCGGTGCTCGTGCACCTGAATCGTGCGGCCGGCATGTCGATCACCGAACTCGATGTGATGCTCAACCGCGAGAGCGGGCTACTCGGGTTGACCGGCTCGGGTGACATGCGCGATGTACAGACTGCGGCGATCGCCGGAGACGAGGATGCCGAGCTGGCGCTGCAGGTGTGGCGACACCGCATCCGACACTACATCGGCGCTTACTACGCCCAACTCGGAGGGCTCGACGCGCTGGTCTTCACGGCAGGCGTGGGGGAGAACAACGGATTGCTGCGGCGCCGGGCCCTGGCCGGACTCGAGCACCTGGGCATCATGATCGACAACGATCGCAACGAGCTGGCGTCGAAGGCCGCTCGGGTGATCTCGCCGGTCGGCGCCCCGGTCACCGTGATGGTGATTCCCACGAACGAAGAGCTTGAGATCGCGCGCCAGGTGGCGTCGATCGTCTGACTCGTTTCGCCGAGTTCGCCCGTTGCGGTCAAGTTTCCCCAGCGTGCGGGATGAACTCGACCGGAACTGGGATAACGGGCGCCGTCAGCGCCGTGTGAGGGTGGCACCGGACGCAGCCGGCCGGCAAACCCTAAGCTGGCAGGGTGGATGCACAGGCGAACCGCGAACCGTCGGCCGTGACGCTGTGAGTGACGCCGTGATCGACGTCGTAATTGTCGGCAGCGGGCCGAATGGGTTGGCCGCCGCCGTTGTACTCGCCCGCGCCGGGCTTTCCGTCCGGGTATTCGAAGCCGAGGAGAGCATCGGCGGAGGCGCGCGAACCCTCGAACTCACCGAGCCTGGTTTTCGGCACGACTGGGGTTCTGCGGTTCACGCTATGGCGTTCGCCTCGCCGTTCTTTCAGCAGTTCGGCATCGAGAAGCGCGTTCCCTTCGTCGTGCCCGACGTTTCCTATGGGCATGCCCTCGACGGGGGCCAGGCCGGAATCGCCTGGCGTGATCTGGCTCGCACCTCCGACGGCCTGGGTGTTGACGGAGCAGCCTGGTTGCGCCTGCTGAAGCCCCTTGTCGACAACGGGCAGCGGGTCGCCGAGTTCGTGACGTCCCCCCTGCTGCCGCTCCCGACGCATCCACTCACCGCGCTGTCTTACGGTCTGCGTGCGATCGAGCAGGGGTCGCCGTTGGCGGGCTTACGCTTTCGGGGTGACGTTGCTCCGGCCATGCTCGCGGGTGTGTACGCTCATTCGATCGGACGCCTGGCGACCCTGGGTGCGGGGGCAGCCGGGATGCTCTTGGCCACGCTGGCGCACAGCGTCGGTTGGGCGATTCCCGTCGGAGGTTCGCAGGCGATCACGGATGCGATGGCAGCCGACTTCGAGGCGCACGGCGGCGTCATCGAGACCGGGCATCGCATCGAATCACTTGACGAATTGCCGGCCGCGCGTGCCGTGCTCTTCGACACCTCGGCCCGACAGCTTGCGCAGATTGCCGGGGAGCGGCTGGATCCGTCGTATCTGCGCGCTCTGCTGCGATTTCGAATGGGTAATGCCGCGTCGAAGGTGGACTTCGCGCTCACCGCGCCGGTACCGTGGGCGAACGCCGATCTCAGCCGCACGGGAACCGTTCATATCGGGGGACTGCGTGCCGAGGTGGCAGCGGCCGAAAGCGCGGTGGCGCGCGGTCAGTATGCTCGGTCGCCCTATGTGCTCGTGTCGCAGCCGAGTCTGTTCGATTGCACCCGGGCACCCGCAGGGATGCACACGGTGTGGGCGTATACCCACGTTCCGGCCGGTTCTGACCGCGACATGACCGAACCGATCACCGCACAGATCGAAAGGTTCGCGCCAGGCTTTCGCGATGTGATCCTGGCCAGTCACGCCACCCCGGCGACCGAGTTGGAGCGAGCGGATGCGAACCTGATCGGCGGCGATATCGCAACCGGCGCGGCAAGCTTCGCGCAGCTCCTTGCGCGGCCGGTCATGTCCTCGCAGCCGTGGCGCGCGGCGCCCGGGCTCTATCTCTGCTCGGCCGCGACTCCGCCGGGGCCCGGTGTGCACGGTATGGGCGGATTCCATGCCGCACGCCTGGCCCTGCGCCAGACGTTCGGCCTGCCGATGCCGTCGCTCGGCAGCTGAGCTGCTAGCCCCGGGAGCTGCTAGCCCCGGGCGGGACGGGTGCGACGCCACGCAAGACCGAGCATCCCGGCGACGATGAGGCCGAGGGCGAGCCACGGGGCGCCACCGGTGTCGCTACCGGTGCTCGCGAGAGCCTTCTGTGGGTTGGACATCGGCACGACGACGGTCGTTGGCGGAGTCGGCGCAGCAGTCGGTACGTCGGGCGTCGGCGGCACGACGCTCGTCACGGTCCACTGGGCGTAGAAGGTGGTTGGTCCGGTGATGGTGTCGGTTGCGAAGTTCCACGGTGTGCCGTCGGGGGTGGTGCTCCAACCGATGAAGGTGTAGCCGGTGCGGGTCGGCGCGGCTGGTTCGGTGAGGAGCCCGTCGTGGGCCGCGGTTGTGTCAGCGACCGCGGTTCCGTCTTGGCTGTTGAAGCTGACGGTATAGCTGTCGGCGGTCCACTGGGCGTGGAGGGTGGTTGGTCCGGTGATGGTGTCGGTTGCGAAGTTCCACGGTGTGCCGCCGGGTGTGGTGCTCCAGCCGGCGAAGGCGTAGCCCGTTCGGGTCGGCTCTGCTGGTTCGGTGACGAGTCCATCGAAGGTCACTGTTGTGTCAGCGACCGCGGTTCCGCCGTGGGTGGTGAAGATCACGGTGTAGCTGTCGGCGGTCCACTGGGCGTAGAGGGTGGTCGGTTCGGTGACGGTGTTGGTTGCGAAGTTCCACGGCGTTCCGCCCGGTGCGGTTGTTGCCCAGCCGGCGAAGGTGTAGCCGGTGCGGGTCGGCTCTGCTGGCTCGGTGAGGAGTGCGTCGTGGGTCGCGGTTGTGTCAGCGACCGCGGTTCCGCCTTGACTGGTGAAGGCGACGGTATAGCTCTTGATCACCCACTGGGCGTAGAGGGTGGTCGGTTCGGTGACGGTGTCGGTTGCGAAGTTCCACGGCGTGCCGCCGGGTGTGGTGCTCCAGCCGAGGAAGGTGTAGTTGGTGCGGGTCGGCGCGGCTGGTTCGGTGAGGAATTCGCCGTGGGTCGCGGCTGTGTCAGCCACCGCGGTTCCGCCTTGACTGTCGAAGCTCACGGTGTAGCTGTTGATAACCCACTGGGCGTAGAAGGTGGTCGGGCCGGTGATGGTGTCGGTTGCGAAGTTCCACGGTGTGCCGTCGGGTGTGGTACTCCAGCCGGCGAAGGTGTAGCACGGGCGGGTTGGCGCGGCTGGTTCGGTGATGAGTCCGCCGTGGGTCGCGGTTGTGTCAGCGACCGCGGTTCCGTCTTGGCTGTTGAAGCTGACGGTATAGCTGTCAGCGATCCACTGGGCGTAGATGGTCGGTGATGCCGTGATCGCTGTAGCAGGATCCCAGAGAATTCCGCCGGCCGCAGTTGTCGCCCAGCCGGCGAACGTGTGATGGGCTCGCGTCGGCGACTGCACCACCGCGTTCAACAGCGGTCCGGCGATGATGTCGGCAGACCCCACGGCCAGACTCGGCGCAAAGAGCTGCATGATCTGAGCCGGCGTTGAGCCATCATTGCGATCGAATGTCAGCGACGGAAGATACGTCAGAGGCACGCCATTGGTTGCGGAGCGGGTGAAGGACTTGGTGTTCACGATGATGCCGGTATTGATGGTCGTGCCTTGAATGCTGGACACCGATTCGCTCGTCACGATAACACCGTGATTCACGATCGCGCCGGCACCCATCAGCCCGCCGGTGTTGGTGACAAGGGCACCCACCGGGATCGTCATCGTGGCGCCCGGCGTCACGCGCAGTTCTCCTGCATTCGACAGGGTGCCGAACTGCGAGGACGCGGTTCCCGACCCGCCGATCGCGGAACCGGTGTAGGAAAAGTGCGGGTTGAGCCTGACAACTGCGCCGACACCAATGGTGACAGCGACGCCGGGTTCGTTTCTTCCGCCGCCGATCGACGTCCCGTCATGCCCGGGGTTGGAACCCACAATGGTTGGTACGGCGGCATCCGCTTGGGAGATGTGGATGGTCAGCGGAGTCGGCCCTGTTGCCCCGCCTCGACCGCCGATGCCGGGGGAATAGATGCCGTGTCCGTCGGCAAGAACGGTTCCGCCGGAGATCGTGATGCTGCCGCCCGACCGGGTGGTAGCGGATGCCGCAGGGTCGACTTCGCCGGTGCCGATTGCTGCGCCGCCGTAGAGGCTGCCGACCGCGGTGACGGTGCCGCCGCTGATCAGAATTGTGCCAGCCGCTCCGTTTCGTCCGCCGCCGATACCCGACCCGAAGTTGTCCACTGTTGCCTTGACCGTGCCGCCACGAATCGTGGTCGACCCGCCGGACCCGCCGGTTCCTCCACCGATGGCCGCCCCGCCACCCGGGCGAGCCTTGGCGATGACGTTTCCACTCTTGATGACGATTGTGCCGGCATCCTGGCCTCTCGAGCCGCCGATTCCTGCCGAACCGGGGGCGCCGATGGCACTCAACGTCCCGGTAGTCCCCTCCACCGTGAGGCTTGCTCCGGATGCCACTTCGAAGCCGGCGCCTTCGCTCACCCCATCCCACGGGCGGGTCGACGTCAGACTAAAGGCACCGAGCTGCACGGTCACCGTGCCCGTCGACGGGACCGCAAGCCCCAGGGTGCTGATGCTATTGGCGAGGGTGATTGTGGTGCTTGTGCCGGCAGAGGCAAGGAGCGCGGAATCCAGCTCGGCGGCAGTGCTCACGGATGCAGTGAGGGGAGCGGCCATCGCCGGCAGCGCGGGAACGAGCGCGAGCCCCGCCGCCAGAAAAGTGGCTGTGCCGAGAGCGCCAAGCTGCATGGTGCGCGCGCGCGGATGAGCGGTGGTCATGGATTCCCCCAAGTGTCGAAGCCCCCGATGCAACGTGAACGACCATGCACAACGTGAGTCAGAACTAAATGATAAGGAACTGTCCTCTGAAATGCGGACAGAAATGCTCGGTATAAGGGAGTTTCGATCCCCCAAACCAGGGGTGAATTTCGCTAGTCTCGTCACCCATTGAAGGGGAAGCCCCGTTCGGACTACACTCGGGCGCTCTGTCAGCGGCGCCGACTACGATTGAGCCGTGGTTACAGCCCTGTATCGCCGTTATCGGCCAGAGACTTTTGCAGAGATGATCGGTCAGTCTCAAGTGACCGATCCGTTGATGACTGCCCTGCGTACCAATCGGGTCAATCACGCCTACCTTTTCAGCGGCCCGCGCGGCTGTGGCAAGACAACATCGGCGCGCATTTTGGCCCGCTGTCTCAACTGCGCAGAAGGCCCGACCGACACCCCGTGCGGTGTTTGCCCGAGCTGTGTCGAGCTCTCCCGCGACGGTAGCGGCTCGCTCGACGTCGTCGAGATCGATGCGGCCAGCCACAACGGTGTGGATGACGCCCGCGACATCCGCGAGCGCGCCATATTCGCTCCCGCTCGTGACCGCTACAAGATCTTCATCCTCGACGAGGCGCACATGGTGACCCCGCAGGGCTTCAATGCTCTGCTGAAGATCGTCGAAGAGCCGCCGGAACACGTGAAGTTCATCTTCGCGACGACCGAACCCGACAAAGTGATCGGCACTATTCGTTCGCGCACCCACCACTATCCGTTTCGGTTGGTGCCGCCGGCGCAGATGCTCGAATATGTGCAGGAGATGTGCGAGAAAGAGGGTGTGCAGGTGGCGCCCGGCGTGCTGCCCCTCGTCGTGCGGGCCGGAGGAGGCTCGCCGCGCGACACCCTCTCGCTGCTCGACCAGCTCATGGCCGGCTCGGTCGACAACTCCGTCGAGTACGAGCGTGCCGTCGCGTTGCTGGGTTACACGCACGCTGCCCTGCTTGACGAGGCAATCGATGCCATCGCCACGCGCGACTCGTCAGCCGCTTTCGACGCCGTCGACCGGGTCATTCAGACGGGGCAAGATCCGCGCCGTTTCGTCGAAGATCTGCTCGAGCGCATGCGCGACCTGATCGTCGTGGCCGCGACCTCGGTGTCGGCTGCCGCCGCGGTGCTGCGCGGCGTGCCGCAAGACGACATCGACCGAATGGCGGTGCAAGCTTCCAAGTTCGGTGCCGCCGAGTTGTCGCGCACCGCAGACATCCTGAACTCCGCGCTGACCGAGATGAGCGGTGCGACCTCGCCGCGCCTGCACCTCGAACTGATGATTGCACGCGTGCTTATTCCAGCCAGCGACGACTCAACCCGTGGCGCGCTCGCCCGGGTAGAACGCCTCGAGCGCCGGATCGGCGTCGATGGGGTGCCCGCGGCGGGCTCGGCGGATGCGACGGATGTGGCGCGTGCGACGGGTGCGTTCGGTTCGTCCGGTTCGGGCACCGTTCCGGCGCCCGTTCAGGCGGCCCCGGTTCAGCCTGCGCCTGATCCTGCTCGCGCGTCTGCGCCGGTCCAGGCCGCGCACACCGCCCCCGGCGTCGTCACAACAGGAACAAACGCCCCAAATGGGCCAATTCCTCCTGTTCTGGCGACCGCAGTACCAGCCGCAGCTGCCGCTACGGGACCGACTGCGACACCAGAGGCTCCAGCGGCGATGCGAACCGCGCCGAAACCGGTCGGCCCCGTTACTCTGCAGCAGATTAAGGACGCCTGGCCAGAAATTCTCGAGGCCGTGAAGACGGCCAAGCTCAGCGCCTGGCTCGTCGTACTCACGGCCAGCGTGCTGGAGCTTCGCAACGACGACATTCTGGTGATGTCGTTCCCGAGCGACGGTGACGTCACCAGTTTCAAGCAGAAACAGCCCACGAGCAGCGGCGTGAGCGACTACCTGCGCACCGCAATCGTCGATGTGCTGGGCCTCCGTGTGAAGTTCATCGTGGGTTCCGACGCTGGCGCGGCGGCGACGCGACGGCCGGTCGAGGGCGCGGCGTCGGGTGGTCCGCTGCCCACGCCGACCGTAGACGGATCGGCCGGGGCTTCCGCACCCGCAGCTTCAGTCCCGGTGGCTTCCGCGCCGGCTCCGAATTCGGCGCGCTCTGGTCCCACGCCGGTCGGCGCCACCGGAGGCAGAGACACACGCGCAGCCGCAGCCGCAGCCGCAACTGCAGGCGCAGGGAGCTGGGCCACGGTGGCTATCCCCGGATCTGGTGCATCGACCGCTCCCGCAGAGGTTGCTCCTGCAGCAACGGCTGCCGCGACCTCCGACGCTCCCGCGGCCGCACAATCGGGCTCGATGCCGGCGGACAGATCGGCGCCCCCGGTCTATTCCGGTCCACACTCGGACTCGGTGCCACCATTCGACGATGAGCCACCGCCATTCGACGACGATGTTCCGCCCGAGACTGAGCCGCCCACCGACCGTTTCGTAGCGC
Organism: Leifsonia psychrotolerans; assembly: GCF_013410665.1. Lineage (NCBI taxonomy): Bacteria > Bacillati > Actinomycetota > Actinomycetes > Micrococcales > Microbacteriaceae > Glaciibacter > Glaciibacter psychrotolerans. The sequence continues at coordinate 2,456,460 of NZ_JACCFM010000001.1, read as the reverse complement.
CGGATTCGAACGAATCGCTGTCGCAGCGGTCGGCGCCGTCGACTTCTGCTGCTGCGTCGGGACCAGACTTGAGCCAGGCACCCAGTGGAGTACCCACTCAGGCCCCCCGCCAAACAACACCACGGGCATCCGCCCCCACCTTCGGCGAGAAGCAGCGCTACGGCGAATCGGTGGTGCGCGAAATTCTCGGTGCCACATTCCTCGAAGAGCAGCCGCACAACTCTGCCCCCCGACCCCGAGGCGACTAACCCATGTATGAAGGAATTGTTCAAGAGCTGATCGATGAGCTGGGCCACCTGCCCGGGATCGGCCCGAAGTCCGCGCAACGTATCGCATTCCATATTCTGCAGACGCAAACGTTCGATGTGACCCGATTGGCCAATGTGCTGCTTGAGGTGCGCGAGAAAGTGCGTTTCTGCTCGATCTGCGGAAACGTGTCAGAACAGCAGACCTGCACCATTTGCCGAGACCCGCGCCGCGATCCCTCGCTCATCTGTGTCGTCGAAGAGGCGAAAGATGTTGTGGCGATCGAGCGCACCCGCGAATTCCGGGGTCTGTATCACGTGCTCGGCGGTGCAATCAGCCCCATCGATGGCATTGGCCCCGATGACCTGAGCATTCGCCAACTCATGCAGCGACTGGCCGACAGCACAGTGCACGAAGTCATCATCGCCACCGACCCGAACCTTGAGGGTGAAGCTACCGCCACCTACCTCTCCCGGCTGTTGAACACTCTCGAGATCAGGGTCACCCGACTCGCCTCGGGGCTGCCCGTCGGCGGAGACCTCGAATATGCCGACGAGGTGACCCTCGGTCGCGCCTTCGAAGGTCGTCGCGTCGTCGGAGCCTGAGCGCCCCGACGATAAACGGGCCCAGATCGGCTGATCTGCCCAAACTGAGGGCTTTGTAACATGGCCGGCAGGGAATATGCCAGCATTTAGGATGGAAGTCCGAGCCTCGCTCGGACTTCCCAACCCCAGGAGCGCCACGTGAGTTTGATCGTGCAGAAGTTCGGCGGATCATCCGTCTCAGATGCTGAAGGTATTCGCCGCGTTGCCAAGCGCATAGTTGAAACCCGAAAGGCCGGCCACGACGTGGTCGTCGCCGTGAGCGCCATGGGCGACACGACCGACGAACTGCTCGACCTCGCGCACGAGGTCACGCCAATTCCGGCCCCGCGTGAACTCGACATGCTGCTCACCGCGGGTGAGCGCATCTCGATGGCGCTGCTCGCCATGGCGATCAAGAGCATGGGTCATGACGCTCGCTCGTTCACCGGCAGCCAGGCGGGCATGATCACCGACGCGCAGCACGGCTCTGCGCGCATCGTCGACGTCACCCCGGTACGTCTGCGCGAAGCGCTCGACGACGGCGCCATTGTCATCGTCGCCGGCTTCCAGGGCTTCAACCGCGACACCAAGGACATCACGACCCTTGGCCGTGGCGGCTCCGACACGACGGCGGTGGCTTTGGCCGCCGCCCTCAAGGCCGACATCTGCGAGATCTACACCGACGTCGATGGCGTGTACACCTCCGACCCGCGCGTCGTTCCCCGCGCGCGCAAAATCGATCGCATCACGAGCGAGGAGATGCTGGAGCTCGCCGCAAACGGCGCCAAGGTTCTCTATATTCGTGCCGTGGAATATGCGCGTCGCCACAATGTGGTGTTGCACGTTCGCTCCTCGTTCAACAACAACGAGGGCACCATCGTTTACAACCCGGAAAGCTCCGAAGGCGCCACACCGAACGCCGACGGCACAGTGTCGAAGAGAGAAGAGACTGACGTGGAAAACCCGATGATCGCCGGAGTCGCCGCCGACCTGAGCGAAGCCAAGATCACGATCGTCGGCGTGCCGGACATTCCCGGCAAGGCCGCCCAGATCTTTAAGATCGTCGCGAAGACCAACGCCAACGTCGACATGATTGTGCAAAACGTGTCGTCCGCAGTGACCGGCCGCACCGACATCTCCTTCACGGTTCCGATGAACGACGGCCACCGTGTGCTTCAGGCGCTCGAGGCCGAGAAGAGCGAGGCTGGCTTCGAATCGCTGCAGTACGACGATCAGATCGGCAAGCTCGCTCTCGTCGGCGCCGGCATGCGCACGAACTCGGGTGTCTCGGCCAAGCTGTTTGAGGCGCTCTCGGACGCGGGAATCAACATCGAGATGATCTCGACGAGTGAGATTCGCATCTCGGTCGTCACCCGTGCCGATACGGTCAACACCGCGTTGCGCGTGGTGCACACGGCCTTCGGCCTCGACGCTGACGACGTCGCCGAAGTGCACGGCGGCACCGGCCGCTAATCACCGGCCCGTCGCAGTTTTCGGAATTTGCCAGAACGTAGAAATGTAAGTGAGGAAGCACGTGACCAGCACCGCAGGAATCAATATCGGCGTCGTCGGAGCCACCGGACAGGTCGGTGCCGTGGTGCGTCGCCTGCTCGAAGAGCGTAACTTTCCCGTCGCGAGCATTCGATACTTCGCCTCGGCTCGTTCAGCCGGAAAGGTTCTGCCCTGGAAGGGCACGGATGTCGTCGTCGAAGACTCCGCAACGGCCGACATCGGAGATCTCGACGTCGCAATCTTCTCGGCCGGGGCCACCCTCTCGAAGGCTCAGGCTCCGCGGTTTGCCGCGGCCGGCGTGACGGTCATCGACAATTCGTCGGGCTGGCGCATGGATCCCGACGTCCCGCTGGTGGTCAGCGAGGTCAACCCCGAAGCGATCAAACTGGCCGTGAAGGGGATTATCGCGAACCCGAACTGCACGACCATGGCAGCGATGCCCGTGCTCAAGGTGCTCCACGACGAGGCCGGTCTCGAACGGCTCACCGTGAGCACCTACCAGGCCGTCTCCGGCAGCGGCCTCGCCGGTGCCGAAGAGTTGGTGCGCCAGGTGCGTGCCGTAGCCAACGACGCCGATCTGCTGAATCTTGTGCACGATGGCACTGCCGTCACGCTTCCCGAGCCGACGATCTACGCCCGCCCGATCGCTTTCGACGTGATTCCGATGGCCGGCTCGGTCGTTGACGACGGTTCGAACGAGACCGACGAAGAGAAGAAGCTACGCAACGAGTCGCGCAAAATTCTTGATTTGCCGTCGCTCCGGGTCAGCGGAACCTGCGTACGAGTGCCGGTCTTCACCGGTCATTCGCTCTCGATCAACGCCGAGTTCAGCCGCGCGATCTCGCCCGAACGCGCCACCGAGCTTTTGCAGAGCGCTCCCGGAGTGACTGTCACGGACATTCCGACCCCGCTGCAGGCCGCCGGCCAGGATGCCAGCTTTGTCGGTCGTATCCGTCAGGATGAGGGCGCACCGGATGGTCGTGGTCTGGCGCTCTTCATCACCAACGACAATCTGCGTAAGGGTGCGGCGCTGAACGCCGTGCAGATTGCAGAGCTCGTCGCTGCAGACCTTCTGGCCGGCTGAGCCCGTTCGACCGCGGCGGCACGGGGTTGAACCGCCATCGACGGGCCGGGGATGCACACCACCTGCAGACATACCAAGCGTCCGCTTGCTTGTTGGGTTGACTTCGGGTTAACCTGGGGGTCAGGCGGTTTAAGGAGATAACGATGAAGTTGATCGTCCTGGTCAAAGAAGTACCCGATACCTATGGCGACCGCACGCTGAACCCAGCGACCGGCCTGGCCGAGCGTGCTGAGGGCGAAAACGTGCTCGACGAGATCTGCGAGCGCGCGCTTGAAGTGGCGCTCGGCTATGCCGACGGAAACCCCGACGCCGAAGTCGTTCTGCTGTCCCTTGCACCGGAGAGGGCGCAGGCCACACTTCGGAAGGGCCTGGCGATGGGGGCGGGCTCCGCCGTCCAGATCCTCGACGAGGCGCTCGTCGGTGCCGACCTCGGCCTCACGGCGGAAGTGCTCGCTGCAGCGATCACTCGGATCGGGTTCGATGTCGTCATCACCGGCAACCAGTCGACCGACGGGTCGGGTGGAGTACTCGGCGTGATGATTGCCGAGCTCCTCGGAGTGCCCGCCGTGACGAACCTGACGTCGGTGCAGTTTGAGGCAGACACCGTTTCGGGCGAGCGCGCCACCGATGGTGGCGCGATGCGGATCTCGGCTGCGCTCCCCGCCGTCGTCTCGATCACCGAGAGCCTGCCCGACGGACGTTTCCCGAGCTTCAAGGGCATCATGGCCGCCAAGAAGAAGCCCTACGAGATGCTGAGCCTGACCGATCTCGGAGTTGACCCTGGCGAGACGACGACGCCACGCTCGATCATGATCTCGCTCGCGGAGCGCCCGGCTCGCACCGCCGGCACCAAAATTGTCGATGACGGCGATGCAGCCGAGCAGTTGGTCAACTACCTCGTCGCGAACCGCCTGGTCTAGGAGCTCCGGAATGAATGAATTTGCCGTGGACTCGGTCCTCGTCGCGCTCGATGTCACACTCGCAGGTGAGCTCGCCTCGTCCGCAGCTGGTCTGCTGGGGGCGGCAGCCGAGATCGGCACGCCGATCGCTGTGATTGTTGCACCGCAGAACCGTCTTGTGGAGCTGGCCACTCGCGCCGCCGAGCTGGGCGCGACCCGGGTGCTCACTGCGCCGGCTCACGCGGAACGGCTGGGGTCGGGGGCGATCGATGCGCTCGCTGCGGCCGCCGACGCGGTCCGGCCCACCGCTATCCTCGTCTCGCATTCGGTCGAGGGGCGGGAGCTTGCCGGTCGATACGCGGCGAGAAGCCGTTCGGCTCTCGCGATCGACGCCGTGGGTGTGGCGCGCGACGCCGAGGGAATCGTCTCCCACCATTCGGTATACGGGGGCGCCTATAACGTCGTGTCGGCCGCGACCTTCGGCGTGCCGATCATCACGGTGCGCCCCGGATCGATCGATGCCCGCGCGGCGGCCCAGCAGCTCCAGCAGACAGAGCTCGCTGTAACCGCCTCGGGCGTGGCTGCCACGGTCGAATCGGTCACCCCTCTCGTTGAAACGAGCAGCCGTCCGGAACTGCGCAGCGCCCGCACCGTCGTCTCCGGAGGTCGTGGCCTCGGTTCGGAGGCGCAATTCGCGCTCGTCGAGCAGCTTGCCGATGCGCTGGGTGCCGGCATCGGGGCCTCGCGCGCCGCGGTCGATGCAGGGTACGTTTCGCAGAGTCACCAGGTCGGACAGACCGGTGTGTCCGTGTCACCGCAGCTCTATATCGCTCTTGGCATTTCGGGAGCCATTCAACATCGCGCCGGTATGCAGACCTCGAAGTACATCGTCGCGATCAACAAAGACGCCGATGCTCCGATCTTCGAGATCGCCGATTTCGGGATCGTCGGAGACCTCTTCACGGTTGTGCCGCAGCTGGTGCAGGCACTCGAGGCGAAGGCCTCCTAGATGATGTCGGCTCAGGGCGTACTGCGCCGCGGCTTGCCGCGCACGCCCGGGGGAGACCCCTGGCCGGTCGGCGACGGCGCCCCGGCGTCGGGAGCGCCGGTGGCGGGCATCGAGAGTGCCGCGGCTGAGGCCATCTCGACTGCGGTCGTTACCTCTGCTGACCCGAGCCAGACAATCGTCGCGCCCGTATCGACCGAAGCCGTCGCGCGGACGACGCCCCCCGGCGGTCCTCGACGGGGGCTGCCCCGGGTCGAGGGTGGCGACCCGTGGCCGCAGGGCTCTGCGGATACGTCGGTCACCCCTGCGCTCCTCGTTCCGGTGGCGGCTGCGCCCACGCCAGTCACCGCGGCCCCCGTTGAAAACGCGCCTGTCGCGGCTGAAACCGGTGCGGTCGGCACGCGACGGGGCCTCCCGCGTGTCGCCGGCGGTGCACCGTGGCCGGCCGGAACGGCGATCACGCCGCACCCCGCGCCGGAATCGGCCGTCCTGCCGGTCATGCCTCCCGTGGCGCCTCCCGTTGGACTTGCCGGTGTCGTGCCCGCGGCGCCGGCAGCTCCAGCCGCGCCGGCAGCCGTAGCTCCGTCCACAGTTCCAGCCGCGGCCCCAGTCGCGGCGCCGAAAGCGGCACCCGTGACCGTGTCCGCTGTCGAAGCCGTCGTGCCGGCCGATGCAATCGCCGCTTCGGCTCCGGTCGCGCCGGCAGCTCCGGCAGCTCCGGCAGCTCCGGCAGCTCCGGCAACTCCGACCACCTCTGCTCCGGCGACACGCACGCCTGCACGGTCAGCGCCCACGAAGCCGGCCGATACCTCGACGAACCCTGTCGCAGCCCTGTCTGATCGCCAGCGCGTCGGCGTGGGTCTCGTGTGCGCATTCGCACTCTTTGGATTCGCCGCTGCGGTGGTGCTCGCCGCACGGTGGTTCATCGGTCTTGACGGTGTTGCCGCATTCGTTGATCGGTATCCGGGCGCCGCCGAACTGCCACACTCGGCTCCCGTCGGGCTGCCCGCCTGGCTCGGCTGGCAGCACTTCCTCAACCTCTTCTTCCTCGTGCTGATCGTGCGTTCCGGCCTTCAGGTTCGTGGGCAGCGGCGCCCGCCCGCGTACTGGTCGTCGAGACGCAATCCGCAGCGGAAGATCAGCATTATGCTCTGGTTCCACCAGTCACTCGACGTGCTCTGGATGGCGAACGGCCTCGTGTTCGTCATTCTGCTCTTTGCCACGGGTCAGTGGATGCGCATCGTGCCGACGAGCTGGGACGTGTTCCCGAACGCGCTCTCCGCTGCGCTGCAGTACCTCAGCCTGGACTGGCCTGTCGAGAACGGTTGGATCAACTACAACGGACTCCAGCAGCTCGCCTATTTCGCGACCGTGTTCATCGCGGCCCCCCTCGCTATCGCGACGGGAATCCGCCTGTCGGGTTTCTGGCCGACGAACAATGCGAAGCTCAACGCGGCGTATCCGATCACGCTCGCCCGCAGCCTGCACTTCCCGGTGATGCTGTATTTCGTCGGCTTCACCGTGATCCATGTGACGCTCGTTCTGACGACCGGCGCGCTCCGCAACCTCAACCACATCTACGGTGCGCGCGACGAGGTGAGTTGGTTCGGGGCTCTGATGCTGCTGGTCTCGCTCACGGTCATTGCGGCGTCCGTGATTGCAGCTCGGCCGATGGTGCTCGCGCCGCTCGCTCGGACCATGGGGAACGTCGGCTCGCGCTGACCTCATTCTGCTCGACTCGTCCACACTGACGAGCGGACGGGACACCGTCAGCTGGAACCGGGCGCCGATGGGGCGACCGTGACTCCCCGAGTTCCTTACCGGTATCGGCGCGGGATCGGCGCTGCGGCGATGAGGGCGCCGAGCAGGCAACTCGCGGCGACCACAGCGAACGCTGTCGTGAGCCCCTGCTGCGAGAGCGCTCCGTTCACGTTCGCGTCGGGGAAGCTGCCCAGCAGAAACGCGAGTGCGGCGCCGCAGATGGCGCCGGAGAGCGAGCGGATGAGTCCGTTCACGCCGTTCGCCGAGGCGACCTCCGTCAACGGAGCCGCTTCGGTGACGAGCGCTGGCATCGCGGCGAAGGCGAACGAGGTGCCCGCGCCGATGACGACAGCGCCAATCACGACGGTGCCGAGCTGGTGCGGAGCGAGAACTCGAAAGAGAAAACCGGCGGTCATGATGAGCGCGCCGCCGACCAGCGTCGCGCGAGGACCGATCTGATTCAACGCCCGGCCTGAAACAGGAGAGAGAGCAACCATCGTGATCGCAAACGGCAACAGCACGAGCCCTGCGGTGATCGCGGGCAGCCCGAGTCCGTAGCCTGTTGAGATCGGCGCCCGTGCCTCTTGCACGGTGAGGAGATGGTTCGCGAACATGCCGAGTGCGGCGAAAAATGTTGCCAGGTTGATGCGCATCATGCGCGGCCGCGTCGCGAGTCGGAGATCAATCAGCGGATGCCGTGAGCGCAACGAAAACAGAATCCAGATGCCGAAAACCGCGAGGGTGACGGCCGCGGCGAGAATCGTCTCTGCGCTGCGCACGCCCCACTCCGTACCCTTTGAGACGACAAGCAGCAGCGCGGTGAGCCACACGGCGAGCAGGATGGCGCCGATGACGTCGAAGCGTCGGTTGAGTCGCTCGGGCGCCTCGGGTACGACCACGAGAATGGCACAGAAGAAGAGGGCACTCGCGACGGCGGAACCCCAGAAGATCAGCGGAAGCCCGCCCCAAGCCAGGAGAACACCCGAGAGGGGGAGGCCCAACGCCGAACCCAGGCCGACCGTCGCGCTCATGAGCGCGATGCCCATGTTCGCCTGTTTGCGCTCGACCTGGCTGCGAATCAAGCTGATGCCGATCGGCACGATGGCGCTGGCGAAACCCTGCAGGGCACGGCCGATCAACACGGTCGTGAAGGTCATTCCCGCGGCAGCGATGATTGAGCCGACGCAGAGCAGACCGATTGAGACGAGCAGCATGCGCCGCCGCCCATAGATGTCGGCCATCCGTGAAACCACGGGTGTGCCGATCGTGCCGGTCAGCAAGGTGATGACGATGATCCAGGTTGCGTCGCTGGCCGTGATGCCGAGCACCGACGGAAACTCGGGGAGCGCAGGCACCGTGAGAGTGAACTGCAGAGAGCTCGCCATCGCACTCGCCGCGAGCACCCCGATGATCAGGCGACTTCGGCCGTTCTGCGCAGCCCCTGCCCGGTCGCTCACGCGGTCGCCATCCGCTCATTTGGGGCCGAGCCAGACGCGCCCAGGCACGAATGGCCCTCAACCCCAAACCAAGCAATTGCTAGAGTGGCGGCATGGGTGACGACGTCCGGAGTGAGCTGCAGGTGACGAGCCACGCGCAGGCCGAGGCGTGGGGTACGGGGCGTGTCGCGGCAGCCGAGAAGATCGATGAGGGCTGGTGGGCGCTGGCACTGCCGATCGCCGAGGGCACGCTGGCTTCCTCGTTCGGCTACGCGTTGATGGGCGCAGACGGCGTGCATGTGATCGACCCGGGGTGGGCGTCGGACGAGACCTTCGACTACTGGCGCACTTTTCTGGCCGAGCACGGCCGACGCGTGCAGGACATTGAGACAATTCTGGTCACGCACAGCCACCCGGACCACCTGGGGCTGGCCGGCCGACTGCGCGAAGCCTCCGGTGCCACGGTGATGATGACGGCCGCGGAGTCTGCTGTGCTGAACGATGTCGCGGTCGGCATGGGCGGCTCGGATGAGTGGATGCGGGTCGAGCTGCTGCGCTGGGGAGTGCCCGACCACCTGCACTCGGCGATGCTCGGCGAACTCCACGCGGCGCACTTCTCGACGCCGCTGGCACCGGACCGAGTGATTGCCGACGGCGAGGAGATTCTGCTTGCAGACCGCACACTGCGAGCCCACGTGACTCCCGGGCACACTGATGGGCACCTCTGCCTCGAGGACCCCGGCGCCGGGTTGCTGTTTTCGGGCGACCACGTGCTGCCGCGCATCTACTCGGGCATCGGGCTCGGTCAGCTGCCGGGCAGCGAGCCGCTCGGCGCATACCTGCGTTCGCTCAGTCGCATCAGTGAACTCGATCAGTGCGAAGTCCTGCCCGGGCACGAATTTCGCTTCCGCGGGTTGCGACTGCGCTGTGCGCAGATCGCGGCGCATCATCTGCGCCGCACAGCGGCTGTGCAGGAGGTAGACCGGCGGATGAGCGGTGCGAGCGTCTGGGACGTCACCGGCCATCTGCTCTGGACGCGAGGGTGGGACAACCTCCGCGGATTCGAGAGGCAGTCGGCGCTGCGACAAACGGAGTTGCACCTGGCGGCTGTGCGGAGCGGGGACGCGGAGACGTGGCTGACCGGCGGCGTGATTAGTCACGCCGGATAGTCCGCTTCGCCAGCAGCCACTCGCCGGAGACGCGCACAAACTCGTCCGCATACTGGCCCAAGGCCGCGAGCAACGGCGTCTGGTCCGTGTGCGTGTAGTAGAGAAAGATGCTGTCAGCCCGAGCCGAGTCCCCGTCGACGACGACCGCGGCGCGCTGCACGGCGTGGCAGGTGTGCGATCCCGGTCCCTGCACTCCGGCTGTGCGACGGTCGCGCACGCTCTCGAGCAGCGACTCGCGACCCCGCACAATCTGCGGGTCGAGCGGGAGGCCATGTGCCGCAACGAGCTCCCAGACCGGCTCATCCGAGAAGCAGGCCAGGTACTCCTCGGGAGTGCCGCTGTCGGCAAGCTGGGCCACGCGCGCGAGCAGATCGTTGATTTCGCTGCGGTCGGCGGCGTCGGCGAGGCGGTGGTCTCCGACGCTCACGCCAGCGCGTCCGCGCCGGTGATTGCGTGCGCTGCCGCCCATTCGGAGGAACCCCAGTTGGCGAGGTGGTCGTGCAGCAGCTCGGGGATGCGCACCGTCGATTGCTCCGGAGAGACGGTGACGAGCGTGCTCACTGCGCGGGCAACGAGCACATCGTCGCTCACACGCCGCATCGTGAAATCGAACGCGAACGACGATGTCCCGACGGAGCCGCGGCGCAGTTCGATGCGGATCTGATCGAAGAGCCCGGCCGCTGCGAGGTACTCGCACGACGTCGCGCGTGAGACGGTCCACCATCCGAAATCCTCTTTGAGTCGATCCTGACGCAGCCCCTGAAAGAAGAGGAACTCGGATTGCAGCGCCTCCATTTTCGGGAACCAGGCGGCGTAGTACAGGATGCCGGCCGGGTCGGTGTCGCCGTAACTCAGTCGCACGAGGTGCGAGTGCAGAACGGGATTTTCACTCACTGCGTCACCGTCCAACCGCCGTCAACGGGAAGGAAGACGCCGTTGATATAGCTGGCTGCGGGCGACAGGAGGAAGAGGGTCGCGGCTGCGATGTCATCGGCCTCGCCCATGCGGTGCAGGGGGATTCGCTCGAGGATCCGCTCGCCCATCTCGCTCGTGGCAAAGCCGGCGAGTCGGGGGGTGTTTGTCATGCCGGGGGCGACCCCGTTGCTGCGAAATTCGCCCGCGCGGTGAGCCGCGAGGTGCCGAACGTAGCCCATCAGGCCGGCCTTGGACGCGGAGTACCAGGCGTTGGCCGTGCCGACAAGGTTGCCGGCGACCGAGGCGGTGACAACCATCGCGGCGCCGGACTGGGGCGCATACGGCACCCAGGCCTCGGTGACAGATTGCACGCTGCCGACGCAGATCCGCACGGCATCGCCAAAGTCAAGCTGCGCGGTCGAGGGGGGGCCCGCATTGTTGTGCAGGAAGCTGATGGGGCCGAGTGCCCGCGCAGTGCGTTCCATCGCGGCATGCACCGCTGCGGCGTCGGACACATCGGCGACCTCGCCGTGCGCCGTGCCACCGAGGGCGATGATCGCCTGGATTGTCTCATCAACCCCGGCTGGATTTAAGTCCCAGACCCCGACCGACAGGCCCTGACGTGCGGCCTGGAGGGCGGTGGCGCGGCCGATGCCGCTGCCCGCTCCGGTGATGACGATTGAATCGCCGGCCGTGAAACCGTAGTGTGCATCTCCCATGATGACCCCTTAATCTAACAAGCATTTGCTTGATACGGAGCCTATTCCGCTCGTCACGAAAACGCTAGAGCGAATCGGGGGCCGGGCGGCTAGCTGTTCTTCCCGCACTGCTAGCGCTCGCTGAGCACGAAGCCGGTGAATCCGTTGTCGATCACTGCCTCCGCCCGGGCACAAAATTGGTCAAACCCACCGGCATAGGGCAGAAAGGCGCGCGCCTTGCCGGGCAGATTTGCCCCGGTATACCAGGAGTCCGACGAACCGAACAGGGTCGCGTGCGCAACATCTTGCGTGTGCTGCGTCCACGCTTCGGCCGCGTCTGCACGGGCCTCTGCTGACGAATAGCCGGCATTCGTGCAGTAGTCGATGAGCTCCAGGGCAAATCTGCCCTGCTGTTCCGACGTGAGGGCCATGTTCGCGAAAACGCTCGGAGTGCCCGGGCCATTGAGTACACAGAGGTTGGGGAAGCCGGGCAGTCCGACCCCCAGGAGGGTGATCGGACCGTCGGCCCACTCGTCCCGCAGAAGCCTGCCGTCGCGGCCGCGAATCTCAATCGACGTCAGGGCGCCCGTCATCGCATCGAATCCCGTTGCGTACACGATGATGTCGAACTCTCGCGCGCCCGCTGTGGTCGTGATTCCCGCGGGCGTCATCTCAGTGATCGGCTCGGTGCGCAAGGAAACGAGGTGCACGTGCGGAAGATTGTAGGTCTCGTAGTAGCCCGAGTCAGTACAGATGCGTTTCGTGCCGAGCGCATGCCCGACCGGGGTGAGCGCACTGCGTGTCGTGTCGTTGGCGATGCGCTCCGCGAGCTTGCGTTCGAAGAAATCCCGCGCCGCATCGTTGATCTCGCGCTCAATTGTCTGGCCGCGAAAAGCCTTCGCGAAGAGTACCCCGCCGCGCTGCCAGGCCTCGTTGAACACCGCCTCACGAGCTTCGTCGTCGAGGTCCGCAAATGGCTCGAGGTGCGATGACCAGGGTGATCCGGCAGGGCTCTTCCACGAGAGCTCCCGGCGCCGGGCGAGGCCGGTCTGCTGCGTTGCCCACTCGGCATCGTCGAGGTCGAAGTTGAAAGCGGGAACGCTGTAGTTCGCGGTGCGCTGATAGACCACGACTTCTGCTGCGTCCTCGGCGATCAGCGGGATCACCTGGATGCCCGAGGCCCCAGTGCCGATGACGGCCACCCGCTTCCCGGTGAAATCTACGGGCTCGCTCGGCCACGCCGACGTCTGCAGGATCTGACCGGCGAAGCTGTCGCGGCCGGTGATCTCTGGCACAATGGGCGTCGAGAGCGGGCCCGTCGCCATGACAAGCCAGGCTGCCGTGGCGCGCCGACCATCGTCGGTATCAACGTGCCAGCACTGCGCTGTCTCGTCCCAGCTCGCACCGGTCACGCGGGTGTTGAAGCTGTAGTGGGTCCGTGCCTCGAAGCGATCGGCGACGTGCTCGAGGTAGCGCAAGATCTCTGGCTGGGTCGCATAGCGCTCACTCCAGCGCCACTCGCGCTCCAACTCGGGGTCGAAAGAATAGGAATAGTCAATGCTCTCGACGTCGCAGCGAGCGCCCGGGTACCGATTCCAGAACCAGGTGCCGCCGACGCCGGGCGCGGCTTCGATGCCGTGTACGCGGAGGCCGCGGCGGGCGGCGTGGATGACAGTGTAGAGGCCGGCAAAGCCGGCGCCGACGACGATGACGTCATGGTCAAAGGCGTTTTCTTCAACAGCGCGCGTGCTCATGTGATGTCCTCCGAGTTGCGAATGAAAAGGTGGTGAAAGTCGGACCACAGGAGCTCGCGCGCGGCGCGCGCCGGGCCGAAGTCTCCGATGGTGAGAAAGCCGTGGAACTGGTCGGGGTGGTGACGAAGCAGCACGGGGACACCGCTCGCGCGCAACTTCTGCGCGTACGTGCGGCCTTCGTCGCTCAGCGGGTCGAGCCCAGCGGTCACGAGAATGGTCGGTGGAAGCCCGCGGTGATCGGCGGCGTGTGTTGGGTTGATCCGCCAGTCCGTCTGCGGCAGGGCGCTCGATTCGAGATAGTTTCGCCAGTAGAACCCGAGTGTGCGGGCGGTGACGAAGAACCCCTCCGCGCGCGTGGTGTGCGAGTCGCTCGACATCGTTGGATCGAGGAACGGGTAGAGCAGCACCTGGCCGGCGAGAGCCGTCTGGCCGCGATCGCGCAGCATCAGTGCCGCGACGGCTGCGACGTTCGCGCCCGAGCTATCGCCGGCGAGCACGACCCGGCGCCCGAGCCCTGTTGTCAGCAGCCATTCGACCGTGGCGACGACGTCTTCGGCGCCCGCGGGAGCGCCGTGCTCCGGGGCAAGGCGGGTCTCGACTGACACCACGACGGCGGCTGTGTGTTTCGCCCACGATCGGCAGAAGCTGTCATGGCTCGCGATGGAGCCGTGCAGAAAGCCGCCACCGTGCGAGAAGACGGTGACGAGTCCCGAGCGGTGCGCGGGCTGCCGAAGCTGCGTTGGACGGTAGACCCGCACGCGGATGCGCCCTGCAGGGCCCGGGATATCGAGGTCACGCGTCACCGCATCGGCGAAATTCTCGGCGGGCCGCACGCGCGCGTCGACGGCGGCACGGGCGGCGAGGGGCGACAACCTGGCCAGGTCGGGGAATCCCTCGTTGAGGCGGTCGAGCATTCGCTCAGTCTCGGTCATACCAACTCCTCCGCATTAGACGCCGTACCCACCGTCGACATCGATCTTCTGGCCCGAGATGAACTGGGCACGGTCCGAAGCGAGGAAGACGACGACTTGGGCGATGTCCTCGGCCGTACCGAAGCGGCGAAGGGGAATGTTCTCGCGGGCGACGTCGAGGGCGCGCTCGCTCATGTCGCCGTTGGCGATCAATCGCTCTGCCATACCGTCGGTGAGCATGCCCGGGCCGACGCAGTTCACCCGGATGCCGAACCGGCCTTCCTCGAGCGCGATGCCGCGTGAAAGCGCCTCGACGCCACCCTTGGGTGCGGCAGAAAGCCCGTCGCGGGCGGGGTAGCGCCGTGTTGCCGCGGTTGTGACGACGGTGATGGAACCGTGTGAGTCACGCAGGGCGGGCAATGCGGCGTGCACCACGGCGAAGTAGCCGACGAGGTCGTTACGGATCTGCTCCTCGAATTGAGCGGGAGTGACCGTCGAGAGGTAGCTGAGTGGCACGTGCGGACCGGCCGCATGGACGAGCGTGTGCACGGCGCCGTGACGGCTCAACAGATCGGCGACGATCTCGGAGGAGCGCGCGGCATTGGTCACATCAAGCTGGTGCGCTTCGACGTGGTCACCCAGTTCCGCAAGTAAGCTCTCCGGCCGTCGCGACCGGTACGTGAGGGCGACGCGCGAACCCGCCTGCACGAGAAGGCGCACGATCGCCGCGCCGATACCGCCGGAGCCGCCGGTCACGAGGGCAATTCCCGAGTGCGTGTCGAATTCATTTTCAGAGAGTGCGGAGCCAGGTGCCATGGCCGTCACGGTAACAGGCTCGCCCCGAAAATCCAAGCAAATGCATGGTTGGTTTTTGGTACCCGGATCGTTACCGATGCTCCGGGCTGACGCATTGTGAATTTGCGGAGTCGTGTGATTGACTAAGCAAGCGTTTGGTTGTCAATTGCTCGCGTCGGCCCCGGCGCTGCTCTCAACGGTGAGAAAGGTTCAATCGATGTCAAGGTTTAAATTCACAGTGGGGTTGGCCGCGATGGCGGCTGCAACGCTGACACTCGCGGCGTGTGCAGGCGGAGCAGGGAGCACGGCCGACTCCGGCGGCCCGGCCGATTCTCCGGTGAAGGTGGTCGTCTTCGGCGGTCTCGGCGCAGAGGGAATTCTGCAAAACAACGCGACAACCTCGGTCACCGCGGCGAAGGCCTCGGTTGCCGCCGTTAACGCACTGGGCGGCGTGCTCGGCCGCGACGTCGAGCTCACCGTGATCGACGACACCGCCGACCCGACGGTTGCCGTCACTCGTCTGCGCGAATTGCTTGCGAGCGACAGCCGCCCCGACGTCGTGATGAACTCGGGGCCTTCGACCGTCTCCGAAGCGATCATCCCCATCCTGTCGCAGGAGAAGATCCTCTCGTTCAACATCGGCCCCACGGCCACAACGGGTGACCCGAGCGTCAGCCCGTACAACTTCGATCTCTCGCCATCGGCCGCCGACTATGTCGGTTCGTTCGTCGACGAGATCAAGACCCAGAAATACAAGAAGGTCGCCGTGCTGCACGGTTCGAGTGCATACGGAGAGCTGTTCGGTGGCCTTGCCGCTTCGAAGAGCGAAGAGGCCGGACTGACCGTCACCGGTAATCAGGTCTACGACGTGGCCTCGCTCGATATGACGCCGCAGCTCGAGGCTCTCAAGGAGCAGAAGCCCGATGTTCTCGTGCTTGACGCCTACGGGGCCCCGCTCGGCTATGTGCTGCAGGGCATCGAGCGTCTCGGCTGGGATATCCCGATTCTTGGCAACACGTCTGTCTCGGCCACCGGTCTGATTGCAACCGAGGCTCCCGCTGGCGTGCTCGGCACGGATCAGGTGAAGAACCTCACCATGCAGGTGTTCAAGAGCACCAAATTCAACGCTGACGACGCCGCGGTGAATGACGCCGTGAAGCTCATGGTCAGCTCGGGTGAGATCAAGTCGTCGCTGATCCTGGCCTACAACTACGACGCGATGCTGCTCGTCCGTGCGGCCGCCGAGAAGGCGGGCTCACTCGACGCGGAGGCGCTCGCCACCGCGATGATCGACCCGGCGGTGCAGAAGAGCGCCAACACGGTCATGCTCGGCCTGTACTCCTTCACCGACAAGGCGCACTCACCGCACGTCGGACCGGAGCAGTACCTCTTTATCGCTCCCGGTCCGCTGGTCAACGGCCAGTACCAGTAGCACCATTTCCACGGGTGGCCTGGGAGAACACTCTCTCGGGCCACCGGCACATGCTCGGTGAGTGAAAGAAGGACTCGAACGCCATGACGATAATTTGGTCTGGCCTCGCGTTGGGTGCGGTGTACGCACTCGTCGCGATCGGCTACAACATCGTCTTCCTGTCCCAGAAGACGTTCAACTTTGCGCAGGCCGCGCTCATGATGCTCGGTGCGTTCCTCGCCTACCTGGGTATCGCGGTCTGGAACCTGCCCTGGTGGCTGGTTGCCATCGGCGCGGGCATCATCGTCGGTGCCATCGCCGCGCTCGAGGAACGGGTCGCGATCCGCCCGGTGAAAGACGCCCACAACCTCCTCGTCACCACCCTCGGCGCTTCCTTCATCATCGAGGGCGTCGCCCAGGTGATCTGGGGCGGCGAACCTCGTCGGGTACCGTTCTTCCTCGGCGATGGAGTGCTCGACATTGCGGGAGGCCGGATCTATCCGGTTGAGCTCGCCCTGATCCTGTTCGTCGTGCTGCTGGTCATCGGACTGCAGCAATACTCCAAGCGCAGTCTCGTCGGCATTGCGCTGCTCGGCATGAGTGAAGATCGCGAGGCCGCGCAGCTGCGCGGGGTGAATGTGCGCCGACTCGCCCTCATCGCGTTCGTGTTCACCGGCGTTCTGGCTGGCATGGTCGGCGTGCTCGTCGGCCCCAAGACGTTCGCAGTTGCCACGCTGGGTGCCTCTCTTGCAATCAAGGGCTTCGTTGTGCTTGCCATCGGCGGTTTCGGCTCGATCGGTGGCACTCTCGTCGGCGGGTTGATTGTCGGTCTCGCCGAGGCGTTGGCAAGCCGCTACATCGGTGCCGACTTCGCCAACATCAGCGTCTTCGTCATTCTCATTGTGATCTTGGTGGTCAAACCGACGGGGCTCTTTGTCCGTCGCAAGGAACGGGTGGTGTGACAGATGGCTTCACTGTGGCTTAAACTCCGGGCGCTTCCCGGATGGATCTGGCCGCTCGCCTGCGGTGGGCTCCTGCTGTTGCTGCCCACGCTGGGATTGAGTTACGGGCTGACTCGTCAGGTTGAACTGACCGTGCTGCTCGCGCTCGTCGTCTCGGGCCTGAACCTTGCGCTCGGCTACGCGGGCGAGCTCGCCATGGGCCAGGTCGCCATGTACGCGGCCGGTGCCTACACGGCCGGTCTGTTGGGCAAATCCGGTATCACCGAGATCGGACTGCAGCTTGTCGCCGGCACGCTCGCGGCCCTCGTGGTCGGCCTCATCTCGGGAATTCCCGGACTGAGGCTCGGCGGCTGGTCGCTCGCAATGACCTCGTTCTTTCTCATCCTGCTGGTTCCCGACGTGCTTTCAATTTTCAAGGGGGCGACCGGCGGCCGCAACGGCCTTGCCGGGATTAAGGGCGGAACTCTCTTCGGAGAGCCGGTCAGCGGAGAGCTGTTCTACCTCGTGCTGATTGTCGTCGGTATCCTCTGGTTCGCCGTGATGCGCAACCTCGTTGTGTCCCAGCACGGCACCGCGCTGCGCGTGGTCAAACAGAGTCCCGTTCTGGCCGCATCGGTGGGCATCTCCGTGTTCAGGACGAAGCTCATGGCCTACATGATGGGGGCGATCCCCGCCGGTCTCGCCGGCGTGATGTTCGCCAACATGGACCTGTTCATTTCGCCAGAAGCGTTTGCGTTCTCGTTCGCGATGACCGCATTGGCCGCGTCAATCTTTGGCGGTTCGGCGAGTGTCTTCGGCGCGTTGATCGGCGCGACGGTCTTGCAGTTCGGCATGAACCAGGCGACGAACTTCCAGGAGTACGGCCTGATTATCACGGGCGCGTTCCTGCTCTTCGGCGGTGTGGCCTTTACCGGAGGCATCTCGGGTCTGGCGATTAATGTCATGCGCCGAATTGACGCTGCGGCGCGAGCGCGACACGGCACGACCGAGGTCGCCTCGGTTGCCGCCACGATCACCCCACTTGCCGGAGCGAGCCTCACGGTATCCGCTCTGTCGAAGGCATTCGGTGGCAACCAAGCGCTGAGCGAGGTCAGCTTGACCGCTGCCCCCGGTGCGGTGACGGCGTTGATCGGTCCGAATGGCTCGGGCAAGACGACGCTGCTCAACATGATCTCGGGCTTCTATCAAGCGGATTCAGGAACGGTCGAGCTCGGCGGCGAGCAGATTCAGGGATCCAGTTCCTACTCGGTCGCCCGCTCGGGCGTCTCGCGCACCTTCCAGACCCCGAACGTGCCCGCGAAGCTCTCGGTGATCGACGTCGTCGAGTCGGGCTATTACGCCACGAATCGCGCCTCACTGCTTGCCTCGATTCTGCGCCTGCCGAGTTTCTGGCGGACGAAGCGCACGTCTCAGCATGAGGCGCAACGCGTGCTCGCACTGGTCGGGCTCACCGCGCAGCAGCATGAGCTCGCTGACTCGTTGCCACTCGGGAACCGTCGACTGCTCGAGGTGGCCCGCTGCCTCGTGAGTTCGCCCCGCGTGCTGCTGCTTGACGAGGTAGCCTCGGGTCTCGATGAGGACGAGATCGAGGTGCTCGCGACCTTGATCCAACGACTGAGCGCCGCCGGTCAGACCGTCGTGCTCGTCGAGCACAACTTCCAGCTGGTATTGCGTCTGGCCGATGACATTTATGTTCTCGCGCAGGGCAAAGTCATGGCGCACGGCAGCTCGGCAGAGATTGAACACGACCCCCGGGTTCGCGAGGAATACCTCGGGATCCGAGCCGAGGAGTTCGCGACCGGAGGAAGTGATGAGTAACGAGGTACTGCTCGAGGTATCGGGCATGCAGACCGGCTATGGCGATCTGAAGGTCGTCCGCGACGCGTCATTGGTTGTGCGGCGTGGCGAGATCACCGTCTTGCTCGGTCGCAATGGCGCGGGGAAGACCACAACTCTGCGCGGGATCACGGGCCTCAACAAGGTCACCGGGGGAGTGCTGAACTACCTCGGCGAGGACATCACCGGTGTTCCTGCGCCGAAGCGTGTGGCTCGGGGCATTTCCTATGTGCAGGAAGGAAAGCGGATTTTCCACGAGCTCACCATCGAGCAGAATCTCTTGCTCGGCGGCTACTCGACGGGAGTGCGCAAGCGGGCGTTGTCGAAGTTCGTGCAGGAGATCTATGAGCTCTTCCCCATCCTGGGTGAGAAGCGGCACCTCATCGCCGGAAGCATGTCGGGTGGCCAGCAGCAGATGCTCGCCATCGGCCAGGCGTTGATGGCGAAGCCGCAGCTGCTCATTCTCGATGAGCCGAGCCAGGGGCTCGCTCCGGTGATCGTGAAAGAGGTCATGGAGCGCGTGCATGCACTCAAGGACACCGGTATCGGGATCCTGCTGATCGAGCAGATGGTGCAGGACTCGGTCGCGATCGCGGACGAAGTCACCGTTCTCGAGATGGGTCAAACGGTGCTGTCGCGTCCGGCGGCCGAGGTCACCATCGAAGACCTGCAGCAGGCATACTTCGGTTCGGTCTAGCCGCCGAATCAACGAAGCGGGGCGGCACCTCAGTGGAGGTGCCGCCCCGCTCGTGTCTCTGTGGCTGGCGGTTACACCGCGTTCGGTCGGTTCGTCCAGCCGCGTCCCTCGGACTTCAGATACCATCCGGATGCGGCCAGGGTGCCGCCGTCAACGGGGATCGTGTGGCCCGTCACGTAGCGGGCGTCGTCGGAAGCGAGGAAAGCCACGACGCCCGAGTGATCCTCGGGGGTGCCAAAGCGTCCGAGGGGTACCCAGGTGCGCACGGCATCCGGATCGCGGCCTTCGAGCATCGCTTCGGCTGAGGTCTGAGCGGTGTCGGTCAGGTCGGGCGCGATCGCGTTTACGCGGATGCCGCTCGGCGCGAGCTCGACGGCCAGACTCTTGGTGAAGGCCGAGACGCCCGCCTTATACGCCGAGTAGACGGCGTTGCCGGGGATGCCGCGGAACGCCTCGACGGTTGAGACGTTGACGATCGAGCCTGAACCCTGTGCAATCATGCGGGGGACTACGAGGTGACTCACCGTCAAGACATGCCAGAGGTTGATGCGGTGCAGTGCCTCCCATTGCTCGGGGGTGCTCTTGTGGAAGACGGCCTTTGCGGGGCGAAAGTCACCCACGTTGTTGACCAGGATGTCGATCGTGCCCGTGATGATGTCGAGGGCGGCGCCGAGCGCGGCGACCCCCGCATCGCTGGTGACGTCGGCGACGACGACGGTGCACTGGCCGCCGGCCCTCTCGATGTCGGTTCGGGTCGCCAGCGCCTCGGCCTCGTCGTTGTCGACGAGGAGCACGTGGAAGCCATCGGCGGCGAGGCGGCGGCTCACGCCACCGCCGATACCGGCGGCTCCGCCCGTCACAATGGCGGTGGCCTGGGGAACATCATTGTTCGTCATGGAACAAACCTAGCATTTGTTTGGTATTCTCAGAAGAAGCCGTATTCAATGGAGATAGGGGGTCGCATGTCCGTGTCAATTGACCTGTCAGGCAAGGTAGTCATGGTGACCGGCGGTGGTCGAGGCGTGGGTCGGGGAATTGTTTCTCGATTCCTCGAGGCCGGCGCGACGATCGAGATCTGCGGGCGCACTGAGCCCGAGGATCTGCCCGAGGGGGTCACCTTCCGCGCGCTTGACGTGCGTGATCCGGAACGAATTGAGGAGTGGGTCGCCGACGTGCTCGCGCGCCACTCGCGCATCGACATCGTCGTGAACAATGCCGGCGGATCCCCGTTCGGCCGCTACGAGGCTGGCTCACCGCGCTATCTGCGCGCCGTCACCGACCTGAACTTCCTGTCGGCGGCATTCCTGTGCCGCGCCGCGTACCCGGCCCTGCGCGAGTCGCGCGGATCCATCGTGAACATCACCTCGATCAGCGCGCGCCGGCCGAGCCCGGGAACCGCGATCTATGGTGCCGCGAAGGCAGCGCTCGAGAGCCTCACGACCAGCCTCGCCACTGAGTGGGCACCGCATGTGCGTGTGAACGCCGTGAGCTGCGGCCTCGTCGCGACCGAGGCTGCGCGGTCGCACTATGGCGACGCCGAGCAATATGCCCGCGTCGCGGCGACCATTCCCCGTGGCCAGCTCGCCGAACCGACCGAAATCGGGGATGCCTGCCTCATGCTCGTCTCGCCGCTCGCGGCCCACATCACCGGGGCCATCCTGCCGGTCGATGGCGGCGGCGAGTGGCCCGCATTTCTCGCACACACACCCAACGCTGACGCGATCCTTCGCGCCACCACTATAGAAGGAGTCACCCCATGACCGAAGCCGTCATCGTTTCCGTTGCTCGCTCGCCGATCGGGCGCGCCTACAAAGGATCGCTCGCAAGCATGCGCGCCGACGACCTCGCCGCGCAGATGGTGCGGGCCGCGCTCGACCAGGTGCCCGCTCTGGACGCCGCCACCATCGACGACCTCATGATGGGCTGTGCCCAGCCTGCCGGTGAGCAGGGGTACAACATCGCCCGCATCGTCGCCCTGCAACTCGGCCTCGACACGGTGCCGGGCACGACCGTGCAGCGGTACTGCTCGTCGTCGCTGCAGACCACTCGAATGGCTTTCCACGCCATCAAGAGTGGCGAGGGCGAGGCATTCATCTCGGCCGGCGTCGAGACGGTGTCGCGCTTTGGCTCCGGCAAGTCCGACGGCATGCCCGACACGAAGAACCCGAGCTACGCCGCAGCGATGCAGCGCACTCTGGACCGTGCGGCCGCAGCCGGATCGACCTGGAGCGATCCGCGCGAGGCGGGCGAGCTGCCCGACATCTACATCGCCATGGGCGAGACCGCCGAGAATGTGGCCCAGGTGCGCGGTGTCTCGCGTGCCGCACAGGACGAATGGGCTGTCATTAGCCAGAACCGGGCCGAGGCAGCCGCGGCCCGTGGCTTCTGGGTGCAAGACATCACCCCGGTGACCCTGGCTGATGGCACGCGCGTAGCGACCGACGACGGCCCGCGCGCGGGCGTGACGCTTGAAAAGGTGTCGTCGTTGCAGCCGGTGTTCCGGGAGGGCGGGACGGTCACGGCCGCCAACTGCTGCCCGGTGAACGACGGCGCCGCAGCCCTGGTGATCATGAGCGACCGCAAAGCGAAGGACCTCGGTCTCACCCCGCTCGCGCGCATTGTCTCGACCGGCGTCTCGGCGCTCAGCCCCGAAATCATGGGCCTCGGCCCGGTGCAGGCGGTCCAGCGAGCGCTTGCGAATGCGAAGATGTCGATCGGCGACATCGACATCATGGAGTTGAACGAGGCGTTCGCGGCCCAGGTGCTGCCGTCGATCGACGATATCGGGATGAGCGCCGACCGTGTGAACGTAAACGGCGGCGCAATCGCGCTGGGCCACCCGTTCGGTATGACCGGTGCACGGATGACCGCAACCGCCATTCACGCTCTGCAGGAGCGCGACGAGCAGTTCGCGCTCGAGACCATGTGCGTGGCCGGTGGTCAGGGCATGGCGATGGTGCTCGAACGCTTGAGCTAGGACGGATGCACAGAAGGGGCTGGCCTCGCGGCCAGCCCCTTCTGTGCGTTCGGCGGCGTTTAGCCGGCGGCAGCCTCGCGCAGCTCGGCCTTCTGGATTTTGCCGGTCGCGTTGCGCGGAAAATCGTCGACGAAGATGAAGTCGCGCGGCACCTTGAAGTTCGCGAGCCTCTCACGGCAGAACGCCTCGAGATCGGCCGAATTCGGCCGTGGATCCGCATCGTGCAGCAGCGCCACGTAGGCACGACCCACGTGTCCGAGACGGGCATCCGTCACCTCGACGACGGCCGACTCGTTGACGGCGGGATGCCGCCGCAGCACGTTCTCGATCTCGGCCGGGTAGACGTTGAAGCCGCCGACGATGAACATGTCCTTGATGCGATCGGTGATCTTCAGGCAGCCATGCTCGTCCAAGCGGCCGACGTCACCCGTATGGAACCAGCCGTCGGAATCGATCACGGCATCCGTTGCCGCCTGATCCTCGAAATAGCCGAGCATGACGTTTGAACCGCGAATGAGGATCTCACCGTCGGTATCGACGGGCAGGTCGGCCCCATGCTCGTCGACGATGCGCAACTCGGTATTCTCGACAGCCGGCCCGGTGGTCTGCGCGGCGTGCGCCAGGCTCTCGCCCGGGCGGGACAGCGTCGCGACGACGCATTCGGTCAGCCCATAGGCCTGGGCGACGGTCCTGAATCCGAGCACGTTCACCATGTCGTGGAACAGCGAGTCGGGGGCAGCGGTCGCGCCGGCGATCGCGAATCGCAGTGAGGAGAGATCGTAATCACCCCGTCGAGGGTGGTCGATCAACGAGGTGAAGATGGTGGGGACCCCGGGCAGCACCGAGATGCGCGCCTGCGCGATGAGGGCGAGCAACGCCTCCGGCTCGAACACGTCGACCGGGTAGATGGTCGCTCCGGCGACAAGCGACGTGATCATTCCGGCCTTGTAGCCGAAGCCGTGAAAGAACGGGTTCACGACCGCATAGCGATCGTCGCTGCTGAGCTGGGCGCCCTTCACCCAGGCATGCGCGACGCCCAGGGTCTGCCGGTGCGCACTCATGACGCCCTTGGGGCGGCCGGTCGTGCCGGAGGTGTACAGGATGTCTACGACGTCGTCGGGGTGTACGGCGTCGAGCGCGGCCTGCAGGGTCTCGTCCTGCACCGTCGCGCCGGCGGAGAGAAACTCGGACCAGGTGAGGCAACCGGGCGCCTCGACCTCGTCCATGTTCACGATCACGCGCAGGTTCGAGAGGTCGGGGGTTTCGGCATCGTCGGCGTCGAGTGCAGTCGTGAGCATGCCCGAAAAGGAGCGACCCAGAAACCCGTCGGCGAGCACGAGAGCGCTGGCGCGCGAACGATCAAGAATCTCAGCCGCTTCCCGTCCCGTGTAGCGGGTGTTCAGCGGCACGACGGAGGCGCCGATCGCTTGGGCGCCGAGCATGGCCAGGATGAATTCGGTGCGATTAGGGGCCCAGAGTGCAACGCGATCGCCGTGAATCACCCCGTGAGCGAGGAATGCTCGAGAAACCTCGTGGACCAGGCTTCGCAGTTCGGCGTAGCTAATGGTGCGTTCGCCCTCTACGATTGCCGAGTGGTGCCCCAAAGCTGCTTGATCGTTCAGCAGCGCCGGGATGGTCAGGGCGGATGAGATGTCGGACATCAGTGTCCTTTCAAATTAGGTCGTGAAGTGGGCGTTGAGTCTGCGTTACTCTGATCGAGTTATCGAATACTAAGCAAACGCTTGACCGAGAGGGGAATGGCCATCATGCCAGCGAAAGCGAAAATTGATCGCACGGATCAGAGTTCTGACCGGCGTAACCAGATTCTGGCGATCGCTGCCCGGTTGTTCGCGAGCCACGGCTACGCGGCGACCACTGTACGTGACATCGCAGACGAGGCGGGCATCCTCTCGGGGAGTCTGTACCACCACTTTTCCTCCAAGGAGGCGATCTTTCAGGAGATCCTGCGCAGCTTCATGACCGGGCTGCTGGAGCAGATCGAAGAAATCGCTGCCGAAGGCCGCGGCCCTCGCGAGACCCTCGACGGACTCATCCGCACCGCATTCCGCGTGATGGAGGAGCAGAGCGACGCGGTCGGTCTCTACCAGAACGAGTCCACGATTTTGCAGAGCCAGGTCGGCTTCGAGTTCCTCTCCGAGGGATCGGCGCGGATCGAGCATTTCTGGCGGGAACAGATCGAGGCCGGACAGGCGCAGGGCGTGTTTCGCGATTCCTTCGACTCGGCGATCGTATACCGCTTCGTGCGAGACGCGGTCTGGTCCACGGTGCGCTGGTACCGACCCAACGGACGGTACACGGCCGAGACGCTCACCCAGAACTTCCTCGATCTGTTCCATAGTGGTGTGCTTGCCGAAGAATCCTAGTTCGGCACCTCGCGGCTGCGAACGCCGCGAGGGTCGACGACGTCGCGGATGAGTCGGAGCTCCTCCGCGCTGGGGATGCGCGTGGTCGGTGCTGCCGACACATCGATGGTGAAGCCGGTCTCTGCAGCCACCTCGGCGGGG
This sequence comes from Leifsonia psychrotolerans, assembly GCF_013410665.1. NCBI lineage: Bacteria > Bacillati > Actinomycetota > Actinomycetes > Micrococcales > Microbacteriaceae > Glaciibacter > Glaciibacter psychrotolerans. The sequence continues at coordinate 2,431,282 of NZ_JACCFM010000001.1, read as the reverse complement.
TCAACGCCGGGGTGAATTGAGCGGACGGCGACTCGGCCATCCTCGTCGAAACCAAACACCGCGAGGTTTGTGATGATCGCGCCCAGGTGATGGAATCGGAGCGACGTGCCCACCGCGCGAGCGCGGTCCGTGCCCACGCCCGAGACCATGTCGACCTTTTCGACAAAGATGCGCGCACTGTGCCGGGCCACCCAGTAGTCGACCCGGTGGTTCGCCGTGTTGCCGGGAACGCCGCGTACGCCGATGAGTTGACGCTTCGGCTTGTCCCAGTCGCCGATGAGCGAGATGTTCTGGTTGCCGAAGGCGTCGATCTGGCTTGCACCCATCATGCTCTGGCGACGACCGGTGGCGAGAATGTCGAAGATGCGCCGGAACGGAGCCCAGCCCTCGATCGTGCCGCCGGCTGCGGCCGACTTGCCGAGTGGGGCGGGCTCGCTCATGAGGAACGCCTCGCCATCGGTCAGCACGATGTCGGGGGCGGTGGTGAGCTTGGCGAGTCGAGCGCCCAGGGTCGGGATGATGCCGACCGCATGGGCCAATAACTCGCCGGACTCGAGGTAGGTGTCGGCGCAGGCCGCAATGCATACCTCGGCGATGGTGGCCTGTTCGGTACTCATGACTTGTCCTGTTCTGCGTGAAAGCGGGCCACGGCGGCGTGGTAGCCGGCCTCATCGGTGTTGAGGAAGTCGGCCGTGAATTTCGCCCAGGCCTCAGGCTCCTTCGCAGCGGCGACGTAGTGGCGTTGGAAGGCCTCGTCGCGCGGGTAGTCGGGTTCGCAGCTGGTGAAGTGGGCGCCGTTGGGTGCCTCCACAACCTGGTCGACATACATCCGGTTGACGAGCAGCGTGTGGAAGCTGCCCTCGCTGAGCAGATCCTCGGTGGGCACGACCTTTTCGGCCGACAGGATCGAGCGCTTCGCAGCCATCGTCAACAGATCGTCGAAGTAGGGGTCCGGCCCGAGGAACTGCCCGTTGCCGCCCGAGTCCGCACGATTCACGTGCACGAGCGCGACATCGAGCGAGAGCGCGGGTACAGCGACATAGACGTCGTCGGAGTAGGGCGAGGCGATCGTCTTGATGCGCGGGCTCGCCGGCAGCACGTCGGAGCCGAGGCCGGCTCGGACGGGCAAGAAGTCGAGGCGCGCTCCGGCGGCACGAAGCCCGGCCACGAACATTCCCTCGTCGTGCTCTTCGATTTCAAGCTCCCCACCGCGCTCGCGCGCCGCGGTGAAGAGGGGGTCGAGAGGGATGCTGTCGAGCGTGACGAAACCGTAGATGAGTTTCTTGATTTTGCCGGCCTGGGCGAGCAATCCGACATCGGGGCCGCCGAAGGCCACGACCGTGAGATCAGTGACGTCACTGCGCAGCAGCGCCCGGATCAGCGCCATTGGCTTTCTGCGCGATCCCCACCCGCCGATCCCAATCGTCATACCGCTCTCGATCGAGGCCACGGCCTCGTCGAGGCTCGTCAATTTATCGGGCATCTTTGCTCCTTCGACGTTCTCACTTCGTTGCGTACTGGCGTGTTTACGTGTTCCCGCCAACAATAAACCTAGCGCTTGTTTGGTCTTTGCGCTAGCGTCGGAGAAGCCAAGCGGGTCAAGGGAGACAGGATGCACACCGTTCGAGCGGATGCGCGCACGATGCACGCCGCATCCACCCTGCGCGCCCGCAAGCGGCTGATCTCAGCGAGCCGGACTCAGCCGGCGGTGGCGGGGTGAGGCTCCTCGAGCAGCTCAACGCGCAGTTCGTCGGGTCCAAGCACGTACACGTAGCGGTACCCCTCGAGCGGCCCGGCGGTTCCCACCAGGGGTTCCCACAGCGGTGCGTAGCCCAGCGCGGCGAGGCGCGAGAGGGCGTCGTCCATGCTGGGCACCACGATGGCGGGGTGCGTCGAGCCGGCTCGGTTGTTGTCGGGCAGCAGCGGCTCGCCGCCGGCATTCCGATAGTCCGCAAGTTCGAGCACCGTCTCGCCGTCGGCGAAGCCCACAAAGGTGATCCAGATTTCGGCGCCCACCTGTCCCGTCACGGCTTCGACAACCGGTCCGCGCCGGACCAGCGGCCCGACGACGTCGCCATCCGCCAGAGCGCGGTAGAACTCGACCGCCTTCGCGGTATCACTCACGGTGATGCCCATGTGGTGCAGTCGCGTCATTGTCAAACTCCCCTTTTCGTTTACCTCCCAGCACGTTAGCCGAAAGGATCTCCCTGTTGAATTCACCTCATACTCACGAACCGGTCATCTCGCTCGAAGGCAAGGTCGCCCTCATCACCGGCGCTTCCGGGGGGCAGGGCCGCGCCCATGCTCGCCTGATGAACGCGCTTGGCGCACGGCTCGTGCTCACCGATCTTGACGCGGCAGGGGCAGAATCGCTCGCCGCAGAATATGGCGACCGGGCGATCGGTCTCGGCCACGACGTCTCATCCGCGGAGGCGTGGGCGGATGTCGCTGACGCAGCACGGGTGGCCTTCGGCCGTGTCGACGTTCTCGTGAATAATGCCGGCATCTGCGTGCCCAAGCCGTTCGTTGAGACGAGCGAGGCGCTGATCATGACTACCCTCAGCGTGAACCTTGTCGGTCCCATGCTGGGCGTGCAAGCGATCCTGCCGCTCATGCAAGACAACGGGGGATCGATCGTGAACATCGCCTCCACGGCCGCGCTCAAAGGGTACACAAACCTCTCCGCGTACTCGGCCTCGAAGTGGGGGCTGCGCGGTGTGACGCGCACGCTCGCACACGAACTCGGCGAGTTCGGCATTCGAGTGAACGTCGTCTGCCCCGGTTCCATCGATACGCCGATGGCGAGCGAAGAGACGAGGCAGGGCCGGGGCGCCGTCGCCCGCATTCCGATCAGCCGCATTGGCCGTCCCGAGGAGGTCGCAAACCTGGTTGCCTTTCTCGCGAGCGATGCCAGCAGCTATTGCACGGGCCAGGAATTCACGGTCGACGGTGGACAGGTGGCTTAGCGATGCCCTGTTACGAAATTGACGGTGTCGTTCCGGTCGTCGACCCGACAGCGTTTGTTCACGAAAGCGCGATCCTCATCGGGGATGTGATCGTCGAGGCCGGCTGCTACATCGGCCCGAATGCGAGCTTGCGCGGCGACTTCGGTCGGATTCTCGTGGGGGCCGGCAGCAATGTGCAAGACAACAGCGTGATTCACGCCTTCCCCGGAGCCGACGCGGTTCTCTCGCCGGGTAGTCACATCGGTCACGGCGTGACGCTGCACGGTTGCACGATTGGCTCCTACGCGCTGATTGGCATCGGCAGCATTGTGTTGGATGGGGCCGAGATCGGGCACGACGCGCTGATTGGCGCAGGGTCACTGGTCACTGCGGGGAGCCGGATCCCGGCCGGGGTGCTCGCACACGGCCGCCCGGCCACTGTCGTGCGGGAGCTCGACGAAGACACCCTCTCGTGGAAGCGGGACGGCGTGCGGATTTATCAGGAGCTGGCTCAGCGCAGCCTGGGCACTCTGCGCCGGGTCGAGCCGTTGGCGCAGCCGGAGTCTGATCGGCCGCGGGTGAGCACGGGACCCGACGTGTCGCGACCGCTGCACGAGAGTCGCGCCGACGGGCCGCCCGGCCGCTAGGGGTGATGCTCAACCCGTTTCGGGCGTCGGTGGGCGAGTCCTGGTTGGTGTCGCGTGATGTGCTGGCTCACCAGTACGAATTCCAGCGCGACCCGAATTCAGTACACCTGGAATGCCGATGCCTGAGCGCGCTGAGTGGCCGCGGCTTGAGCGTTCAGTCCCGTGCACCACTGTGGATATACGCGGAATCCGCGCTTGCCCGCCCGACTGCCTGCCATGACGCCAAGTTCCACGAGATGTGCAGCGGTGAATCGGAACACACCGCGGCCGCCCTCCTGCTCCACGAACACGAGCAGGCCCACGGTGGAGTCGTCATCTCCGAACGGCGTCGTCTTCCCGTCGACATTACGCCGCCAGAAAGCAAGGAACGCGCCAGGCTTGCACGGAGTGGTCCTGGCCGTCCGAATATGCCATGCCTCATCGCCGATCTGCGCGACTCCCGCCTCGTAGTCGCTGTTCTGCAATTCAGGAGTCACCACAACGGCTACCCCTACCTCGGACGCATAGCCCTCGAACGCCCTGAACCGCACACGGCCACGCTATCGCGGACCGAGCCAGACCGATGACAGAATGGCCACCGCTCTACCGTGAGCAATACGCACTAGGCGGAGGTGCGGTCGAGCCCGAGCGACTGCGCCACACGGGCGCGCTGCTCGCCGGGGGAGCCGAACAACTGCGCCGTGGCGTGCGCACGCTTGAAGACCAAGTGGGCATCATGTTCCCAGGTGATGGCGATGCCGCCGTGCAACTGGATGGTCTCACTCGCGATCGCAGTGAGTGAGTCGCTGCACCAGGTCTTCGCGAGCGAGGCGAGTTGGCCGAGTTCGGCGGAATCGTTCGCTGCCGCCCAGGCCGCGGCCCGCGAGGTCGTACGGGCGGTTTCAAGTCGCACGTGCAGATCGGCCATGCGGTGCTTGAGCGCCTGATACGAGCCGATCAGGCGGCCGAACTGGGCGCGCTGCAGTGAGTAGGCGACCGTCATGTCCAAGCCGCGTGCGGCAGCCCCCACCTGGATGGCGGTGAGCGCCGTGAGCGCGAGATCGCGCAGGCGATCGAGAAAGGGGGTATCCGCTTCACAGGCGAGCAGCGTCGCCGCGCTGGCATCGAATCGATACGTCGCGAACGACAATGCAGGGTCGAGCGCCGGGGTGGACTCTTTCGTCAGCGCCCCCGTGTCGGTCAACTCAAACAGCGCCGGGCCGCGCGGGGTGGCGGCGATGACGAGCACGAGGTCCGCAGCGATGCCGTCGATCACGAGCGGAGTCTCGCCGCTCAACCGCCACACGCCGTCCGTCTCCTGCGCGCTGACGCCGACGTCAGCGGGGGACCAGCGGCCGGTGGGGTCGGCCCAGGCGAGTGCCGCGATGCGGGATCCGTCGGCGACGGAGGGAAGGAGGCGTGCGCACGCCTCGGCGTTTCCCGAGGCCAACACCGCTTGCGCTGCGAGGGCGACCGAGCCGAAATAGGGCGACGGGGTGAGAGCGTAGCCGAGTTCTTCGAGCACAATGTGTGTCTCGAACGTCGAATAGCCGGCGCCACCGTACTCCTCGGGGATCGCCAGTGATGCCGCTCCGATCTGGTCGCAGAGCACCGACCAGAGCTCGGCGTCGAAGGGCGCGTCGTGCGCGATTGTGGCCCGCACCGACGCGCTGTCAGATTTGCTTGAGAGCAGCTCGCGGATGAACTCCGCCAACTCCCGCTGCTCGTCGCTGAGCTCAAACTGCATGGTGACTTCCTTCGACTCGGTGGTACTCAGCTGGCCAGGATCTCGCGGGCGATACGCGCACGATGCGCGGCTGGGGTGCCCCAGACCGCGCTGAGCGCGGGGACCTGCGTGAGCCAGAGGCTGAGGTCGTGCTCGGCCGTGTAGCCGATCGCGCCGTGTACCTGCAGCGAGACGCGCGCCGCGAGCGCGGCAGCGTCGGCGGTGGTCACTTTCGCGGCCGATATGTCGCGGGAACGGGTGGGGGCGTCGGTGTCGACGGCGAGTGCGGCCTGCCAGAGCAGGGGCCGCGCGAAGGCGAGTGCAACGGCAACATCCGCGAGCTGGTGCTTCAGCCCCTGGTACTCGCCGATCGGGCGGCCGAACTGCTCGCGGATCTTCGCGTAGTCGACGGCCTCGCGCAGGAGCCGGTCGCCGGCACCGAGCAACTGAGCCGAGCCGGCGAGGGTGGCCTCGTCGAGTGCAGCATCGACAATGGCGGCGTCGCAGCTGCGGCCGTCGCCCTCGGGGGCAAGCCGGAAGAGGTGGCGCTGAGGCGACATCGAGTCGAGAGCGTCGAGTGGTCGCGCCGCTCGGATCTGTGTCGCGTCGACGACGAAGCGCAGGGCGGCCACGTCGGCGTCGAGCGCGTACGGCGCAATACCGGGCACCGCCGCCGTCGCGACGGCGCCGCCCATGATTGCGGTGCGTTCTTCGGCAGTAACCAGCTTTGGGAGCAGGGCGATGGTTTCAACGTAGGGTCCCGGCACCGAGTGGTAGCCGAGGCGCTCGAATACGGCGATGAGGTCGCCGGCGGAGCCGCCCATGCCGCCTTCGTCCTCGCTGATGCGCAGGCCGCCGAGCCCAAGCTCGGTGAATTGTGCCCAGAGGGCGAGACCGGGGGCGGAGTCGCCCGCGCCCCAGGCACGGGCCAGAGAGGTGCCGCCCATTCCGAGGGCGATGTCATCGATCGCCTCGGCGAACGCGAGCTGCTCGTCAGTCTGCATGAAACGCATTAGTTCTTCCTCCGCTCGCCGCGGGGCAAGCCCAAGATTCTTTCGGCGATGATATTCCGCTGGATTTCGTTGGTGCCGGCGTAAATGGGGCCGGCGAGGGCGAAGAGGTAGTCGTCGACCCAGTGGCCGCCGTCGATTCCTGCGCCGCTGCGTACCTCCGCCTCGGGCCCGCGCAGGCGCAGGCCAGTCTCGTGAAGCTCACGATCAAGCTCCGACCAGAAGATCTTGTTCAGGCTGCCTTCGGCGCCGACGTCGGTGCCCTCGAGCACGCGACTGACGGTATTCCACGTGAAGAGACGGTACGCCTCGGCGCCGATCCAGGCATCGACAACCGCATCGCGGGCATGAGGATCCTGGGCTCCGGTGCTGGTCCACTGCTCGCGCAGTCGATCGGCTGCAGCGAGGAAGCGCCCGGGGGAGCGCAGCGACAGGCCACGCTCGTTTCCCGCGGTGCTCATCGCAACATTCCAGCCGGCGCCGGGGGCGCCGAGTACATCGGAGTCGGGCACGAAGACGTCGTCGAAGAAGATCTCCGCGAAACCGGTTCCGCCATCAAGCTGCTCGATCGGCCGAACAGTGATGCCGTCCTGTACCAGCGGGAAGGTGTAATAGGTGAGCCCGCTATGCCGGCTGGCCTCTGGATCCGAGCGGAAGAGACCGAAGCCCATCTCCGCCCAGACCGCGCGCGAGCTCCAGATCTTCTGTCCGTTCAGGATCCAGCCCCCGCGTGCCTCGTCGCGGGTCGCCGTGCTGCGGATCGCGGCCAGGTCGGATCCTGCCCCGGGTTCTGACCACGCCTGCGCCCAGATCGTGCTGCCATCGGCAAGACCGGGCAGCCAACGCTGTTGCTGCTCGGCGGTTCCGTGGCCGAAGATGATCGGAGCGAGCAGCGAGATGCCGTTCTGTGCCACACGGGTCGGTGCGCCGGCGCGGTAGTACTCCTCTTCGAAGAGCACCCACTCGATGATGCCGGCATCGCGGCCGCCGTACTGCTCGGGCCACGAGATGACCGACCAGCGGTCGGAGGCCAGGGTTCGCTCCCACTCGCGGTGTGCCGCGAAGCCGTCTGCGGTGTCCATGGACGGCAGCGGTTCGGCCGGAACGTTGGCGGTGAGCCAAAGGCGTGCCTCATCGGCAAAGGCCTGCTGATCTGGGGTGAGATCGAGGTTCATGTTCTCTCTTTCCTCGTCGTCGGGAAGTGGGTTGGTGCGTTGAGGCGACGTTAGGTCGTCTCTGCGCGGTTGCGGATGAGCTTCACGTCGACGCCGGCGAGTGAATCGCCGTGTGTCTCGGCGTTGTGCGCGTGCGCGGCGTGATGCAGACCGAAGACCGAGTCCATGCCGGCGCGCAGGCCCTGAAGGTCCTCGGCCTGGTTCACGGCCTTCTTGGTGAGGGCGAGCCCGAGGCGGGGCATGCCGCTCATGCGCCGCGCGATCTCGAGGGTGCGAGTCTCGAGATCCTCTGCTGGCACGACGTGGTTGACCATGCCGAGTTCGTAGGCGCGCTGGGCGGGCATCCGATCGCCGGTGTAGAGCATTTCCTTGGCGGCCCGCGGATTCGTCACCCAGGGGTGTGCGAAGTACTCGACGCCCGGAATGCCCATCTGTACGACGGGATCCTGGAAGAAAGCGTTGTCGGCGGCGACGATGAAGTCGCAGGACCAGGCGAGCATGAGGCCACCGGCGATGCAGGCGCCCTGCACCATCGCGATCATAGGTTTGGGAATCTCGCGCCAGCGCCGGCACATGCCAAGGTAGACCTCGGACTCGCGCGCGAAGCGGGAGTCGACTCCGGATGCGCCGACGTGGTCCCACCAGATCACGGCCTTGCGCTCAAAGCTCTGGTCGACGTCGCGGCCCGGGGAACCGATGTCGTGACCGGCGCAGAAGTTCTTGCCGTTGCCAGCCAGTACGATTACGGCGACCTGATCATCGTTGGTGGCCTTGATGAAGGCGGCGTCGAGGGCGTAGGTCACGGCAGAGTTCTGCGCGTTTCCGTATTTCGGTCGGTTCAGGCGCACAAACGCTACGCTGTCGCGGACCTCGTATGTAACGACGGGCTCGTGTTCGGCAGACATCCCGAGCTCCTCTCTGAACTCGTTGTGGGTGATGATCGGGAGGACCCGAATATTACCCAAACAATCGCTTGGTTTCTTGCTACTATACGGGAAGCACCGATCGATGGCCACAGCCAGATCAGCGAGGAGACGAAGACGTGAGCCTAACCACTTCAGCGGCAGACGAACAGCTCCGGGCGGATGTCCGGGGATGGCTCGAGAGCAACCTGTCCGGCCGTTTTGCGAGCCTGCGTGGCCTCGGCGGCTCGGGCAAAGAGCACGAGGCCTTCGAGGAGCGCCTCGAGTGGAATCGACACCTCGCCGCACACGGCTGGAGTTGCGTCGGCTGGCCTGAAGAGTTCGGCGGGCGCGGGCTGAGCCTCGCCCAGCAAGTGATCTTTCACGAGGAATACGCGAAGTCGGGTGCGCCCGGGCGCGTGAACCACCTCGGTGAAGAGTTGCTCGGCCCCACGCTGATTGCGCTCGGCACCCCCGAGCAGCAGGCCCGCTTCCTACCCGGGATCGTCGCGGTGGAGGAACTCTGGTGTCAGGGGTACTCCGAGCCCGGCGCCGGATCCGACCTGGCTGCGGTGTCGACCCGGGCCGTGCTCGACGGGGGCGAGTGGGTGATCAACGGCCAGAAGGTGTGGACCTCGCTGGCTCAGCACGCCGACTGGTGCTTCGTTCTTGCCCGCACGGGTGAGGGCGAGCGCAAGCATGACGGGTTGTCGTACCTCCTGGTGCCGATGCGTCAGCCCGGCGTCGAGGTGCGACCGATCATCCAGCTCACCGGCACGAGCGAATTCAACGAGGTCTTCTTCGACGATGCGAAGACCGACGGCGACTGCGTCGTCGGTGAGGTCGGCCGTGGCTGGTCGGTCGCGATGGCGACACTCGGCTTTGAGCGCGGCGTCTCCACACTGGCCCAGCAGATCGGCTTCCGACGGGAGCTCGATGGCATCATCGAGCAGGCACGAGCGAACGGGGCACTGGCTGATCCGGTGCTGCGTGATCGGATCGTGCAGGCACACCAGGGCCTCGAGGTGATTCGGTTGCACGCCCTGCGCACCCTCGGCGGCGAGCAGGGCTACGACGCCTCGGTCACCAAGCTGCTCTGGGCCGGCTGGCATCGCTCGCTCGGTGAGCTTGCACTGGATGTCGTCGGCCCGGCTGGGCTGACCGTGGGTGCGGACTACGCGCTCACGGACGAACAAGCACTCTTTCTCTTCAGTCGCTCCGACACCATTTACGGCGGATCCGACGAGATCCAACGCAACGTCATCGCCGAGCGCGTGCTCGGCCTACCCCGAGAGGCACGCCCATGATTCCCCGCCCCACCCCCGACTACGTTCCCGCCCACGGCCTGCTTGCCGGCCGCCGCATCGTCATCACCGCTGCCGCGGGGGCGGGGATCGGATCGGCGACGGCGCTGCGCTGCCTCGAGGAAGGCGCAGCGCTCGTCGTGATCGGCGATACCCACCCGGCCCGGCTGCAGGCCGCGCATGAGGAACTCGCCGGGAAGTTCGGCGCCGATCGTGTGCGCTCGGCGGTCTGTGATGTCACGAACGAAGACCAGGTACAGGCGCTGCTCGACGTCGCCGAAGCCGAGGGGCCGATCGACGTCATGATCAACAACGCCGGACTCGGCGGCACCGCGTCGATCCTCGACATGACTGACGATGAGTGGCAGCGCGTGCAGGACATCACGCTCACCGGCACATTCCGCTGCGTGCGCGCCGTCGGTCGCCGCATGGTTGCGGCTGGGACCGCCGGTGTCATCGTGAACAACGCCTCCGTGATCGGCTGGCGTGCGCAGGCCGGGCAAGCACACTACGCGGCGGCGAAGGCCGGAGTGATGGCGCTTACCCGCTCGGCCGCTGTCGACCTGGCCGAGCACGGCATCCGAGTGAATGCCGTCTCGCCGAGCCTGGCCATGCACCCCTTCCTTGAAAAGGTGACCACCCCCGAGCTGCTCCAGGAGCTGAAGTCGCGCGAGGCCTTCGGGCGCGCGGCAGAGCCGTGGGAAATCGCCAATGTCATGGTTTTCCTCGCCAGCGACTACTCCTCATACATGACCGGAGAAGTCGTCTCGGTGAGTAGCCAGCACGCCTAAACCCCACCCGTCTGACCCAAGCCAATGGAGGCCCCATGACGACCGCATACATCGTTGACGCTGTTCGAAGCCCTGTGGGAAAGCGGGGCGGCAGCCTTTCGGGCATCCACTCGGCCGACCTCGGAGCCCACTCGCTCACGGCACTCGTCGAGCGCACCGGGGTGGACCCGGGCGCAATCGACGATGTGATTCTGGGCTGCACCGACACCATCGGGTCGCAATCGGGCAATATCGCCCGGTCGGCTCTTCTCGTGGCGGGCTTCCCCGAACACGTGCCCGGCGTCACGATCGACCGCCAGTGCGGCTCGAGCCAGCAAGCTGTGCACTTTGCGGCGCAAGCCGTGATGTCGGGGACGAATGACCTCGTCATCGCTGGAGGCGTGCAGAATATGTCGGCCATCCCGATCTCCTCGGCGATGCTCCTGGGTCAGCAATTTGGTTTCTCGACGCCGTTCGCCGAGTCGCCGGGATGGCGGGAGCGCTTCGGCGACCAGGAGGTTTCGCAGTTCCACGCCGCCGAGATGATCGCCGAGAAGTGGGGCCTCAGCCGCGAGGCCATGGAACAATTCGCGCTCGAGAGTCATCAGCGAGCAATTGCGGCCACGGACGCCGGCTATTTCGCCGCTGAGATCGCACCGCTGAACGGGCTGACCTTCGACGAGGGCCCGCGGCGCGGCACCAGCCTCGAGCGCATGGCAGCGCTTCCGACTCTCTCAGAGGGGGGCCGCACCACGGCCGCGGTCGCCTCGCAGATCAGCGACGCGTCGAGCGCGGTGCTCATCGCCTCCGAGCGCGCGCTCACCGAACACGGGCTCACCCCGCGCGCTCGAATTCACCACCTCTCGGTGCGCGGTGCGGATCCCGTATGGATGCTCACGGCACCGATCCCGGCGACGGCGTATGCACTCGAGCGTTCGGGTTTGTCGATCGATGACATCGACCTGTTTGAAGTGAACGAGGCGTTCGCCGCCGTCGTGCTTGCCTGGATGCAGGAGACGGGCGTTGAGCGGGATCGCGTGAACGTGAACGGTGGCGGCATCGCGCTCGGCCATCCGATCGGCGCCACCGGCACCCGTCTCATGACCACCATGCTCAACGAGCTGGAACGTCGCGGCGGCCGCTATGCCTTGCAGACGATGTGCGAGGGCGGGGGACTCGCCAACGTCACCATCATCGAGCGGCTCGGTTAGGTCCACGACGTAAAATGGCCCGGGCCGATCGCCCGGGCCTTTCGTTGTGCCCTAATGCACCAGCAGTGCGGCTGCGGCCGTGAGGTAGCCCGCAGCCTCGCGCACCGTGCGGGTGATCAGCTCGTCGCAGCTCGGCAGATCATCGATCAAGCCGACCACCTGGCCGGCGGCGAGCATACCCGCCTGGGTGTCACCGTCGACGAGGCCGGCTTTGAGTAGCATCGGTGTGTTCGCAGCGAGCGCCATCTGCGCGAGACTGCGCCCCGAGGCCTGCTTCATGGCTGCGCCGTCACGCACGAACTCGGGCCACGACAGTCCCGAGAGTTTCTTGAACTCAAGCGAGCGGCGCGCGGTCGACAGGAGGTGCTTGACGCCGCTTTGCTGCTCAAGCTCGGTGATGAACTCGGTGCGGAGCAGGCGGTGGGGCATACCGTCCGCCTTCGTCGTGACGACGGTGCCCGCAAGATCGGCCTCGAGGTAGCGACGCTTGATCTCGTCGGGCACGGCGCTGTCGCTCGTGAGGAGGAAGCGGGTGCCCATGCCGATGCCGACGGCACCCGAGGCGAGCGCGGAGGCCAGTCCGCGGCCGTCGTAGAAGCCACCCGCCGCGATCACAGGAATGTCGACGGCGGAAACGACCGAGGGGATGAGGATGCTGGTGGGGATGGCACCCGTGTGGCCGCCACCCTCGCCCCCCTGAATCATCACCGCGTCGGCGCCCCAGGCCGCAACTTTCTCGGCGTGGCGCACCGCCCCGATCGATGGAATCACGACAATGCCGTGCTCCTTGAGCTTCTCAATCAGTTCGCGCTTCGGTGCCAGCGCGAATGACGCCACCTTGACACCCTTGCGAATGAGGAGTTCGGCGCGCGCCGACGCGTCGCCCGCATCCGCACGCAGATTCACGCCGAAGGGACGATCGGTGCGTTCGAGCACCTCCTCGATCGACCGCTCAAGCTCCTCGATCGTCATGGTGGCGGAGGCGAGGAAGCCGAGGCCGCCGGCGTTCGCGGTCGCCGAGACGAGGCGGGCACCGGAAACCCAGCCCATTCCTGTCTGCACGATGGGGTGATCCACACCGGTGAGTTCGGTGAGTCGGGTGCGGATGACTTGGGGAATGCTCACGGCGTGGGGACCTCTCGTTCGCGAAGGGTGCGGGGATCAATAGTCTCTCGGATCAAACGGAGCTCTTCGAGGCTCGGGATGCGGGTCTCGGGGATGTCGTTCGGTATGGCCAGCGCAAACCCGGTGGCCGTCTGTACCTCGCTCAGGGTAACCGTCGGATGCAGACTGACGATGCGCATGGTGCCGCCCGGCCCGCCCAGATCAAACACGCCGAGGTTTGTGATGATGCGGCCGAGCTGGTGGAACCGGAAGGTGCCGCGGTCGGTGCCGACACCGGTCACGACGTCGACGCGCTCGACGAAGACACGGGGTGCGTGCCGGGCCACCCAATAGCTCGTCGGGTGGTTCACGGTGTTCGTCGCTGCGGCGCGCGCCCCGAGGAGTTGACGGGTCGGCTGCTCGCGGGGGCCGATGGCCGAGAGATTCTGGTTGCCGTGCCGGTCGATCTGAGCGGCGCCCATGATGACGTGGCGGCGACCGCTCGCAATCAGGTCGAAGAGCGCGCGGTAGGGCAGGTAGCCTTCGGGCTCCCGGAATGGCTCGTCGATGGCGGGAGTATCGGCGAAGAGCGTGGCTTCGCCATCGCTGAGCAGAAGCTCGGGAGAATGCGTGAGACGGGCGAGGCGGGCGCCGATGCCGGGGATGATGCCGATCGGACTCGCCAGGATCTCACCGCTGCCGAAAAACAGGTCACCACAGGCGGTTGCGGCGATTTCCGCGCGGGATGCGGCGCTCATGCGCCGAGATCCGCTCGTGCGCCGAGCCCGCGGGCGAAAGCCTGCCACGCCGCGTCGGAGTGTGCGGTGTTGGCATACTCTCGCTGCGCACCCTCGTCGCGACCATAGTCAGGAAGACAACTCGTGAATCCGGCGCCACCGGGGGCATGGACGACGTGGTCGACCATGGTGCGGTTGAGCAGAAGGGTGCGCACGGACTCACGCTCGGTGAGTTCCGCGGTCGGCATGATCTGCTCGGCGCTGACGATTGTGGTGCGTGCAGCGAGGGCGAACAGGTCATCGAAGTAGGGATCGGGTCCGAGGCACTGTGCGTTTCCGCGCGCGTCGGCCCGATTCAGGTGCACGAGCGCAAGATCGAGCGGGATCGCGGGCATCGCGAGCAATTCCTCGCCGTCGGCGTACGGCGATGTGATGGTGCGTAGCCGGGGGTTCATTGTGACGGCATCCGAGCCGAGCCCCGCGCGCGTCACCTCGAACGGCAGCCGGTGGCCCGCGGCACGCAGGCCCGACACCAACATGGCCTCATCGAGTTCGTCGTTCACGATGCGCCCCGCCTGCCGTGCCGCAGCGAAATGCGGATCGACGGCGATGGAGTCGAGCGAGACGAAGGCGTGCACGATCGTGCGTGCCTGACCGGTGCGACACAGCACTCCGACATCGGGGCCGCCGAAGCTCACGATCGTGAGGTTCTTCGCCCCGGAACGCACGACTTCGCCGAGGAGAGCAAGGGGTTTGCGGCGCGAACCCCAGCCACCGATCCCGATCGTCATTCCGTCGGTGATCAGGCCGGCGACGTCGGCGAGCTCCCGAAGCTTGCCGGTCACGTTGTCAGTTTCTCGCCGGTCGTCACGAATGCATCGCGGTGTTCGTCGGCGACGCCCGCGAGATTGAGCTCGAAGGTGAAGCCCTGCTCGAAGCGGTAGCTGCGGTTCACGTCGATCGGATCGATGCCGTTGAGTGCTTCCTTGGCGGCACGGATGACGCGCGGATCCTTCGCCGCGATCTCGGCGGCGAACGCGAGTGCGGTCTCGTCGAGTTGGTCACGCGGCACCACGGCCTGCACTGAGCCGAAGGATTCCAGCCTCGTTGCGGTGATCGTGCGGCTCGTGTAGTACATCGCCCGGAGTTGGTGTGCGGGAACGAGACGGGAGAGGTGGGTGGCGGCGCCGAGCGCCCCACGGTCGACTTCGGGCACACCGAAGTAGGCATCGTCAGACGCAATGATGACGTCACTGTTGCCGACCAGTCCGACGCCGCCACCGACACAGAAGCCGTTGACGGCGGAGATGACGGGGACCTTGCACTCGTAGATGGCCTTGAAGGCCTCGTAGCAGCCGCGGTTCGCTGCGATGAGAGCGGTGTGGCCGTTCGTCTTCTGCATTTCCTTGATATCGACGCCCGCATTGAATCCGCGACCCTCGGCGCGCAGGATCACCACGCGGGTCTCGGGGTCAGCGCTTGCTTCGTTCATCGCGTCGGCGATGGCGAACCAGGCTGCGGTGGGCAGCGCATTGACCGGAGGGTAGTTCATCGTGACGATGCGAATGCCCTGGCCGTGGACGGTGGAGGTGATGCTCACGGTGACCTGCTTTCAGTCTGCAGCACCAGCGCTGCAGTCGTGTAGCCAAACTAGCAGTTGCTTGGTAATCTGGGAAGTGCTGCGACACTGTCAGTGATGACCCGCCCGCAGCGAGGTTGGCGGAGCTCCCGCCCACGTACTCGAGGAAGAGGACACGAGCATGGCTGGAATTCTTGAAGGACGGGTCGCTATTGTGACCGGGGCCGGGCGAGGCCTGGGCCGCGAACACGCGCTCGAGCTGGCGCGACACGGCGCGAAGGTCGTCGTGAATGACCTCGGCACCTCGCTCGACGGAGACGGCGTTTCGCACGGGCCGGCGGCCGAGGTTGTCGAGATCATTCGGGCCGCGGGTGGCGAGGCCGTCGCAAACGGCGCCGACATTGCCAATTTCGCTCAAGCACGGGGTCTCATCGATCAGGCGATCGCCGAGTTTGGCCGACTCGACATCCTGGTGAATAACGCGGGCTTTGTGCGTGACCGCATGCTCGTGAATGCGGAAGAGGACGAATGGAACGCGGTGCTGCGTGTGCATCTGGGTGGCCACTTTGCGACCCTGCGGCACGCCGCAGCGTACTGGCGCGCTGAGGCGAAGGAGGGCCGCCAGCCCGATGCCCGCGTCATCAACACCTCCTCCGGTGCCGGGCTGCAGGGCAGCGTCGGCCAGGCCGCGTACTCCGCGGCAAAGGGCGGCATCGCCTCGCTCACGCTGGTCGCGGCACAGGAGCTCGGGCGCTACGGCGTGACCGTGAACGCGATCGCGCCCTCGGCACGCACCCGCATGACCGAGGGCCCCTTCTCGACTGCGATGGCCGCCCCCGAAGAGGGCTTCGACCGCATGAACCCGGCCAATGTCTCGCCGATCGTGGCCTGGCTGGCGAGCCCGGAGGCGAGCGACGTGACCGGGCGCGTGATCGAGATCGAGGGGGGCCGCGTCTGCGTCGAGGAGGGGTGGCGGCATGGGCCCTCGCGCGACCTCGGTCGACGCTGGGACGTGGCAGAGGTGGGCGGCCACGTGCGCGAGTTGCTCGCAGAAGCAGCCGTTCCCGAAGCGGTGTACGGCGCATGATCGCAGGGGAGTGGGCCGGGCGCAGTCTCGGTGAACGCAGCGTCGCATACGACAATCGCGACGTGATCCTGTATGCGCTCGCGGTCGGTGCGACACGCGACGACCTCGATCTCGTCTTCGAGGATCGGCTGCGCGTGCTGCCGACCTTCGGGCTGACGCTCGCCCAGTGGGCGCCCGACGTGCTCTCCGACGCGGGAGCGTTCGACCATCGCTCGGTGCACGGCTCACAGGTGCTCGATGTGCAGGCGCCGATGCCGCGCGAGGGCGAGATCCTGCTCGCGGCTCGGGTCGGGAATGTCTGGGACAAGGGCACCGCTGCCGTGTTCGAAGTGGTCGTCGAGAGCGACTACTTCACTGCGACCTGGGCGATCTTCGCCCCCGGCGCCGGCGGCTACGGCGGGGAGCGCGGGCCGCGGGCCGCATCCGCCGAACGGGCCGGTGAACCGCGGCGACTCTCGCTGCAGACCGTGCCGACTCAGGCCGCGCTGTACCGGCTGACGGGTGACCGCCACCACATTCACATTGACCCCGAAGCTTCGGCGCTCATCGGCCAGCCCATCCCCATTCTTCAGGGACTCTGCACGATCTCGGCGACCACGCTACCGATCGCCGCAGCGCTCGGGGCGCACCCGGCGGATCTGACACACCTTGCCGGCCGTTTTGCCGGACCAGTCGTTCCCGGCGACACGCTTGACGTCGATCTCTGGGAGGGCGGCGCGTTCGAGGCGAAGCACGGGGACGACATTGTGATTTCTGCAGGAGAGGTGGTATTCGAATGAGTGAAAAGATTTTGGTCGTCGGCGGCACAGGGATGATCGGCAGCCACATTGCCGAGCGGCTCGCCGCCCGTGGTGACCAGGTGACGGTCATGAGTCGGGGGTCTGCATCCGATCGGGATCCGGCGATGATCGCGGGACTACCGCGGATTTCCGGCGACTACACCTCGGCCGAGTTCCCCACCGCGCAGCTCGACGGCTTTGACTCTGTCGTCTTCTCGGCGGGCAACGATATTCGCCACGTGGCCGAGGGCGACGACGACGCCGAATTCTGGCGGACTGTACAGACCGAGGGGGTGCCGGCCTTCGCCGCCCGGGTCAAGCAAGCCGGCGTCGGCCGTTTCGTGCAGATCGGCAGCTACTACCATCAGCTGCACCCCGAGTGGGCGGCGACGAATCCGTATGTCGCCGCGCGCAAGGGGGGCGATGACGGGGCTCGGGAACTTGCCGGCGACGGATTCGTTCCGATCACGATTAACCCGCCGTCGATCGTCGGGGTCATCCCGGAACGGGCGCCTCGACACTTGCGCAAGATGCTGGCTTGGGTGCGTGGTGAACTGGAAGCTCCCGAGCTGTTCGGGCCGAAAGGCGGAACGAACTACATGTCGGTTCGCTCGCTCGCCGAGGCTGTGGAGGGCGCGCTCGCACGCGGTGAGGCGGGCCGCGCCTACCTTGTCGGTGACGCAAACCTGCGCTACCACGAGTACTTCCAGCTGGTCGCGGATGCGGCGGGAAGTAATCGGGTGATTGACGAGCGCGACGAACCGCATCCCTTCCAGCCCGATCGGTTCATCGTGCAGGGGCGCGGGAACGCGATCGCCTACGAGCCTGACGCCGCCGAAACCGCGCTGCTCGGCTACCAGCGCGGCGACGTGCAGCGGGCGATTGAAGAGCTCGTCATGCTCGCGTCGAAGTGATTTGAGGTTGCAGTCACCGGCTCCGAACTCGAGCCGCACTGCGACCTCTGAACCCCTCGATGACGAAGACGACGCAACTTCTGTGTGAAAGTGGTTATGCACGCTAGTGGGCTAGACCTGGATACGTCGGGACCCAGCCGTTTGGCCGGGTCCCTCATCTGCCGGGCGCAAAGGAGCAATCATGGCGACGAAGGAAAATGAGCACGGCCTGCCGGGTGCGGCCGACGAACCCATCCTGCTTGAGATCAGCGACGGCCTCGCCCGAATCACGCTGAACCGGCCGGCAAAATTGAACGCCTTCGACGTGCCTATGGCCAACGCGTGGGCCGACGTCGTCACGGAGGCCGTTCGGCATCCCGACGTGCGGGCGATCCTCATTGCGGGCAACGGCCGCGCTTTTTGCGCCGGGGGTGACGTGCAATCGATTGCGAGTATGCCTGATGGCGGGGCCGGGGTCACCTTTCTCGCCGAGCGCATCAATGTGGGAGCCCGGGCGCTCCTCGAATCCGCGATCCCTGTTGTGCTTGCGGCCCAGGGGGCCACGGCCGGTGGCGGCCTCGGGATCCTGCTGAGCAGTGACTACGTGGTCCTCGGTGAGCGATCTCGGGTCGGCAGTCGCTACGCGAACATCGGCCTCACACCTGACCTCGCGGTCACAGCGCTGCTGGCCGCAGCGGTGGGCGAGCGCCGTGCGTTGCAACTCGTGCTCCAGGACCGTCTCCTCTCCGCGCAGGAGGCACAGGAATGGGGGCTCGCCGCCGAAGTGGTGCCCGACGAGAGTGTGGCAGAGCGCGCAGAGGCGATCGCGCGGTCGTGGATCGACGGTGCAGCCGGCGCCTACGGGCAGGCGAAGCGGCTGATCCGCTCGCGACCCGAGCGCTCGCTGGCCGAGCAACTTGCAGAGGAGGCACGCACAATCGGTGCCGCTTTCGAGGGGCCTGAGGCGGCCGAACGGATTGCCGCGTTCCTGGGGGGTGCCCGTGCGACTTGACTCCATGCCTCTGCTCGGAATCACCGTCCACAACTTTGACGCCGAGGTGGAACGCTACACCGCCCTCTTCGGGGTGACGTTCCACGTGTTCCGCGCGGGGATCGACTACGAGCTGCGTTACGCCGCCGACCCGGGGACGGACACGTCGCCCCCGCTTTCGGACGGCCTCCGTATCGCGGTGGACACCTCGGACCGCTTCGAACTTGTTGAGCTGCCCGGCGCCCCCGAAGGATTCCGCAATGTGCATTTCCGGGTCGATGACATCGACGCCGCAACCGCACACTTCCGCCAGTTGGGCCTCGTGCTCGCGCAGGAAATCTGGGCGGGTACCGCCCGGGAGGTCGTGTTCGACGCGAGCAGTCTCAACGGGATTCGACTGTGCCTGCTGCAGTTCGAGGGTGAATCATTTGCCGAGGCGCTTGCCGCCTCACCGCGGTCCTGACCGGGGGCGGCGACGGAGCGCCCGAGCTTCGTGCCGAGCATTCAGCGTGCCGTGGCCGCGGCGCTTGACTGAGTTCCGAAATACACCCTATGGTGTAACTACCAAGCAAAGATTTGGTTGGTCTTGTGGAAAAAAAACCAATGGAGGTTTGTCACATGAAGTCTTGGACACAGATCCTGACTCTCGTAACTTGTGCATCGTTACTCGCCGGCGTCGCCGGATGCAGCTCAAATCCGGCGGCAGGTGATGGGTCAAAGACCCAGGTCTTCGAAAAATCAGAGCCGATCATCATCGGCCTGGATGAGGACAGCACCGGCCCGGGTGCCGCATACATGACCATCACGGGTGCAACCATCCGGATGGCCGTTGATGAAATCAACGCCGACGGCGGCGTGCTCGGCCAGGAACTCAAGCTTGTTGTCGGAAACGACGAGTCTGACCCGACCAAGACGCCGACTGTTCTGCGCAAGCTCGTCGATGACGGTGCAAAGGCAGTCTTCATTGCGACCGGTGGTGGCTCTGCGCTGCAGGCAAAATCGGTCATGAAGCAGGCCGGCGTTTTGGCAATCGCGCCCATCACGATCACCTCGTCGGTGGGCCTGCCGCCGGACAACGAGTTCATGTACACCCTGGCGAACAGCCTCGACGACTTCGCCGCGGTCTACTGTGGCGCGTTCAAGGCCGAGGGCTACAAGACCCTCGGAATGATCTCCGACACCACGCCGGCTGTCGACGCAATCTCATCCGGGCTGGTACCGGGACTCGAGAAGTGCATCGACGTCGTTGCCGACGAAAAGGCTCCTTTGGATGCCGCAGACTTGAGCGCTCAGGTTGCGCGAATCAAGAAGGCTGACCCGGATGTCGTCCTGGTCATGAGCGTCGGTGGCAACTTCGAGGTACTCGCTCACAACACCCTCGCTCCTCAGCTGCCGGGTGTGAAGCGTTTCTCGCTGGCCTCAATCGGCAACCAGCCTGACACCTGGAAGCTCGCCCAGCCGGGCGTTCTCGCCGATGTCGTCTACATGGGCTCAATCGACCCCGCGAACCCCCGTACGGCTGCGCTCGATGCAAAGCTGAAGAAGGCACACGGCGATAGCTACCGTCTGACGGCGTATGACGCCCAGGCTTACGACGCCGTGCACCTGCTGAAGGCTGCGATTGAGGCGGCCGGAGGCGCAACGGACTCTGCGGCGATCAAGAAGGCCTATGAGAACCTCAGCGGTTATGAGACCACATTCGGTCAGGACGGTCTGACCGTTTCCTACTCGGCCGATAAGCACATCGGTGCTGACGCACTGTGCGGACTCGTTCTCTCAACCTTTGACGAGAAGAATGAGCCCATCGGCGCATGGCCGAACTTCCAGGTTAGCTGCGCGGAATAGAACATGGGAG
Organism: Leifsonia psychrotolerans; assembly: GCF_013410665.1. Lineage (NCBI taxonomy): Bacteria > Bacillati > Actinomycetota > Actinomycetes > Micrococcales > Microbacteriaceae > Glaciibacter > Glaciibacter psychrotolerans. The sequence goes on along the minus strand of NZ_JACCFM010000001.1, from coordinate 2,410,588 downwards.
ACGTACAGCTGTGGCTGTCAGCCCTTGAGATCGGCGCATTCTTCGGCCTGATCGCACTGGGGTATCAGCTAGCCCTCATCGGTGCGGGGTTCTTCAACTTTGCAATTGGCCCCTACGCGATGACTGCGGCGCTTTCCACTACCTGGTTTGTGATCGAATTCGATTGGCCAATCTGGCTTGCGGCGATCGTTGGACTGGTCATCGCAATGCTGTTGAGTGGGCTCACTGAGCTGCTCGTGGTGCGACCGGTTCAGAAGCGTTCCGGCAAGGGGGAGCTCCCCGCTCTCGTGGCAGTCACAGCTGTGCTCTTCATCGTTCAGCAGGGCGCGGGAACGGTCTTCGACCGCCGCGCCCTGCCGGGCCAGCAACTCGTCGCGATGGGGCCTTGGCAATTCGGTGAGGTGCACGTTACCGGCACCTCGGTCATGCTCATCTCTGCCACCGCACTCATTTTCATCGCCGTTTCGCTCTGGATGCAGCTGACCAGCACAGGCCGGCTTCTGAGAGCAGTGGGAGACAACCGCGATGCCGCGACATTGCTCGGATTGCCCGTGCGCAGAATTCGGCTCATCGCCTTCCTGCTTGCCGGAGCGATCGCCGGCATCGCTGGCATCCTTTACGCACCCAAGAGCGGCATCGTGTTCACCTCGGGCCTCGGCTGGAGCCTCGTCGGCTTCATCGCGCTGGTGATCGGTGGCACGGGGCGCACCTGGGCTCCGCTCGTCGGCGGCCTGGTCTTGGGCATTATTCAGGTGTTTGCGCCCTACTACTTCGGAAACCTGGGCCCGACAACCATGGTGTTGCTCATTACCCTCGTCTTCTTCGCCTTCCGCCCGCAGGGCATTTTTGTTGCAAAGGTACGCACATGAGCCCGACACGTATCGACTACACGGCGCGACCCGCGGCCGGTCAGTTCAAGAGGTTTTTGGTTCCCGCGGGTGCGGTGCTCGTAGCCGGGTTGCTGCTCACCTGGGCAAGCGGCAGCGGCTACCGCCAGGATCTCATCGTCATGGTGGCTGTCTACGCACTCATCGCGCTCGGCATGTACGTGCCGTTCGTCCTCGCCGGATCAATGTCAATGGCATATGGGGCGTACGCGGCGGTCGGCGGATACTCGCTCGCCATCATCCTCACGAAAACAGATCTTCCCGCGATTGTGGGCTGGATCGTGGGACCGATCATTGCGGCGATCATCGCCGTTGTTCTCGGCTTGCTCACCCGCAGGCTCAGCGGCTTCTTCTTAGCCGCCGCCACCTTGCTGTTCAGCATGGCGTTCGAGCCGTGGCTGATTGAGGCACGGGATCTGACTGGTGGATCGGTCGGCATCGGCGGAATCCCACTGATCAACATTTTCGGCTGGTCGCCCCCGCGACTGATGCAGGTTGCCGGAGCGCTGCTGCTCTTGATCGTCGCAACGCTGCTGGTCGAACGCATCCGCAAGGGAAGCTGGGGTGTGACGGCTCGCGCAATGCGCGACGTTCCCGCGGCTGTGGAGGCCATGGGTGTTCGCACCGCGACGCTGACCACCGTTGCCCAGGCCGTGGGTGCCCTCGTTGCCGCGCTCGGCGGAGCAGTCTTCGTCACCTTCATGATGAGCATCACTCCCGAAACATTCACTCTCCACATTGTCTTCCTTGCGCTCTTCATGCCGATCATCGGCGGACAGGTCAGTGCCTGGGGGGCTGCAATTGGCGCGATGATCGTCGTGCAGTTGACTCTCAACATGCCCGGCTTTGGTGCATCCGGTCAGCTGATCCTCGCCATCGCCGTGCTGCTCATCCTGCTGATCGCCCCGGGTGGCGTCATCGGATACGTGCAGAAACTCGTTCAATTCGTGGGGAACAAACGGAAGGCGGTTCAGCACCATGCAGAATGACGCATTGCTTGAAGCCACCGGAATCTCCAAGTCGTACGGCGGAATCCAAGCCCTGCAAGACGTGAGTATTCGCGTCGGAGCGGGCGAAATCCTGGGCCTTGTGGGGCCAAATGGCGCCGGCAAGACCACCCTGGTCGACATGATCACGGGGCATCAGATCATGGATCGCGGCACCTTGAAGCTTCGCGGCGAGCCGCTCAGCGGACTCCCCGCGGTTCGAGCGCGACGCGGGCTGGGGCGTACGTTCCAGCATCCGCAGCTGGCGCTGGAGCTCACCGTCGAGGAAAACCTTCTCGTCGGAGCAGCGGCCTATCGGTTCAAGAGCGCCTGGCGGATGGCCCTCGGTGTGATCACCGATGGGATCATGCATCGCAAGCAGGAACTCGACGCGGTTCGAGAGGTCGCCCGAGAGCTGGGCGTGCCCGACCTGAACGAACTCACTGCGAATCTTTCCCTGGGGGAGCAGCGTCTGACCGAAGTTGCCCGTGCACTCGTGCAGAACCCCACGGTCATGCTTCTCGATGAACCGTTTGCCGGCGCTGACGCGCACTCGATCGAGGGCATCGTCGAGGCCATTCAGAAGGTGCGGGCGCGCGGACACGGAGTCGTGTTGGTTGACCACAACGTCGACCTCTTGACGTCGTTGGCCGATCGGGTGGTTCTTCTCGCCCAGGGCAAGGTGGTGTTCGAAGGCACTCCGGCGCAGTGTCTTGCGAGCGAAGAGATGCAACAGGTGTATTTCGGCGTGGGAGGCGAAGCATGAGCGATCTAAGAATTGAAAACCTCTCGGTGCGCTACGGAAAGGCAACAGCGGTTGAGAAGGTCTCTCTGACGGTTCCAGCCGGATCGGTGACGGCGGTCGTGGGGCCAAACGGAGCCGGGAAGTCAAGCATGGCCCTCGGGATCTACGGGTCGACGGACGCGCAAGGCACGATCAAGCTCGGTGAGACCGATCTCAGCCAGATGGCGCCGATTTCTCGTGCACGCGCGGGAATGGCGCTTGTCCCGCAGGGCAGGCAGCTGTTTCCTCGTCTGACCGTACGAGAGAACTTGCAGGTGCTCGCTGAAATCTTGAAGCTCTCGTCGGCAGACGTTGATCTGGCGCTTGACCGGTTTCCGATCCTGCGTGAGCGGGAATCACGGCTCGCCGGGGTGCTCTCCGGTGGGGAGCAGCAGATGCTCGTCGTGAGTCGGGCACTCATGGGCAAGCCGAAAGTACTCATTCTCGACGAAATGATGACGGGCCTCGCCCCCAAGATCGTGGCGGAACTACTCGACACGATCATCCAATGTGCCCGTGATGGCGCTGCCGTGCTCATTCTCGATCCCGCGCTCGGACCGCTCAAGCGCGGAGTAGATCGGGGCTATGTGCTCTTGCGTGCGCAACTGGGTGCAGTGCATCAGGGCCCGGTCGCGCTCGACGCGGCCTATCAGCAGGCAATGGGTGTTATCCACGAGGAAGTTGTAGCCGAATGAACACGATCTTGCAGGCAGAACCAGAGACCGCGGCGCGCTATCACGCGCTCGGCTTGTGGGGCACGCTCGGCGTCGCCGACTACGTCCGACGCAACGCAGAGAACTTTCCGGAGTGTGATGCGATCATCACAGAGCACGCACGGGTGAGCTGGGCCGACTACGACCGCGAAGTTGATCGGATCGCCGGAATTCTGGGAACCATCCTCGACCGCAACGAGCGGTTCGGGGTGTACCTGCCCGACTGCCCTGAGTTTCACTACGCACTGTGTGCGGCCGAGCGCAGCGGAACGATTGCGGTCGGCGCCGGTGCGCGCTCCGATAAGGCGGAGCTGCTGTACCTGCTGACGAAGTCTGACGCCCGGGTGCTCGTGATGCGCGCGGAGCACCGCGGCGAGTCAGCTCAATCGATCGCACAGTCGCTCAGTGACGGTGGTCACGCCCTCGAGACCTTGATCCTCTGCGGTGCCGGCGGCGAGGTGCGCGTTGTGCAGTGGCAGCACGGCGAGTTCAGCGAGGTCACTATCGAACCTGCCCCGGCCGAGGTGCTTGCGGCGCGGGCATTTTCACCCGACGAGGTTTCGATGTTGAACTCAACGTCGGGAACCACGGGGCGCCCCAAGCTGGTCACACAGACGGCCAACCGCTGGATCAATTTCACTCAGATCGCCATCGAAGACGGCGAATTCACCGACCGTGACGTGATCCTCGGCGCCGTTCCCGGACCCTTTGGATTCGGTCTGTGGACCGCGCACTACGCTCCGGCGATGCTCGGCGTTCCGGTTGTCTTGATGGAATCATTCAGCGTGCAGCGCATGATCGATTTCATCGAGGATGAGCGGGTCACGGTGCTGGCCTGCGTGAGCACTCAGTTCAAGATGATGCTCGACGCGCCGGAACTCGCGACGGCCGACGTGCAGTCGCTCCGTGTCATGTACACCGGTGGAGAGGCTGTGCCGTACGAGCGGGCACGCGAGTTTGAAGAGCGTGTCGATGCGCGGGTCCTACAGTTCTACGGCTCGAATGAGGGGGGCGCTGTGACGAACACCACCCTGCGTGATACTGCCGAGCAGAGACTGCGCACGGCGGGCAGAGTATCGCCCGGCGCGACGATTCGGCTGCTCGATTCGGCTGGGAACGACGTGACCGAGACCGGAGGACCCGGTCAGCCCGCCGTCACCGGTCCGTCGACGACCTACGGGTATTTCAACGACGACGCCGCAAACGCGGAACTCTTCAAAAACGGGCAGCTGCTGATGCCCGATATCGTCACGGTTGATGCCGACGGTTACTACAAGATTGTGGGTCGCACGAGCGACCTCATCATTCGGGGCGGCAAGAACATCTCTGCGGTGGAAGTCGAAGAGGCCGTGGAGGGCCATCCGGAAATCATCATGGCCGCCGCAGTACCGGTGCCCGACGAGCTGTTCGGCGAGCGAATCGGCGTCGCTGTCAAACTGGCCGCTGACTCTCCTCTGGCGCTTGAGCAACTCGTTGAATACTTGGTCAGCGTGGGCTGCTCGAAGTCGCTGCTTCCCGAGCGCATGCTCGTCGTCGACGATCTGCCGCTGGCACCCGGCGGCAAGATCGCAAAGGGGAAGGTGAAGGAACTCTTCACCGTTGGATCCCGCTGACCAGTCACCAGGACGAACAAAGGAACTGACGTGGAAGCAATCATCGAGGGTCTCGCTTTTCCCGAAGGCATCCGTTGGCGTGCGGGGGCACTGTACTTTTCGGACGTGCACTCCCATCAGGTCTTGAGATGGCAGGGCGGTCGGCTGGAGGTGCTCGCGCACATTCCCGAGAAGCCGTCGGGTTTGGGCTTTCTGAATGATGACACCCTGTTGGTCGCCTCGCAGCACGATCGCGCGATCTATCGAATCGATCTCACCAAGCCGGGCAGTGCTCCTGTGCTCCACGCTGATCTCTCGGCCGTTGCATCCTGGCATCTCAATGACATGATCACTGACTCGCGTGGGCGAGCATATGTGGGCAACTACGGGAGTGGCGCTTTACCGGGGGAGGCCCTCGCGCCGGCAACGCTCGCGCTCGTCAGCACCGACGGAGTCGTGACCCCTGTCGCGGATAATCTGTGGTTCCCCAACGGCATGGCGTTTACGTCGGATGAACGGACACTTATCGTGGCCGAGACCCGGAGCGAACCGGGAAGATTGACCGCGTTCGCGGTCGCCGAGGATGGGTCGCTGGGCGAGCGACGCGAGCTCTGTGTTTTCGACGGCGAGTGGCCGGACGGCATCGCGATTGATCGCAACAACGATATTTGGGTGGCATCACCATTCAGTGACGAGGTGCTCAGGGTGAATCTTGCGGGCCAGATCGTGGAGCGTGTCGCGGTACCCGCACCCTATGCCGTCGCAGTCGGCGGTGAGTCAGGCCGGGACCTCTTTGTTGCCTCCGCTGAAACCTGGGTTCCCGAAGATGCTGCACGATTGCGCTCCGGTCGGATCTTCCGCCTCGAGCACGCGGTACGGTAATCGCGACCAGCCCTGATTTGGGGGTGGCCTCCGTCCCGTAGGTCCCCCCTCGCCCGCTGGTCAACCCAGCTCGTCGCTCGACCCCTCGCGCCGGTCGAGCCTGTCGTGACCCTGTCAGCGCGTGCGGCGGCTCTCTCTCCCTCCCGTCGGTCGAGCCTGTCGAGACCCTGTCACCGCGTGCGGCGGCTCTCTCCCTTCCGTTGGTCGAGCGTGTCGAGACCCTGGTTTTGCGTGCGGCGGCTCTCTCCCTCCCGTCGGTCGAGCGTGTCGAGACCCTGGTTTTGCGTGCTCGGGTCGTGGTGGCGGGATCTCGACAGGCTCGATCGGCGGGGTGGTGTCGATCAGCGGTGTGTTGCTCGAGTTCAGGTCGGCGGGGTCGGTCTCCCTCCCGTCGGTCGAGCGTGTCGTGACCCTGGTTTTGCGTGCTCGGGTCGTGGTGGCGGGATCTCGACAGGCTCGATCGGCGGGGTGGTGTCGATCGGCGGGGTGTTGCTCGAGTTCAGGTCGGCGGGGTCGGTCTCGCTCCCGTTGGTCGAGCGTGTCGAGACCCTGGTTTTGCGTGCTCGGGTCGTGGTGGCGGGATCTCGACAGGCTCGATCAGCGGGGTTGTGTCGATTAGCGGGGTGGTGTCAACCAGCGGGGTGGTGCCCGACCAGCGGGGTGGTGTCGATCAACGGATGTGCTGGTCGGTCTGCGATCGGGGCCGAGTCCGAGCAGCCCATAACCGCACCCGTGCCCAGAAGATTTGGAGAATTGCCATATCGAATGTACTGTATGCAATATTCAATATGACGATGGAGCGATTGAATGATGGATCGACACAATCGACTTCTGACAACGTTCCCCACAGCTTTGTTGCTTGAACCGAAATCAGATTCATCCGCCGCCCTGCGTCGCTGAATCCTCCCGAGGCATTGCGAGTCGACTATGGGTTTCACCGTCTTCGAGAACGGCGTATTCCACACGCTGGTTGCGGGAGCGAGCGCTCCGCACGGTCCGACCTCGCTGGTCGTTTCGGGTGAATCTATCGCCTTCATGGGGTCAAGCGCGGAGTGCCGGGATCTGACCGGAGGACGGCACGAGACCATCGATCTGGGCGGCGCCCACGTGGTGCCCGGCTTCGCTGACAGTCATCTGCACACCGCCCAACTCGCCCTGCAGTCCACCGAACTCAACCTCTCGAGTGCGATATCGCTCGAGCAGGCGCTGGCTCTTGTCACGGAGCACATCGCACGGCGGAACACGCCGTCGAGCTCGGCGCTGAACGACTCTGCTGGCGATTGGGTGTTCGGCGGTCGCTGGAACAACCGGGTCTGGGCAGACACCGAAGTCCCGACGCGCTGGCAGCTCGACACCGTCACCGGCGGCATCCCGGTGGCCCTGCACCACGGTGATCTGCACACCTACTGGGTCAACTCGGCAGCGCTGTCCCGCATGGGCATCACCCGCGACACCCCCGACCCCGTCGGCGGCAGCATCGTACGAGACGCGGACGGTGAACCGACCGGCATCCTCGGCGAGGCCGCGGCGTTCGCCGCCGAACGCTTCTTCGCCCCACTCACCAGCACCGACCTCGACGCCACCATCGAGCACACCCTGCAGGGCCTGCTCGCGCACGGCATCACCACCATTCATGACATCGACGGCACGGATGCGCACCGCGCGTTTCGCACGCTGCACACCGCCGGTCGCCTCCCGCTGCGCGTGCAGAAGCTCATGCCGGTGGCCGAACTCGACGCCCTGCTGGATGCGGGCATCAGGTCGGGGGACGGCGACAGCATGCTGCGCTATGGCGCGGTCAAGATCTTCGGCGACGGGTCGCTCTCGTCGCACACCTGTCTGCTCCACGAGGCCTACCCGGCGCAACCCGACAACACGGGCATCGCGGTGACCCCGCCCGAACTGCTCGACAGCCTGGTCGAACGGTGCAACGCCGCCGGGCTGGCTGCGGCCGTGCACGCCATTGGCGACGGCGCCGTGAGCAATGCGCTCTCCGCCCTCGAGCGCGTCAGCGGCCCAGGAGCCTCGCGCAGCATTCTGCCGAACCGGATCGAACATGTGCAGCACATCGCGCCATCGGATGTCGCTCGTCTCGGCGCTCTACCCGTCGTCGCTTGCATGCAGCCCGCATCGTGCACCTCCGACATCGACATGGTCGACCAGATTCTGTGGGGACGCGACCTGGGCTCCTACGCCTGGCGCAGCATCCTCGACGCCGGCGGCACACTCGCCTTCAGCTCGGATGCGCCAGTCGAGAGCACGAACCCGTTCACCGGAATCTTCGCGGCCGTAACCCGCCAACGCCCCGGGGGCTACCCGACGGGTGGCTGGCAACCCGAGCAGCGAGCGAGTCGGGCCGAAGCCTTCGCCGCCTACACGAGCGGGCCGGCCGTCGCCTCGGCCGAGAGCCGCATCAAAGGCCGCCTGGCTCCTGGCTTCCTGGCCGACTTCGCCGTGCTGGACCGCGACCCATTCAGCGTCGACGACACGGCGCTGCTCGATACCACGATTGCGTTGACCGTCGTCGGCGGAATCGTGCGTTGGGCACGGTAGCCCCCCAAAAACTTTACCTCCGCAGTATCGCAATATTTCGTATCCGCACCACACGAAGTGTCCGCTCGTCACGTTCAATCAAAGGAGATTAACCATGAAGAACGCTCCATTCCGCCTCACGGCCCTCGCGGTCGTCGCACTCGGTTCACTGCTGCTCACCGGATGCGGCGGCCAATCGCTTGCGGGCGCGGCCGACGCCGGCGCCCCGGCCGCCGCCGTCAAAAACACGATCCCGTCGGGTGACTTGGCCGGATCGGTGTTGAAGGGCATCACCCAGAACGCCGACTTCGCCGCCCGCGTTCCGGCAAACATCAAGACCAACGGCCTCAAGGTCGCCACGGCCGATGGCTACCCGCCCATGGAGATGTTCGACACCGATGGTAAAACCATGGTCGGCGTCGACATGTCACTCGTGCGTGCCATCGCCGACTCGTGGGGCGTCAAGGTTGAGATCATCAACTCCGATGTGAACTCGATGATGCCCGGCGTCGCCTCTGGCCGTTTCGACGTTCTCGCCTCGGGTTTCAATGACACCGAGGTGCGCCGTGAGAAGGCATCCTTCGTCGACTACGCCCGGTCCTCGGGAGCAATCATCGTGGCTAAGGGCAACCCTGAGGGGATCACGGCGCCGACCGACCTCTGCGGTCACACCATGGCCGTGCTCGACAACGGCTACTATATGCAGCTCACCACCACCTTCAGCGAAGACTGCGTCGCTGCGGGCCAGGCTCCCATTGAGATTCTCGGATTCGCCAACGATCCCGAGGCGCTGCTGCAGCTGCAGAGCGGTCGCGCGCAGGCCGGCATGAACGACTACCCGGTCGGAGTCTTCCGTGCCAAGGAGGCCGGCGGCGCGATTGAAGCCATCGAAATCCCCGGCAACTCCCTCTTCGGCATCGCCGTCGACCCGAAGAACACCGAGCTCATCACGCTCATCCAGGACACGGTGAACCAGCTCATCGCCGACGGTGACTACGACAAGATCCTGGCTGCATGGGACCTCAGCGGCATGGCTGTCACCGAGGCCACGGTCAACCAGGGCAAATAACCGCCCCCTTCTGCGCTCTAAAACAGGGCACGGTCGGTCCAGAACCGACCGTGCCCGACAACCCAAGTGGGAGCAACACGCATGCTGGAACACGCAACAATGACCCGAGCGGCGACGGTGGTGCAGCCTGACCCGACGAACACCGTCAGGCTGAAGCATCCCGGCCGCATCATCGTCGGCATCCTCTGCGTCGTGGCGCTGGTCGGATTCCTCTTCGCCCTGGCCGCCAACCCGCACATCTCATGGTCGGATGTAGCGGCTTACCTGGTCTTTCCCAAGATTCTCGCGGGTGTGCTGGTCACGCTCGAACTTTCGATTATCTCCACCGTCGTCGGCCTCAGCATCGGCGTGATCCTCGCGATCATGAAGCTGTCGTCCAACCCGCTCGCCCAGATGCTCAGTAACCTTTACATCTGGTTCTTCCGCGGCACGCCGGTTTTGGTTCAGTTGATCTTCTGGTTCAACCTCGCCTTCCTCTTTCCCACACTCACCATCGCCATCCCGTTCACCACCATTGGCTACCAGTGGGACATGAATGTGCTGATGACCGGATTCAACGCGGCCATGCTCGGCTTGGCTTTGAACCTTGGTGCCTATGCAGCCGAAACTGTGCGCGCCGGCATCCAGGCAGTCGACATCGGTCAATCCGAAGCCGCCAGCTCGATCGGGATGACGCCGGCCCAACGCATGCGCATCGTGGTGCTCCCGCAGGCCGGGCGTATCATCCTGCCGCCGATCGGCAACGAGTTCATCAGCATGCTCAAGACCACATCGCTCGTTTATGTTGTCGCCGGCAATGACCTCATGACCAATGCCAGCCAGATCTACAAGCAGAACAGCAAGATCATGGAACTGCTGATCGTGGTGAGTATTTGGTACATGGTGATGACCGCCGTCGCAACCTATTTTCAGAACAAACTCGAAAAGAAGTTCGGCACGGCCAACTTGCCGCCGTCGCCGCGGGCCAGTTGGGGCCGCTCACTGCTTCTGGCGGCCCAGGCGAAGCGCAAACTAGCGGTCGACACCACGATGGGCTCGGGAGGGTCACTATGACGCAGATTCAGACAGGTCTGGTGCTTTCGGCGGATGCCGCGGCCACCTCTCCCATCATCATTGCCGAGCAGGTCTACAAGTCGTTCGGCT